>NZ_JCANWW010000002.1:0-913106 GCF_059553395.1 Williamsia sp. z34 | reverse complement strand
TTGATTTGTGACGATGGTTGTTTCACATTGTTACGGCGGCTATAGCGGTAGGGAAACGCCCGGTCCCATTCCGAACCCGGAAGCTAAGCCTACCAGCGCCGATGGTACTGCACCCTAATCAGTGTGGGAGAGTAGGACACCGCCGAACACAATTTGCGAATACCCTGTATCCGATTCCAGCAATGGACTCGAATACAGGGTATTTTGCTATCGCGGCGTACGATTTCGGGTACTCGTAACGTCAGAGTGCGGCGGCAGCCTTGCCCGCTCGCGAAGAGCGCGGAGGTGCGTATGCCAGACGAGAAGATCTACACCACAACGGACGCCGGAGCCCCGGTTGGAAGCGACGAGCACTCGTTGACCGTCGGAGCCGGCGGCCCGATTGTTCTGCACGATCATTACCTCATCGAGCAGATGGCCCAGTTCAACCGCGAGCGGATTCCGGAGCGGCAGCCACACGCCAAAGGCAGTGGTGCATTCGGCGTCTTCGAGGTCACTGGCGACGTGTCGGCCTACACGTGTGCCGCGGTGTTCCAGCCGGGTGCCGCCACCGAGATGGCTGCGCGATTCTCGACCGTCGCAGGGGAGCGCGGAAGCCCCGACACATGGCGGGATCCCCGTGGCTTCGCCCTGAAGTTCTACACCAACGAGGGCGTCTACGACATGGTCGGAAACAACACCCCGGTGTTCTTCGTCAAGGATCCGATGAAGTTCCAGCACTTCATCCGTTCTCAGAAGCGACGGGCCGACAACAACCTCCGCGACCACGACATGCAGTGGGACTTTTGGACACTGTCCCCGGAGTCCGCGCACCAGGTGACCTGGCTGATGGGTGATCGGGGTATCCCTCGGACCTGGCGCCACATGAACGGCTACAGCTCTCATGCGTACCTGTGGGTCAATGCGGAGGGCGTGAAGCACTGGGTGAAGTATCACTTCATCACCGACCAGGGCCATGAGTTCTTCACCCAGGATGAAGCCGACCAGATGGCATCCATCGACACCGACTATCACACGCGAGATCTGTTCGAGCACATCGACTCCGGGGAGTTCCCGTCCTGGACCCTGAAGGTTCAGTTGATGCCTTTCGACGACGCGGTGGCCTACCGTTTCAACCCATTCGACCTGACCAAGGTGTGGCCGCACGGTGACTATCCCTTGCAAGAAGTCGGGCGGATGACGCTGAACCGGAATCCGACCGATCACCACACGGAGATCGAGCAGTTGGCATTCGAGCCGAACAACCTGGTTCCGGGCATCGGCCTGAGCCCGGACCGGATGCTGCTGGCCCGTGGATTCTCCTATGCCGACGCGCATCGGTACCGCATCGGTGCCAACTACAAGCAGATCCCGGTGAACGCGTCGAAGTATCCGGTGCATTCGTACTCCAAAGATGGTGCGATGCGCGTGAGCAAAGTCAGCGATCCCGTATACGCGCCGAACTCGAAGGGTGGTCCGGCCGCGGCAACAGGCTTCCAGGTGGATCCGGGGTGGGCCGCGAACGGTGAGATCGTCCGGTCCGCCTACGTCGACCATCCGGAGGACGACGACTTCGGCCAGGCAGGCACGATGGTCCGTGAGGTGCTCAATGATGCCGAACGCGGGCGGTTGACCGACAACATCGTTGGTCATCTCCTGAACGGGGTCAGCGAGCCGGTGCTGGCGCGCGCCTTCGAGTACTGGAGTCGGGTCGATCCTGATCTGGGCAACGCGGTGGAGGCCGGGGTTCGGGCCAAGGCCGCCGAACTCGACCCCAAGGCAGCGGAGCAGAGTAATCCGGCGCGTGCCGGCGCGCAGCAGAAGGCGTAGGGAGTGGACGGTTCAGGTGACCAGGTTCGAACAGGCAGGCCAGACGACATTGTCGTCGTTGTGCCCGCGCACAACGAAATGGCAGTTCTGCCCGAGTGTTTGAGCTCGATCGCCGCAGCCGCCGAGCAGGTTGATGTTCCGGTCCGAGTGGTCGTCGTACTCGACGATTGCTCGGACGGGACCGCCGGGTGCATCCCGCCCGGTATCGCCGCCATCGAGGTGACGGGACGATCCGTCGGCCAGGCACGTAAGGCCGGGTTCGACCACGGTTCCTGGAACGACAACACCTGGTTCGCGACCACGGACGCCGATTCTGTGGTTCCACCGAACTGGCTGAGCGAGCAGGTGGCGGCAGCTGGCGAGGGCTGGGAGGCTTTCGTCGGCACCATTGCCGCCCGCGATTGGAATGGCTGGCCCCCGGAGGTCGCCGAGAGATTCCATTCCGAGTATCAGCCTTTTGACGGCCACCGCCATGTGCACGGGGCGAATCTGGGGATGTGGGCGCCGGTGTATTTCGATGTCGGCGGCTTTGCACTGGTCGCCCACGACGAAGACGTAGATCTGATTGCCCGGCTGCGACTTGCTCAGGTGCCGATTTGCTGGAGTGGGCGTGCGCCCGTACTGACGTCGACGCGACGTGAGGGTCGGGCGTCCGGTGGCTTCGCCGACTATTTGGTGGACCTCGGCCGGGCCGGGGAGGCTTCGTGAGTACCACTGCGATCCAGCGAGCGTCGGAGATCGTCTCGGAGCCGGGGTTCGACCTCCCGTTGCCGGGAAAAGGCGACACCCGCGAACGGTTCCGCGCGCTGGCGGCCTTCACCCGTGGCGATATCGCCACCGGGCGCATGGTCGAGGCACATGGTGATGCGGTGGCCATCCTGCATGAGCTCGGTGCCCCCGGCGTGGGGCCGGGTGAACTGTGGGGTGTGTGGGCCGCCGAACCCGCAGCGCCGGTGATGACTGCGGTGCTCGAGTCGGAAGCCTGGACGCTGTGCGGAACCAAGGTCTGGTGTTCGGGTGCCGAGGGGTGCACCCATGCGCTGGTGACGGCCCGAGCCGATGGATATCGGCGGTTGTTCGCGGTGGATCTGCGTTCGGACGGCGTGCATCCGGCGGCGAGTGATTGGCACAATCCGGGTATGGCCGAAACCGGCACTGCTTCAGTGGAATTCGATCGTGTTCCGGCCCGGCCCATCGGTGAACCGGGCGACTACCTCGACCGGGCCGGCTTCTGGCACGGCGGCGTGGGGGTTGCCGCCTGCTGGTTCGGTGGTGCGATGAAGGTGGCGCAACCCCTGTACGAGAAGGCGAAGTCCGCCGGCGACGACATCACCCTGATGCATCTGGGCGCGGTCGACGCACTCCTGGCCACCGGCTGGGCGCAGCTGAGTCAGGCGGCAGCGGAGATCGACGACCAACCCGACGATCTGGCCGGCGCGCGCCGTCGCGCCTTCGGAGTGCGGTGGTCGATCGAGCAGATCGCGACGGGGGTGCTCGACCGTGTGGCTCGCGCACTCGGCCCGGGCCCGCTCGTCGCAGATGAAGACCATGCTCAGGCGGTGGCCGATCTGAGCGTCTACCTCCGGCAGTCGCACGCAGACCGGGATCTGGTGGAACTCGGCAAGCTGGCTGCGGGGACCGCGTCATGACGTCATCCGAGCGATTCAGCGCTGTACCGGTCAGTGCGCAGGGGACCACCGAGGCGCAATGGCAGCCCTGGTTGTCCGGGCATGATTGGCCTCCGTTCGAACCTCGGGTCGACCGATTGATCGTGCTTGCCGCGCACCCGGACGACGAGATCCTCGGTGCCGGCGGCATGATGATCGCTGCGGCCGCTGCGGGCATCGAGGTGGTGCCCGTCTGCTTCTCCGACGGATCGGGGTCTCATCCCGGCTCACCGACCCTGTCGCCCGAAGAACTCGGTGCCCGCAGGCGCGATGAGCTGGACGTCGCGACGAAAGTGTTGGGCCTCGATGCATCTCGGTGGTCCGGCCTGACCGATGGGAAGCTCGGCCACGAGCACGCCGCGATGACCGCGATCCTCGACGGCGTCTGTGACGAGTCACCTGATGAGTCCACGGGCCTTCTCGCGGTGTGGGAAGACGATGGCCATCCCGACCATCAGGCGGTCGGTCGGTGTGCTCGAGAAGTCGCTGTTCGCCGGGGTCTGGCCCTGTGGCAGTATCCGATCTGGATGTGGCACTGGGCAACTCCCGGCGATCCGCAGGTCCCGTGGGACCGGCTCCGAAGCCATCGGCTCTCGACGACGGCGCGCGCCACAAAGCGTGCCGCGATCGCGGCATTCGAGACCCAGATCAACCCGCTGTCACCGGATCCGGCGGACCAGCCGGTTCTCCCGCCACACGTCCTCGAGCGATTGACGCGCACACATGAGTACGTATTCGCCTGAGAGGGTACCGCTTTGGACACCAAGTACTTTGACGCAATGTATCGCGCCAGCGATGACCCCTGGGGCTTCAACACCCGCTGGTACGAGGAACGCAAGTACCGGCTGACGTTGGCGTCGCTGCCGCGCCGGCGTTACCGCAATGCCTTCGAAGCGGGCTGCTCGATCGGTGTGTTCACCGAACTCCTCGCCGAGCGGTGTGACGAGTTGCTGGCTGTCGACCTCAGCGAGCGGGCGACCGCGATCGCCGCAGAGCGGTTGGCCCCGGTGGCCGACCGGGTGCAGGTGCAGACCCGCGACTTCATCGAGGACTGGCCGGATGGCAGGTTCGACCTGATCGTCCTCAGCGAGGTGCTCTATTACCTGGAGCCGGAGCAGTTCGAGGCGGTCCTTCGCCGATCACGGGAAGCGCTCACCGACGACGGCGACCTGGTGGCCGTGCACTGGCGACGGAAGGTCGAGGAGTACCCGGTCAGCGGCGAGGTTGTCCACGATCGACTGACTCAGACCGACCTGTCGCATGTTGCGGGCTACCGCGATCGCGACTTTCTACTCGATGTCTATCGCACGACACCGGGGCAGTCGGTCGCCGAGCTGGAGGGCCTTGTTTGAGCCCCGGTTCAGCGATCTTCAGGACCCGCCTCGACCACACTCGTGGCCACATCGACGAGCTTGACGTTCGAATCCTGCGACAGTTTCGCCAGCAGCCGGAAGGCAGCGGTCGAATCGAGACGATAGCGCTCCATGATCATGCCCTTGGCCTGGCCGATCAGGTCCCGGCTGTTCAGTGCCGTGCGTAGTTGTTCTTTTTCGCGCACGGTCGAGAAGGCGATCGCGGCGTGCGCGGCGAAGAGCTGACCGATCGAGCGTGCTTCTTCGTCAAAGGTGGCCACCGAAGTGCTGTGCAGGTTGAGGGCGCCGAAGTTGTCGCCGTCGACGTACAGGCAGAAGCAAGCCATCGAGGCAATGCCGAGCTGGTCCGCGGCGGTGGCGAATTGCGGCCACCGACTCTCGGTACGCATGTCATCGATCCACACGGTTTCTTCGCCGACGGCAGACCTGATGCAGGGGCCTTCGCGGAGCTGCTGCTGCAGTGCATCTGAGTGCCCGGCCAGATCGCCGATGTACACGGGCGTCTCGACCTGGGAGTTCGCGGTGACCACTGTGACACTTGCGTATTCGGTCCCCGGGATCGTGTCGACCGCGGCTTTCGATATCGCCCGCAGAATGGTTTCGATATCGTTGCTCTCCGAGCGTAGTTCACGCGCCACCTCGGCCATTCGACTCGTCAACGCCAACTGTGAACACTCCATTTGCCCTGCTCCCTCTCGTGCTTTGGACACTATAGATACCTCTTACTCCGGATACGTGGTACTTCGAGGAGATCAGAGGGGGTTGGGGGCAGACATCGCAGCGACGGCGGCCTCGATCGTGGGATAAATGGTCAACGTCTGGTCCAGGCCGACCAAACGCAGTGGGCGCGCGGTCGATGGGCCGTCTGCGACGACCCCCAACGAACCGAAGGGTGCGATCGCCTCGTGGGCGTTGACCAGCACAGACATGCCGGCCGAGGACAAGAACTCCGCAGCGGTCAGGTCGATGATCAGCCCCCTGGGCTGACCGGTCAGTATCTTGCCCACCGCTTCTGCCAGTTCGGGTGCGGTCAGGATGTCCATGCTGCCGGTGACGGCTAGCACGGCCAGCTCACCGTGATGGACGGTGACCACAGATACAGCAGCACTACCAGAAGTGGTGGCGCCGGAATCGACGAATTCCGGGTTCTCGGGGTGCACGGCAGCCAGTCCTTTCGACCTCAATCACAAAGAGCCCGATCGTGGCCAAGTTCTGGCGATCGAAACTCGCGGCTGCTGTCTCGACCGGCTTTCCCATTTTGCCACACCACGGTGCTGCCGATACCCACGGCATCAACCCGTTCGTGCACCTCGCCGGTGCAGCAAGTGTTGGGCCGGTACGAGGCGGGCTTGGGTCTGGCTCCGAGTGTCGTGGATTACCTGATGTTTCAGTCCGAAATGTCTGGGTAACCCGACTCCGCGGGTTACGGCACACCAGTGCTGAAACAGTCAATGCCCCCGCGGTGGGAAGTAGGGCCCTGGTCCTGCGGCCTGCCGCTCAGTCGTCTGGAGTTCAATTGATCATCATCGGAGCCATCCTCCTCATCCTCGGTCTAATTTTTGGTATCCAGATCCTGTCGGTGGTCGGAGGGATCTTGGTGGTTGTCGGCGCAGTTCTATGGGTTCTCGGTGCCACCGGGCGCAAGGTCGGAGGCCGAGCCCACTATTACTGACGGTTACCGACGGTCGTAAGCAGCTCGAGGCCGTTGCGGCCCTGACGTTCTGTACTGCCGGTCGTGGTGTCACCGGACTGGGTCGCATGACCCACTTTTTCCGCGTGGTCGGGTTACGATTCCGGCCATGCTCACCCACGATGTGAACAGTGCAGGTCAACGGCCACTCGCGGCTGGCTCGATGACAAGGCGGCAGCTCTTCGGAGCTGCCGCCTTGTCGGCTGTGGGCGTCTCTGTCGGCGGAAGTCTGTTCGGTGCCGGGGCGGCGTCCGCCGGGGGCAGTCCCGGTTCGCAGACCTATGACGTGGTGGTGGTCGGCGGCGGCTTGTCCGGGTTGGCGGCGGCCAAGGCGGTCGCCGAATCCGGCCGGTCGGTGCTGGTGCTCGAGGCACGCGAACGCGCCGGCGGGCGGGTTCACAACATTTCGACCCCGAAACTGGGTGTGACCCTGGACGCCGGTGCGGAGTTCATCGGGCCGACTCAGACACAGATCGCCGCATTGGCCCGCGAATACGGTGTCGCCACGTTGCCCACATACAACGCCGGGGACAGCGTCTTCTGGAACAGTGGGCAGCGGTCCACCATGCCCAGCGCACTGGGCCTACCCATCGATCCGGCCACGCCGGAGGCAGGTCTGGCCCTGGCCGAGGTCGAACTCCAGGGACTCCTGAACTTTCCGGTGGGCCGGCCGTGGGAGCATCCCGACGCCGCCTATCTCGATTCGGTGACGTGGCAACAGTGGCTCGAGGCCCGGGCGATGTCGCCGACCGCACGGATGTTACTGGGCCTGGCCAGTTCGGCAGCGCTCTCGGCCGAGGCCGATGAGTTCTCTGCGCTCTACTTCTTCAATTACGTGGCGGCCGCGGGTGACGAGGCGAATCCGGGCAGCCTCATCCGGCTGCTGACCACCGAGGGTGGTGCACAGGAGCGACTGTTCGTCGGCGGTGCGGCGCTGATACCGCTGCGGATGGCGGCCGAACTCGGTGAGCGGATCGTCTACAACGCGGCAGTGCGTTCGATCGGATGGGCCGACGACCTCGCCACCCTGTCCACAGATGCCGGAATGATCAGGGCACGCAAGGTGATCGTCGCCATGTCGCCGGCGATCAGTGGCCAGATCGACTATCTGCCGGGCCTACCTGCCGCGCGTGAAGGCCTACATGCCGGCTACCGGATGGGTGCGGTGAGCAAGTTCGCGGCCGTCTACCGCGAACCGTTCTGGCGGGCCAAGGGCCTGTCGGGTCAGGTGATCGGAAACGGTGAACCGATCGATGTCTGCTTCGAGAACTACGCCGAAGGCAATCACGTCCTGATGGGGTTCATCTCCGGCGACGCCATGCGCAGACTCGACCAGGCACCCGAGGAGCAGATCGTCGCCGAATGCACCGAGAACCTCGTCGACTACTTCGGCCCGGAGGCGCGGGACCACCTCGACCACGGCATCTTCAAATGGGACCTCGAGCCCTGGTCACAAGGGGGACCGGTGGCGGTGAGCAGGCCGGGCACGCTCACCCGATACGGCCGGGCACTGCGTGCGCCCGTCGGTCCGATCCACTGGGCGGGCACCGAGACGGCCGACTACTGGACCGGGTACATGGACGGGGCCGTCCGCTCCGGGGCGCGGGCCGCCGGTGAGGTGCTGAGCCGACTGTGATGGAGGGCGGGGCGCGAGGGAATGCTCTTCTCGAATTAACTGTTTGAGGTAGTGATCCGCTATCCTGGCTTGCGGCCATTCGGCCATTCCAACCGAACTACATAGCGTGAATCCATCGACTCTGCGGTCTCCGCAGGTGGTGTGATCGTGACGAAAAGGCAGACGCGTGAACGACAGACGTAACGGCAACGGCAGCAGTCGAGGCAACTCCAACACCGGACGGCCCACCGATCGCCGAGATGGATCCGACCGGGGCGGTTTCGTCCGCAGCGGTGCCGACCGGAACGACCGCAACTTCCGAAACGATTCGAACGCTCGTCGCGGCACCGGCTCGGCCAATCGCCCGCCGGAGCCCCCGCTCCCCGAAGACGTCCGCCCGCAAGACCTCGACACCGAGGTTCGGCGCGACCTGCTCAGCCTCGACAAGGCGAACTCGGACGCGGTTTCACGCCACCTGATCATGACCTTCCGCCTCCTGGACGAAGATCCGGTGCTGGCTCTGGAACATGCACGCGCTGCCCGCCGCCGGGCCGGTCGTATCGCCATGGTGCGCGAAGCCGCCGGCCTCGCCGCCTACAACGCACAGGAATGGGCCGAGGCTCTTTCCGAGCTGCGTGCCGCAAAGCGGATGTCGTCGGGCAATGCGCTGCTGCCGATGATCGCGGACTGCGAGCGTGGCCTGGGCCGTCCCGAGCGGGCGATCGATGTGGCCCGCAGCGACGAGGGTCGCACCCTGACCGGTGAGGTCGCCGCCGAGATGCGAATCGTGGAATCCGGTGCGCGCCTGGACCTCGGCGATTTCGAGAAGGCCATCGTCACACTTCAGACCAGCGATCTGGACCCCTCACGGGTCGGGACCGATGCCGCCCGTTACTTCTACGCCTACGCCGCGGCACTGCTCGCCGGTGGACGTCGCGAGGAAGCGATCACCTGGTTCATGAACGCGGCCGCTGCCGACGAAGACGACCTCACCGACGCAGAGCAGCGGTTGATGGAACTGTCCGAGCCGGAAGACGAGTCCGGGCCGGAGTCGGTGGATGAGGTTCTGTCCGCTCCCGCGCAGCAGGTCCGCACCGGCGCCGCAGCTGTCGCCGACGCCCCGGCCGTTGTCGCCGAACGGGTGGACGTTGTCGAGGCGGTCCGGCCCCAGCTCATCCCGGCCGCGCCCGCCGCAGCCGGTGACCGGTTGCGCGATGCCTACGACGCCCTGCTACTCGATCTCGATGGCACGGTCTACGCGGGCAAGCTGGAGATCCCCGGGGCCAAGACCGCCCTGGACGCCGGAGACCAGAAGAACTACTACGTCACCAACAACGCCAGTCGCTCGCCGGAAACGGTCGCAGAACACCTGCGCGAGTTGGGATTTGCGGCAGAGCCGGACGAGATCGTCACCAGCGCGCAGACCGCGGCCCGGCTGCTGGCCGAGCGCCTGCCGATGGGTTCTCGGGTGCTGGTCGTCGGCACCGAGGCGCTGGTCCACGAGATCCGCTCGGTCGGACTCGGCGTGACCCGCAGTGCCGATGACCGTCCGGCCGCTGTGGTGCAAGGACATTCGACACAGACCGGGTGGGAGATCCTGTCCGAGGCGGCGCTGGCCCTGCGCGCGGGTGCGCTCTGGGTGGCTTGCAACGTCGACGCCACCGTTCCGACCGAACGCGGCCTGCAGGTGGGCAACGGTTCGATGGTCGCCGCGGTGGCCCATGCCACCGGCAGGCAGCCGTTGGTCGCCGGTAAACCGGCCGCTCCGTTGATGATCGACGCCGTCGATCGCAGTGGATCGAAGACGCCGTTGGTCGTCGGGGATCGTCTCGACACCGACATCGAAGGTGCCAACGCCGTCGAGGCCGACAGCCTGTTGGTGCTGACCGGTGTCAGCACCGCCGCCGACGCGCTCAACGCACCCGAAGCGCAGCGTCCGACGTTCGTCTCTGCCGATCTGAGCGGGCTCAATGCCGCCGCCGATGATGTCATCGTCGGACCCCGTCCGGGGTGGCATGTCAGTGCGCTCGACAGCACGCTGACCGTCGTCGCCACCGACGACGACGCCGATCCGGCCGCAGTCCTTTACGCGGTGCTGCACGCCGGCTGGTCGAACGAGCGCACCGCCGACACGTGGACGGTCGAGGCCGCCGAGGAGACCGCGCAGAACGCGCTGAAAATCGCCGGACTGCTCGTCTGAGTCGCTTGAATCCAGCTTGAACCCGAAGAAATCTGAATAAGCCCGAACCCTGAACCCCCCCACCCGGTTCCAGTCCATTCACACGTTGCACAACACGTGGTCTCGGCTGGGGTCGGGTGGGGGGGTTCTCGGTCGGCTCAGGCGCGTGAGAACTCGGACGCCGCGGTGATCTGGTCGTCGTCCGGTCGGACCCCGGTGTAGAGCACGAACTGCTCTGCGGCCTGCAGTGCGATCACCTGGGCGCCGGTGATCACCGTCTTTCCGCGGGCAGCGGTGATCAGTGGTGTCTGCGAGGGTATCGCCACCACGTCGAACACGGCCCGGGCCGCCTCGACGGTGGTTGCGGTGAAAGGCATCCCGTTGGCATCCGGGCCACCGGCCATCCCGATCGGTGTCGTGTTCACGAGCAGGTCGGCGGTCTGCGTACCCAGATCGGGTTGCCAGGTGAACCCGTAGCGCTGCGCCAGCGCCTGTCCCGCCGACCTGTTGCGCGCGACAATCACGGTGTCGCGGTAGCCCTCGTCGCGCAACGCCGCGACCACTGCCTTGGCCATGCCGCCGCTGCCCGCGACCGCAACCGAGGCGGCAGTTGGGATTCCGCTGTCGCGCAACAGGTTTGCTGCGGCCTGGTAGTCGGTGTTGTAGGCATGCAGTGTGCCGTTCTCGTTGACGATGGTGTTGACCGAATCGATTGCGGCCGCCGAATCATGCATCACATCGATCAGGTCGATGACCGCTTCCTTGAACGGCATCGAGATTCCGGCGCCACGGATGCCGAGTGCCCGGATTCCCGCGACCGCCGCCGGCAGGTCGGTGGTGGTGAATGCCTTGTAGGCGTAGTCGAGACCGAGTGCGTTGTAGAGGTAGTTGTGAAACTTGGTGCCGATGTTGCTCGGCCGTCCCGAGAGCGAGATACACAGCCGGGTGTCGCGGCGCAGGACTCGAGCGTCGGGTGCAGTCGGATCCGGGCGCGTTCCGGTGGTGGAGGTCATCATTGGACGCTAACAATCAACCGCCCGCAGATCGACTAACCTTGGCAGGCGATGAACCAACCCCTGCCCGGACCCAGACCCACTGCCGGAATCACGCCCGGACCCAGACCCGGACCGACGCCCGGACCCCGACCGACACCGGGCCCGGCCCCGGTCGCGCCCGGCGCTGCCGTCGATCCGGACGCCATCAGGCGTGATGTTGCCGCGTTGCTCGATCAGGCCGACAGCGTGGCCTCATCGGATGAGAGCACCGGCGGCGAGGCCCTGGTTCAGCTGGCAAAGCAGGCGCACCTGCTCGAACAAGCGCACACGGTGATCACCGACGCCCTGGAAAAGGTCGATCGTGTCTGAGTGTGTGCGCAATGGCGCGTAGGGCACGCCTCGATGCAGAGCTGGTGCGTCGGGGTGAGGCCCGGTCCAGGGACCACGCACGGGATCTGATCGAAGCGGGTCTGGTCAAGGTCAACGGCACCGTTGCCACGAAACCGGCAACCAATGTCGACCTCGGCGCGCCGATCGTGGTGGCGGAGACCAACGATGAGGGCTGGGCCTCGCGTGGTGCCCACAAATTGCTCGGCGCACTGGCCGCGTTCGAACCGCTCGGCGTCTCGGTGACCGGTAAACGATGCCTCGACGCGGGAGCGTCGACGGGTGGGTTCACCGACGTCCTGCTGCGGCGCGGTGCCGCCGAGGTGGTGGCGGTCGACGTGGGGTACGGCCAGCTCATCTGGCGCATCCAGAACGACGAACGCGTGCACGTGCACGATCGCACCAACGTCCGGAGTCTGACCGCTGCCGAGATCGGCGGGCCGGTGGACCTGGTGGTGGCCGACCTGTCGTTCATCTCCCTCAACCTGGTGCTCGCGGCGTTCGCCGATTGCGCCAACGTCGGAGCGGACCTGCTGCCCATGGTCAAACCACAGTTCGAGGTGGGTAAGGACCGGGTGGGATCCGGGGGAGTGGTGCGCAGTGCCGAACTTCGTGCCGAAGCGGTCACTGCCGTCGCGCAGACCGCTGCGGGTCACGGCCTGCAGACGCTCGGTGTTGTGGCCAGCCCGTTGCCGGGCCCGTCGGGCAATGTTGAATACTTCCTCTGGCTGCGTAAGCAGACCGAACCGGGTGTCGTAGATGACAATGTGCGCATGGCCATTGCCGAGGCGATCGAGAAAGGGCCCCAGTGAGTGATCTGGCGGGTGCCCCTGTGGAAAACGTGCCGGGCGCACAGGAGTCGGTTGTGGAGGCGCAGGAACGCGAGTTCCTTGTTGTCGCCCACACCGGCCGGGACATCGTGCGCGAGACCATGGCGGTCATCGCCAAACGGTGCGCGGACGCCGGAATCGGGTTGCGCGTCATCGATCACGACATCATGTCGACGCCGCCGGGGCCGCCGTACCTGGGCGCCGTGTACCCGCTCGACCTCGAGGAACTGCGCGACACCGGTGCCGACATCGCCGTGACGTCCGCCGGCGAACAGTCTGCGGTCGGTTGCGAAGTGGTCATCGTGCTCGGTGGCGACGGTACGTTCCTGCGCGCCGCCGAGATCGCGCATCCGCTGTCCGTGCCGGTGCTCGGGATCAACCTCGGGCACATCGGCTTTCTCGCCGAGGCGGAGGCGAACCGGATCGACGAGGTGATGACCAAACTCGTGACCCGTGATTACTCGATCGAAGATCGCATGACACTCGACATCAGCATCCGGGTCGACGGTCGGGTGATCGCACAGACCTGGGCCCTGAACGAGGTCAGCATCCAGAACCTGTCGCGGCAGGGCGTCCTGGAGTTGATCACGGAGGTCGACGGACGTCCGGTTTCGGCATTCGGTGCCGACGGCATCCTGGTCTCCACGCCGACCGGTTCGACCGCCTATGCGTTCTCCGCGGGCGGCCCGGTCATGTGGCCTGACCTGGAGGCCATCCTCTTGGTGCCGTCGAATGCGCACGCCCTGTTCGCCCGGCCGATGGTGACCAGCCCGCGTTCGCTCGTGGCGGTCGAGGTGATGGCCCGCGGGCAGGACGCACTCGTCGCCTGCGATGGGCGCCGCAACATCGAGGTACCGGCCGGTGGCCGCATCGAGGTCGTCCGTGGACGCAAGCCGGTGCGCTGGATCCGGATCGATTCGGATCCGTTCGCCGACCGGTTGGTGCGCAAGTTCGAACTGCCGGTCACCGGGTGGAGGGGGAGGCAAACCTAGTGCTCGAAGAAATCTCGATCAGCGGCCTGGGCGTCATCGACAAGGCCAGCGCCGAGTTTCATGAAGGCCTGACCGTGTTGACCGGCGAGACCGGTGCGGGCAAGACCATGGTGGTCACCAGCCTGCACCTGTTGTCCGGCGCGCGGGCCGATGCCGGCCGCGTCCGCACCGGCCAGAGCCGGGCCGTGGTGGAAGGTCGTTTCCGGGCCACCGGTGCCGACGCCACCGAGGTCCTTGATTCGTCCGGTGCCGAACTCGACGACGACGGCACCGTGATCGCCGTCCGCACGGTCAACGCGGACGGCCGATCCCGGGCCCATCTCGGTGGCCGGTCGGTTCCGGTCGGATTGCTCGGACAGTTCACCAGTGGCCAGCTGGCGATCCATGGTCAGAATGACCAGCTCCGGTTGCTGCGCGCAGAACATCAGCGTGATGCGCTCGACCGATTTGCCGCCGGCGCGGTGACCAAACCACTCAAGGCGTACCGGGAGGCGCGCGATCGGTGGGTGACGTTGGCCGATCAACTCCGGGAGCGCCAGGCCAACTCGCGGGAGATCGCGCAAGAAGCCGACCGACTCCGGTTCGGTGTGGACGAGATCGACAAGGTCGCGCCGCAGGCCCGCGAAGACGAAGAGATCGCGGCCACGGTCCGTCGCCTCGGTGATCTGGAAACCGTGCGCGCCGCGGCCGCGGCCGCTCTGGTGGCCGTCACCGGCGCCGACCCGAACTCCGACGCCCAGCTCGGAGGGTCGGTCCTCGACGGATTGGGTGTGGCCCGGACCGCCGTGGGGACGATCAACGACGACACGTTGCGGGGGCTGTTGCCGCGGATCGAAGAAGCGCTCAGCGTCGTCGGGGACATCGGTGAAGAACTCAGCAGCTTCCTGTCCGGTCTGCCGACGGACGCCGCCGAACTCGAGCAGTTGCTGCAGCGGCAGGCCGAACTGAAGTCGCTGGTCCGCAAATACGCCCCGGACATCGACGGTGTGATCGCATGGGCCGACGCGGCCCGCTCGCGGCTCGCCGAGATCGGTGACTCCTCGGAAACACTCGAAGACCTCTCGGCCCGGGTGGTCGCGGCCCGCGACGACGTGGCCGCGGCGGCGGGCAAGTTGACCAAGGTGCGCGTCAAGGCCGCCAAGTCGTTGGCCACCAAGGTCAGTTCTGAACTGACGGGTCTGGCGATGGGGGATGCGCAGCTCGAGGTCGTCGTCTCGCCGGATGATGCGACCGACAACGATCGCCGGTCGCTCGAGATCGACGGGCGAGCGGTCCATGCCGGCCCCGATGGCACCGACAAGGTCGAGTTCGGGCTGGTCGCGCACGCCGGCGCGCCGGTTCGGCCGATCGCGAAATCGGCATCCGGTGGTGAGCTCTCCCGCGTGATGCTCGCGCTGGAGGTGGTCCTGGCCGGTCCGGGTGGCGGTTCCACGATGGTGTTCGACGAGGTCGACGCCGGTGTCGGTGGTCGCGCGGCAGTCGAGATCGGACGTCGACTGGCCCGTTTGGCACAGGCACACCAGGTCATCGTGGTCACGCATCTGCCACAGGTGGCGGCATTTGCCGACAATCACCTGCTGATCGGAAAACAGAGCTCCCCGGGATCGAAATCGGCCAAGTCTTCTTCGGTGACGAGTTCGGTGGCCGTGCTCGACCGGGACGAGCGTGTGGCAGAACTGGCCAGAATGCTTGCCGGACTGGGGGATTCGGATACCGGTCGGGCTCACGCCGAGGAACTCCTGGGGACCGCGGAGCAAGAGAAAGCGGCTTTTTGACCTCGATACGCCTGTTACTCGTGTGACAAAAGTGGCGTGTGTTACGGCGCGCCTCCACCAAAACCATCGAGTGGTGGTTCAGTGTTTCCCGCATGAGGATGCCTGCCCTGCTGTCACGCACAACCGAAACTCTGCCTGGGATCAGCGGTATCGCCAGGATCGACAAGAACACCAAACGACTGCTGTCCAGGGTCGGCCCCGGGGACATCGTGATCCTCGACGAGGTCGACCTGGACCGCGTCACGGCCGACGCACTCGTCGCCGCTGACGTGCTGGCCGTCGTGAACGCTTCGACGTCCATCTCCGGTCGTTTCCCCAACCTCGGTCCCGAGTTGCTGGCGGCATCGGGCATCACCCTGATCGACGATGTCGGTGTCGAGGTCTTCAAGCGCATCAAGGACGGCGCCAAGATCCGCGTCGACGACGGTGGCCTGTATTCCGGTGAACGCCGGCTCGCGAAGGGCATCGAACTCGGCGAGCGTGAGATCGCCGATCTGATGATCGACGCCAAGACGGGCCTGGTCGATCACCTCGAGGCCTTCTCCGGCAACACCATCGAGTTCATCCGCAGCGAGTCGCCCCTGCTGATCGACGGTGTCGGTGTTCCCGACGTCGACGTCCGCATCGAGGGCCGCCACGTGGTGGTCGTCTCCGATGGACCCGATCACGCGGCCGACCTCAAGAAGCTCAAGCCGTTCATCAAGGAGTACCAGCCGATCATGGTCGGTGTTGATGGTGGCGCCGACACGTTGATGGACATGGGTTACCGCCCCGACCTGATCGTCGGTGACCCCGAGGGGATGCGGGCGGCAACGCTCAAGTCCGGCGCGCAGGTCGTCCTGCCCGCCGACCCCGATGGTCATGCCCCGGGTCTCGAGCGGATCCAGGATCTCGGAATCGGTGCGATGACGTTCCCGGCCGCCGGGTCCGCGGCCGACCTGGCGCTGCTGCTCGTCGACCACCACGAGGCCGCGCTGATCGTCACCGTCGGCCACCCGGCCTCGATCGACGAGTTCTTCGACCGCAGCCTGCGTGAGTCCAACCCGTCGACCTTCCTCACCCGGCTCAAGGTCGGCGCAAAGCTCGTCGACGCAAAAGCTGTCGCGACTCTGTACCGTTCCCGGGTTTCCGGGGCGGCCATCGCGCTGCTGATCCTGGCCGCACTGGTGGCCATGATCGTCGCGGTGATGATGTCGAGCAGTGGTTCGGAAGTGACCGACTGGATCGTCGATCAGTGGGACCGCCTCACCGACTGGGTCCAGCGGGTGTGGAACGAATGATCGTGGTCACTGATCGCTCACACTGATCGCTGACACGCCCCGAACCCGCAGGGGACCGGCGTGGCTGGATCGACCTGATACTCCTGGAATGAGATTTTTGTGATTTCGCTTCGCCAGCACGCCATTTCGCTGGTCGCGGTGTTCCTCGCCCTCGCTGTCGGGGTGGTGCTGGGATCCGGATTTGTCGCTGACACGTTCGGGTCGGCCAGTGACACCCAGGACAAGCGGGAGCAGGAGCTGCGCGACGAGAACCAGCAGCTGACCAACAACCTCAACGCTGCCAACAACTTCGACACCGCGATCGCGGGTCGACTGTTGGCCGGGTCGCTGACCGATCGTCCGGTGCTGATCATCACCGCGCCGGGGGCGGACGAGGGCGATGTGGCGGCGGTCAAGGACAACCTGAACAAGTCGGGTGCGATCCTGAGTGGACAGCTGGCACTGACGGACACTTTCGTCAGTGATCAGAGCGCCGAGAAGATGCGTTCGATCGTCGACCAGTCGATTCCGGCAGGCAGCACCTTGAAGACGGAGTTGACCGACTCCGGTGGTCGCGCCGGGGATCTGCTGGGGCTGTTGCTCAACCTGTCGCCGGACGAGGAGGGGTCACAGGTCGACTCCGGTGCCACCGATGCCGGGCTGGCAGCACTCAAGCAAGGCGGCTTCATCGATTACGCCGAGGGTACGGTTGCGCCGGCCCAACTCTCGATCATCGTGACCGGCAACAAATTTGCCGACGATTCCGGTGCGCGGGGACAGGTGATCGCCCGTTTCGCGGCCGCCTTCTCCGAGCGCGGTGCCGGAACCGTGCTGGTGGGCCGGACCGGTTCGGCCGAGGGTTCGTCCCCGATCGCGGTGATCCGGGCCGACCCCGCGCTGAACGCAGAGGTCTCCACCGTCGACAACGCCAATCAGGCAACCGGCCGGATCACCGCCGTCCTGGCGCTGACGGACGAGCTGGGCAACAAGCACGGCGCCTACGGCACCGGGCCCGGCGCCACCGCGATCGCGCCGGAGAGCTGAGCTGATCGGTCGCTGCAGATCTGAAGCCGCGAGAAGCGGGTAGATCTGTAGGCCACCCGGATCAAACGACGCCACGTGTCATCTGCGCCACACCCGGGCGCAGGCACGTGGCGTTCGTGTCTGTACGGCCCTGTCCAGGGCGATCACCGGTTCGTGTCAGAGTAGGAAATCTGGCCATTGGTGTTACCGTGGAGTCCCGTAGGTAGGCAAGGATTTCTTGCCGCAGTACTAACGGGAGAAGCGTTGCGTCCATTACGTCATGTGCGGTCCGGCACAAAGCACATCTTCGTGACCGGGGGCGTTGCATCGTCGCTCGGTAAAGGTCTGACGGCTTCGAGCCTCGGCCAGTTGCTCACGGCGCGCGGACTGCGCGTCACGATGCAAAAGCTAGATCCTTATCTCAACGTCGACCCGGGAACGATGAACCCGTTTCAGCACGGCGAGGTTTTTGTCACCGAAGACGGTGCCGAAACCGATCTCGATGTCGGCCACTATGAACGCTTCCTCGACCGGGATCTGTCCGGGTTCGCGAATGTGACCACAGGACAGGTCTATTCGACCGTCATCGCCAAAGAGCGCCGCGGTGAGTACCTCGGTGACACCGTCCAGGTGATCCCGCACATCACCGACGAGATCAAGCGCCGCATCCTCGCGATGGGCCAGGCCGACAGCGACGGCCAGGTCCCCGACGTCGTCATCACCGAGATCGGTGGCACGATCGGCGACATCGAATCGCAGCCGTTCGTCGAGGCGGCACGTCAGATCCGTCACGACGTCGGCCGGGACAATGTGTTCTTCCTCCATGTGTCACTGGTCCCGTACCTGGCCCCCTCGGGTGAGCTGAAGACCAAACCGACCCAGCACTCGGTCGCCGCGCTGCGCAGCATCGGTATCCAGCCCGACGCGCTGATCCTGCGGTGCGATCGCGACGTCCCCGAGGCGCTGAAGAACAAGATCGCTCTCATGTGCGACGTGGACGTCGAGGGTGTCATCTCGACGCCGGACGCCCCGTCCATCTACGACATCCCCAAGGTGCTGCACGCCGAGCAGCTCGACGCCTACGTCGTCCGCAAGCTCGGGCTCCCGTTCCGGGACGTCGACTGGACCGTCTGGGGCGAGCTGCTCAACCGGGTCCACGAGCCTCGTGAAGAGGTCACCATCGCGCTGGTCGGCAAGTATGTCGAGCTGCCGGATGCGTACCTGTCGGTGACCGAGGCCATCCGGGCCGGCGGTTTCGCCCATCGGGCTCGCGTCAACCTGGTGTGGGTCCAGTCCGACGACTGCGCCGACGACGCCGGGGCTGCCGCAGCGCTCGCCGATGTCGACGGCATCCTGATCCCGGGTGGATTCGGGATCCGCGGCATCGAGGGCAAGGTCGGCGCGGTCCGATATGCGCGTACCCACAAGATCCCGCTGCTGGGGCTGTGCCTGGGTCTGCAGTGCATCGTCATCGAGGCCGCACGTACCGCCGGTCTCGCCGATGCGAGCTCCACCGAATTCGATCCCGAGACCCCGTACCCGGTGATCTCGACGATGGCCGATCAGGAAGACGCCGTCGCCGGTGAGGCCGACCTCGGTGGAACGATGCGGCTCGGCGCCTACCCGGCGAAGCTCGACCGCGGTTCGGTTGTGGCCAATGCCTATAACTCCGTTGATGTTTCCGAACGTCACCGGCATCGTTTCGAGGTCAACAACAGCTACCGCGACAAGATCGCCGAAAGCGGTCTGGTGTTCTCGGGCACCTCACCGGACGGCCATCTCGTGGAGTTCGTCGAGTACCCGCGTGAGGTTCACCCGTTCCTGGTCGGCACCCAGGCCCACCCGGAACTCAAGAGCCGCCCGACGCGTCCGCATCCGTTGTTCAGCGCATTCGTGCGGGCTTCATTGCGGTACAAGATGGCCGAGCGTCTGCCGGTCGACGTCCACGGTGACGAAGACGTCGACGTCGATCTCGACTCCGTTCTCGACGTGACCGCCGCCGAGGCGGGCGCCAAAGAGGCCGGCATTTGAGCGAGCGTCACGAGTTCCGGACCCTCGGAACCGACGTTCGCTACGACGGGGCGATTGTTGCGCTCCGGGTCGACGAGGTCGCGATGCCCGGCGGGACCACCGCCAGGCGTGAGGTGGTCGAACACCACGGCGCGGTGGCGGTGGTCGCGGTGAACGAGCAGGACGAGATCGCGATGGTGCTGCAGTACCGGCATCCGATCGGTCGGCGTCTTCTCGAACTCCCGGCGGGTCTGCTCGACGGGGGACCGCAGGAGAGTCCCGTCGAGGCGGCCCGGCGTGAGCTGATCGAGGAGACCGGACTTGCCGCCGAACGGTGGCAGGTGCTGGTCGACATCGATGCCTCGCCGGGCTTCACCGACGAGGCGCTGCGTGTCTATCTCGCCAGCGGGATAACCGAAGTGCCGCAACCGGATCCGGAGCACGAAGAAGCCGACATGACATTGCACTGGGTGTCGCTCGATGATGCGGTACGGCAGGTCTTGTCCGGTGACATCGTCAACGCGACGGCCGCGAGCGGGATCCTGGCCCTGTCCGCCGCTCGGTCACAGTCGATTCCGTTGCGTGATGTCGATGCACCCTGGACCGACCGTCCGGTGGCGTTCGCCAACCGCAAGTCGGACAGCGGGACCGGTCGAGAATGAACGCGCGCCGAACCTCATGAGCCTCGCGGATCAGGTGCAGATCTACCTGGACCACCTGGAGGTCGAACGGGGTTCGGCGCGTAACACTCTGCAGTCCTATGCCCGGGATCTGCGGCGGTATCAGGAGTATCTGGCGTCGCGGGGGATCGACGTGCTCGCCGACGTCACCGAGGCCGATGTCCGGGAGTTCCTCATCGCCCTTCGCCGCGGTGACGCCGACAACGACAAACCCCCGTTGGCCGACAGCTCGATCGCGCGAACCCTGGTGGCCACGAGAGGTTTTCACAAGTTCGCCGCCGCCGAGGGAATCGTGCCGGACGACGTCGCGCACGGTGTGGCCCCGCCCAAGGCGCCGCGCCGGCTCCCCAAGAGCCTTCCGGTCGACGAGGTGCTCGCGATCCTGACCGCCAGCGGTGGTGAGGACGTCGCCGACTCGCCGCGGTCGCTGCGGAACCGGGCATTGCTCGAACTGCTCTACAGCTGTGGTGCCCGCATCTCGGAGGCGGTCACCCTCGACGTCGACGACATCGACACCGAATCCCGGTCCGTGGTGTTGCGTGGCAAAGGGGGAAAAGAACGAATCGTGCCCGTGGGCCGTCCGGCCATCGCCGCACTGGACGCGTATCTCGTGCGTGGCAGACCCGCACTCGTCTCCAAGTTCAACCCGGCACTGTTCCTGAACTCACGGGGTGGCCGGCTCAGTCGCCAGAGCGCCTGGCAGGTGCTCGTCGATGCAGCCGAGCGCGCCGGGTTGGACAAAGCCGTCTCACCGCACACGTTGCGTCACAGCTTCGCCACGCATCTGCTCGACGGTGGTGCGGACGTCCGCGTGGTGCAGGAACTTCTCGGACATGCATCGGTGACGACCACGCAGGTCTACACCCTTGTGACGGTCGGAACGATGCGTGAGGTGTACGCGCTGGCGCACCCTCGGGCCCGATAAGACACCCGCGTAGCGGTGAGCCTCCACAGCGCCGCCGCGCCGACCCACTAGGCTCTGGGTGTGACAACGCCGCAGCCACCTGAATACGGGCGCGGGCGTGAAGCGAATCAGTTGATGATCTCGCCGCCGCCAGTCGGCGTAGAGGAACTCAACCGCGAAAAGCCCAGCGCACCCGGAGAGCTCGGGCCGACCGGCCGCGAACTGCGTCCGGTGCCCGAACCGATGCCGCTAGACCGGCACGGTCCTGCCACGGTGGTCGCTGTCTGTAATCAGAAGGGTGGCGTGGGCAAGACCACGTCCACCATCAACCTGGGCGCCGCCTTGGCCGAATGTGGTCGTCGTGTGCTGCTGGTCGATCTCGACCCCCAGGGCGCGCTGTCCGCCGGTCTGGGTGTCCCGCACCACGAGCTGGACCTGACGGTCCACAACATGCTGGTTCCGCCGCAGATCTCTGCTGAAGATGTCCTGATGCGGACGCGGGTCGACGGCATGGACCTGTTGCCGTCCAACATCGACCTGTCGGCAGCCGAGATCCAGCTGGTCAACGAGGTGGGCCGCGAGCACACCCTCGGCCGCGCGCTGCATCCGCTGCTGGACCGCTACGACTACGTGCTGATCGACTGCCAGCCGTCGCTGGGACTGCTCACCGTCAACGCGCTCGCCTGCGCCGACACGGTTGTCATTCCGATGGAGTGCGAGTACTTCAGTCTGCGTGGACTGGCGCTGCTCAACGACACCATCGACAAGGTTCGCGATCGGCTCAATCCGCGCCTGACGCTCGGCGGCATCCTGGTGACGATGTTCGACGCCCGCACCCTGCATTCCCGTGAGGTGATGCAGCGGGTGGTCGAGGTGTTCGGTGACAAGGTCTACGACACCGTCATCAGCCGGACCGTCCGATTCCCCGAAACCAGTGTCGCCGGTGAACCCATCACCTCGTGGGCACCGAAATCAGGCGGCGCGAAGGCGTATCGGGCACTGGCCCGCGAAGTCATTCACCGCACGCGTTAGAGATGGCCGAGCCCTCAGAGACCGAGCCGTCAGAGGTTGCAGAAGTCGAGGTCGCGGCGGAACCCGTTGTTGTCGGCAAGTCTCGCTTCCAGGTCAAGCTGGCGAACTTCGAGGGTCCGTTCGACCTGCTGCTCAATCTCATCGGGCAACACCGCCTCGACGTCACCGAGGTCGCGTTGCACGAGGTCACCGACGATTTCATCGCTTACACCAAGCTTCTGGGTGCGGAGATGGAACTCGACCAGACCACCGAGTTCCTCGTGGTGGCGGCCACGCTGCTCGACCTGAAGGCCGCGCGTCTGCTGCCCTCTGGTGAGGTCGAGAACGACGAGGACCTCGCGTTGCTCGAGGCCCGCGACCTCCTGTTCGCGCGCCTGCTCCAGTACCGGGCCTACAAACAGGTCGCGATGTTGTTTGCGGAGCTGGAAGCTGCCGCGCTGCAACGCTATCCGCGTGGGGTGTCACTCGAACCGCGTTTCGAGTCGTTGCTTCCCGAGGTGACCCTCGGTGTCAGCCCGGCGGTGTTCGCCGAGGTGGCGGTGTCGGCGATGACACCCAAACCGGTTCCCAAGGTGGGGCTCGGGCATCTGCACATCGAGAAGGTGTCGGTGCCCGCGCACGCTTTGCGGATCGGGGAGATCCTGCGGCACGCCGGTGCCGGCGTGTGGGTGAGTTTCTCGGACCTGGTCGTCGAATGCGGAAGCGGTCTCGAGGTGGTGGCGCGATTCCTGGCCCTGTTGGAGTTGTATCGCGAGCGGGCCGTGGCCTTCGAACAGCCTGAGGCTCTCGGGGCGTTGATGGTGAGCTGGACCGGTGAGCTCGAAGACGCTCAGGTGATCGTCGAGAAGGGTGAAGATTATGGCTGAGGAACAACCGCTCGAAGAGCCGCAGGAGACTTCTGGCGCCGAGGCCGACGAGATGCTGTCGGATGCGCTGGCCGAGGCCCTGTCCGAGGACGACGGCGCCGAGAACACAGCGGACGACGACCTGCCGGTGGAAGACGTCCTCGCGGACGACGAACTCCGGTCGGCGCTTGAAGCGATGTTGCTGGTGACAGACACACCGGCACCCACCGACCAGCTCGCGTCGGTGCTCGAAGAGAAGACCTCGCGGGTCCAGGCGATGCTGCGGCAGATGTCGAACGAATTGACGGACCGGAACAGCGGCATGGACCTCCGCTACGCCGGTGACGGCTGGCGGTATTACACCCGCAACGAGTACGCGCCCTACGTCGAACGGCTTCTCCTCGACGGTGCCCGGACGAAACTGACCCGGGCGGCGCTCGAAACCCTGGCCGTGGTGGCCTACCGCCAACCGGTCAGCCGGTCCAGGGTCAGTGCAGTGCGCGGGGTCAACGTCGACGGTGTGGTGCGCACGTTGCTCGCCCGCGGATTGCTCGCCGAAGTCGGAACAGACCCGGATTCGGGCGCAGTGACGTACGGCACGACGGAACTATTTTTGGAACGCCTGGGGTTGGCTTCTTTGGACGAGCTACCGGATCTCGCGCCGTTACTCCCTGACGTGGACGTCATCGACGCCCTCGGAGATGAGATCATCAGCGACCCGCGATTCGCCAAACTGGCAGGTAACCCGTCAGACTTGAAGAACAAAACCAACAACATCACCGTCGACGACGATTGAGCTGCGCATTGCAGATCGATCAATACGACGGGAATTAGGGATAGAGAATGGCACCCGCTAGCCGAGACGGCAAACCGGACAGAAGCAACAACAACCAAGGCAAAGGGCGAGCTCCCCGTGAGGGAGGACGGTCGTTCGACGACCGCGACGCCAAGCCTTACTCCGAGCATGGCAGTCGGCCCGCCGGAGACCGTGGTGGCAGGTCCACCGGCGGTGAGCGCGGTGGTCGGCCCACGGGTGACCGTGGTGGCAGGCCCACCGGCGGCGGCGAGCGCGGCGGACGTCCCACGGGTGATCGTGGTGGCAGGCCCAGCTTTGGTGATCGCAGTGGTCGGCCTTCGGGCGATCGTGACGGTCGGTCCGGTGGTGACCGTGGGGGCAGGCCTACCGGCGGCGGCGAGCGTGGGGGACGTCCCACCGGTGATCGTGGTGGCAGGCCCAGCTTTGGTGATCGCAGTGGTCGGCCTTCGGGCGATCGTGATGGTCGGTCCGGCGGTGGCGAGCGCGGCGGACGTCCCACCGGAGATCGTGGCGGACGCCCCAGCGGCGGCGAGCGCGGCGGACGTCCTACCGGTGATCGCGGTGGACGGCCCAGCTTTGGTGATCGCAGTGGTCGGCCTTCGGGCGATCGTGACGGTCGGTCCGGCGGCGGCGAGCGTGGCGGACGTCCTACCGGTGATCGTGGTGGACGGCCCAGCTTTGGTGATCGCGGACGGCCTTCGGGCGATCGTGGCGGAAAGCCGGCATACGAGCGCAGCGAAAAGCCCGCTTACGAGCGTGGCGTGCGGAGCGGCGGCGAAGATCTCGGTCGTCCGACCGGTGACCGGACCGCGAACCCCGGCACCGAGCGCGCGGGTGGCGCGTCCGGCGGGAGGCCCGCGGGTAAGGCGACCAAGAATGCCGCCGAAGCCCGGTTCAAGAAGACGCATCGCAAGGGCTTCAACCCGGAGCGTGGTGCTCGTTCGGCCCCTGACGCGAAGAGCGGTCAGGCTCGGCTGAACAATGCAAAACCCGCCCGCGACCAGAATCCGCTGGATGCAGCGGAAGATGGTGCGACGTACGTCAAGGATGGCTTGCGACTGCAGAAGGTGCTCGCGCAGGCCGGAGTGGCTTCGCGACGCGGCGCCGAAGAGTTGATCGCGGCCGGCCGTGTCGAGGTCGACGGTGAAATCGTCCTGGAGCAGGGCCTGCGTATCAATCCTGAAACCGCCGTGGTTCGCGTTGACGGATCCCGTGTGGTTGTCAACGAGGAGCATCAGTACCTCGCGTTGAACAAGCCCAAGGGCTGGCAGTCGACGATGGCCGACGAGTTCGGCCGTCCCTGCATCGGTGACCTGGTTGCCGAGCGGGTCATGTCGGGGCAGCGACTGTTCCACGTCGGACGCCTCGACGCGGACACCGAAGGGCTCATCCTGCTCACCAACGATGGTGAGCTGGCGCATCGTTTGATGCACCCATCGTTCGAGGTCCCCAAGACCTATATGGTCACCGTGCGTGGAGAGGTGCATCGCAACCTGGGTCGCACCCTGCGCGACGGCATCGAACTCGATGACGGCCCGGCCAAGATCGACAAGTTCGCATTGCTCGACGTGAACCAGGGCATCTCGCTTCTCCGCCTGACTTTGCACGAAGGCCGCAAGCACATCGTCCGTCGAATCCTCGACGCGTCCGGCTTCCCGGTTATTCGACTGGTGCGCACCGACATCGGTGCGGTCAACATCGGCGAACAACGTCCGGGCACCCTGCGGGTCATGGGCAACGACGAGATCGGCGCCCTCTACAAGGCGGTGGGAATGTGACCACCCCAGAGGTGATCACGTCCGGTGTGATCGCCATCGACGGTCCGGCCGGAACCGGTAAGTCGAGTGTGGCGCGCCGCGTGGCAACCGCGCTGGGCGCCAACTACATCGACACCGGAGCCATGTATCGGGTCGCAACCCTGCGCGCACTGCGCGCCGGTGTGGCACTGGATGATCCGGACGCGATCGACAAAGCGACCGAGGGCGTTCGTATCGCCGTCACCAACGACCCGGCCAAGCAGGTCGTGTTGATGGACGGCGAGGACGTCTCCGATGAGATCCGTCGCGACGAGGTGACTCGCGCGGTGTCGGCTGTCTCGGCCGTACCCGCCGTACGTACTCGTCTGGTGCAGGCGCAGCGCGATCTGGCACAGAACGGACTCAGCGTGCTCGAGGGCCGCGACATCGGAACCGTTGTGTTCCCTGATGCCGCGCTCAAGGTGTACCTGACCGCGACGCCGGAGGCTCGTGCGCAGCGGCGACATGATCAGAACGTTGCTGCAGGAATTGACAGTGATTACCAGACGGTGCTGGCGGACGTGATCCGCCGGGACCATCTGGATTCGACACGGTCGACGTCGCCTTTGCGACCGGCCGATGATGCCGTACAGGTCGACACCACCGACATGGGCATCGAAGAGGTGATCGCCAAGCTGGTCGAGTTGGCGCGCAACCGGATTGGGGTAGAAGCATGAGTGACAACTTTGACGGGGCGGCGATTTCGTCCGACGGATTGTGGTCGGATGAGTCCGACTTCGAGCTGGCAGAGCTCGCCGATCTGGGTGTCGACGGCGCGCCGGTGGCGGTGCCCGTTGTGGCGATCGTCGGTCGCCCGAACGTGGGCAAGTCATCGCTGGTGAACCGAATCCTGGGTCGCCGTGAAGCGGTCGTCGAGGACATCCCCGGCGTGACCCGTGACCGTGTCTCTTACGAGGCATCGTGGGCCGGGCGACGATTCATGGTGCAGGACACCGGCGGTTGGGAACCCGACGCCAAGGGGCTGCAGCAGTCCGTTGCGCGCCAGGCCGAGATCGCGATGAAGACGGCCGACGCGATCGTGCTGGTTGTCGACACCACCGTGGGCGCCACCGCCACCGATGAAGCGGTGGCGAAGGTGCTGCGGCGCTCGAAGACACCGGTGCTGTTGGCGGCCAACAAGGTTGACGACGAGCGGTTGGAAGCCGAAGCGGCTGCCCTGTGGTCGCTGGGACTGGGGGAGCCGTTCACGGTGTCCGCCGCCCACGGTCGCGGTACCGGTGATCTGCTCGACAAGATCCTCGAAGCACTGCCCGAAACGCCTCGCGAATCGACCACCATGGGTGGCCCGCGCCGAGTTGCGTTGGTGGGCAAGCCCAACGTGGGCAAGAGCTCGTTGATGAACAAGCTCACCGGTGAAGAACGTGCAGTGGTCGACAACGTCGCCGGAACCACGGTCGACCCCGTTGACGAGCTGGTCGAACTCGGTGGACGGGTCTGGAACTTCGTCGACACCGCCGGCTTGCGCAAGAAGGTGACGCAGTCGAGCGGGCACGAGTTCTACGCGTCGCTGCGCACCCGGTCGGCCATCGAGGCCGCCGAGGTCGCGGTGCTGCTGATCGACGCCTCGGAGCCGATCACCGAGCAGGACCAGCGGGTTCTGACGATGATCATCGAGGCCGGTCGTGCATTGGTGATCGCGTTCAACAAGTGGGATCTGGTCGACGAGGACCGCCGGCTGCAGTTGGCCAAGGAGGTCGACCGCGACCTGTCCCGCGTGCCGTGGGCACGGACGGTCAACATCTCAGCCCACACCGGTCGGTCCGTGGCCAAGCTCGTGCCGGCACTGGATACGGCGTTGGCGTCATGGGACAAGCGGATCTCGACCGGTCAGCTCAACAACTGGCTCAAGGATGTCATCGCCGAGACTCCGCCACCGATGCGTGGTGGGCGTCTGCCTCGGGTGATGTTTGCGACGCAGGCTGCCACCCGGCCGCCGACGTTCGTCTTCTTCACCACGGGCTTCCTGGAGGCCGGCTACCGCCGCTTCCTGGAGCGAAAGCTGCGTGAGGCCTTCAACTTCGATGGCTCGCCGGTTCGGGTGAACGTCCGCGTCCGCGAGAAGCGCGAGCGCACGAAGTAGCGAACGCAGTATTAGATCCGCAACCTGCCCCGGTCGACACAAATCGACCGGGGCAAGGTTCGTTCAGGCCGCACTGCCTTCAGGCGGCCCATCGAATCGATTTCTTCCAGCCGAAGTCGACGTTGTAGACCTGTGCCGCTTCAGCTTTCGCCTCGAAGGCTGCGCGGGCGCGCTCCTGGAACCACGCGGCATCAGCATCACTGTCGGGATGCCACATCTCCGGATTGGAAAAATACTTGTCCGGAAAATGAGTGTTGTTCGGCTGCGGCAAAGCCAACGACCCACGCTGGCGCCACCCGATCCGGCCCTGCCAACCCGGTGGTCCGGTATCTGAGTTGATGATCTCGGTGATCCACCCGGTCTCCCCGTCGTGGACCTGCCCATGATCGGGACCACACACCAACGTCAACACGGTGATGTCGGTCCACCCGCCTTTGGACCATTCCCTGGTGTGATGGACCGCGACCTCGGTAGCTGGTGCGTCGCATCCGGGCCGTGAGCAGCCCCGCTCAGCGGCGATCAACGCCATCCGCTGATCCTCGGTCGCCAAACGTTGTTCCCGGCCCACAAACAGGGGACGGTGCTTGTCGTCGAGCAACGCCAAAAACTTGCGGTTCACCCCCGCCAGCCGCAGGGCATCACGCACCGGCACCACACCACCGGAGGCGGTGGTCGCCACACCGGCTTCTTTTTCGAGTTGCTCCAAGGTCATGGTGACGATGACCCGCGCGGGTAAACCCCGGTGCCGGCCCAGGGTGCCTTGCCCGACCGCCAACTCCAGCAACCGTTTCAATGCATCGTGGTTACGTTGCCCCGGGGTGCGGTGGTCGCGTTTTGCCGCGGCCTGCAGGGTGTCGGCATCGGCTTTATCAGCAGGCCCGGACGGTGAGTCAGGGTCGTCAGGATTGTTCATCCCGGCCGCAGCCCACTTGGCGGCAACAACATCCCACAGCGCCTTGGTCACCGGATCCAGGGTGCCGGTCAGTGTGGCCATCTTGTCCGCACCCTGCTTGGACACCGACAACCCGCGCTTCTGAGCTCGGTCGGCGTCGTCGAACTCGCCGTCCGGATCCAAATGATCACGCAGATACAATCCGACCCGCTTGAGTTCATCGGGATCCATCGTCCGGGCGGCCTCGGCCATCAACTGTTCCCCATCGGACCACAAGGCGAGGTTGCTGCGAATGGTGCCCGGCAGATTATGCAACGTCTCGTGAATGACGCTGTAGTGCGCGACTCCGATCGCGCCATCACGCAACGCCGACCAGGTATGCGGATAGACCGGTGCAAGCACCTCGCCAGAGGGGGTGTGCCATTGACCCACGCGCTCAGCCCTTTTCGACCGGGCGCTGGCCTGGGTCGCCGAAATACGTAAATGGTGCCGCAGAAACTTGGTGTGCTTGAGCCCTTGCTTGGCAGCGACAGACCGTTCCCGTAGCTCGACCGCGATCCGCACCTTGATCGCTTCATCACGGCGGGTCTGGGTCTCGACAGCTTGGGCGAGTTCGACAGTTTCCTTGTCCGAGAGCGGCGCCAGTGAGATGTCAACAAGCCTGCGCGACAATGCTTCACGGACAGCAACGACCTCTTCCGCATCAAGGGCCATGCCCTCGATGCGGTTAATGAGATCTGTCACCCCCGACGTCATGGAATAGTTCTATCAGCAGCCACCGACAAGTCGCTGACCAGCGGTTTTCGTCAAAGGTGGTGGCGGTCAAGCAAGTCTGGTGTGTACGTCATCGATCGTGTCGACAAACCACACATGACGCCCGCGATTGGATTCGCGCACAAATGCGGCCAGAGGCTTGCTGCGAGCGACCTCCGTGGAGATGTCGCCGACGATGGCGATCACCACGTGGTATTGCACCATCTTCTGGAGGTATTCGCCTGCGACGCCCGTACTGAGGTCCAGGAAGCCTTCTGGCAACCGGGTGACGGGTATCGCGACTGCTGCCACCTTGTGTCCCCATGTTGCGCCGATTGCGTCGAGAGCGGCCACGGGTTCGCCGGTGTCGGAGTAGACCATCAGCTCGGTACCGTTCGCGGTCGGCCGGAAGGTGGTCATGAGAAGTTGCCTCCTTCGGTGAGGTCGCGGAGCAGGATCAGGACGTCTGCGGTGTCGCTGATGCTGCCTTGCGCAATCACTTTCAGTGATCGGCCGTCCGGGCCGGGGGCTGTGGTCAAGCGCAGTGGATGCCCGCGGTCCCGGCCTCCCACTGCGGCCGTGAGGACGGTGGTGATGCGATCCCAGTCGCCGGGCTTGAGGTTGTCGAGGTCGACAACAACGGTGCTGTGTTCGGTGGCGTCTTCTTCCGGAAGCGGCGCAGCCACCGGTCCTGGGCTGCTGTTGCCGGCACCTGCAGCAAACGCGGCCAGATCCGCTCGCGTGATCCGATACTGCTTGCCCACACGTGCAGCCCGCAGCCGCCCATCGCGGATGTAGGTGCGGACTGTCCGCACGTGTAATCCGAGCTCATCGGCCACCTCGTCGGCGGACAGGTAATTCGGTGGTGCCACAGTAGGACAATATACATGCAGATAGGGAAGTTTAGGTAACTTTGTTCCCGAAGGCCAACCGAGGAAACGTCAGAGCTGCCGAGCCTCCCGACTCGGATGCGGCGGAGCTTCAGCAGGGCATCTACCAGGCGATTTTCGCTGTGGGTGGTGCCTGAGGTAATCTCATTCAGCGCCCTTAACGGGGAGTGCCACGGGCTGTGGCGCAGCTTGGTAGCGCACTTGACTGGGGGTCAAGTGGTCGCAGGTTCAAATCCTGTCAGCCCGACAGAGAAAAGCCTGGTCAGAGAGTTCTGACCAGGCTTTTTTGTGCCCGAAGCTGATTGGCGGGGCGGTACAGTCGCGGTTGCGCGAATCGGAGATCCGGCGGAGTCTCGGATGCATGAACGATGAGATGATCTGCCCCGAGTGTGGGCACAAGATCCGCAGCCAAACGATTCCAGGTGTGCCCAAGGCCGGCGGGGGCACCACAGAACCGTATGTGCAAGGGCCGAGCTGCTTCAGCAGCTGGTGTTCACAGCATCAGGCTTTCGTTGCGGCCAACTCGTAGCGCGTGCCGCGGGCGCTCCGAGGAACCGCGTGACAGGTTTGACTAGTTCACATCGGGGTAAGTCGGTTCCATGACGAAAGACGAAGCTCTACGCAAGATAGACAGCCAGTTGGACACTTTCGCGAGCGGAGCGATGGGGTACGCGGAGGGTTCCTCTGCTACGAGCGAGGAAGACGTCGAAGAGAGGGTCCGTCTGCGCCAAGCGGCGAAAGAAAAGATCGCCGGACTCGAAGACGGCGACCCCGAGATTGACAGGCTCGCTACGGAACTCAACCTTTGACCGGTTGTAATGCGTCGATCACAGCGGTGGTTTCGGAGAAATCCGGAGCCGCCGCTTTTTTCTGGGGATCAACTCCAGATCTCTGTGAATGACACAGCGCGACCCAGGATCTGTTCTGCGGCCCGATGTCCCGACTTCAGCGCACCGGTCACCGTTGCGGGGTCGTCGGTCCAGGTGGCCTCGCCGGCCAGGTGCACCACGTCGTCGATCGGTGTGGAAAGGACGTCGTGATCGAGTCGGTCCGAGCCGACTGTCATGTACGAGTACGAACCGCGCGCGTAGGGATCGTCCTGCCAGCGAGTGACGTGTACCCGATCGGGTTGCACAACAAGGCCGCCGTACAGCGCTCGCAATGCGTCGAGAACGGAGTCGGCGATCTGCGGGTCAGACCATTCGCGAGTCGCTCTGGCGCAGGGGCCGGCCGCGAACGTCAGGAGCGTCGGTGAACCGTTCATGGCGGTCAGGTCGTACCAGGAATGCCACCACCTTCCGGCCTCGCCCTGCCGGCGAATCGCATAGACGTCGTCGTCCCAGAATTTCTGCGGAAACCGCAGGACCACCTTCTCGAATGCGTTCATCTCCAGCCGCCGCAATGCACCTGATTGCGGTTCGGGCAGTGGTGGATCGAGAATGAACTCGGGCGACTTCAGCACTCCGATCGGAACCGTGATCACAACCCGGCCGGCCGTCATACGCCCCTGGCCGGTCTCGACGGTGACACCGGTCGGCGACCACCGCACGCAGGTGACCACGTGTTCCAGGCGCACATCGAGGCCCTTCGCCAGGTGTGTGGCGAGTTCGTCGTAGCCGTCGGGGAACACCACTTCGTCACCGTCGATCGCATCGTCGTCGAGACCGTGCGCGTCGAGGTCGTCGATCCACACACCCAACTGTTCCTCGGCCCGGTGTTGCAGGAACTCGCGGACTCGCATCGACCGATCGGCGTCCCACTTCAGTTGCGCCAGAGTGCTTTCCACTGCCTCGCCGAAGGATGTCCTCGGGTCTGAGGTGGCGATGTTTATCGCCAGTAGATCGCTGAACGAATGGATGTCCGCGGTGAAACGCTGGGCGGCTTCGTCACTCAATCGCGTGTCGGTGGGAGAGTAGTAAGCGATGGGTCGCCCATCGGGCTGATAGCTGCCCACGGTGAACTCAAGCGTGCGCATGCCGAAGGCCTTGACGGCGTCGGCTACCGGATTTCCATCGATTCCGTGGACCCAGGACGCTCCGTAGTCGACGACCTCGCCGTCCGCGCGTGAGGTCCACACGCGCCCTCCGACGCGGTCTCTGGCCTCCAGGATCGCCACCCGCCGGCCGTCATCGGCAAGGATTCGCCCGACGGTCAGGCCGGCGATTCCGGCGCCGACGATCAGCGTGTCGAATTCTGTCAACGGCGTTCCGATCTATTGGTGCGGGCATGCCAGACCGGCCGCCGCTTTCGCGGTTGTCTTTCCGATGAGTGTTCACGACTGCTCCCGCGAACACCACCACGTCGTGCGCCCGCCGACGGTGCCGCGTGACATCGGCGCCCCACACCGGGGGCACACGGCGTCGGTCTTGCGATACGGGATGATCTCCCCGGTGTGCACGCCGCCCTTCTTGATCGCGGATCGGATGGCACGGCGCAGGGCGACACGTAGGTTGTCGAGGTCGTCGGTGGTCAGTGTCTTGGCGCGGCGTGCCGGGTACAGCCCACATTGCCACAGGACCTCGTCGGCGAGCAGGTTCCCGATCCCGGCGATGGCCGCCTGGTCGAGCAGCCTGGCCTTGAGAGGCGCTCCACTCGAACCGATTCGACGCCGGAAGTCCTCTCGCGAGATCTCCGCGGCATCAGGGCCGAGGGCATCGATATCGGGTTCCAGGCGTACGCGGCCGAGGCGGCGTTTGTCGAAGAGCCGGAGTTGGCCCCCGTCGTCGAACGTCATGGTGAAGCGCGTCCACTCGGGCTTGTCGGTGTCCCGCTCACCGACGTGTGGATCGCCGCCGCCATAGACCGAGGTCTGCTCACCGTCGGGCGCTGTGACGATGATGCGTCCACCCATCCCGAGATGGATGCCGAGCCGGGGACCTGCTGATCCGTCCGCGGTTTCGGTCTCACACCACATGGCTTTGCCGCGGCGACGGGCTTGGATGAGCTTGCCGCCCTTGAGTGCTCGGGCGATCTCGCCCGGGCGGTGCGGGCGGCACTCGAACGTGTCGGTGTCATCGATATCGACGATGACCCGGTTCAGCGCCTTCTCGACGACCGCTCTGGCGTTCTCGACCTCGGGTAGTTCCGGCATTCGTCCGGTATACCCGGCGCGAGGCACTCATGCACTCGTGGTCAGAACAGCGTGGGCGGGGTGGCGCCCTCCAGATCGAGTAGCCATCGCTTGGTTTCCAGGCCTTGTCCGCTGTCACCGCCCGAGTAGCCTCCCAGGCCATCGGCGGCGACCACCCGATGGCATGGGATGAGCAGTGGCACAGGGTTGCTGCCCATGATGGCGCCGATGTTCCGGGCAGAGACGCCGGTGCCGCTGCGGGTTGCGAGTTCGCCGTACGTGATCGTGTCACCTCGATGCACGGTCTCCTCGAGTGTGGTCAGCACGATGCGGGCCGCGTCCGTCAAGCCGTGCAGGTCGACCGGAAGGTCGAAGTCGGTCAGGTTCCCGTCAAAGTAGGCGCGGAGCTGTTCGAGCCCTTCGGCCAGCAACCGATCGTCTGACGGACTGCTCGTCGGCGGGAGAGTCCGCCAGGCGACCCGCACGATCGCCTCACCGCTACTGGAAACGGTGATCGATCCGACGGGTGTTGACAGCGAACCGGAGGAGATTCCATCAACCCGCTGATCTTCGTGCCTCACGTGGGCCGAGGATAGTCCCACCGATCGCATAGCGCGCTGATCACGGCCGCGGTCATGTGCCCAGCCGCGACATGCGACGACGTCACCGCCCTCGGCCTTTCCCGTATCGGAGACGGGCCCGCGGACTACGCTCGAGCCATGTCGTTCGAAGTTCCGCCGGACGCTTACGCCCGGTTCATGGGTCGTTATTCCGAACCCCTGGGCGCCGTATTCGCTGATGCCGCCGGTGTCGGGGGAGACCAGCGGGCACTCGATGTCGGGTGCGGTCCGGGAGCCCTCACCGCGCATCTGGTGTCCCGGCTCGGGGTCGATCATGTGAGCGCCATCGACCCGTCATCGTCTTTCGTCGATGCCGTGCGAACCCGATTCCCGGGGATCGACGTACTCCGGGCGGCTGCCGAGGACCTGCCGTTCGAGGCGAACTCGTTCGACGTCACGCTGGCTCAGCTGGTGGTTCATTTCATGACCGACCCCGTGCTCGGACTCACTGAGATGGCTCGGGTGACACGGCCGGGCGGCACGGTCGCCGCCTGTGTCTGGGACCTCGGCCCGAACGAACGCGGCCCGATATCGCTGTTGTGGCGGATGGTTCGTGAATTGGACCCGGATGCTCAGGATGAATCCGCTCTGGCCGGCGTCCGGCAAGACGAGTTGACGTCGCTGCTCAGTCGCGCCGACATCCGCGATGTCGAGTCCAGCGAACTCACGGTCCACGTGACGTACCGCGGTTTCGACGAATGGTGGGAACCCAACACATACGGGATCGGGCCCGCGGGCGTCTATGTCGCGGGGTTGTCGCCCGAGCGGCGAAACATGTTGCGTGAGCGATGCTTCGCAGCTCTGCCGACCGCACCATTCGAATTGTCGGCAACGGCCTGGTGCGCGGTCGGCAGGACGTGACCTCCGCTGCTCGCTGCCCGTTCGTTCACCGGATCATCCGGGCCGGTATCGGCTCCGAATGTCAGATGACAAACTTGAGGCACCCCGAGTGAACGAGGTACGCATGACCGACGACCTGGTCGTCCTGGCCGACTCCGACGGACAACCGTGCGGAACCGCGGACCGGACGACCGTGCACACCACGGATACACCCGTGCACTTCGCGTTTTCCTGCCACCTGGTCGACGAAGGGCATCTTCTGATGACCCGACGAGCGTTGAGCAAGCGCACCTGGCCGGGCGTCTGGACGAACTCGTTCTGTGGGCATCCACGGCCCGGCGAATCGGTCGAGGATGCGATCCACCGATACGCCCAGCGCGAGCTGGGTATCGACGTGCAGGGCGTGCGATGCGTGTTGCCCGACTTCCGCTACCGGGCGGTCGACGCCAGCGGTGTGGTGGAGAACGAGATCTGCCCGGTGTTCGTCGCGAGCCCGGTGGGTGAGCTGCGCCCGGATCCCGATGAGGTCGCGGAGTACGCCTGGGCGGCGATTTCCGACGTCTGGACCCTCGCCGAACGCACCCCCTGGGCGGTGAGCCCGTGGTTCGTCGAACAGGTTCGCGCATTGCCCGGTCCGCACCCGTACGGAGATGTTGCCGCAAGCCCATCCGGAGCGTCCACCGGCCCGAATAGAGGGCAGTAGGTGACCGCGAGAGCAACGAGGGCAAGGACAGGTCTGATGGTGCAAACACGGAGGCGAGCAGAGGCTTTGCAGCCCTATCTGCGCTATGACGCTGCCGCTGACGCCAGTGCCGCGTTGGTGATCCGCCGGTATTCGTCGTCTTTCGGACTGGCGACGCGGCTGCTCGGGGGGCAGGTCCGACAGGATGTGTGCAACATCTACGCACTCGTACGGGTGGCCGACGAGGTCGTGGACGCGCCGCGGCCCGGTCAGGGCAGCGTTGACCGGCTGATCGAACTCGACAAGCTCGAGCAGGAAACGTACGCGACCATGGAAACCGGGTCGAGTACCAATCTGGTTGTCCACGCGTTCGCGCGCAGCGCTCGGCGGGTCGGCATCGGACAAGAGCTGATCACCCCCTTCTTCTCGGCGATGCGCACGGACCTGCAGCACGTTGACCACGATTTCGCGAGCCTGGCGACGTACATCTACGGCTCCGCCGAGGTGGTCGGCCTGATGTGCCTGCGCGCCTTCGTCGCCGGCGAACCGAACCCGGCACCGCTGTATGACGAGCTCGCACCCGGGGCCAGGCGACTGGGCTCGGCGTTCCAGAAGATCAACTTCTTGCGCGACTTCGGCGATGACAGCGACGGCCTCGGACGGCGTTACCTGGTCGGGCTCCAGCCTGATGAACTCGACGACGAGATCTGGCACAACTGGATCGACGACGTCGAACTGGACCTGGCTGCGGCCGCCGAGGTCATTCCCTGGCTACCACGCGGCTGCCGCGTGGCGGTGTGCACGGCCCACGACTTGTTCGCCGATCTGACCCGCCGTCTGCGGGCGACGTCACCGGCCCAGGTGCGATGCCACCGGGTGCGCGTGCCGACACCGGAGAAGATGCGCATCGCTGCGTCGGCCACGCTCCGCCGTGGTCGACCTCTCGTTTTCGACAAGGAGATCAAGGTTTCGTGACGGGCACACCGCAAAAGGTAGTCATCATCGGAGGTGGTGTTGCCGGATTGGCCACCGCCGCCCTCCTCGCGCGTGACGGTCACGACGTCGACCTGGTCGAAAAGAACGATGACCTCGGTGGCCGGGCCGGATCGTGGGCGCACGAGGGTTTCCGTTTCGACACCGGACCCTCCTGGTGGCTGATGCCAGAGGTGTTCGACCACTTCTTCGATCTGCTCGGCACCTCGACGTCCGAGCAGGTCGAGCTGGTGCGTCTGGAACCCGGGTACCGAGTGTTCTTCGAGGGTGTCGACGAGCAGATCGACATCGGTGGTGACGAATCGAGCAACCGCGCGCTGTTCGAGACGATCGAGCCGGGTGCCGGTACTGCTCTGAGCCGTTACCTCGACTCCGCCCGCGACGCATACGACATCGCCGTGAAGCGTTTCCTCTACACCAGTTTCGACTCGCCGCGCGCTTTCCTCAGCCGTGAGGTGTTGCGAAATCTCCCGACTCTGGCGGTGTTACTCACCAGGTCTTTGGAGTCGTTTGTCTCACAACGTTTTTCCGATCGACGGTTACAGCAGGTGCTCGGCTATCCCGCGGTGTTCCTCGGATCTTCACCTGAACGCACACCCGCGATCTATCACCTGATGAGCTGGCTCGACCTCGCAGACGGCGTCCGCTATCCCAATGGCGGTTTCACGACGTTTGTAGAGGCGTTGTCCAGGCTGGCGACCGAGAACGGGGTGCGGGTACACACCGGCACGTCGGCGACCGCAATTCTGACGCGGCCGCGAAAGGGTCGGGGGCGTCTGGGGCGTCGCCGAAATGAGGTTGTCGGGGTGCGGGTGCAGGGCCGCGGAGATGTCGAACACGTCATCGCCGCCGACATCGTTGTCGGCGCCGCGGACCTGCACCACGTAGAGACCAAGCTCTTGCCTGCCGATCTGCAGACGTTCCCACAACGATGGTGGGACAAGGCGACCTCGGGACCGGGGGCGGTCCTGGCCTATCTGGGTGTGCGCGGCGATCTGCCTGAACTGGAACATCATTCGCTGTTCTTCACCGAGGACTGGACGACGAACTTCGACGCCATTTTCGAGCAGCCGACCCACATGCCGGACCCGGCGTCCCTGTACGTGTGCCGGCCGTCCGCCACGGACGACTCGGTGGCCCCGGCCGACCACGAGAACGTCTTCATTCTGGTGCCGTCGCCCCCTGATCCGGACATGGGTCACGGGGGGATCGATGGTGCCGGGGATCCGGACATCGAAAAGGTCGTCGACCAGGCGATCGCGGCGATTGCCCAATCGGCGGGGATCCCGGATCTCGCCGAGCGCATCGTGGTCCGTCGCACCGTGGGCCCGGCCGACTTCGTCGATGACGTCAACTCGTGGTCCGGCGGTGCACTCGGACCGGCACATACGTTGCGACAGAGTGCATTCCTGCGTGCCACCAACCGGTCGCGCAAGGTCGAGGGTCTGTTTTACGCGGGTTCGAGTACGCGTCCGGGTATCGGTTTGCCTATGTGCCTGATCAGTGCCGAACTCGTCCGGAAGCGTCTGCGGGGCGATCGGTCGGTCGGGCCGTCGAGCTGAACGCCGCCGCCCGGTGAATCCCGACCCTCGGTGACGACATCAGGCTTCGAGGACATCTGGATTCACCGGCGGGATGGCTGATCCGCCGGGCCGATCAGGTCTGAGACGATTCGCGCCGACATCATGACCAGCGGAAGTCCGCCTCCGGGATGAGCCGAGCCGCCGACCAGATAGAGGCCGGGCACCGGTGAGGTGTTCGGCGGCCGAAGGAACGCCGCGCGTGCGCCGTTCGACGACGACCCGTAGATCGAACCGCCCGGAGTCAGCGTGCGCCGCTCGAGCTCGGCGGGCGACACCACGATCCGGTGGCGGACGTGCGAGCGCACATCGAGGCCGCGGTCGGCCATCACCTGCATCACGTGGTCGGCGTGTGCCTCGACGACCCCCGGTGCGTCCCAGTCCATTCCGTTCGGTGGATCATGGCGCGCGGCGTTCACCAGCACAAACCACGCTCCCGTTCCGGGACCGGGAACGATGGCCGGGTCGTCGGGTGCCGAGATGTACACCGTCGGACGTTCCACCGGCCGCGGTGGCCCGTCGAATCCGAAGACGGCGTCGAACTCCGCGTCGTAGTCCTCGGCGAACAGCACAGTGTGGTGCTGCACCTGAGGTGGATTGTCCAGCGCGAGCAGGATTGCGAACCCGGACAACGACGGAGTGGCGCTGCGCAGTCGGGCTGCCACCCGGCGGGTGGTCCGCGACGAGACGAGGCGTTCGTACACCTGCGTGGCATCGGCATTCGCGACCACCAGGTCCGCGTCCCGGAAGGTCCCGTCCGCGAGCTGCGCTCCGTCGATATGTCCATGCGAATCCGTGGTGAGACGGGTGACCTCGGTATCGCATTCGATGGTCCCGCCGAGTGCGAGGAACCGATCGCGGATCGCCGTGGCGATCACGCCCAGTCCGCCGGCGGTATACCACGAGCCCCACGCCTGTTCCGACCACGGAACCGACACGAGAGCAGCGGGCGCCCGCCGGGGATCCGATCCGGTGTAGGTGGCGTACCGGTCGAGTAGTTGAACAAGACGGGGGTCGCGTACATAGCGGCGACCGAGTCCGCGCAACGAGTGCCACGGGGCGATGGTCGCGAGGTCCGACCATGCCCGGAACCCTCCCATCAAGCGGCGGATCTCCAACGGAGACTCCAGGAATGGCTCGTGCGTGACGTCCCAGACCGATTCTGCCCGCGCGAGCAACGCCGACCACTGCGCGCCGCGACCGGGACCCAGCTTCGCATCCATGGCGGCCGGGATCTCGTCGAGTGAGCCCGGCATGTCGAGCTCGGTGCCATCCGGGAACCGGTAGCGGGCGGCCGTCGAAAGCCGTTGCAGGGACAGCACATCGTGAACCGATGCGCCGGTGGAGGTGAACAACTCTTCGAGCACCTGCGGCATCGTCACGAGTGAGGGGCCGGTGTCGAAACGAAAACCGTCGTGTTCGATGACCCCGAGCTTGCCCCCGATATCCGAGGATTGCTCGAGCACCGTGACGTCGTGTCCGCCGGCCTGCAGCCGCAGGGCCGCAGCCAAACCGCCGACTCCCGCGCCGACCACGATGACCTGGCTCATGCGTTCACCTCGATCGATCTACCTTTCCATTGCAAACGCCCGCGCCGACGGGCGACGGCGGAATCGACGGTGAGGGCGGCAAACGCGACTATCGATGCCGGATGGGCCAGTGCGTCCGGCCAGGCTCGTGCACCGGTGGACCGGGCGGCGATCACCCGGGAGGCGACTCCGGCGACGTAACCGACTGCGCCGGTGCGTGATCCGGTCAGTGCGCCCAGGAATGGGACGACGTACATGAGCGCGAGCAACGCCATGACAGCAAGCGACCCCGGCGCCGAGCCGAATGCGTTCCACAACGACTTGCCATAACCTGCGCGTACGGCGTGCCATCCCTCATACATCCGGCAGGCAGCGATCCGACTGCCGTCCGCGGCGACCCCGTGACCGCCGGCCCGTTTGACCGCGCGCAGGAGCGCGATGTCTTCGAGTATCTCGTTGCAGACGGCAGCGTGCCCGCCCGCCCGACGGTAGGTCTCCGCGTCGACGACGATCAGTTGGCCGTTCGCAGCCGACAGGGACGGCCGCGGCGATCGTTCGGCGATACCGAGCGGCAGTGTGCTCAGCCACGACCACTGCAGCAGCGGTTGCACCAGACGCTCACCGATCCCGACGGCGATCTGCCGGGGATAGGGGCTCAGCAGGTCGAGGCCGGTTCGCCGCAGCATCGCCGCGGACGAGGTGAACGCACACGGTTCGACCTCGACGTCGGCGTCCACAAACACAAGAACGCCACCGGACTGGGCAGGGTCGGAACCGACCAAACCAGAGAAGGCCGATTCGGAGAGCTGGTGGCAGGCCCATGGTTTACCCAGCCAACCCGGCGGGAGCGGCGCCCCATCGATGATCTCGAGACGGGCATCGCGCTGAGCAATCGCTGCGAGTACGGCGTCGGTGCCATCGGTGGATCCGTCGTCGAGCACGAGGACGCGCACCGTCCCGGGCCATCGGTCGGCTGCGGCCAGGACGCCGCGCACGCAACGCTCTGCCACCGCCGCTTCGTCTCTCATCGGGATGAGGACGGTCAGGGGCTCGGCATCCGGAACGTCGGTGGGTACTGGTCTGCGGACGCGGATCGCGTTGTCGACCGTCAACGCGAGCGATGCCACTGCCGATCCGGTGCCGATCGCCACCACTAGCTGCGCAATGTCACCGCGTCGCATCGAACGTCTTCTGGAACAAGCTTCCCCCGGGCTGTGGTCGAGTGTGAGGTCGTTCCGACGACCGTATCGCCTCGATCATCAAGACTGGCGCCACACACACCGCTCGACCAAGCCGGTCAACGCTGTCCGGGTCAGGTCATCGACCGGCAGCGACCCGACGATGTTCATGGCTTTGTCGGTCAGCTCGCTGATCCGTGCCTCGATTTCGCTGTCGGCGCCGGTTGCGACGAGCACGGACCGGATGGCTTCGAGATCGTCTTCATCGACGTCCGGGTTGCCCAGGCAGGTCCGGAGCAGCTCCTTTTGTGACCAGTTGCCCCGCGACTCGGCCACGGCCATCAGAAGCGTGCGTTTGCCCTCGCGGATGTCGTCGATCGCCGGTTTGCCGGTGATCAGGGGATCGCCGAAGACACCCAGCAGGTCGTCCCGCAGCTGGAACGCTTTGCCGGCTGTCAGTCCGATCTGGTCGTAGAGACGCAGGAGCATCTCGTCTGCCCCGCCGAGGGAGCCGCCGAGTCGGAGCGGATGGCTGATCGTGTACTTCGCGCTCTTCAACCGCAGGATGAGGTCGGTGCGGGACCGCGAAATGGTCGGCTCGGTCTGACTGAGCATGTCCAGGTACTGGCCGGCGTAGGCCTCATCACGCATCTGCGACCACATGGCCCGGACGGTCCGACGCGACTGGAAGTCGAGGGAATCGGCGGCCATCACGGCCAGATCATCGGACCACGACAGGCACATGTCACCGACGAGGATCGCGACGGCAGAACCGTGATTGTCGCTGTCACCGAGACGATGCTGCCGGGCGTGTTCGTCGGTGAACTGCCGGTGCATGGTCGGGAGTCCACGACGGGTGTCGCTGTTGTCCATCAGGTCGTCGTGGATCAACGCTGCGAGATGGAACAATTCGATCGCCGCGGCCATCTCCGGCATCCCGGTGACCTGGTCTCCGCCGGTGGCGCCGTACGCACCCCACATACAGAACTGTGCGCGGATCCGTTTTCCGCGGGCCAGCGTATCGGTGATCGCGGTGGTCAGCGGCGCGACTTCTCCACTGAGGCCCCGGAGGAACGTCGAGTGGTCGAACACGTGAGTGCTCAGTGCCTCGTTCGCCAGGGCGGTGATCTCACGGTGCCGGTCGCGGACGAGTTCGTCGATGGTCGGCGTGATGGTCTGGTGCTTCAGCGACTGCATGTCTCGTTCTCCGTGTCCGGGCGTCAGTTCGGCAAAAACTTGGTGCACTGACCGTTCGGAGCAGATGACGGTATCGGATGGGTGCTGATCACGATGGCGACGATGATCGTGAAGATCGTAAGTCGACGCTTCGAATCATCGAGGCCGAATCAGACGGCGGCGCCAAACCATCGGGGCAGGTGGGCGAGGAGTTCTTCCTGGGCGTCTCCGACCCAGACGACATGACCGTCGGGGCGCAACAACACCGCGGGCAGGTCAAACTCTCTGCTTGTGTCGACGACATGCTGGACCCGGTCGTCCCAACCCGATGCCGACAATCGACCGGTTTGGTCGAGCAGCAGCCCGCGGCCGTCGTGCATCAGCCCGTACAGACGACCGGTTTTCAGCTCCAGGTCCCGCAGACGCCGACCGAGGAGTTCATGGCCCTCACCGAAGTCGTAGTGGATCCCGATGGCCGTGATGATCTCGGTGATGAACGTGTTGGCATCGTCGAAGTCCATCAGCGACGAGAACAGTTCCCTCAGCGCGATCGCGCCGGGATCGGTTGCCATCAGCGCCATCTGGGCCCGGGTGTTCCTCAACACGGCGGCGCCCACCGGATGTCGCTCGGATTCGTAGGTGTCCAGCAGGCACCCTGGAGCCCAGCCGTTGATCTCGGCGGACAATTTCCAGCCGAGATTGAAGGCGTCCTGGATTCCGAGGTTGAGTCCCTGACCGCCGACCGGCGGATGGATGTGCGCCGCGTCGCCCGCCAGCAGAACACGACCGACCCGGTAGCGGTCGGCCTGCCGGGTGGCGTCGCCGAATCTGGATAGCCAACGTGGCGAGTGCACACCGAAGTCGGTGCCCGCGGTTTCCCGTAGTTGCTGCCTGAGTTCGTCCAGAGTCGGTGCAGTGGTGCGATTTTCGGCTACTGAAGCGGCAGGGACGACAACCCGGTACAGACCGTCGCCCATCGGTCCGACACCGAACCGCAGCTGGGTCTTGCGGACTTCGGTCATCACCGCACCGAGCGTCTCCGGATCGGCAGTCAGCTCTACCTCACCCAACAGCGTGTCGACACGGGAGTCCTCGCCCGGAAATGCCACGCCGAGGAGTTTGCGAACAGTGCTCCGACCACCGTCGCAGCCGACGAGGTAACGCGCTCGCAGTGTGGTTCCGTCGGCCAGTTCGACGCTCACGCCGTGGTCGTCTTGATCCAAGGCGACCAGCTCACGACCGCGCCGGAGCTCGGCCCCGAGGCCGACGGCCCGCTCGGCCAACAGACGATCGGTCACGGGCTGCGGTATCCCGAGCACGTAGCCGTGTGCGGTATCGAGGTGTTTTGGTGGCGGCTTGGCGATACCGGCGAAAAATCCGCCGACCGGATACTTCTGGCCGGCCTCGAGGAACTGTTCCAACACACCGCGCTGATCCAGAATCTCGATGCTTCGGGCGTGTAGACCTAGTGCGCGGACGATGTCCGTCGGCGCGGTGTCCTTCTCGAGGACGACGGTGTGTACGCCGCTCAATCGGAGTTCGGCCGCGAGCATCAGTCCGGTCGGACCCGCACCGGCAACGATCACATCAATCATGGAATTCCCTTCGGAAGAGCCATTTTTCACGTCTCGCGAAGTTCTCGAGCACGGCGTGTTCTGGCTACGACGGGACATTCTGCAGCACCACCGGGGCCTTGCGGCAAGCCCCGGGTTGCGCTATATGTTGAAAGAGGCAGGGACCGGGCAACCGACCTGCTTTTGTGTTTGTCAGAGCTTCTTCAGGGTGCGCACGATCTTGAGGAAGGGCACGTTCGACTCCATCGATCTCCCCAGACTCGGTTGCGTGAAGCTGATGTTGAGCAGGACGATGTAACGCAATCCGGAGTCACGCAACTGTGCGACTTGGTCGACAACCTCATTCGGTGTGCCGTTCAGACATACTTCCCGCATAACCGATGAAGGGACTTCTGCTGCGTGGGACAGTGCTGTCTGCTTGTCCAGTTTGAACGGTAGGTGATCCTGTATACCGGTGAAATCGGCGCCGAGAGGATGCTGCGCACCGTGGCGCGCGAAGCTGTCACTCGGCACGCACAGCGCGAGGGCTTTCATTGCCGGCGCGTCCAAGGCGGCATCGACGGACTCTCGACTTCGACCGGTGACGACGGTGATCCACAATGCGGGCGTAATGGTCATCGGGTCGCGACCGGCATCGGAAGCCGCGGAGCGAACGACATCGAGGCGCTCGGCATAGTCGTGGGGTCGAGTCAGCAGTCCCGGGAACCAGGCGTCGCCGAAGCGCCCGACAGTTCGCAGCATTCGCGGACCGTGTGCGGCAATCCACAGCTGCGGCCATCTCCCGCGATAGGGCGGTAGATCGAACAACGCGTCGCGCAGCGGGAAGAAGGGTGAGTCCCTGTTGACCAGTTCGCCTTTGGAGTCCCAGAGCGCCCGAATGGTTGCGAGGGCCTCCTCGAACCGTGCGACCGGCGTCGACCAATCGACGCCGTATGGCTCATTACCCACGCGTTCGCCTGTCCCGACGCCGAGTATCGCGCGGCCCCGGCTCAACAGATGCAACGTGGCGGCAGCTTGGGCGGTGACAGCGGGATTGCGACGTCCGGAGTCGGTCACGCCAACACCCAAGTCCAGGCGGCCAATCCGGTTGCGTGCTGCCAGGTATCCGAGCATGGTCCATGGTTCGAGGCAAGCGTCCGACCGGGGGACGAGCTTGGTGGCGCCGACGTACTCCGCGTCCCATAGCGATCGAGGAAACAAACCGTTCAGGTGGTCTGGGACCCAGAATGAGTCGGCACGACTTACTGCTGCCCCGAGGTAGCTTGCTCGCGCAGCCAATTCGGCTCGTGATCTCGAGGCTGTGATGTTGTCCATCACGCCAACCCGAAGTCGCGACATCAGATGTCCCTTGCAGTTTTCGGCTGTCCGGGTCGTGTGGCAATCTGCCGGCTGTATTCGTTGGTGTTTCGCCGATCGGGGGCGACGTGCTTCAGCTGATGAGTATGCCCCAGTTCGACGCTCTCACATTGCCCGATCGGGCAGACATTGCCCGCGCCCAGATCAGTGCGTTGACGCCCCCGCCATGGGCGGTATAGTTGCGCAAGTACGCACTTATTACGTCCGACGGACCCAGTTGAGGTGGGAGACCGTGCTCGAAGTCTTGGGTGTGCGGACCTTCCGCAAACTCTTTGCCGCACAGCTCGTCGCTTTGGTGGGTACCGGCCTGCTGACGGTCGCGCTCGGTCTGCTTGCATATGACATCGCCGGGAGCGCTGCGGGCGCGGTGTTGGGAACCGCGTTGGCGATCAAAATGGTTGCGTATGTCATTGTGGCGCCGGTGATGTCGGCGGTGGCCGTGAGCGTTCCCCGCAAAGCGTTGCTGGTTTCCGCCGATGGTGTGCGCGCGTTGATCGCGGTGACTCTGCCGTTCGTGGATCAGGTCTGGCAGATCTACGGGCTGATCTTTGTGTTGCAGGCGGCGTCGGCGACGTTCACCCCGGCGTTCCAATCGATGATTCCGTTGGTGCTGCCCAAGGAAGACGACTACACGCGGGCGTTGTCGTTGTCGCGGTTGGCCTACGACCTGGAGTCGTTGGCGAGTCCGGTGATCGCGGCGGGGTTGTTGACGGTGATCACCTATGACTCGCTGTTTGTCGGCACTGCACTCGGGTTCGTGCTGTCTGGACTATTGGTTTCCGCCACGGTGCTCCCGGCTGTGCTTTCGGCGGATCCGTCAGGACCGTTGATGCGCCGGATGGCCGGCGGTGCTCGGATCATGCTGGCACACAGTGCCTTACGTTCGCTGCTTGCGCTCAATATGGTGGTTGCCTGCGCATCGGCGATCGTTCTGGTGAACACGGTCGTCTATGTGCACGACGTGCTTGGCGGCTCCGGTGCGGGTGTGGCCGTGGCGTTGGCCTGCTTCGGCGCCGGGTCCATGACAGCGGCGATCTGTGTACCTACTCTGCTGACCATGTTTTCGGTGCGCCGGGTGATGCTCTGGGGTGCAGCGATTCTGCCGTTCGGACTGACGGCGATCGGGGTGATGCTGTTGTCGTCGCCGCCTCCCGCGGTGGGATGGGCGGTGCTCGCCGCGGTGTGGGTGATGTTGGGTACCGGGACCTCCCTGGTCAACACTCCCTCGGCGCGATTGGTCCGGGATGGGTCGACGCAGCAGAACTGGGCGCAGGTGTTCGCAGCCCAGTTCTCGTTGTCCCACGCGTGTTTTCTGCTGACCTATCTGATCGCGGGCTGGGTTGGATCGCAGGTGAGCCAGTCGACCGCCGCGATCGTGCTGGCCCTGCTGGCTACACTTGCCACCATTGGGGCGGCGCGGATCTGGCCGGCGCGTCCGGTACATCCGGGGCATCACCCGGTAGGGGACAGGCACCACGTCAGGACCGGCGCGAAGTGAAAGAGCGATGACTGCGATGGCAAGGAAGTCACCAACGGTGCAGGACGTGCCGTCGAGCCTGGCGCACCCGGTCGCGCCTGACCAAGCACATCTGGACGCCGCGACAAACACCTTTAGGATGCTCTCGGATCCCACCCGGCTGCATATCCTGTGGCTACTCAGCCACGGCGAGGCCGACGTCTCAGCGCTCATCCAGTCCTCGGCGGCATCGCGGACGGCGGTCAGTCAGCATCTGGCAAAGCTGCGATTGACCGGGTTGGTCGACACCCGGAAAGAAGGCCGGCGGGTCATCTACCGGATCCGCGACGGCCATCTGGCGCGTCTGGTCGCCGAGGGTATGAACCATGCGGATCACGTCGTCACCGGCGAACCCCCGCACGAGTAGGGGGTTTTGGTCTCGACCGGGAAGTGAGCGCGTGGCACGATTGGTTGCGTGACCAGCGCGCCCACTCATTCGCAGAAGCTGACCGACCTCGCGCTGCTGCGCCGTGTGCGTGACCGCATCGACCGCGAACACGCGCAGCCGCTGAACGTCGAAGCGCTCGCTCGGGGCGTGAACGTGTCGGCCGGTCATCTGAGCCGCGAGTTCAAGCGGGCCTACGGTGAGTCCCCGTATTCCTATCTGATGACGAGGCGCATCGAGCGTGCGATGGCGTTGCTGCGGCGCGGTGACCTGAGCGTCACCGAGGTCTGTTTCGAGGTGGGGTGCTCCTCGCTGGGCACGTTCAGCACGCGGTTCACCGAGTTGGTCGGAATGCCGCCGAGCGTCTACCGGCGGGAGGCGTCGACGGCGGCACCCACCGGGATGCCGTCATGCGTGGAAAAACAGGTGACCCGACCGATCAGGAATCGAGAAGCATCGGTGGCTGCGTCGTCCTAACGTGATTCCCATGGACATCACCATTCATTCAAGTTTCCTTCCGCATAACGACGCTGACGCCGCGCTGGCGTTCTACCGCGACACCCTCGGTTTCGAGCTTCGCAACGATGTTGGCTACAACGACATGCGTTGGCTCACGATCGGCCCGGTCGGCCAACCCGGGGTGAACATCGTTCTGTCTCCGCCCGGAGCCGACCCCGGAATCACCGACGAGGAGCGGCGCACCATCGAAGAGATGATGGCCAAAGGCACCTACGCCAGCGTGATGCTGGCGACCAACGACCTTGATGCCACCTTCGACAAGGTGCAAGCCAGTGGCACCGAGATCGTCCAGGAACCGACTGAACAACCGTGGGGTGTTCGTGACTGCGCGTTGCGGGATCCGTCGGGCAACATGGTGCGCATCCAAGAAGTGCGATGACCCCGTCCTCGTCGGTGATCCATGCACTCATTTGCTCGGGGCACCGAGGTTGTTCTGCCAGGAGGTTTTCAGATGGCTATGCCTGTTCGACCGAGCAGCGGTCAGGCAACATGGCCGTAGTCTGAGAAACGACGCTTGTCCGCAGATATGGAGACTTGACCAAACATGGCCACCAGTAAGCAGTCCCAGTCGCGGCAGGTTCACGTGGCCGACAGCCACGACATGATCCGGGTGCAGGGCGCGCGCGTCAACAATCTGAAAGACATCAGCGTCGAGATCCCGAAGCGCCGGTTGACGGTCTTCACCGGCGTGTCCGGTTCCGGTAAGAGCTCACTCGTGTTCGGCACCATCGCCGCCGAGTCGCAGCGGATGATCAACGAGACCTACAGCGCGTTCGTGCAGGGGTTCATGCCCACCCTGGCGCGGCCCGAGGTCGACGTTCTCGACGGCCTGACCACCGCGATCATCGTCGATCAGCAACGGATGGGGGCCGATCCGCGGTCCACGGTCGGCACGGCCACCGACGCCAACGCGATGTTACGCATCCTCTTCAGCCGGATCGGCCGGCCGCATATCGGCTCACCCCAGGCGTTTTCGTTCAACGTCGCCTCGATCTCCGGTGCCGGCGCGGTCACCATCGAAAAGGGTGGACGAGAGACCAAGGAGCGGCGGAGTTTTTCGATCACCGGCGGTATGTGCCCACGATGCGAGGGTCGCGGATCCGTGTCCGACATCGACCTGACCGCGTTGTACGACGAAACCAAGTCGCTCAACGAAAGTGCCATCACCATCCCGGGTTACAGCATGGACGGCTGGTACGGCCGCATCTATCGAGGCTGTGGATATTTCGATCCCGACAAGCCGATCAACAAGTTCACCAAGAAGCAGTTGAACGACCTGCTCTACCGCGAGCCGACCAAGATCAAGGTCGACGGGATAAACCTGACCTACGCCGGTCTGGTTCCGCAGATCCAGAAGTCGTTCCTGTCCAAGGACGTTGACGCGATGCAGCCGCACATCCGGGCGTTTGTGGAGCGCGCGGTCACGTTCACCACCTGCCCCGACTGCGACGGCACCCGTCTCAACGACGGCGCGCGCTCGTCGAAGATCAACGAGGTCAACATTGCTGATGCCTGCGCGATGCAGATCAGCGACCTTGCCGACTGGGTGCGCGGACTCAAAGAACCGTCCGTCGCACCGCTGCTCGCCAACCTGCAGCGGACCCTCGACTCGTTCGTCGAGATCGGCCTGGGCTATCTCTCGCTGGACCGGCCGTCCGGCACGCTGTCGGGTGGTGAAGCCCAGCGCACCAAGATGATCCGTCATCTCGGATCGTCGCTGACCGACACCACCTATGTCTTCGACGAACCGTCCATCGGACTACATCCCCACGACATCGCGCGGATGAACACCCTGCTGCTGCGACTGCGGGACAAGGGGAACACGGTGCTGGTCGTCGAGCACAAGCCGGAGACCATCGCGATCGGTGACCACGTGATCGATCTTGGTCCGCGCGCAGGTAGCGAGGGCGGCCAGGTGATGTACGAGGGCACCGTGGAGGGTCTGCGGGCCAGTGACACGATCACCGGCCATCACCTCGACGACCGGGCCTCGCTCAAGACGGAGGTGCGCTCCGGTTCCGGCGTCTTGCCGGTGCGGGGCGCGTCCACGCACAACCTGCGTGATGTGGACGTCGACATCCCACTCGGCGTGTTGGTTGTGGTCACCGGCGTGGCCGGGTCGGGCAAGAGTTCACTGATCCACGGTTCGGTGGCCGGCAGCGATGGCGTGGTCACCGTCGACCAGTCGGAGATCCGCGGCTCGCGGCGCAGCAACCCGGCCACCTACACCGGACTGCTGGAGCCCATCCGCAAGGCATTCGCCAAGGCCAACAATGTGAAGCCGGCATTGTTCAGCGCCAACTCCGAGGGCGCCTGTCCCACGTGCAAGGGCGCCGGCGTCATCTACTCGGACCTCGCGATGATGGCCGGTGTGGCCACACCCTGTGAAGAGTGCGAGGGCAAGCGTTTTCAGGCCGCGGTACTCGACTACCTCCTCGGGGGCCGCGACATCAGCCAGGTGCTGGAGATGTCCGTTGCCGAGGCAGAGACGTTCTTCGCCGAGGGAGACGCGAAACTACCGGCCGCGCACAAGATCCTGGAACGGCTGGCCGACGTCGGACTCGGGTACATCAAACTCGGACAACCGCTGCCGACCCTGTCGGGCGGTGAACGGCAGCGACTCAAGCTGGCGACCCAGATGGCAGGCAAGGGCGGGGTCTACGTGCTCGACGAGCCGACCACCGGCCTGCATCTTGCCGACGTCGAGAACCTGCTCGGTCTGCTCGACCGGCTCGTCGACTCCGGCAAGTCCGTCATCGTCATCGAGCACCACCAAGCGGTGATGGCGCACGCCGACTGGATCATCGACCTCGGTCCCGGGGCTGGTCATGACGGCGGACAAATCGTCTTCGAAGGGTCACCGGCCGACCTCGTCGCCGATCGGTCGACGCTGACCGGTGAACACCTCGCGGCCTACGTGGGGAGTTGAACGACCTGCCCCGGGGACGTGCGGAAGCGGCTGATCGGGCCCTCATGGCACTAGGCTTGTAGGGGAGTGGCAACGTCGTCCTACTCGGGCCGGCGTTGTTCGAGCACCGGTCTGATCCCAGGGAGTTACGTAAAGTGAGCGACGACGTGCCACGTGATCGTGTGCCGACCAAGTGGGAAGAGATCACCGCGGCTGATCCCACACATTCGACTCGGTACGCCGAGCGGTTCCGGGCGATGGCCGCGAAAGGTCAGGACATCGTCGGCGAGGCGCGGTTGATTGATGCGATGCTCGTCCGCGGCGGGCGGATCCTCGATGCAGGATGTGGACCGGGCCGTCTCGGTGGGCACCTGTATGCGACCGGACATCAGGTGGTGGGGGTCGATGTCGACCCGGTGCTGATCGCCGAGGCCGAAGCGGACTATCCGGGTCCGACCTGGATTGTCGGCGATCTTGCCGAACTCGATCTGCCGAGCCAGGGGATACCGGCGGACTTCGACGTCATCCTGTGTGCGGGCAACGTGGTCACCTTTGTTGCGCCGTCGACCCGGCGCGATGTCCTCCGTGCGTTCGTGCGGCATCTGGCCCCAAATGGCCGGGTGGTCATCGGGTTCGGTGCCGGGCGCGACTACGAGTTCTCCGACTTCTTTGCCGACGCCGAGGCGAGCGGTCTGGTGGTCGACCTGTTGATGTCGACCTGGGACCTGCGGCCGTTCACCGACAACTCCGACTTCTTGGTGGCGGTGTTCTCGAAGCCGCAGCAGTGACGGGTGCCGCCTCCACGTGGGGCGCTTCCCGCTGTACTCGTTGACGCCGAGGCCCTTGTTGGCCTTCTTTCTGCGGCCTTTGGGTCTGTCCGCGGGTGAGCGCACCCCCCACTTGCTCTTCGAGTTGAGTCCGGGCATCTTCTCGCTTCCGATCCGGCTGTAGCGGGTTTCACCGTCGACGGTCAGAACACCGTCCTGGACGTCGATGTGGGCAACGGCCGCCCAGAACGAGTTCTTGCTGTTGCCGACGTAGGCCAGGATCACGTCGGTATCAGCATCCGGCAGACCACCTTCGCCGGCGCGTCCATAACGGATAGCCACCCGGGGTCGTCCGAACTTGTCGATGGCGCCGCCGCCGTTGTCGACGCTCTGGTAGATGTTGACGAGCAGATCGCCGTTCTCGTTCGGGTTTACCCGAACCTGTTCCGTGGCAGAATTGTTGCCCTTGCCCGGGATCTTTGCTGTCGCCGTAATGGTGCATGTTGGCCATTTTTTCAGGTTTCACTGATGACCTTTGTCGCCGCTGATGACCACGTAGTCGTTGGTGATTTCGTTCCGGCAGAAGAAATACACGTCAAGGTCGCCGGGCCACATTTCGTGACATTGCCGTTGTCGTCGTAGGTTGCGCCGCGGCCGTCCCATTCCAGTCCGACGGTCGGCACCCAGTTGGTGTCACCCTGGGACTTTCGTAGCTCGATCTTCGCCATTTGGCTGGGGGAGTCCTTGGTGAGAGCGACCTTCATCTTGTCCATTGAAATCGTGGTAGAAGGTGCTGGTTGGTGTCGGGGGTCCTTCTGTGCGATGCCGTGTGCCAACGCGAGCGCAGCGAGTCCGTGGCTTAGACCCTGGCCGATGCCGTGATCCGCCAGCGAGCACCGCGCCGTTGCAGCGCGCCGGCCTGAAAGACGGTGAATGTGGCCAAAGATGTTCGCAGGACTTTAGATCAACGCCGAGCCAATGAGCGCTGCTTTCGTTTGGGTTCAGCCGAATTAGTGACCCATTCTTTTGACCTCAGTACGCCGAGTCTGTTTTCAGCTGAGGCAGATAGGTCCTCCATGCCGTCTGCTAACGAAAGAATCGCGGTAGCGTCGGTATGGTTCAGTCCAATGGCGTCACGCCAGCGGGAAGAGGAACTCTCGACTAGTTTCAGATACTCTTCTACCAGAGTGCGGTATTCGTTGGGCGCTGAATTAGTGATAATCCAGTCCACGATTCCTGTTAGCCCTTTGATTACGGAAGACCGGACGCGCGGCCACGCCGCGGAGCCATAGCGCAAAATAGTTAAGGTATTGATTGGACCTAGGGCTGTGGCAAGTATTTCTCGAGCGCCTGTCGCGAGTTGCTCGATTATTGTCCTTATCCAACCGTACTCATTGTAGCTACTTGATTTTTCGATAAGTGAGAGAATCGTGAAACGGGGCCTGCTGGCGATCGCCCAGTATTCCGCAGATGCACCAAGTAACTCCCGTGCGGTTGTGTCATCGAGTTTACCAAGGGTTAGTAGCTCGTATTGTATTTCGAGTGCCAGCGTGTCTTGGTGTATGGCAGCAGTCTCAGCTAGCCTTGCATGATATTCCGAACGCAGTTTGGACAAGCGGTTTAGCGAAGGGCCATTTTCCCGGTCGCGATGATCCGCAATCATATCGGCCGCAGCGAGCGCTTGCTCGGACAGTAGGCGAAGCCGTTGTGATTCTGCATTGGAGTCGTCTTCTGGTCCGTCCAATCTCTCTACGGCACGCCAATTCTCCAGACTTGTTTCTGGCCCTGATCGCAGTAACTGGTCGGGGCGAAGAAAGAGCCGGTTCTCTCCTGATTGGCGTGTCTCAACGGAACGCCCGTCCTTCGCGATGACTGCGAACCAACTACTTGTTGGATACATGGCCGGTGCATCGAAGTCGCTTTGCCGAGTTGCTGCTACACCGTTCGCAGCACGTTGGCGAAGGAGCAGCCGCGACTTTATTTCCGACTCGAGGAGTGATCCCTCGATTGCGGGCAGATTGGCGAGTGCCCCAAGAGGTGGGGGGCTGAGAATGCTTGCATCTTGCAAAGCCCAGCCAGCCACCGCGGTGAGTAGTCCATCCCCTACAGCGGAAGCGATCTGGTATGCAGTATCGATTTGATCGAAGGCGAGATTTATTGCGAAGAATTTCCGTGCATCTATGACCAGTGAACCATCAGAAGATTCCTCTGATGATAGTATTGCTGACACACCATGCAGCTCATCAAATCCGAGGCCGCTCTTCCACAATTCGATAAGAGAGTTCCACGGCTGAGGATGCCACTCAGTTCGAATTCGTTCGAAGTCGACTTCAAATCTTCCCGCCATGACACAACGCGTGACAACAAGGTTAATCGAATAGACTGCCATATTTCCAATTATCGAAGAGCTTCCATATGGTGTGGGCAGCCTGCCGGACAACATGTCTGGCAATTCACTGTTGGTCAGAATACGTTTTAGTTGGCTGTAGATTAGAGTATCAAGAGATTTTAGAAAAGTGCCAATTTCGAGACCCGATTGAATCTGATACTCGGTCCATTCGCGTAGCATCTCTAGGACGACTGGCCGATTGAAATGTGGGGTAGTGGCGAGCGTTGTGAACCATTCTGTGGGCAGTCCCTCTTTGCCGAAGGTCCGATCCTGAACAATTTGTCCAAGCGCAGGGTTGGCTTCAAGTAGTGTTATCATTGTAGTCTCCCGGGAGATTACATCGAAGATCCACTTTGCGGCAAGAAACTCACCGAATGTATTGTGAAGGAATTCGAATGCGGAATTGCTTAAGTCAGATGTGTCTGCATTATCGTGGACTCGAGATCGAGATTCATGAACAAAGAAAAAGCTCCCGAGAAGTAATTCGGATTGCTTTAACTGGACGCCGCGGAGGCCTTCATCCGCTTCCTGGGTGGCGTTGAAAAATGTTAGATCCTCTTCGAGCTCGGCCTTCGATAGCTGTACGGTCCGTCTGTTCAACATTCCAATCGCCGCTACGCCGAGTCGTCGCAGATCCCCTTCGATAACCTTTTCGCGTTCATCATCGGTGAGTGCCAAGAACTTCTGTCCATCATCTCCCTTTCCGTGCTCCCTGCGAATGAATCGGACAAGTAGGCTGTAGTAGAGAACTGACTGTCTGAGGTTTTCTCCTGATTCTAATTTATTGTTATCGCTATCGTAAAGTGCGAGCATCAATAGAAGTAGGGGCTGGCCTGCTAGTTCTTGCACTTCACTGGTTCGAGGAATTGAGAATGGTTTAATATTGTTAGTTTCAAAGTATGGGGAATTGACTTGATTCCATACCTTTGTCCAAGCGGATCTTCGAGGCTCATCAAACTCCTCTAGCCGCAAAACGACAGAGCCGACAGGTATTTCGGCTTTGTCGATTAGGGTCACTCGACTAGTGATGATGATCCGAACTGGTCGACCAAGCGTCTTTTCTCGATGCTGGAAACTTGCTGCTTTCATTAGGTACGTGCTAAAAACTCGTCCAGTTGCTTGTAGTAGCTCGTCGTAGCCGTCGAGGATCACTAATGGCGGCCGTGTGTACGAGCTTGTAAGGTCCGTCCATTCAACGTTGCGTCCGGTCGTGGCTCGAATCTGTTGTTCGATTTGGTCTTGCAAATCCGAATCTGGATTTATATCTCGCAGTATGACCCGAACAGGATTGAATTCTTCGCTTGCGAGCCGAGCTGCTAGCATCTCTGTTAACAACGACTTACCGGAGCCTGGATGTCCCAGAAGAATTAATGGCGTCTCGGTGGAGTATGGACTTGTAAGATGCGTTAGAATGTAGCGACCAATGTCCTCCTGCACATCTCTCTGTGACCAGTGCCATTCGTTTTCAAGTGCCGCAGTATCGCCCGAGTATCGAATGGAGCGAAAGCTCTGCGGGATGTATATCTGAGACTTTTTGGGATATACGAGAGCTGTCCCCGTACCCTTGTCAAAGGTATCTTCAATTACTCGTTGCTCGATAGCGTCGCGATAGATTGTGCCAAGGTCGTTGAGTAGGCCGGTCGAGTTCGTGGAATTTCGTGCCGCGAGTGCGGTCTCTATTGCCGCTTGCAAATTTTCTAGCCCAATGTCTATCGAATATAAACTTGAACGCTGTATTTCGAGTAGCGACGTAACCGCTGCGATATCACGCTCTGACTTATTGATTTGTTGTCGAGTCATAGAGTGTTCTTGCAGGTTGGCCCAGATATTGAATTCCTCGAACTTTGCGCAGAGAGCGATATACTGGCCCTTATACATTTCTTTGGATAACTCTGGTAATAGCTGCAGTTGAGCTCGGAGTTGGTCACGACCGGCTTCATCCAAATTTTCCCACGTGGAAAGACCTTTTATGAGCCTAGTGATTCCACGAGTCATATACGTATATAACTTGTCAAGCTGGGTGGTACTCGTCTCCAGCGAATCGTTCGGATGCGGAAAGTGTAGTTTGTATGAGCCTAAGGGGGCCAGCGGTGCTTCCTCGGGTTCCGGTTCAGTGGACACGACTGCCTGGATGGAGCTAACGGCTAGGTCTAGGCGGTTTTTAGCGGTCAGTCCTAGGCTCTTTTTTATTTCTGGCGCCGCGCGATCGAGTGCCTCGAAGAACGCGGTATAGCAGGACAGGCAGTAAGCGGTAGACAGAACTTCGTGACGCGTTAGCTCGTCGTCACGCTTAGTTTTTTTGAGGTAGCGAAGGATCGCTTGCCCGGCCTTGGTAGCCTCGTTCTTGGCGCCTATCAGGCTGAGTGCTGCGGGCCCGACTGCGAGTGGCGCCATCAACAGCAGTGAGCCAGCCATGAGGTCGACGGCCTGGATGATCTTCTCATCCTTGACATCTGACTTTATGAGCTCGCAGATTTCGTCGAAGGTCATCTCGGTAGCTTGGGCTTTCATCGTGCTCCCTTGTCGTCCTGCGAGGTTGTCCTACAAGATTCGCACATCACGTACCCGGTTGCTATTGAGACGTTGCGTGTTGGGGACTGCTGCGCCAATAGGTGACATCTGATGTGGCTTGCCTGCGGGCGGTCGGGAAGGGTGTAGCTGTGCCCAAGCCCTACCCTCAAGAGTTCCGTGACGACGTTGTACGGGTGGCCCGTGATCGCGGCGATGGAGTGACAATCGAGCAGGTTGCCAAGGATTTCGGTGTGCATCCGATGACCTTGACCAAATGGATGCGACGCGCCGACATCGACGAGGGTCATCGACCGGGTGTGACCTCGACCGAGTCTGCCGAATTGCGCGAGGCCAACAAGCGGATCCCGTTGCTCGAGCAGGAGAACGAAGTCCTACGCCGGGCCGCGGCCTATCTGTCGCAGGCGAACCTGCCGGGAAAAGGCTCTACCCGCTCGTGAAAGAGCTCGCTGCCGACGGGGTTCCCGTGGCGGTGTCGTGCCGGGTCCTCAGGCTCTCCCTCCAGCCCTACTACCGGTGGCTGGCCGATCCAGTCACCGCTGCCGAGTTGACCTGGGCGTATCGGGCGAATGCACTGTTCGATGCCGATCGCGAGGACCCGGAGTTCGGCTATCGGTTCCTCGTTGGCGAAGCCGCCCTGGTCGAGGTATCAATGTGCGAGCGGACCGCCTGGCGGATCTGCCGCGACAACCGTTGGTGGTCGGTTTTCGGTAAGAAGCGAGGCCGCAATGGCCGTCGATCCCGTCCGCCAGTTCACGACGATCTGGTCCAACGCGACTTCACTGCCGATGCTCCAAACCAGTTGTGGCTCACCGATATCACCGAACATCACACCGCGGAAGGCAAGCTCTATCTGTGCGCGATCAAAGACGTTTACTCAGGGCGAATCGTCGGTTACAGCATTGATTCGCGCATGAAGTCCCGACTGGCGGTGGTAGCACTGGGCAGTGCTGTTGCCCGCCGCGGCGACGTCGCCGGCTGCATCGTCCACAGCGACCGAGGATCGCAGTTCCGGTCGCGAAAGTTTTTGCACGCCTTGAATATGCATGGTTTGGTCGGCTCGATGGGCAAGGTCGGGGCCTGTGGTGACAATGCGGCGATGGAGAGCTTCTTCGCTCTGCTGCAACGCAATGTGCTCGACCGTCGTCGTTGGGACACCGGGAACAACTGCGGATCGCGATCGTGACGTGGATTGAACGGACCTACCAGCGCCGCCGCCGCCAGGCCCGCCTTGGTCGGTTGACGCCGATTGAATACGAAGCCATCATCAACAATGCTGCAGCCGGGGCATGACACTGTAACTGTCACCTATCCGTGCAGCAGTCCCTTGGTCGGCATGTGGCGGTGGCCACTCGCTCACATGCACCAGTGGCGGGCCTGGTGGGACTTCGTGCCACTTGCGCAGCTTTGGCAGCACCGATCTCGTCGAACGTTGGACTCAATCTGGCTCAGTGCGAACGGGCAGTTCGCGCGGGTGGTTCTCCTAAAGGTGCGCTCTGAAGGTCTCCGATTTAACACGTACCTAGGGAGGCGTCAGGTTCGGCTGGTGGGTAGGGTTCACCGGGTGATATCGACCCCAGCTGTGAAGTCCGTGAATGCTCGAATCGCCGAAGAACTCGATGTTCGGGAAGAACAGGTGGCGGCAGCGGTAAAGCTGCTGGATGAGGGCTCGACGGTGCCGTTCATCGCCCGCTACCGCAAAGAGGCCACCGGCAGTCTCGACGACGCTCAGCTCCGTACTCTCGACGAACGCCTGCGGTACCTGCGGGAGCTCGACGAGCGCCGGGCAGCGGTGTTGGCCTCGATCGAGGAGCAGGGCAAGCTCACCGACGAACTCAAGGCCGCGCTGAACGCCGCCGAGACCAAGTCGCGCGTCGAGGACATCTACCTGCCGTACAAGCCCAAGCGGCGTACCAAGGCGCAGATCGCTCGCGAGAACGGCTTGGCTCCGCTGGCCGAACAGTTGCTGGCCGATCCGTCGTTGGTTCCTGAAGACGTTGCGGCCGGATTCGTGTCCGAGAATGTCGCCGATGCCGCAGCCGCTCTCGAGGGTGCCCGCCACATCCTGATCGAACAGGTCTCGGAAGATGCCGAGCTGGTCGGCGCGGTTCGGGAGAAGTTCTGGAAAGAGGGAACGCTGCGCACTGCTGCCAAGTCGGAAGCGGTGGCGAATACCCCTGCGGCACAGAAGTTCCGCGACTACTTCGAGTACGGTGAACCCCTCGACAAGATGCCGTCACATCGGGTGCTCGCCGTCATGCGTGGTGAGAAAGAAGAAATTCTGTCGCTGACCCTCGACGGTGGCGAGGACGAGGGCTATCAGGCGATGGCAGCGGCCTCGCTGGGGGTCGATGTCGCAAACTCCGGCCCGGCCACCCCGTGGCTGATCGCAACGGCCCGTCTGGCCTGGCGCACCAAGCTGATGATCACCGCGATGGTGGACGCCCGCGTCCGGCTGCGTCGTGCTGCCGAAGAAGACGCGGTGGCGGTGTTCGCCCGCAACCTCGGTGACCTGCTCCTGGCCGCCCCGGCCGGCGCGCGCACGACCCTGGGCCTGGACCCCGGGTTCCGGACCGGTGTGAAGGTCGCGGTGGTCGACGGCACCGGCAAGGTCCTTGACACCTGCGCCATCTTCCCGCACCAGCCGCAGAACCAGTGGGACAAGTCCAAGGCGACCCTGGCGGCGTTGGTGGCCCGTCACGGCGTCGAGCTGATCGCGGTCGGCAACGGCACCGCCTCCCGCGAAACCGACGCCCTGGCCGGCGAGTTGATCGCCGAGATCGGCAAGGCCACGGGTAAGGCCCCGGCCAAGGCGATGGTCAGTGAGGCAGGCGCCTCGGTCTACTCGGCCTCGGAATACGCCTCGCATGAATTCCCGGACATGGATGTCTCCTTGCGTGGTGCGGTCTCGATCGCCCGCCGTCTGCAGGACCCGCTGGCCGAGCTCGTGAAGATCGAGCCGAAGTCGATCGGTGTCGGGCAGTACCAACACGACATCACCCCGGGCATCCTCGCCCGGAGCCTCAACGCAGTGGTGGAAGACGCCGTCAACGCTGTCGGCGTCGACCTCAACACCGCGTCGGTGCCGCTGCTCGCGCGGGTGTCCGGTGTGACGAACACACTCGCGGAATCCATTGTCGCGCATCGTGATGCGACCGGACCATTCCCGAGCCGCAAAGCGCTGCTGAAGGTTCCGCGACTGGGGCCCAAGGCGTTCGAGCAGTGCGCCGGCTTCCTGCGCATCCGGGAGGGCGACGATCCGCTCGACGCATCAGGTGTGCACCCCGAGGCATACCCCGTGGTCCGCAAGATCCTCGACCGGTCCGGTGTCACCCTCGCGGAACTGATCGGCAATGAGCGTGCACTGCGCGCGCTGCGCCCGGCAGAGTTCGCCGACGACAGGTTCGGTGTCCCGACGGTGACCGACATCCTGGCCGAACTCGAAAAGCCCGGCCGTGACCCACGTCCGGCCTTCACCACCGCCACATTCGCCGCGGGCGTCGAGAAGGTCGCCGACCTCAAGCCCGGCATGGTGCTCGAAGGTGTTGTCACCAACGTGGCCGCCTTCGGTGCCTTCGTCGACGTCGGTGTCCACCAGGACGGACTGGTGCATGTCTCCGCGATGTCCGACAAGTTCATCTCCGACCCCCACGAAGTGGTCAAGTCCGGACAGGTTGTCCGGGTCAAGGTGATGGAGGTCGACGTCGACCGCCAGCGGATCGGGTTGTCGCTACGTCTGAACGACGAGCCCGGTGCCGGCAAGGCCAAGCCCGAGCGCGGTGGCAATCAAGGTGCGGCTAATCAGGGCGGCGGCAAGCAGGGCGGCGGTAATCAGGGTGGCCCGCGCCGCGGACCTCGCCCCGATCAGCGGGGTAATCCCAAGCGGGACAACAATTCCGGTCGGAAGTCGTCCACTCCGATTCCGGCGAACGGTTCACTTGCCCAGGCACTCCGCGACGCGGGGTTCGGTAACAAGTAGTCGCTTTTCGGTAGGGCTACTCGCGGAGCGAACCGCCGGGTTCCAGCTCGGTCGCACGCAGTCCGGTCTCGGTGGCGAGTTGTACGAACTCGCCGCCGGGACCGAAAAATCGTTCGGGGCGCACCCGGCCCATGCCGACCGGCCACAGCGTTCCGAAGTGAATGGGCACCACGTGACGGGCCGAGACGATCTCCGCGGCTCGTACCGCGCGGGACGGATCCATGTGCCCGGCACCCAACGTCGGCCCCCAACCGCCGACCGGGAGCAGCGCCAGGTCGATGTCGGACACCCAATCGGCCAGAGCCGGATAGAGATCGGTGTCGCCGGCAAAATAGGTGCGCCGGTCGCCGGTGATCACATAGCCCAATGCCGGAGTGGTTTGCGGCCCGCGGCGCCACCTGCGGCCGTCATGGTCGGCGGGTACCGCCCGGATCGACAATTCGCCGATCGACACCGCGTCGCCGGGGCGCACCTCGATCAGCCGGGCGCCGACGTCACGCAGGGCGGGTAGCGCGTCGGGCGCTCCGGCGGGCACTATCAGCGGCACATCCTCGGACAGGAGCCGCAGCGACGGCAGATGGGTGTGATCGGCGTGCAGGTGGGACAGCACGACAACGTCAGGACTGTGAATCTCGGACCCGGACGGGGCCGGCCCCCGACGGCGTCGTAGATGACCGACCCGCGAGGTGAGGACCGGATCGGTCATCACGGTGGTGCCACGGTCTTTGATCACCGCGCTCGCATGCCCCAACCAGCGCAGCGCCACGCCGACACGGTCCTCGTCGTCTGTGTCCGGTGTCGGCCCCACACGCATTACGATCCCAGAGATCACGCGAAAGGGGTGCCCTATGCGCACCACAGCCCGGCTGGTCGGCCTTCTCGTCGAGTTCGTCGTGCTGTGGTTGTCGTCGGCGGTGGCGATCCTGGTGCTCGACGCGGTCTTTGACGGCATCTCCTTGGATTCGGTGAACATCGGGATCCCGGCGTTGTCCAAATTGCCGTCGGCTTTGGTGGTTGCCTTGGTGTTCGGTGTGCTCAGCGCCGTGCTGTGGCCGCTGTTCGTTCGGTTGATGTCGTGGGTCGGGCCCGCGGTGCTCTTCCTGCTGGTCTTCTTTGCCAGCGGTGCGATCATGCTGTTGACGCTGAACATCGTCCCGGTGGCCTCGGTCGAAAGAGCCTGGGACGCAGTCTTGATGGCGACGTTGCTGTCGTTGTTCACGTCCGTGGTCGGCGGCGCCATCGCGTCCCGCTCGAATACCGCGTACCGGCTGATGCAGGTACGCAGGCAGCGACTGCGTCGCAATCACGCGACCGTTTCCGGTGAACCCGGGCTGCTCTGTATTCAGATCGACGGCCTCGGGCACGAGGTGCTGCGCCGAGCCATCGCGGACGGCGTCACCCCGGGTCTGGCGGCACTGGTCAGACAGACACACACGCTGATCCCGTGGCATACCGACTGGAGCAGTCAGACGGGGGCAAGCCAACTCGGGATCTTGCACGGTTCGAACCGCAACGTGCCCGCCTTTCGTTGGTATGACAAGACAAACGGCAAGATCGACGTCTTCAGCAATCCGCGCGACAACGAGGACCGCGAGCTCGAACGCGCCGACCGCCCCGGGCTTTTGGCGGTGGACGGCGCGAGTCGCGGCAACCTGTTCACCGGAGGTGCGGACGACAATGTTCTTGTCGTGAGCCGGATGCACGGGGCGCGCCTCGGCGGTGGCGCAGGCTATTCGTCGTATTTTGTCGATCCATCCAGTGCCCTGCGCACCCTGATCAGGATGGTCGCCGAGGTGCAACGCGAGTTGCGGCAGGCGTGGCATCAGCGTCGCGCCGACATTCGACCGCGTGTGCCGCGCGGTGGGACCTATCCGCTCGTACGCGCGTTCGCCACGGTGCTGGCCACGGATGTCACTGTGGCAGCGGTCGTCCGGGACCTGATCCACGGTCGAAGCATCATCTACGCGGACCTGATCGGGTACGACGAGGTGTCACACCACTCAGGGATCTCTCGACCCGAAACGCTGAAGGTGCTGACCAAGATCGACGAGGAGATCCAGATGCTCGTCGCCGTGCTCGAACAGGCGGACCGTCCCTATCACGTCACCATCCTGTCCGACCACGGGCAAAGTCAGGGTGCAACGTTCTTGCAGCGCTACGGGATGAGCCTGGAACACCTCGTCCTGCGACTCTGTGGTGAATCACCAGAGGTCGGCAGCTCTGCGGACCAGCATGCCGGTGCCGAGGGCGCCGAGTACGCGGCCGCCAGCGTGCGGTCACCGAAAAGCCCGCAGACGCCGGCACCCCAAGAGGGGAAACCGGTGGTACTCGGCTCGGGCAATCTCGGGTTGATCAGCTTCCCGGCGATACCCGGGCGCGCCGACATGGACGCCATCGAGTCGGCGCACCCCGGACTACTCGACGCGTTGCGCGCTCATCCGGGCATCGGGTTTCTGTTGGTTGCCCGGATAGCGGGCGGATCCGTGGTTCTCGGGGCCGACGGCACGGTGGATGTCACCACGGGCACCGTCGACGGTGTCGACCCCCTGGTGGATTTCGGACCGGATGCTCTGGAAAAGATCCGCCGGACCGACACATTCGACAATGTCGCCGACATCATGGTCGGCGGCGCGTATTGGCCCGAAACCGATGAGGTGGCCGCGTTCGAGGAACAGGTCGGCTCACACGGCGGGATCGGCGGGCCACAGAGCACGCCATTCCTGCTGTGCCCCAACGTGTTACCCATTCCCTCCGGGAATCTGCACGGTGCCGAAGCCGTACACACCGTGCTCGCGGGCTGGCGTGATGCGAGCATTGCCGCAATGAAGTGAATTGCCGGACCACGAGTGGGTCCGCAGCGCACGATCTCCGTGTTCGTGGACGACGTGCGATCGGCCGACGCTAGTCTTGCTCCCAAAGGAAGAAATCGGTGGCCGAGCGGGTCCGTGGCAGCAGGGGAGGGCGGTGGCGTGACGCTTTCGGTGGATCAGCACGTGCATGCGGTGAAGGAATGTCCGATGACCATCGGCGCCGCCCTTCCCGCGCTGGCCGAGCCTGCGTATGTCCGCAGCGCCATCGACAGTGTCGGAGCCCAATTGCGTGATCAGACCGCGTATGTCGTCGGGGGTTCGGGTGTCGGCGCCGCGGTGGGTGGGATGACCGGCCTCGGGGTGCGGCGGGGGCTGTTACTCGGTGCGACCACCGGCGCCCTGTTCGGGGTACGGGTAGGTGGTGTCCGGTTGCATTCGGTAGTGGGGGCTGTCGAAGAGGCGTCGCCGACGGTGGTCGCGAGCGAGACGCTGCGGATCATGGAGTTCAACGTGCACGGCGGCATGGGCGGTCCGGGGGAGTTCTTCGCCACGCCGGCCAAACTAGACCTCCTCGCCGAGACGATCAACCGGGAGCGGCCCGACATCCTATTGCTCCAAGAGCTCGACAATTGTGCGGTGCGCTCGAACTTCGTCGACACACTCGGTGCGCTCGTCAAGCGCCTGCGGCCCACCGGGGCCGTGATGACGGCGGCGATCGAGAAGGTCAACGGACGACGGGAAGGCACCGGCGTCATGACGTTCCACGGCGCGACCATCACCGACGCCCGAGGCCTGCGGATCGGCGATGCACTCGGGGACAACAGTGGGCGGCGCTTCCGGGCCACCGCCGATGCGTGGGCCGCCATGGTGAGCACCAGGCTGGGACACACCTGGCAACCATTCGGGGGTATGAAGGAATACCAGCCGCGGGTTGCCGGCGATGTCATGGTGCGCACCGCGGGCGGCAACAACATTCGGGTGCTGTCAGGGCATTTCAGTCCGCCCCAACACGGGATCGATGAGCCGAAACGTCAAGTCGATCCGGTGGTCGCCACGATTCGGAGATGGCCGGGGCCGACGATATTCGGTGCCGACTTCAACATTCGAGACGGATCACCCGAGTTCGCCAGTGAACACGAGGTGTTCGCCGCAGCCGGTCTGACCGAATCCACCGCCGGGGCACCACCCAACAGTGACCGGGTGTATGCGTCGGCCCACTTCACCGCTTCGAAGCCTCAGAAGCTCGTGCCCCCAGAGGGTTCGGTCCGCGCGAGCGATCACGATCCGGTTGTCGTGGATCTGACGCTGCACGCCGGCTGAAGCAGATCTGCCCCGGATACAGACGATCCGCCCCACGCGCAGCGCACTGCACGTGGAGCGGATCGTGTGAGGTGAAGCGGATCGCCGGGGGGGCGACCCGATCAGGTCAGCTGACGTTGAGTTCCAGCTCGCCGTCATGGACCTCCACGAAGACCTTGCCGCCGTCGGTGAGGACCTCGTCGAGCAGCAGGTCGGCGATGCGGTCGTCGACCTCCCGCTGGATCGAGCGCCGCAACGGGCGCGCTCCGAACTCCGGTTGATGTCCGTGCTCGGCGATCCAATCGATCGCGGCATCGGTGAAATCGATCTCGATGCCCTTGGCGCCGAGCCGTTTCCGGCTGTCCTCCAACAACAGATCGGTGATCTGGTGCAGCTGTGCCTCGTCGAGCTTGCGGAAGATGACGATCTCATCGATCCGGTTGAGGAACTCCGGCCGCATCGATTCCCGCAACCGACTCATGATCCGGTCACGGATCGGCTTCTCCGCGGCTTCGGCGTCACCGGAGGTGAACCCGAGTCCGCCCGACTTGCTCGAGATGATGTCCGACCCCAGGTTGCTGGTCATGATCAACACGGTGTTCTTGAAGTCGACGGTGCGACCCTGACTGTCGGTCAGGCGGCCGTCGTCGAGGACCTGCAACAAGGTGTTGAAGATGTCCGGGTGGGCCTTCTCGATCTCGTCGAACAGGATCACCGAATACGGATTGCGACGGACCTGCTCGGTGAGCTGTCCGGCCTCGCCGTACCCGACGTAGCCCGGAGGGGCACCGATGAGCCGGCTGACGGTGTGACGCTCGCCGTACTCGCTCATGTCCAGTCGAAGCATCTTCGATTCGTCGCCGAACAGCGAGGCGGACAACGCCTTTGCCAGCTCGGTCTTGCCGACGCCGGTGGGTCCGAGGAACAGGAAGCTGCCGACCGGACGATCGGGATCACTCATTCCCGTCCGGTTCCGACGCACCGCTCGGGCGATCGCCCTGACGGCGTCGTCCTGCCCGACGACCCGCTTGTGCAGTTCGTCTTCGAGTCGGCGCAGCCGTTCCTTCTCCTGTTCGGTCATCTGAGAGGCCGGAATGCCGGTCGCCCGCGACACCACATCGGCGATGTCCTCGGCCGTCACGTCGAGCCTGGTTGCCGGCTTGTCGCCGTGACCCTCGAGCCGTGCCTGCAGCCGAGTGATCTGGTCGCGCAGCGCGGATGCCTTCTCGTAGTCCTCGTCGGCGACCGCCTTTTCCTTGGCGGATTCGATGGCAGCGAGCTGCTTGCGAATCCCTTCGCTGTCCGCGCTCGGCGTGGTCAGCTGCATCCGGGCTCCCGCCTGGTCGATCAGGTCGATCGCCTTGTCCGGTAGGAAGCGGTCACCGATGTAGCGGGCGGACAACTCGACCGCGGCGGTGATCGCGTCATCGGAGTAGCGCACGCCGTGGTGTTCCTCGTACCGGCCACGCAGACCGGTGAGGATCTCGATGGCGTCGGCGACGCTGGGTTCGGGAACCGTGACTGGCTGGAACCGGCGTTCGAGTGCCGGATCCTTCTCGATGTGCTTGCGGTACTCGTCGAGTGTGGTGGCACCGACGATGTGCAGTTCACCGCGGGCCAGCTTGGGCTTGAGGATGTTTCCGGCATCCATTGAACCGTCGGCCCCGGCACCTGCGCCGGCGATGGTGTGAACCTCGTCGATGAAGACGATCAGCTCATCGGAGTGCGCGACGATCTCATCGATCACGCCGTTGAGTCGTTCCTCGAAGTCGCCGCGGTACCGCGTACCGGAGACCATGCTCGACAGATCGAGTTGGACGATCCGTTTGCCGACCAGTCGGTCGGGCACGTCACCGTCCACGATCCGCTGGGCGAGACCTTCCACGATGGCGGTCTTGCCGACACCGGCCTCGCCGACCAGAACCGGGTTGTTCTTGGTGCGCCGAGACAGGATCTCGATGGTCTGCTGGATTTCGTCGGCCCGGCCGACCACCGGATCAACACCGCCCGAACGTGCCCGGTCGGTCAGGTCGAAGCCATACTTGTCGAGATTCGGGGTGGCGTTATCGGACTTTGTGGTCGCTGCCGATCGGCCCTGCAGCGCCTCCTGCAAACCCTGAGGGGTGATCCCGGCAGATGCCAAGAGCCTTCCGGGTGCACGATCCTGATCCCCGGCGAGTGCCAGGAACAGGTGCTCGGGATCGATGTACGTCGAGCCGAAGGCCTGGGCGAGCTGATGGGCCTCGAACACGGTGGTTCGTACAGCCGGGCTCAGTGTGGTGGTGCCGGGACCGGTGATGGTGCCGCGGTTGGGCAGTCTCTCCTCCACGGCGGAGATGACGGTGGCGGGCGCAGCACCGGCGCGTTCCATCAGGTCACGGGTGGGCTCTTGGTCCGCCATGATCCGCAGAATGTGCAGGTTGTCGAGCTCAGAATCGCCGCGCCCGGCTGCGAACTTGGCCGCGTCAGCGACGAGGGCCTGGGTGGATTTGCTCATCAATCGACTGATGTCGATGCGGCGCGGGCCTTCGGGCCCGAAGAATACTGCCATTCGGAAGCCTCCCTGTGAAGAGTTGAGTGCATTCGACTCAATTAACATGAGCGTGGTCCGATCAATTCCCGCACAGCCGTGTCATTCGGCTGAACGACATGATGTGCATCACACCCGACTGAACTCGGAAAGCCCGTGTATTGCTGTCGAGGGTGCTCGTCATGGCCGGAGCTGCAGTACCCGTACCCGGGTGGTTCTCGTCCATCAACCAGGACTGTGGGGTCGCGGTCGGTGATATCGGCGGCGGGGACGGCGCGGGCCGTCGACGATTCGAACGGGCCCAGTTCCGGTCAGATCACCGTCGGCTGGGGTCTGACCGTCTTCGGACATCGCGTCGACGGCTGGAGCGTGTGGGCCGGCTGGTACCTGCTGTGTGTGGTTGGCACCCATGGTGTTCCGTCAATCGGACGGCGGCTGAACATCTCGTGACGGACTCAGTCGGTCGCCTGGTCGATCACGCCGGCGGCCTGGTCGACCCAGAAGGCGGCGTGCGCTCGACCGGTTGCCGCGGCGGCGTCGACGTCCCCGGTCGTCGCCAGCACGTCGGCGGCCGCGTTCGCGGTCTCGGTCGTCCCGAGGAGCAGCAGTTCGGGTGCACCGAACAGTACTGCCGACGCCGTGTTGATGCCGTCGACCGCGGCGGCCTGTTGCTCTGTGGTGACGATGGCCGTCGATGGCGGGTTCGGTGTGACCGGTCGATCGAGCGCCTCGAGTACCCGCGCGCGTCCGGTGTCGATGTCCTGCCCGTCCGCGGTTTTCATCGCTTCGACGACGGCGACCGTGAGCGCGTTCTGCGCGCGGGGCAGTACCAGGGTCAGGTCGTTGACGATGATTCCCGTCATCGCCGCATGTGCCGGTTCGGTGACCGAATGTGCCGCAACGCCAGTGGAACTCGGAACCGATTCGGTGGTCTCATATGCTGCGGCAAAGACTCCGGGTGACCTGGCAGCAGCGATCGGTACGGTGGTCACACCCGCGATGAGGTACGGGCAGATGAGACTGCAATACAGAGATTGATTGCGAATCACCGCGGCTGGTATCTCGCCGGTGATCACTGCCGCCGGCCGCACGCCGGGTGACACCGCACCGGCGGATCGGGGGTTGTCGGCCGACGTGGCGCCGAAGATGAGGGCGACGACAGCCGTGACCGAGGCTGTCAGGCCGGTGAATGCACGAACAGTCGGGCGCATTGGTCGACCCCCCCAGGTGAGTCGTCGGCGGATGGCGGTGTGCACTGGAATCTACGCTCGTCGTCGCACCGTCACCCACTGTTCGTTCGCATACGGACGAGTCGGAGGAGCCTTTGCCGACTTTGCCTCCGTCGATCGGATCGCGTAACGCTCGGGGTCGGATAGCGTGTTTGCCTGAGGCTCCGCCGCCACGACCTGAAAGAGGTTCGAGTATGGACGACACAGATTCGACCCTGGAAGTGCTCTCCGCCAAACGCCTGGATCTGGCCCGCGACGATGCGCACGGACGGAGCGCCGACATCCTGGTTCACGATGGCCCGCTGAGGCAGAGCGTCGTTGCGATGATCGCTGGTTCTGAACTCGGAGAACACAATTCGCCGCCCGCCGCCAGTCTGCTGGTGCTTCGCGGCTCGATCAGGGTGTCGAGTGGGGCGGGGGACGTCGTGATCGGTGCGGGCGAACTTCGTGGGCTTCCGCATCACCGGCACAGCCTCACCGCGATCGAAGACTCCGTCTTCATCCTGACAACGGTCACCGGTACCGGTGAACCCTCTCGTCGCTGATCGAACCGGACGGCCGGGTCTTCGAGGCTGGGATACTTAGCCCTTGCGCTAACTGTCCATGTGTTGATAGTTTGCCTTATGGCTCAGTATCAGAAGGATTTGAACGGCGTATTTCAGGCCCTCGCCGACCCGACCCGTCGAGCGGTGCTGGGGCGACTGGGCCAGGGGCCGGCCGGCATCACGGAGCTGGCCCAGCCGTTCGACATGGCGCTGCCGTCATTCATGAAACACATCCGCCTGCTCGAGAGCACTGGGTGGATTCGTACGCAGAAAGTCGGACGGGTCCGGACCTGCGCAATCGAGAAGGAGCAGTTCACGGTCGCCGAGAGCTGGCTGGCGGAGCAGCGCGCACTCTGGGAGGGCCGCACTGACCGACTCGAACAATTCGTCCTGTCCGACCAGAGTGACCAGCCCGATCAAGCAGGTACTTCCCCCGACCAGAATTCCCCTGAAAACGAGGAGACCGCATCATGACCACCACCGATTCTGCCCTCGACCTCACCGTGTCCCGAATCATCAAGGCACCGCGGGACGCCGTGTGGTCGGCCTGGACCGACCCCGCGAAGTTCGCCCAATGGTGGCTGCCCGCGCCGGCGACGTGCCGGGTCGTGCACATGGATCTGCGCCCGGGTGGCGCGTTTGAAACCGAGATGAGCGAGGACGGGATCGACTTCACGCCGCACATCACCGGCTGCTTTCTCGCGGTCGACGATCGGGAACGCATCGTCTTCACCACCGCGCTGGTCGCCGGCTGGCGGCCGGCGCGCGAACCCTTCATCACCGCTGTCATCACGTTCGCCGATCATCCCGACGGCACGGAGTATGTGGCCACCGCGATGCACAAGGACTGCGCGGACCGACAGATGCACGACTCGATGGGGTTTGACGATGGGTGGGGGACCGTCACGCGCCAGCTCTCCGAACTGGTCGAGCGCGGGGTTTGACGGCTCACTCGGTGACAAACGTGTGCCGAAATGTCCTGTGCGCGTTGTCCAGATAGAGTGACCGGCCGGGTTCGTCGATGCCGTGGGCGTAGTCCTCGATCCACTTGCACCTGGCCAGAAATGCGGCGCGTTCGAGAAGACTGCGCTCGCCGATCCCGGCGATGCGGGCGACTGCCTTGGCCGCGCCGGGTCCGAGGTCCCGATAGATCAGCGCGATGTCCCGGGCCGGATCGGTGAGAGCGGCGTCGGTCCAGTCGATGATTCCCGACAACACCCCTGAAGCCGGGTCGACGAGAAGGTGTTCGGCACCCAAGTCGTTGTGGCACAGGGTCCGATAGGCCGGGTTCGCCGGTGGCGGTGTGGCCAGGAAACGCCGGATCTGTGGACGCTGGTCCGCAGCGAGGTGGGGGTCGATCCGGTTCGCGATGGATCTCGTCTCCACAAGCCACAGCTCGAGCGGATGGTCGTCGTGTGGCAGATCGACGTCATCGGACAGTCGGTGCAGGGTGCGCAGAACGGTCCCCAGCCGGTCGGTCAAGGCAGGCGAACCGAGCTGACTGGACGAGCGTCGTGTCGAAAGCAGGTACGGCTGTCCCGGCAGCTTTCGGTAGACGACCACTCCGGCGACTTCATCGGTGACGAGGAAATCGGGGACGGCGACGTCCAGTTCGGGCCCCAGACGTGCGAGCAGTCTGCTCTCGGTTGCCACGGCAACGGCTCGGTGTGGTGTGGGCTGCACATTGACGCGAACGATGAACTCGTCGGCGACATCGATCACCAGATTTTCGTCCCCCCGGGACAAGATCCGATACCGAGCATCGGGGCCCCACAAGCGGTGTTCGGAACACAGCTTGCCGACCAGCGACCCGATCTCTTCCACCGATGTGGTTTTGGAGGACACCCACTCAAATGTAGCGCTCATCTGTCCTCCTCGACGGTGTGGGCGACCGGCGTCGGCGCGATCGGTATGGCAAGTCAACGCCCTGGTCCGGGCTCTCACGAATCGTTCACAGTCAGCCGTCCGGGCACCGATCGCTGCACCAAAAGGCAGCCGGTCACCGCGGTGTTCAGTCTCGTACGCTGCGTGGGCCCAGAACCTGCGCACCGAGCGCGGTCACCCGCGTGCGCAATTCCCGGTCGGCGGTGACCACGGCGCAGGGTCGATCCGAGTTGGCGGCGACGAGCTCGACGATCTGATCGTCGCCGGATCCCGGGGCGTTCACCACCTCCACGGTCGGTGAGGAATCGACCCCGCGGGCCTGTCCCTCGACGACGAGGATGACCTGTGGGTGGTCGGCTCCGGTGAATCCAGGTTCGGAGACCCCATTTACGGCAAGGTCTGCCAGGCTGTCGCGCAGTCGCTCGGTCGCCGCTTTTCGATCACGCCACCAACCGTCGGGTTTGGACCCGACGACGTTGGCCGCATCGACCACGATGACCGGGCGCGGTTGTGGGACTGATTGATTCTGCGGCATCCGCCCATTGTGAGCGCACGTTTGGCACCCGGACCAGTTTTCGTTGCCCTGGCGGTTCAGTGTTGCCTGGCTAGGATCAAGGGATGCGATTCGGAATGTTCGTTCCCCAGGGTTGGCGTTTGGATCTGGTCGGTATCGACCCCGCACAGCAGTGGACGGTGATGCGTGACCTCGCGCTCCGTGCCGACCAGGGCGAATGGGATTCGTTATGGGTCTATGACCACTTCCACACAGTTCCGGCGCCCACCGAGGAGGCCACGCACGAAGCGTGGACTCTGATGGCGGCACTGGCGGCATCGACCTCGCGGGTCCGGCTCGGTCAGATGTGTACAGCGATGAGCTACCGCAACCCGGCATATCTGGCGAAGGTGGCGGCCACCACCGACCTCATCTCCGGTGGGCGGGTGGAAATGGGAATCGGCGGCGGCTGGTACGAACACGAATGGCGTGCATATGGTTACGGATTCCCCTCTGCCGGAGAACGTCTCGGTCGGCTGGACGAGGGCGTGCAGATCATGAAACAGGCCTGGACGACCGGATCGGCGACACTCGACGGCAAGCACTATCAGGTCGACGGGGCCATCTGCCGCCCACTTCCGTTGCAGGACGGCGGTATTCCGTTGTGGATCGCCGGCGGCGGCGAGAAGGTCACGCTGAAGATCGCCGCAAAGTATGCGCAGTACACGAACTTCGATGGCACACCAGAAGGTTTTGCGCACAAATCGGCGATCCTTCGTGAGCACTGCGACAACGTCGGTACCGACTTCGATGCCATCGTGCGTTCGGCCAACTACAACATCGCGATCGGCAGCACCGAGGCCGAGGTGCAGCAACGACTGGACACCCTGGTCGAGCGTCTGACCCCGTACGTCGGCCCCGAAAAGGCCGAAGCCTCGTTGGGTGCATTCCGCGGCATGCCGGGCGTCGGGACGCCCGACCAGATCATCGACAAGCTCGGCGCACTCAAAGATCAGGGCCTGTCTTACGGCATCTGCTACTTCCCGGAAGCCGCTTATGATCTGTCGGGCATCGAACTCTTCGAGAAAGAAGTCCTTCCCGCGCTCCGCTAGGCGTCGGGCGTTCCGGTGCCGAGATAGAAGGCGGTGGTACGCATCTCAGCGGCCCGAGCGAGTTCCTCCGGGGTTCCCGACGCAATCGAGGCATCGGCCCAACGCCGGCTGCTGTCGGACAGGAAGGTCTGGGCCTGCTCGGTCTGCGCCCAGGCGGTGTCCTGAGCCGGCGCCGCGCCGCTGTTGGCGAGATGGTGCGCCAGGCCGAGCAGGCCCAGGTCCCACCCGATACCGACGGCGCCGGGGCCGAAGGCCTGCCACCGCAGCGGCTCGACGTCCGCGGTGTGCTCGAGGACGAGTCGCGAGCGCGCTGCGTCGTCCGACTCGACGCGGACGGACAGTTCGCTGACCTCGCCGCCGAACTCCCAGCTGACGGTGAAGCCACGCGGTGCCTCGCAGCTCTTGATGGTGCCGCCGGCGTTGCCCTCGATCTGATAGGTACCGCCGAGGCGGAGATCGCCTTTGACCGGTGCGAACCACCGCACCAGGCGCTCGGGGGCGGTGCAGGCATCCCACAGCTCATCGATCGAGGTGGGGTAGTCCTGCTGCAACGACGCCACCGTCCTGACCACCGATCCGTTGTCGGTGACGGTGACGGTCCTGCTCACGGCGTCGATCTGTCCCTGCGCGGTGGTGGCGAGGTCCGGGTCGGTCATTGTCTGCTCCTGGAGGGTCGGTGCGGGGTGTGTTCATTCTCCGTTGTGGTCCGGTCCGGCCACAAAGGTGGTCGGACACGGAGTTTCTTTGTGAGAATGTTGCGGTGAGCGACTTCCACCCCGACCGGCATCTGTACGGAGATGCCGGCGCTACTGTTCGCATCGTCGAATACGGCGACTTCCAGTGCCCCGGCTGCAAGATGCTGGCCCCGGTCCTCAAGCAGCTGGTCGACGAGTCCGGTGGCCGGATCTGCCTGGTGTTCCGGCATTTTCCGGTGTTCGAGGTACATCCTTTCGCCCTGACGGCGGCGCTTGCCGCGGAGGCCTCCGGCGGCCGGTTCTGGGAGATGCATGAGCAGCTCTACAGCCACCAAGACCATCTCGATGACGACAGTCTGGCCGAGTACGCCGCGCGCGCCGGTGTCGCCGGTGCGGTGACCGGTCTGCAGGCGCAGCAGTACAAGGCGGGCGTCTCGGCCGACTACACGCTGGGGATCGACGAAGGGGTGCGTGCGACCCCGGCATTGTTCATCAACGGGGTCCGATACGAGGGACCCTTCGAACTCGACGCCCTGCGAGCAGCCGCCGCCGGCCACTGATCGCTTCAGCGCCCCGTGGGGTCGAGCCATGGTCCGTCCGGGAGACCCGGCGGGTTGTCGACGTCGTCGACACTGCACAGCGGAAGTCGCTCACCGAGATAGCGGAGCAGGACCGACCCGAGGATCGCGGCGATGGCGGAGCCGGCCAGGACCCCGATCTTGGCGTCCTGCCGGAGCACCGGATCGGTGAACGCGAGGTCGGTGATGAACAGCGAGATGGTGAATCCGATGCCGGCCAGCGCGGCACCGCCGATCAGATGCCCGTACCGTACCTGCCCGGGTAGGCGGCCCCAGCCGAGTTTGAGTGCGATGCCCGCGGCAACCGAGATGCCCACGCCGTTGCCCACCACCAGTGCCACGATGATGCCGATGGTCACCGACGAGGAGGCCGCCGCCGACAGTGCGTCCGCGTTGAGCAGGACCCCGGCGTTCGCCAGACCGAACAGGGGCACCACCACCAGTGCGCTCACCGGGTGCAGGGCATCTTGCAGCCGTTCATTGGCCGGGACCGTCGCCCGCAGGGCGGTCGCGGCCAGTCTGGCTCGTCGGGCATCGGTCCGCTGCAACGCCAGTCGGCCATAGATCCGGACGCGCACCTGCTGTTCGGGTTCGACCGCAGCCGTCGGGATCAAGATCCCGAGGATGACCCCGGCCAACGTGGGATGGAGGCCCGACTCGTAGACGGCAGCCCACAACACGAGTCCGACCAGGATGTACGGGCGCAACATCCAGACCCCGGCCCACCGCATCACGGCCAGCGCGGCAACCGCCAGGATGACCACGGCCAGGGCCGGGAGCGAGATGTCATCGGTATAGAACACCGCCAGCACGGTGATCGCACCGATGTCGTCGACGATGGCGAGAGTGAGCAGGAAAAGCCGGATCTGGTCGGGGCAGCGCGGACCGAACAAGGCCAGGATCCCGAGTAGGAACGCGGTGTCCGTGGAGATGGGGATACCCCAGCCGGCCGCTGCCGGACCGGTCGGCTGGAAGGCCAGATAGATCAGTGCGGGGAGGAACAACCCGCCGAGCGCACCGAGCACCGGGATGATGACGGTGCTGCGATCACGCAGATCGCCGACGGTCACCTCCCGGCTGATCTCCAGTCCGACAACCAGGAAGAAGATCGCCATCGCCGCGTCGTTGATGATGTGCTGCAGATCCAGTTCGGTGGACCAGCTGCCCACCTGCAGCACCACTTCGGTGTGCCAGAACGTGAAGTAGCTGTCCCCGGGCAGGTTCGCCCACACCAGTGCGAGGACGGTGGCGGCGAGCAGCAGACCCGCGCTACCCGACTCCTTGGACAGGAATTGCAGTGTGCGGGGGGAGATCGGCCGCCTCGCCGACCGCAGCCGCGTGGTCGGACCCGGGCCGACGGGCAGCGCCGCTGCCGGGTGGTTGTCGCTGGGCATGCTGGTTATTGTGCGCCAAAGGCCCGGCTTGTACCGGCCATGGCTCCAGGGAAACACCTACTGTGGATCATCTGACGTGACCAGAGCGCGCACTGTGGCGCCGAGCGGGAGACACCTGAGATGACTGAAGAGCACACCGTGGTGACGACCACGAATGGTCCGGTTCGGGGACTCGATGACGGAACCACCACCTCGTGGCGTGGGATCCGTTACGCCGCACCGCCGGTTGGTCGCCTGCGGTGGCGAGCGCCCGTGCCTCCGGAGCCGTGGACCGATGTTGCCGACGCGACGGTGTTCGGGGCGGTGGCACCACAACCGAGCAACCCGGTGATCCGACTCGGTCCGGACGTCAGCCAGGACGAGGACTGCCTGAGTCTCAATGTCTGGTCGGCGTCGAACGTCGACCGCAGCGACCGGCGTCCGGTGATGGTCTGGCTGCACGGAGGCGCGTACGTCTTCGGGTCGTCCAGCCAGCCGCTCTACGACGGACGTGCCCTGGTTGCGGGCGGCGATGTGGTGCTGGTGACGGTGAACTACCGCCTCGGTGCGCTGGGGTTTCTCGATCTGTCGTCCTACAGCACCGACGAGCGGACGTTCGACTCGAATCTGGCTCTGCGCGACATCATCCTGGCCCTGGAATGGGTCCGCGACAACATCGCGGAATTCGGTGGTGATCCCGATCGGGTGACGCTGTTCGGTGAATCGGCCGGTGGTTCGCTGGTGACCACGTTGTTGACCATCCCGTCGGCGCGTGGCCTGTTCGCCCGGGCGATCGCTCAGAGTGCCCCGGCGACATCGGTGTACGACAGTGCCCGCGCGGCGCGGGTCGCGGGGATGTTCTTGGAGAACGTGGGGGTCGAGGCGGGTGATGCCGCGGCTCTGGAGGGTCTCGCGGTGAACCGGGTCGTCGCCGCCGGTCTGGCATTGTTCAACGATGTACCGGCCGGAACCCCGGGCACGTTGGCGTTTGCACCGACGGTCGATCGTGACCTCCTGCCGGACTACCCGTTGGAGGCCTACCGGGCCGGACGGTCTCATCCCGTGCCGCTGATCATCGGCACCAACAAAGATGAAGCGTCCCTGTTCAGGTGGATGAAATCGCCGTTGATGCCGGTCACCCCGGACGCGATCCGTGCGATGTTCGCCGAGATCGCCAGTGAGCAGCCAGGGTTGGCCCTGCCGTCCGAAGCCGAGATCGGCTCGGCCTATACCGGTATGAAACTCAAGGCCGCCGGTCTCGCCGTGGCGCGGGATATCGGGTTTCGGATGCCGACGCTGTGGCTGGCCGACGCGCACAGCGCGGTGGCTCCGGTTTATCTCTACCGATTCGACTGGGCCACACCGATGTTGCGGGTGCTTCGGGTCGGTGCCACGCACGCCACCGAGTTGCCGTACATGTGGGGAAACCTGGTGATCGGCACCAAGGACATCACCTTCAAACTCGGTGGGATGAAGGTGGGTAAGGAGTTGAGCGCCCGCATGTTGAAGCGTTGGGTGTCGTTCGCCGTCGCCGGAACTCCGGAAGGCGTGCCCGGAGATCCGGAGTGGCCACCCTACGAATCCGGGAGACGCGCGACGCTCGTGATCGATCGGAAGGACGAGGTCGTCGACGACCTGGACAAGGCGCTGCGTCAGGCCTGGGGGGACGATGTCCTGAATTTCCGTTAGCAGGATGGGCCTTCGCGATTGTCTGACGTTGCGTGGCGCGGCCTGAAATCTCCTCAGGTCCACAACGAATATGCTGTGCGACATGGATCGCGCGCCACGGGCACCACGACATCGCATCGATCCGCGGGCCCGGTGGTACTGGCTGACCGAATGTGGTCTCTGGTTGCTCGTGAGCGTGATCGCTCTGCTCCTGCCGGCGATCATCTGGACCGCGGTACGGCCCGGCTTCCTGATCGCCTCGGCCGTTGTCGGGACGGTGCTGCTGTGCTGGTCGGTGACGATGCCGATCGTGCGGTACCGGGTCCACCGGTGGGAGGCGACGAGCACAGCGGTCTACGCGAAGACGGGATGGCTCTCCCGGGAGTGGAAGGTCGCGCCACTGTCGCGGATCCAATCGGTGGAGGCCAAACGCAATCCGCTGCACCAGTTGCTGGGTTTGGCGCAGGTCTCGGTGACAACGGCATCTGCGCACGGCGACATCGTCATTCAGGGTCTCGACAAGGACGCCGCCGACGACCTGGTGGCCGAGCTGACCGTGGCCACGGAGGGAACTCTCGGAGACGCGACGTGAGTGAGGTTCCGGCTCAGGGGATCACGGCAGAGCAGGGGTGGCAGCGCCTCGACCGGGGGATGATCGGCGCGGCGCTGATCAGGATGGTCATTCTCATCGCCCCGGTGGTGTTCGGGTGGGTGTTCCTGGGACAGCGTGATCCGTCGGTCGCCGGCACTCTGATCGTCCTGACCGCAATGGCGGTGTTGGTGCCGAGCTTCTACATCTTGCAGTACCTGCGATTTCGATATCGGCTGACCGCCACCGAATTACAGATCACCTCCGGGCTGTTCGTCCGCCGTACCCAACGGATCCCGCTGCACCGGGTCCGGACCGTGGACATCATCGCCAAACCCGTGCTGCGACTGCTCTCGCTCGCGATCGTGACCATCGGAACGGGGGAGCAGGTCACCGCGGGCAATTCGGCGTTGCGGCTGGATGCGGTGAGCGCGCGCGTCGCGGCAGCGCTGCGCGCCGACCTGCTGGCCGCCGCCGGCATGCAGCGCGCCGGGACACCTGACTCCGCGTCACCCGGCACCGACACGTCGACGGTTGATCCCGGGCCGGTGGTCCTGCGGTTGCGGTGGCTGTGGATGGTCTACGCCATCGTCGGGGTGTGGTCGCTGGTTGCCCCGGCGGCGATCTTCGGGTTTGCGTACCAGGGTCTACAGGTTGTGGGCCGTAGTCCCGACACCGTTGTGGGCTGGTACTTTTCGGAATACCTCGAGCAGGTGTCGTTCACGCAGTGGTTGTCGACCACGGTCGGGGTCTTTGTGCTGATCGGTGTCGTCGGTGCCGCAGCCCTCTTTGTAGAGGCATGGTGGAACTACACGCTGGTGCATGAAGCGCACGGACGTTTCGTGGCCACCCGCGGGCTGTTGACGACGCGGTCGTTCACCGTCGACCAGTCCAGGCTGCGTGGTGTGACGGTGTCCGATCCGCTGACGACGCGGGTCCTGGGAGGGGCTCGGCTCGTTCCGATCCTGACGGGCGTCAGCGCGGACCAGCAGAACACGAAATCTGGGGTGCTGGTACCGACCACCACCCGCGACGTTCCGATCATGTTGGCCAACACCCTGTTGTCGCAGCAGGTGCTCAGTGACGAGAGATTCGGGAATCACTGGCTTCACGGGCATCCGCCGGCGGCTCGGCGGCGGATCATGTTCCGCTACCTCGGACCCGTGGTTGTCGTCGCGGCGGCACTGTCGGTGGCCCTCCACCTGTGGTCATGGCCGCCTGGGCTGTTCGTGATTCCGGTGGTCGCCGCGGCGGCGCTCTATCCGGCGGCGATCGGCAACTTTTCCGGTCTGGGTCATCGGATCGAGGACGGCTACCTGTTCAGCCGCCGCGGGTACTTCCTTCGGCGATTCGACGCGGTGCAATTGCGCGGTGTCAGCGGCGTCGCGGTGTGCCAGACGATCTTTCAACGACGGGTCGGTCTGGCATCGGTCATCGCGACCACCGCCTCGGGTGAGAAGGCCTATCACGTCGTCGATGTCAATCTGGCGACCGCGACGGATCTTGCGGTCGCGCTCGGTGGACGCGTGTTCGTCAGCTGAGCGCGGCCGGGCTGTGGTCGCGGGCAGGTTCGATGGGTAGCCACAGTTCCCCGGTGCCGGTCGGCTTGTCATCGGAGAGTTGGACCCGAACCATTTCAGGTCCATCAATGAGCTGGAACGGGTTGGCAGGGAACCACTCCGAGTAAGCGGCGGGCCACAGTTGCTGCAGGGATTCGGGGAGCGGGCCGGAGGATTCGAAAACGACCCAGAGTCCGGCCGCGACGTCGAGGTTGTCGAGGCCTTCTGGGGCGGGGCGACTCGTGACAATCGCGTGGTAGTAGTCGAGTTCGGTTCCCTCTGCGCGCGTCTCGTCGAAGTCTGTGCAAACGGAGATGATTCCGAGTGGATCCTGGTCGCCGAGTTCGGTGAGGGCCGCATCGAGCGAGTCTGGGATGCTGCGTTCGAACTCGATGATCGCCGGGTTGGGTCCGGAGTACACCAAGGGAATCCGGCGTTTGCGTCCGACGATCCGGAACGAGTCCTTCTGGACAATGCGATATTGCATATCTGTCCGTCCTTCGATGGTGAGGTGAAATGTCAGTCGCGGTTGGGAACGCAGGCGGGTACCGGGTTGTCTCGCTTCGGCGGGTCCCACACCGTGCATCCGTTTGAAGGCCCGGGTGAACGCATCGGCGGACGTGTAGCCGTACCTCACGGCGATGTCGATGATGGACTCGTCGCCACCGACGACCGCTGGGGCGGCAACCGTGAGTCGACGACGTCGGATGTAATCAGACAAGGACATTCCGGAGAGTGCGGAGAAGACCCGTCGAAAGTGATGCTCGGAGGTCAGTGCCAGGCGAGCCAGTTCGGACACGTCGATGGCACCCTCGAGATGTTCCTCGATGGCGTCCATTGCGTGATTCCAGCGTTCCATGGGAGTCACGCTAGGGGCTCAGGGAGCCCGTCCGCCCGACAATCGGTGCCCGGATCTGTCGGGTCGATCGGGAACCTGTGTCAGCGGCCGGCGACGAGAGATTCCAGGTAGACCGCGACACCGTCGTCGTCGTTGCTCGGCAAGATCGTGTCGGCAACCGCGAGAGTGTCGGGGGCGGCGTTGGCCGGACACAGTGCCAGCCCGGCCCAGCGCAGCATGGGCAGATCGTTGATCGCGTCGCCGCAGGCGGCGACTTCGGACGGATCGATACCCCACTGCGTGCACAGTCTCGACAGTCCGGTGGCCTTGGAGACACCGTCGGCCGCCATCTCCAGATACGGGGCGCCGGAATGGGTGGGAGTCACCTGGGGTATGCCTGCCGCGGCGACCGCACGGAACAGGTGCTCACTGGTCACCTCGGGATGCCGGGCTACGATTTTCACGATCGGTTCGGTGTCGAGCGCAGACGAATCCGACAGCTCCATCGTCGCCGGGTCCCGGTGATGATCGGTGAACTCACACAGCGCCGCGTAGTCGGGATCGGCGACAAACCTAGTGGGCCCGACCGAAGCGAAAACCGTTCCGGGGACCAGAGTGCGAACCCGGGACATCGTGTCGTGCGCAATGTGCGCCGGTAATGGTTGTACGTCAATGACTTTCGGTGTGCCGTCGGCGAGGTCGAGGAGGACTGCGCCGTTGGCCGCCACCGCGAATCCGCGAAAGCCGCAGGAGGCCGCCAATGTCTGGACCGAGTGCTGGGCCCGAGCAGTCGCCCACACCACGATGATGCCGGCCTCGGCAGCCGCGGCCATCGCCGCGGCTGTTCGCGCGCTCACCGCGCGGTCGGAGTCGAGAAGGGTTCCATCGAGGTCGGTTGCCACCAGGCGAATGCTCACTCGTACATGATGCCAACATGCCGTGGTGATCCTGTACGCTCACGTACCGATCATGGGTTACATCCTGGATCACAGTGTAACGTCGATATGTGCATCTAGGGTTGACCAGCTGAGAAGGGGAACAGTATGGACACCGCTGTGCCGGTGTTGACGGCATTACCTGAGCCGTTGCGTGACCCGGTGGCCCTGGCGATTCCGTTTTTCATTCTTTTCCTGCTGCTCGAGATCGCGGCAGCCCGCATCCTCGAGCACCGGGAGGCAGCTGATCCAGGCGCGGCCGGGCGACCGGGTCCCGGCGCATACCTGAAGGCCGACGCCCGAGCGAGTATTTCGATGGGGTTGGTCTCCATCGTCACCACTGCGCTGTGGAAGGCGCTGGCGCTTGTCGTCTACGCCGCGCTGTTCGCATATGTGGCGCCGTGGCAGCTGCCGGCAGACCGGTGGTACACATGGGTCATCGCGCTGGTCGGCGTCGACCTGCTCTATTACACCTATCACCGATGTGCCCACCGGATTCGGCTGATCTGGGCCACGCATCAGGCCCACCACTCCAGCGAGTACTACAACCTCTCGACGGCCCTGCGGCAGAAGTGGAACAACAGCGGCGAGATCGTCATGTGGTTGCCGTTGCCGCTCTTGGGTGTGCCGCCGTGGATGGTCTTCTTCGCGTTCTCGGTGAGTTTGGTGTACCAGTTCTGGATTCACACCGAACGCATCGGGCACCTGGGGCGTCCGGTCGAGTTCATCTTCAACACCCCGTCGCACCACCGCGTCCACCACGGCCGCGATCAGGAGTACCTCGACAAGAACTACGGCGGCATCCTGATCATCTGGGATCGGATGTTCGGGACCTTCCAGAAAGAGCTGCATCGTCCGCACTACGGGCTGACCAAGCCGGTGGACACCTACAACATCTGGCGTCTGGAAACACGCGAGTATGTCGCGATCGCCGCCGACGTCCGCCGGGCCGCCCGGTGGCAGGACAAACTCGGATTCATCTTCGGGCCGCCGGGATGGCAGCCACGAAAGTCGGCTGTCGACGAGGTCGTGTCGGCGGGCTGAGCAACCAAGCCACCGAAGTGTCGGTGCTGATCGTTACCGTGGGTGTGTGTTGCTCGCAGAGGTTGTGTCCACGAGTGCGGCGGTGGCCGGCACCCGGTCGCGGAAGTCCAAGTCCGCCGCACTTGCTGCGCTGATCAGCGCGTGCGCGCCCGACGATGTCCCGATTGTCGTGTCGTGGTTGTCGGGAGAAGTGCCGCAGGGACGTCTGGGTATCGGATGGCGGACCCTGGCCGGTGCACGGACCGAGCCCGTGCCGGATTCGGGGTGGACCGTCTCCGAGGTGGACGAGCTCTTGACCGACCTGGCCCAGACCTCCGGCGCAGGGTCGGTGGCCCGGCGCAAAGAACTCCTCACGCGGTTGATGTCGGCGGCCACCGACGACGAACAGACGTTCCTCATCCGTCTGCTCACCGGCGATATGAGGCAGGGCGCCGGTGAAGGCGTGATGACCGACGCGATCGCGGTCGCGGCCGGCCTGTCGGTCGACGTGGTCCGGCGTGCCTTCATGCTGTCCGGGGACCTGGCGGTGACAGCTGCCGCCGCGATCAGTGGTGGGGCGCAGGCGTTGGGAGAGTTCGCGTTGAGCGTAGGGCGTCCGGTGCGGCCCATGCTGGCGTCTCCGGCCACCTCGCTTGCCGATGCCCACGCCGCGCTCGGCGGCGCGGTGAGTGTGGAATACAAGCTCGACGGCGCCCGGATCCAAGTGCATCGAAAAGGCGATGAGGTCGCCATCTACACCCGCACGCTCAATGACATCACCGATCGGGTGCCTGAGCTGGTCGAGCTGATTCGTGAATTGCCCTGTGAATCGGTGGTTCTCGACGGTGAAACACTGGCGTTGAACGACTCGGGTCGGCCACGTCCGTTCCAGGAGACGATGAGCCGCTTCGGTGCCACGTCCAAACGTGAACTCCTACTGCACCCGTACTTTTTCGACTGCCTCCATCTCGACGGTGTTGACCTGCTCGACGAGCCGCTGTCGGATCGACTGGATGCGCTCGATCGTGTCGCGTCCGCGCACCGCATCCCGTCGTTGGTGGCCCCAGACCTCGCGGCGACCGAGATGCACCTCGACGCCGCCCTCGCTGCCGGCCACGAGGGCATCATGATCAAGTCCCTCGATTCGGTGTACGCGGCCGGGCGACGCGGCAAGACCTGGCAGAAGGTCAAGCCGGAACACACGTTGGACCTGGTGGTGCTCGGTGCCGAGTGGGGTTACGGCCGCCGCACGGGCTTCCTGTCGAACCTGCATCTGGGCGCCAGGGATCCCGACGGAGGTGACCCGATCATGGTCGGCAAGACGTTCAAGGGATTGACCGACGAGTTGCTGCGGTGGCAGACAGAGGAGTTTCCGAAACACGAACGCGATCGCGACGGCCAGGCGGTCTATCTGACACCGACGCTGGTCGTCGAGATCGAGCTCGATGGTGTGCAAGTCAGCTCGCGTTACCCGGGTGGCGTGGCGCTCAGGTTCGCCCGCGTACTCCGCTACCGACCGGACAAGACTGCGGCGCAAGCCGATTCGATCGATGCGGTCCGATCGTTGTTGGTCGGCGGATGACCGGCAGTGTTCGGAGCATGGGGTGTGTCAGATCGGAAAGGCGACGCCGGTCAACTCCTCCGAAACCGACCATAGCCGTTGCTGGACATCTACCTGATGAGACTTCGCGCTGGATGTGACCAGCACGGGATGTCCGCGTTGCTCCATGAAGCCGCCGGGGCCGTAGTACTGGGCTCCCCGGGCGTCGGGGTCGGTCGAGGCGCGCAGAATCGGTAACGCCCCCATCTCTGCGGACTGGAAGAAAAACTTCGCGGCCAGGTCCTGAATCCAGCGGAGCTTCGCCGGGGTGTGTCTGGTCAAATCGGTATTCGCACCGCCAGGGTGTGCCGCGACGGCGATGGTGGGGGTGGCCGCGGCCGCGAGGCGCTTGTCGAGTTCGTAGGTGAACATGAGGTTGGCCAATTTCGACTGTGCGTAGGCTGCGGCAGCGGAGTAGGTGTGTTCGGAGTTCAGGTCGTCGAAGTTGACGTCGGCCCGTACTTTGTGGCCCAGACTGCTGACCGTCACGACGCGTGATCCCTTGACAGTGAGTAGCTGGTCCAGGAGTAGTCCGGTCAGTGCGAAATGTCCGAGGTGATTGGTGGCGAATTGCAGTTCGTAACCGTCTTCGGTGACGGTCTTGGGACCGAACATCACCCCGGCATTGTTGATCAACAGGTCGATGCGGGGGTACTTGGAGCCGAGCGCAGCGGCGGCGTCTGCGACTGATCGCTGTGATGCCAGATCCAGTTCCTGGACAGAGACTTTCGCGTGGGGATAAGTCGTGAGAATCCGCTCGGCCGCCTGTTCACCTCTGGTCGTATCACGTACGGCGAGGACCACGTGTGCTCCGTTGCCGGCGAGCACGAGTGCAGTCTGGTACCCCAGGCCGCCGCTACCGCCGGTGATGATCGCGACGCGGCCGCTTTGGTCAGGCACATCGGTCGCGGTCCATCGATTATTCATCGGATACGTACCTTCGGATCTGTCTGTAGGGGGGTAGGCTGGCGACCGCTGTATCCAACAGTCATGCGTCTTCGTCGGACATCCAGTGGACGAAGCGCTGGAGCGAGTACATGGCGTCGTGGGGGCTTCCGAGGACATGTTTGGCCGCAGATCCGAGACGGACGACGCGTTGAGCGCCGGCGCACGCGAGGCGGTCGCGAAGCGCGGTTTTGCGTTCATACGGGTATATGCCAATCGTCTGGGTCGCGACATTGACGAACGGCACTGCGGCATCGAGTGATTCGACGTGGACAACATTGACGGTCTTGCCGCTGGGGTGAAAGGAGACTCGTTCATCGGAGAGTACGACCATGCCGGCTCCGTCAAACGTGCCCCACACCTTGTACTCGCCCCCCATCATCTGGAGCATCTCGATCTCTTCCCGCATTTCGGAGGGGATCGGTGGCGCGGTGGCGGAGGCGGTCTCGCGGTCGACACCGAGGCGTTCGACGAGTGCTTCACAATATTGTTCGATGCCTGTGCGGTCGCCTTCGGCATAGACGAATCGGCTCGCGAGGCAGGCTTCCTGGTTGAACAGTGTGGCGTCTTCCGCGGTTTGTTCGGCCACCGCTTCGATGGTCGCCTGGTCGGCGAAAGCTTCTCTGCCGAGCATGGAGATCGACGTCTTGGGGTCGAACGAGACCAGTTGCAGACCTGGTCCGAGGTAGCGGATGACGTTGTCGATGGCCGGTCCGCCGCCCCATGCTGCGATTTTGTCGAAGTACTGGGGGCGGTACAGGGTTCGTTCGATGGTCTCGTCGCCGCCGCGCCAGTAGATGGCCGACATGGAACGGACGACCGGATGGTCGGGATCGATGCCGGCCATGGTGCGTAGTACGGCGACGGTGGTGAACGGATCGCTTGACGGCATCTTGAAGAGGTTGACCGCCTTGACCAACGCGCCCTGGGCAATCGAGGAGACGCAGCCCGCCGGAGAATTGCCTGCCAGCATGTGGACCATGCGCGGTGGGAATGCGCGGATCGCACCGGAGTTGCCGTTGATGTCGGTCCGGGACACCCAGCCATCGAGGGCGGCGGGGTTCGCGAAGTTCGACTCGATCATCGAGGTGAGCATGCCCCGCTCGAGGAGGTACGGTGCGCCTCGGTAGAGGTTTTCGACGACGCGACGCGGCAGTGGATTGGTCTCCACGACCCGTTCGAGTGCCTCTTGCATATACGGGTTCCGGTCCAGTGCAAGCTGTTCGCCGGTCTCGACCAGAAAGTCGATGATGTCGTCGACCTTGACGTCGAGCAGGGGTGGAAGCTCCGAACGCGGCTGGATCAGTTCGTCCAAATCGATTTCGGGCGTCGTGAAGTCGACGCCGAGATCCCGTGACCGGTGCCGGACCGTGGTGTCGGTGACGAGTTTTCCGCGAACGAAAAAGGGTGCGGCAACAGCGGGTTCGCGGTCGGTCGGCGCCGCATTGAGGTCGACACTCATGAGATCCCCCGAACATAGGCGTCGGTGGTGCCCGAGCAGCCGATCTTGTCGCCGCCGGGCAGATCGGAGTATCGGCCGATGTTGTCTCGGATGGAGGGGCTGCGGTTCCCGCAGGCGCAGGGGTTGTAGTCTGCGACGATTTTGTCGCCTGAGATGACCCCGTTCCAGCGGCCGTCGAGGGACAGGTCGAAAAACGCTGCGCGCCCTTCGATTTCCCCGGTGGACGGGGGAAGGAGGTTTTCACCCGTCTCATCGAGGAGTAGCAGCATCAACCACGGCGGGACGTGATAGCGCTTGGCTTGGCAACGTGGCATGGCAGCGTTGATCTCTTGCATGCCATACATCTGGAACACGCGCTCAGGCGCCAGGTTGAACGTCTCCACGATGTACTCGAAGTAGTCGGGCGGCAGGTTCGCACCCTTTAGCCCGCCGCCGATGTAGATGGTGTTCTCCGGGTGAAAGTCGCTGCCACAGAATCCCATTTCGCGTACTGCCACCGCGATCGGATAGAGGGAGGCAAACATCCCGGATAGGAGCATCTTCTCGTTGCGGCCGGCCACGAGGGCTTCGGCAGAGATGGTCAACGCCTGTTCCATGATCTGCTGACGCGCGGCGGACGTCGCCTCGAACCTGGCCATGTCCGCGGGCCGTGCGTTGCCGTCTGCCATGGCTTTGCGCAAGGTCACCATGCTGGTGATCTGGCCGATCGTGATCGGCGGGACCGGATATAGGAAGGGCTCGGAGTCCGGGGACGTGAACCCCTCGATGAGCGCATCGCGGATCGTGAGATTGCGCGGCGCTGTCGCCGTCGGAGCCAGGCCATACAGCTTGCGGCCGTCGCCCGGCGTCGATCCCGAACCCCAGGCGAACGAGCGAATCGCCTCACGCCTGTTCCAATCGAGATCCGCTTTTGAGGAGTTCATCATCGCCGACTTACCGGTGGTTCCACTGGAACAGCACAGAAAATGCCCGGCTTGTTCCAACCTACCGAGCCACTCGTCGATATCGGAAACATCCTCCAGATCAACATTTTTCACCGGATTGGTAGAGATTGTCTCGAGCCATCTTCCGAGCCTGTCCCACTTCTGTTCGACAAGCCAGCCTTCGGGATAACTCTTGTATGCGGTGTGTGCGAACAAAAGAGGAACAAGGTCTTCCCGCGTCTTCACCTCGGTGATGCCTGCCTCGTCGGCACGGTTCTGCAGCAATCGGATTCGTCCGAGTCGATCCTGAAACAAGTCGTTCGCTGCCTCCAACTGGAGTGGCAGCAACTCGGGTGCGGGAACGTCGTAGCATTCCTCAACATCCACCATGCTCGTCAACCTCGTCAGGGCTGACCCCGTATCGAGAGGTGTGGCCATCTGATTCCCCTTTGGTCATGGATTGCTGGTGGACTGCACTTAACCGTATTGGCACCAGAGCCGTATACTTATTGGGAAATCAGGTCTCGGGCCAATTCGGACACCGACGTGTCGATGCACGTCGAAGTCGCAACCGCGCTATTTTGGGACCGATGACAACACGTCGAGGACGGCCGACCCATGCCGAGGCCAAGGAGCTGGACCGGCAGTTGCGCGAGGCGGCAGTTGCGACCTTTCTGGAGCACGGGTACGACGGCACCACGATGGAAGCGATCGCGCGAGCTGCGGGGATAACCAAGCGAACGCTCTATGCCCGCTATGCGGACAAGCATGAGCTCTTTGTGACGGTGATTCCCTGGGCGCTTTCGCGTCTTGACGAGCAGGACGTGGTCCGCGAACCCGAGGGTGACGACGTCGCTGCGTCGCTCATCGCGATCGGTCGCGCGGCGATCGCCCGCGCCGTGGACCCGAAGACCACGCAGCTCATGCGGTTGGCCATGTACGAGAGGTCACGGTTTCCGGAGTTCGATGTCAAGCCGGAATCCATGGCTTGGTCGGCGCAGCATCAAGCAGTCGCCGACGCGCTGCGTCTTCACCGCGATCGAGAAGGCCTCGTGATCGGTGATGTCGAACTGGCGGCGGAGCAGTTTCTTGCCATCGTTGTGGTCCTCCCCGGTCGGCTTGCCGACTTCGGGGTTTTCCGCTCACCTGAGGAAGAGGAACTGCGCCTTCAGCACGCGGTCACGCTGTTTCTGTATGGAATGCTGCCTCGCTGATCACTGGTCAGGGCTGGTCGCCACGCATGGCGGGCCGGTGGTGCCGGCTGATGGTTACCTAAAACTTTAAATATCCGGTTTCGTGTACATAGTCGATACTCGGAGTTATGCTCGTCACACCTCGCACCATATGTGCAGGTCAGGAGGGGCGGAGCCTTCTTCGTGATGCGATCGACCGGCGTCGCAGCGCACTCGACTGCTGGGGAATGTTCCATCAGGCGAACCCAATGATCCCAGGAGTTTCATGAGCGACTTCGATTCGATCAACTACTTCACCGACACTTGGATCGTCGATGGCCCATACCCCTACTACGACCATTTGCGGTCGAAATGTCCGTTCGGCACGCGTCGGGTCATGACGCGATGACGGTGACCGGCCTCGAAGAAGGGGCCGAGGTCCGCCAGTCCTCCTGCGAGCCGACCTACATCGTGCGCGGTCTGGCCGTGTTGCACTTCGACTTCACACCTATTCCGTGAGCGGGCGGCGACGGTAAACGCCGCACGTTCTGGCTGATCCACTGGCGGCGCGGCGCAGGAACTCCGCGGTTGGGTTACAGATTCAGTGGCACATCCTTGCAAATGTGCTATTTCGACACAGGAGGAGCAAGTTGAAATCACACCTTTCGGGCATCGCATTGGTGGCCGTTGCGCTGATCGTCGTCGGCTGTAGTAGCCGTGATGGTGGTGAAAAGAACGACGCCGGTGGTACGTCCGCATCCGGAGGGACCTCGACGGCCGTATTCGGTGACCTGGGTGAGATCTGTGACACGGGATCACCGAAAGGTTCTCCTGCGCAGGGAGTTACCGAGACCGAGATTCATGTCGGTGTGGCATCGGACATCGGTTTCACAAAGGTCTCCGAATTCCCGGATGCAGCAAAGGTTTTCACGTCCTGGTGCAATGAACAGGGTGGAATCAATGGGCGCAAAATCGTCGCGACCACCCGCGATTCGAATTTGTTGCAAGTGCGTCAGCAAATGGTGACGGCTTGCCGTGAGGACTTCGCCCTGGTCGGCGGAGGTCATGCCTTCGATGGGCTGGGCGTCAAGGAACGTCTTGCGTGCGGGTTGCCCAGCTTCCCGGCTCAGGTGGCTCAACCACAGTCTGTAGGGTCGGACCTGGAGGTCAGCGCTTCGCCGAGTCGGGTCGCCGGGTATGACCCGTTCTACGGCATGGGCCAGTGGCTCATTCAAGATGCCTACCCTGAATCTGCCGGCGCGATCGGGATCATCAGTGGGGATTCTCCGGTTGTGAAAACGACGGGTGACCAGTCGGAGGAAGCTCTCACGGCAGCCGGGGGCACCATCATCTATCGCGATTCATATCCTCCGACAGGGATTGCCGACTGGACGCCCTATGCCCAAGCCATCAAGAACAAGGGCGTGAAGGGTCTGTTCTTCTATGGGGTGCCCGAGCAGTTGGCAAAGCTCGAAAGTTCGCTTACCGACATGGATTACAAGTTGGATTGGATCAACCCGGGTAACAATGCGTACAACGATTCGTTCATCGAGGCATTGGGTACGTCGGCCGGCGAACAGAATAATGTAGTGGAACTCGGCGGAGTTGCGCCGTTGGAGAGTGCAGACGAGGTGCCGGCGATGCAGCAGATCCATGACCTCTACAACCGCTATGCGCCCGACGCAGAATTGACGTTGCCATCGATTAAAGCATTCTCTTCGTGGCTGCTGTTCGCCAAGTCGGCGGCAAGCTGTGGGGATGATCTGACGCGTACCTGTACCTATGAGGCAGCCGTCAAAGAAACGGCGTGGACGGGTGGTGGCCTCACCGCGCCGATCGATCTGACGCCGGGCGCTGCGCCGTCACCCTGTTTCAACGTCGAGCAGGTGACGCCGGACGGCTGGATGGCCGCGGACTTCAAACCTGACAATGGTCCGTATCGCTGTAACATTCCGGCCTTCAAGTATCAGAATGACTACGGCAAGGCGATGACACTCGCTGATGTCGGCAAAACCATGGCCGACATCAAGTAGGAGCCGTCACCGGGTAGCGACACCAAAAGTCCTGCCCGGTGACGAACGCCCGTCATGAGGTTGCTGCGCCGGCTCCGTAGGCGATTTATGGCTGGCCGCCACTCAAATCTGTTGTGCGATCTCGACAACTCTGTCACGGGCGGCGGCCGCAGAGGTGGTGGCCTGTTCGGTGAACGGATCCAGAGCCGGGATCCGTCCGACGAGAGTGAGATCCGACGTCACCACCTCGACTTTCATACCCAGAGCCACACCGAGGACCTGCATGAGCGGGGGAACGGTGTGGTCAAGACCTTCGTCGTTCGACCCGGGTCCGTATGTCAGGCCACGTGATGAGATGACCACCACGGGAATCCCGGCGAATGGCTGATCGGCAGTGTCGTACGGCGCGGTGGTCCCAAGAACGTGGATGTGGTCGACCCAGGCCTTGAGCGTCGAGGGAATCGACCAGTTGTACATCGGTGCGCCGATGACCACCGCATCCGCGGCGGATATCTCCGCGATCAGTTCAGCCTGCAGCGCTTCTGCTTCCGGCGCGACATCCTCGATATCAACCCGGAGTCGCGGGGCGTAATGCAATCCGGCATCGGAAATGTGCGGCACCGGCTGTGCATGCAGATCTCGGTACGTGACCGTCCGTTCTTCTCCGCGTCCGAGCCACGTGGTGGCAAAGAGTCCGGTCAGCTCGCGGGAGACCGACGTCTTCGGATTGGCGGACGAATCGATGTGCAGCAACGTTGGCATCTGATCATTCTGCACCAGCGCTCGGGTAACGGATCGGACCGCGTGTCCGACACGCGCAAGGCGTTGTCCCACAGGTGGTTTGTCAAAGCAGGACACCTAAACCCGTTGCTCGAACAAACATTCGACAGATTAAGATTTCCGGTGTATTCTGATCGTAAGCGTTTTGATCAGATGTGCTGGGGGGCATTATGTCTGACGATCCACCTGTTGACTCTTCGGTTGATTCCTCGCCGGTTCCGGTACTGGTGCGCAAGTACCTCGAGTTGGAGTTGCTCGTTGCCGATATCGCGGACTGCGCTGATTCCGATATGTCTGGCGCGGAAGTCAATGAGCTTGTGCGGGTGCATGAACGGATCGCCCGTAAGGTCGAGTTCACCGGGTTGCGTCACCTGTTGCGGGTCTCGGATCGGTCATCGTTTACCGAAGCCGGGTATTCGTCACTGTTCGGTTTCACCCGTAGCGAGTTGCGGCTGACCAAAGGGCAAACCATGTCCCGGATCCGAGCCCTGGAGGCGGTCGGCCGATTCCATACGATGCAGGGGGAGGAGTTGGCGCCGAAATGCCCTGCCGCCGAGCAGGCCTGGTCACGCGGTTTGATCGGGGCGGCGCACATGGATGTCATGTTGGATGTGCGTAAGCAGATCCCGTCGGCCTCGGACCTGGCAGTGTATGACGTGGTGGATCATTGGATGACCGAAGAGGCCGTCGGCCAAGATCCCACCCAGTTGACCGCCGCCGGTCGCGCGGTGTTGGCCCGGGTCGACCCTGATGGCCGGTTGACTGATGATTCGGATCGGGCCCGTAAACGGTCGATGGGTATCGGGGATCAGGGGGTGGATCTGATGGCCAAGATCACCGGCACCCTCGATCCCGAAACGCTGGCCTTGTTGAGGACGGTGATGGATGTGTGGGCGGCGCCGGGGATGAACAATCCAGCCGACCCCAACTCGCCGACCGGAGCCTCCGATGACCCGAAACAAGACAAAGAGCTGATCAAGGCTGCTGCTGAGCGTGATACCCGTTCGAAGGGCCAACAATTCCACGACGCGCTCAAGGCGATCCTGAAAACCATTCTGGAGTGCAATCTGCTGGGCAAGTCGCATCGGGGTTTGCCGGCCCAGTTGGTCATCACGATGACCAAGCAACAGCTTGACGAGTGCGCGGGGATCGCCAGAACGGCGTCGGGAGTGGACATTCCGGTCAACGAGGCCCTGAATCTGGCCGCCCGGTCGGACAAATATCTGGCCGTGTTCGCCGACCACTCCGCTGAGGTGTTGTATCTCGCCCGGACCAAACGCACTGCGCAGAAGGGGCAACGGTTGGCGTTGTTCGTCCGGGATCGAGGTTGTTCGCATCCTGGCTGTACCGATCCGGCGACCTGGGTCGAGGCCCATCACCTACTTGCCTGGATCAACGGGGGCCTGACCGACATCGACATGATGGGATCAGCGTGCCCGCCGCACCACAAACTCATCGGTGATGGACCGCATCAGTGGCAGACGATCATGATCACCGAAGGCCCCGACACGGGTCGGGTCGGCTGGATACCGCCGGCGTCGGTGGATCCGGAAAGAAAACCGCGGGTCAACCGGGCCCAGCATGTCAACGAAACCCTCGCAGCAGCCTGGCTGAAAGTGCTCGCCGACCGCCAGGACTCACTCGCACAACACCGACAAAAAATCTCCCGCGATCACGACAACTCCAAATCCGAACTCGATCCGGAATCAGGGCCCGAAGCGGACTTCATCAATCCTGACCAGGTCGAATAGTCGTCAACTCGAACATGTTTCGTGATCGCGAGCGTCCCGCTGCGGTGATTCGGATACGAATAGCGGCAGGCCCCTGCGAATTTGTGAAATCGCAGGGGCCTGACAGGGATCGGGGTGTCGACCGGCTGACGGTCAGGGAGTGAGGTTCTCCCGGAAGAGGCTTTCGAGGGTGTTGAAGTGACGTTCGTCGGCATCGCGACGATAGGACGGTAGGTCGGACATCGTGAAGCCGTGCGGCGCTTCTGGATACACCTCGGAGGTGTACAGCAACCCGGCAGCGTCGAAAGCCCGTTCCAGGATCTCGATCTTCTCGGCGGGCATCGACCGATCGTTGTCGGCATGTCCGAGGTACAGGCGCGCTCGCGCGTTCTTGGCCACGATATGTGGGCTGTCGACGGCGTCCGTCACAAGATTGCCCCCGTGGAATCCGGCAGCTGCCTTGACTTGTTCCGGTCGTGCGCCGGCGGTACGCAATGCCAGAGCCGCACCCATGCAATACCCGGTGACACCGATCCCGTCACCGCTGACCTCCGGGAGCTCGAGCAGTCGATCAACGTACTCTCCGACGTCCGCGGTGGCCAGACCCGAGCCCAGCGATCGAACTCGACCCATCGCGCCGGCCATGAACTCATCACGGTAGGTGGGATCGCTCAGATCGCCCTGGACCGCGAGATCTTCGATGGTGCCATGGCGGTAGAACGCGTTGGGGGCCATGACGACAAAACCCCAACCGGCGATTCGGTCAGCCATCTCGTAGATGCGCGGGCGAAGACCGAAAGCATCCATATACAAGAGGACGCCGGGATGAGAATTCTCATCTGGTCGGGTTACATAGGCTTCCGCAACGCCGTGTCCGGCCTCGATCTCGATGGTGGTGCGCAACATGAACACAACGCTACCGGGGCCTCCCGTGCGGGTTTCGACGGGTCAGCCCTGCGCTGTCATGACCTCACGGGTACGAACTCGGGTTGGTCGAGCAGTCGTAGCCAGCTGCCGTCGGGTTGCTTGCGCGCCACCTGGGCGCGGGCCCCGGCACCGTCTCGCGGCGGGGTCGAAGTCAAGGCGATATCGCCGCTGACCAGCGTCGGCAGAGGTTCTTCCGCCTGGAAACGGGGTTGATGTGACAGCACCTGAGTCCACAGTTCTCGGATCGCTGCCCGTCCCACAGTCTGCTCGCCAGGTGGGTACGCCATCACCGCATCCTCTTCATAGAGCAGGGCGACACCCTCGGCGTCGCCGGCATTCGATCGTTCCACGAACAGTCGGGTCAGGTCTTCGGGACGACGCGCGGTCTCTCGGGGTGACATTGTTCATCCTTCCGTAGGTGTGATCCCAGCCTCGCTCTACCTGCACAAGAAGTCCAATACATTGTTCTGCCACATACTAGAATCAGAGCTTATGGAACTGAGACAGTTGGAGTACTTCGTCGCGGTGGCCGAGGAAGCCAACTTCACGCGTGCGGCCGAGCGGGTCCGGATCAGCCAGTCCGGGGTGAGTGCCCAGATCCGGCAACTCGAACGAGAACTCGGCGCGCAACTGTTCGATCGGTCGAGTCGCGTCGCAAGGCTCACCCCCGCGGGTGAGGCTGCCCTCGGCCCGGCTCGGACCGCTCTCGCGGCGGCCGGTGAAGTGGGCCGGGCGGTCGACGACGTGAGCGGACTGTTGCGGGGCAGGTTGGTGATCGGGATGGTTGTCGGCTGCACGATCACACCCCTGTTCGCTGCGATCGAGAAGTTCCGGACGTCCTACGCGGGCATCGAAATCGCTGTGCAAGAGGCAAACTCGAACGAGTTGATCGACGACGTCCGCGCCGGGAGGCTGGACGTCGCGATCGTCGGCACCGCGGGTCCGGTCGACGATGAGCTGGAGGCATCCGTGATCGTCAGTGAGGGACTGGTGGCGCTGGTGCCGCCTGGCCATCACCTTGCGGATCGAAAGCGCATGATGGTGACCGATCTTGCCGGTGAGGCATTGGTGGCGATGCCGGTGGGGACCGGTGTCCGGGCGGTTCTCGACGTCGCCTGCGCTGCGGCCACGTTCTCGCCGATGGTGGTGATCGAGGCCAGCGCCGGGGAAGCGGTATCGGAGTGTGCGGCCAGGGGACTGGGAATCGGGATCCTGAGCGAGTCGATGGGTGCGGATGATCGTGGACGGGTGCAGGTGATCCCGATCGTGGGTGTCGATGTCCCGGCGCAGTTGTCGGCGGTGTGGTCGACGCCGACGAGTCCGGCGGTGCGGGCGTTCATTCCGCTCCTTCACGAAGCGTTCGGCCTGTGATCGCCGACCACGCGTTCACCGAAGCCGAACGGGCCGCGGTCTATCGCGTCATGGCCGAGCGCCGTGACATGCGCATCTTCGCCGCCGATGCGACCGTACCCACCGATGTTCTGGAGCGGTTGCTCCAGGCCGCGCATGCCGTGGGCAACAGGACGCCCGCTGAGCGAGTTCGTCGGCGAGAACGGTCGGTGATCGGCGGGCACCCGGGGGAGTGTCGACTTGTGGCCAGTCGTACCTAGGAACCCTGCCAGTCTTCTCCGGGGGCTCCGGTGACGCTGTTGTGATAACTCAGCAGCCGGGACAGTAACTCCGTCAACTGATCTCGCTCGTCCGCCGTGAGCGGTGCCAGTAACTCGTCCTGTGTCTTCGACAGCCGCTTCTCGAGACGGTGCAACTGCCGTTTGCCCGAGGGGGTCAACGAGATGATGTTGCGTCGCCGGTCCGTCATGTCCGGAGTCCGCTCGACGTGGCCGCGTTCGGCGAGTTCGTTGATCGTCGCAACCAGGTCGCTGACGTGAATACCGCTTCGGCGGCTCAACGTGGCCTGGCTGGACGGTCCCACGCCCTCCAGCGTCGCGAGCAGTCGGTAGTGGTATCCACGGGCCTCAACGGCGTTGAATCCCTCCGACACCAGATGGTGCGCATGGTCCGCAGTCCGGGTGAGCAGCCAGCTCGGTAGAGCTTTCCATGGCGCGGCCGTGTCCTCGGACGGGTTCTCCATGGGAAAAGTCTAGTCGAATCGTTGGACAGCACCAACGGTCTAGGATACCGTTTGGAGCACAAACGTTTGGCGTCCAAACGTTTACTGACCAAACTTGATGTTCAGGGAGTACGAGGATGATCAAGACCTTTCGTATCGACATCCCCCAGGCCGACCTCGACGATCTGGAGGATCGGCTGCTTCGGTCCCGATGGCCCAACGAGGTGGCCGACGCGGGCTGGGACTACGGCTTCTCGATGCCGCGTCTTCGAGAGTTGGCCGATCACTGGCGCGTGGACTTCGACTGGCGGAAGGAAGAAGCCGAGCTCAACGAGTTTCCGCACTTCACCACCGAGATCGACGGCCAGAACATACATTTCATTCATGTCCGGTCGTCGACGCCCGACGCGCCGGCGCTGATTCTCACCCATGGGTGGCCTGGCTCGTTTCTCGAGTTTCGTGACGTGATCGAGCCGCTCTCGCGCGACTTTGATCTCGTCGTCCCGTCGATTCCGGGTTTCGGCTTCTCTGGGCCGACCCACGAACGCGGCTGGGACGTCGCCCGGATCGCCCGAGCCTGGGCGGAGCTCATGCGTCGTCTGGGGTATGACCGTTTCGGCGCGCAGGGTGGCGACTTCGGGTCAGGGATCTCGCTGGCGCTCGGCGCAATGGCACCGGAGCGGGTCGTCGGGGTTCATGTCAATTACCTGCCGACCCCGCCGGATCCGGAAGGCGCCATCGCGCTGTCCGACTCGGACCGTGCCCGGCTGGAAAGGGTCCGGCAATTGATGGCACAACGTCCGCCGTTTCAGGCGCTGCAGGCGTTGACGCCTCAGACCATCGGCTACGCATTGACCGATTCCCCGGTAGGGCAGCTGGCCTGGATTGCCGAGAGGTTCGAGGAGTGGACCGACCCGGATTCGAGGGTCGATATCGATCGGATGCTCACCAATATCTCGCTGTACTGGTTGACCGGCACCGCTGCGTCATCCGCGCGGCTCCACCACGACGCGCCCCGGCGGGTCGAGCCGTGCCCGGTGCCGACGGGTGTGGCGGTGTTCGCGCACGACATCACACTGCCGGTGCGGCCGCTTGCCGAGCGGCTCTACGACATCAGGCACTGGTCGGAGTTCGGGCGGGGTGGGCACTTTGCGGCCATGGAAGTGCCCGACCTCTTTGCCGCCGACGTTCGAGAGTTCTTCCACGCCCGTACCGCCGATTCCTAGCGTGACTTGTTCTAGTTTAACTAGAACTATATGATCGGCTTGTGCTGATACGCGTCGATCCGACAGCGCCGCAAGCGCTCTATGAGCAACTCGCGGCGGCGATCCGGGGTGCTATTGTCCGCGGCGAAGTGGTTGCGGGGGAAAGGCTTCCGGGAGCGCGAGAGCTGGCCGAGTCGCTTGGAGTGAATGTGCACACCGTGTTGCGCGGTTATCAGGAGTTGCGTGATCAGGGTTTGGTCGAACTCCGTCGGGGCCGAGGTGCGGTCGTGGCGCAGACCGCGGTGCCGGATGAAGCCGACCTGAGATCGGCGATCGAGGCGGTGCATGCGGCCGCACGAAAGCTGGGCCTGGGCGGCGAAGATCTGGCAGCGATGATTCGGGAAGGTTACTGACAATGGGCTCGTCCGAGATCGAAACGAAGCGACCGAGGGTGCGGTTGATGGTTGTGGCGGTGGCCATTCCACTTGTCGCCACACTCGTATCGGCGATCCTGTTGGCCGTGTGGCGAGATGAGCTGCCGGATCAGGTCGCAACACATTGGGGACCCGGCGGTGAACCCGACGGATTCATGTCGGTGTCCGGTCTGACGTGGTCGCTTGTTGTCGGTGGGATCGTCCTGACGGTGTCGGCGGCGGTGGCAGCCGGTCTCTGCCGGGAATACACGCTGTGCGTCTCCATAATCAGTGGCGTCGCGGCGCTGGCTGCGTTCATCCCCGCGCTGGCATTATCGGCAACCGGTCAGCAACTCGGTGTAGTCGACGCCACGTCGGTGGGGCTGCCATGGTGGTCTCTGGTGTTGGCGTTGGCAATCGGTGCCGTCAGTGGTGTGCTGTTGCATCGGCTGGTACCGAAATGGACGTCTCCGGCGACTGTGACGTCTTCGACCATTCCGATGGCCATCGAGCCCACTGAGCGTGTCGTGTGGACCAGAGCGGTCCTCAGTGGCGGAATACCGTTGGTGCTCATGGTGTCCGGAGTGGTGATGTGTGTCGCCGTCGCGTTGCTGTCCGGTCAATGGTTGTTCGTGGTCCTGGCCGCGATCGTGGCTCTGGTCGCGGTGCTGCTGTACGGAATGCGTGTCACTGTCGGTCCGCAGGGCCTGACGGTCCGGAGTGTCGCCGGTTGGCCCAGGATGACCACACCGGCATCGGAGATCGCCGCGGTGCGCGCGGTGAAGGTCAGCGCGCTCAAGGACTTCGGTGGATACGGTTATCGCTTCGGGTTCCGCGGGGACCTGAAGGGCGCCAAAGGTTTTGTTCTCAAGTCCGGCGACGGGATCCTCGTCGACCGCATTGATGGTGGTCGGCAGATCGTGGTGGTCGACGATGCGGACACCGGTGTCCGTCTTCTTGAGGCCTATCGGTTGCGTGCCCACGACGCGGCGTGAGGGATTGCTGCCCGGACACAGCAGACGCCCGAGCTCCCGCGGGATATCCGGAAAGCTCGGGCGTCGAGGCGATCACGGCAGGCGCAGGGCCGCCGTTGCTGTCTCCAGGTCGATGACGTCGGCATACTTCGCGCCGACATCGAAGAGGTTGGAATCATGGATTTCCTGGCTCCGGTCACCGCAGGCCTCGTTGACCACCTTCGGTATGAACCCGTGCTGCATCGCGTCGGTGGCGCTGGCGCGCACACATCCCGAGGTGGACACCCCGGAGATGAGAACCGTGTCAACACCATTGGCGGTGAGCGTCGACGCCAGCGAGGTTCCGAAGAAGGCCGACGCATACTGTTTGACGACGACGGTTTCGCCGGCGATCGGCATCAGCTGCGGTACAAAGGCGCCCAAACCATCCGGATGACCGGCCTCGAGAAATCTCAGGGCACCGACCTTCTTGGTGAACAACCCTCCGTCCACGAGCCCGGGGCCGTATTCGACTCTGGTGTGGACGACGAGGACGCCGGCGGCTCTGGCGGCCTCCAGCAATGCCGAAGCCCGCTCGATGAGGGCTGGATCAGGTAGGCACAGGGGTGATCCCGGCCGGAAATAGGCTTCCAGCATGTCGATCATCACCAGTGCCGGGCGGCGGCCCCAGCCGAGGGAGCCGCCGAACCCTGCCTTCTCGTAGTCCTGCTGCTTGTCGAGGCCTGCGGTCTCGGTCATGCCGAAACCTCGACCGCCCGCTCGCACGCCTCGAGCAGCGACTGTTCGCTCAGTTCGGCCTGCGGGAGTTCGGCCACGATCTGGCCGTCGTGCAGGACCATCACGCGGTGACAGATCGCCGCGAGTTGTTCATGGTCACCGGAGAAGACCACCACCGATGCGCCGCCGGCAGCAAGATCGGCAACCCGATCGAGCAACTGGCGGGAGGCCCCGGCATCGACGCCCTGAGTGGGTTCGTCGAGTAGGAGTACCGACGGGTTCATCTGCAACCATTTGGCCAACACCAGCTTCTGCTGGTTGCCGCCGCTGAACTGTCGAACCTGCCAATGCGGCTGTGCCGGAACCATACCGGAGTTCTGTACGAGTTCCAGCGCATCTTCGCGTTCCTTGCGCCAGTTGGTCAGGAGACCGAACCTGGTGTACTTGCCCAGTGCCGGGAGCGTCGCGTTCTCCACGGTTGATGCGTCGAGCCAGACACCGTCGCGATGACGGTTTCCCGGAACCAATGCCAGTCCGGCCGCGATTGCCGCACGGGGCTTGTTCGCGGGCACGGCGGTCCCGTTCACCATGACTGTTCCCGCAGTCCGTGCGAGTTTGCCGGCGAGCAGCAGGGGCAGTTCCTCGTGGCCCATCCCGGCCAGGCCGGTGAATCCGACGATCTCGCCGCTCTGGACGGTCACCGACAGGTCGCGGACGACTCCGCCGCTGACGCGGTCGAGAACCAGCTGAGGTGTCGGCTTTTGCGCCTTCGCCGGCGGATCGGGGTAATACTCCGTCAACCGACGTCCGAGGATGTCTGCGACCAGGTCTGAACGGGTCAGTCCCTCGGTGGACCGGGTCAATACCCGCTCACCGTCGCGCAGCACGGTCACGTTGTCGCATTCGTCGAGAACCTCACCGAGGCGGTGACTGACGAAGATGACACTTGAACCGAGGTCGGCAACGTTGCGCATCATCGCGGTGACCTGGGCGGCTTCGCTGTGTGAGAGCGAGGCCGTCGGTTCGTCGAGGATGAACAGGTGACCTTCGTGCCCGTCACCGAGAGCCCGCACCGCACGCACCAGTCCGACAAGTGCGCGCTGTGCGGGACTGAGATCGGAGACCATCGTGTGCAACGGCAACTCGATGCCGATGCGTTCGGCGATCTCGCGACAGGCCTTGGCCTCTTTACGGTCCTGCACCCAGCCGAGGGTGCGTGCACCGTAACCCGTTGCCACCCCGATGTTCTCCAGCACCGTCATTTCCGGTGCCAGCCCGAGGTCCTGATGGATGACGGCGATGCCGTGGTCGGCGGGGTTGTGGACCGGGAGGTCCAACTCCTTGCCGAACAGCTTCACCCGGCCGGTCTCGGGCCGGTAGTAGCCGGCCAGGCACTTGATCAAAGTGGACTTGCCGCTTCCATTTTGACCGACCAGCGCGTGCACCTCGCCACGCTGCACCTGCCAGGTCAGCGGGTGCAATGCGTAGTTTCCGTCGAACTGTTTTGACAGATCCTCGATCTCGAGTGCCGGGCTGGTGCTCATTTCGCTGCGCCCCGCCGCTTGCCGACCAGCTTGGCCAGTGCGACCGCGATCATCAGGGCCAGGCCGTTGAACAGCGGGCTGACCCAAGATGCCGCTCCGGCGAGTTGCAGGCCGGTGATACCGACGACCAGCAGGTACACCGCGACCATTGTGCCGATCGGGTTGAAGCGGCCGACGGTGATCGCGGTGGCGCCGAGGAACGTCGCGGCAAAGGGCGCCAGCAGATACTGGTTGCCGATGCCCGGATCGATGGCTCCGAGGTTGCCCACCAGGATGATCCCGATGATGGCACCGACCAGACCCGACACCACATAGGTCACGGTGCGGATGCGGGCCACGGAGATACCGGCGAGCAGTGCGGCGTCCCGGTTGCCGCCGATGAACAGCATGTAGCGGCCGACCGGGGTGCGCTGGTAGACGAACCACAGGACCGCCACGAAGATCCAGGCGTACCAGGTGGTCATCGGCAGGCCCATCAGCTTTGCCCGTGACAGCTCCACATAGAAGTCCGGGACACCGGTGACGATCTTGGAATCGGTGATGGCATAGCCGATTCCGGACAGTGCGGTGAACATGCCGAGGGTGGTGATGAACGAATCGACGCCGACCTTGACGACCAGCAGGGCGTTGATCAATCCCACCGCCACGCCGACGGCGAGGGCGACCAGGATGACGACCGCCGGTGAATATCCGTTGGTCGACATGACCGCGACCACACACGCACTGGTCACCATCACACCCGGGATTGCGAGGTCGAAGTCCCCGGTCCGTAGTGCGAGGGTGGCGGCCAGTGCCAACAACAGGATGATGGCCTGCGAGTTGATCATCGCCGAAACGATGCCCGTGGACCTGAACTCGGGCAGGAACAGCGCGCAGATCGCAAACGCCAGCACCAACAGACCGACCAGCGCATAGCGCTCGACGATCGACGTACTCTGTCGAACTTTGTGGTTGGTGGCCGGCTTCTCCGGCTTGTCGGGAGTTGCCGCGTTGCCCGTGGACGGGGCGACGACGGCACCAAGGTCATTAGTCATGATTTCTCCGGTGTGTGTGGCCGCGGGCATGTCCATGCCCGCAGGGCGACGGTTACTTCGCCCAGGCCTCGGTGAAGGCGGCCTGGAAATCGGTGTAGTTCGGGTTCACCGCGTCATTCGAGTCACCGGCGTTGGTGCTGTCGATGAGTCGGGTGGGGATCACGATTCCGGACGGCTGCGCGCCGGTGATGGCCCGGATCGCGTCGTCGAGCATCGTCCAGCCGAGCCATGCCTCCGGCGGTGCAGCCACGGTGACGTCCTGGCCCTTGCCCGAGCGGATGGCGTCGAGGCTCGAGGCGATCCCGTCTCGGCCGAGGATCTTTGCGTTCGGGTTCTTCATCGCGACGGTCGGCTCGACGAAGGTGACGCCGGAATCCCATGCGGTGAAGATGTAGTCGGTGTTCGCGTCGCGGGTCATCTCGGTCTGCACTTTCTGGGGCAGATCGGTCGCGGCGTTGGCCAGGTCGATGTCCAGGGCGGTCAGCTTGCAGTCGTCCGGGCAGTACTCGTCGTAGACGCCCTTGGCTCCGTTGGCCATGTTCTCGTAGATCTCGATGGCTGTCGGCTGTGCGAGAACCGTTGTCGCGGTGCAGCCCGAGTCGGCCAACGTCCACGCGGCGAGCGAGGCGCCGTCTGCGGTGTAGTCGGCGCTGATGTTGGAGAACACACCATTTGCCAGCGGTGCACTGGCGTCACCGGAGAGCGCGTTGATCACCGGGATCCCGGCGTTCTTGGCATCGGCGAGCGCGCCGGCCAACAGTGCGGGCTCGACACCGAGCAGAACGATTGCGTCTGCTTTCTGGGCGATTGCCTGCGAGACACCCTCGTTGAACTTGTTGGTCTGACCCTGACCGTCGAAGATCGTGGTCTTGACCCCGGCTGCCGCGGCAGCCTCGTTGAAGCCATTGGTGGCGGCGGTGGTGAACTCGTTGGTCACCACGTTGATCATCCAGATGCTCTTGCCCTTGGCGGCGGCGAGATCCAGGGTCGACTGGGGGACAACCAGCGGTGCAGGCTCTTTGGCCGCGGCCACCAGATCGGTTGTGGCAGTCGTGCACTCGGTGTTGCCGGCTGCCTTGTCCGACGAGCCGCCGTTGCTGCTGTCGTCGGTGGCACTGGTACATCCGGCAAGTAGGGATCCCACAGCGAGCGCTGTGATCATCCACGAAGCGGTCTTCTTCACGAAGTCCTCCTGATTGGTATGGGGGTGGGGGCTGATGCTGGTTCTGCTCGCGGAACTGGCCCGTGGAGCAGAAGATATGGAACGGAGAAGTCGGAGCGCAGGGTGTCCGAATCAGTGCTCGCGGAGCAGAGTTCCGGAACCACGGACCTGATCGGTGATCCCGTTGGTGCGCAGCGCGTGCCACCAGGTGGCGGCGTTGATGGCGATGACCGGCTTGCCGAGCCAACGCTCGGCCTCGTCGGCGAGACCGACCATCGACAGGTTGGTGCCGACCTGCACGATGGCGTCGATGTCAGGGCCGTCGACCTCGAGGATGCTCCGCCGCAGCGTATCTTCCGAGACCCTGGCGATGTCGACCGCGGACGGGCATTGGAGGCCCTTGAGATTGACGACGTCGTATCCGGCTTCGGTGAGGAACAGTCGCACCATGTCATCGGCGATCGGCTGGTAGGGAGTGATGACTCCGAGCCGCCGGGCACCGAACAGGTCGAGCGCACGGCGCACGGCGTCGGCACCGGTGGCCAGTTTCTTGCCGGAGAAGGTCTCGATCTGTTCGGTGAACAGTCGGTTGCCTTCGATTCCGCCCCAGAAGGTTTCGGCCGACATGCCCATCACCAGGTAGTCGGGATCGCAGGTCAGCACACGCTCACACGCGGCATTGATCTCCGCGCGGATCTGATCGAGCAGACCTTCGAAGTCATCGTTGCTTGTCAGCGTCTGATTCCGGATGTGGATCCGTGCGACATGCGGGGTCACTCCCGGCACCGTCATCCGGTAGTAGTCCGGCTCTACGACAGTATTCGTCGAGGGGGCCAGAACCCCGAAAACGTTGCGCCAGCCGAGCACGTCAACCATGAGACTCCTTTGGGGATTGCACACAAAGTGTGGTGTGCCAAAACTGATTCTGTGTACATCGTGAGATGCGGTGTTGCCGCTTGTTAACGAAAGCTACGGTAGTTCTGTGTCGAAACAATAGCGGTAAGCACGCGTGTTTACAGGGAGTTTACGGAAATATTCCGGCGGATCTGGTCTGCTGTACAGTCGTTTGTGCTCCTGAGCTGCGCTAATGATCTAAATAGGGTTGTATACATAACGGTTGACCTTCTACGACCGCGCAGTCATAATTGTGTGCAGTTCGATCACATGAAGCAAAGCGGATCGGTGTACGACACGAGTACTCGAAGTGGATCGCCAGATCCGCCGGAGATCGTCGTCGCCCCGCGAGGAGAAGGAGCAGCCATGGCGATGCAGAGAACGGTCTTGACCTTGGAAGATGCGGACGCCGTCTTGGCGGCGGCTCGGGCCAAGGCCGTCGAGATCACTGTCCCGATGGCTGTGAGCGTCATCGATCATGCCGGTCAGACCATCGCGTTCATCAAGATGGACGGCAGCCCGCTGATGGCCGAACCGATGGCAAAAGGCAAGGCTTACACGGCTGTTGGCATGGGACAGCCGACATCGATGTGGGAGGACGCCGGCGCCGCGAGTCCATCGTTCGCCGGATCGATCACGGCCGTTCCGGGCTTCACGCCCTTCGGTGGTGGACTTCCGCTCCTGGTGGACGGAACGCTCGTTGGGGCCATCGGGGTGAGCGGTGGAACGACCGAAGATGACATCAAGGTGGCGACCGCAGGCGCGGCGGCAATCCAGTGACCAGCACGGCCCCAACATTTTTGACCGAAAAGATCACCAATGAGAACAGGATTGAACATGGGTAAGTTTGACGGACAGGTCGCTTTCATCACCGGTGGTGCGCGCGGACAGGGCCGCTCGCACGCGGTTCACCTCGCCGAACAGGGTGCTGACATCGTCATCACCGATTCGCTCAAGGACAACGCGACCACCCCGTACGCAATGGCCACGCAGGCTGATCTCGATGAGACCGTCCGCCTCATCGAAGGATTGGGGCGCAAGGTCCTGGCGCGACAGATCGATGTGCGAGATCTGGACGGACTCATCGCATTTGCTGATGAGGTTGTCGAGAAGTGGGGCAAGATCGACATCCTGCTCGCCAATGCGGGCATCATGACGGCGGTGCCGATCGCAGAGATGTCGGGAGAGGTCTGGGGCGAGACGGTCGACATCAACCTGACAGGTGTATTCAACTCGTTCCGTGCGGTTCTGCCACACATGGCCAAGGCCGGCTACGGACGCGTTGTCGCCACCTCGTCCGGCGGCGGGCACATCGGATTCAACAACCTCGGTCACTACTGTGCTGCCAAGTGGGGCGTCATCGGTCTGGTGAAGTCTGCTGCGATGGAAATGGCCCAGAGTGGTGTCACGGTCAACGCCGTCACCCCGACGAACGTCAATACCGACATGATCCGTAACGCATCGTGTGAGGCACTGTTCCTTCCGGGTGTCGAGAATCCGACCATCGAGCAGATCGAATCCGCCTACGTCATCAACCCGATGGGCGTGCCGTGGATCGAGCCTGTCGACGTCTCGCGCACCATTGCGTTCCTGGTGTCGCCGGATTCGAAGTACATCACCGGTGAGACCATCGGCCCCCTGGCCGGTTCAGGTGCCACCAATGGTGCTGCGTAACAACATCTGACGCGTAGGCGTCATCACGGCGGGGCCCTTCGGATGCAGGCATTCGAAGGGCCCCGCTCTTTTGTGGCTGCATCAGGTTGGGCCGACTTCGTGGCGACTGCGGTACGAGAGAAGCGCCTGCGGGTATCGGAGAAACACAACAGCGCCCCGGCGGATGCCGGGGCGCTGTTGGCCGCCGAAAACACCTGGGGGGGAGGCGTTCCGGCTGGCCTGTTGGCTATCGCTTGGCGCGCTCTGCGAGCTCGGCGTCGGTGTACCAGGTCTTGCGGGGAGGGGACTTGATCTCGAGTTGGATGGTGTCCTCGAGAGCTTCGCTCATGTGCGGCACTCCGCGTGGGTGCAACCAGGTGTCACCGGCTTCGGCGATGAACTCTTCGCCGCCGATGACCAGTCGAAGCTTGCCGCGTAGGCAGTATCCGATGGACTCGTGATCGTCGTGCTGGTGCATCGGGTCGATCATGCCCTTGCCCTTGAACGCCTCGACGAAGATCATGTCCTGGCCGACCATCAGTGCGCGGACGGTCAATTCACCCTCTTCGACGGTATCCTCGATCAGGCTGACCGGATCCGACGGGATGTCGGAGTTCTTGGTGAACAGGCGTCCGCTGGGCTTGATCATCCGATCTTCGATGTCAATTGCCATGAGGTTTCTCCTTCAATAGTGCTGGGCTGTCGTACTTTTGGCTGTCGTACTTTTGGCTGTGGTTCTTGGTCGGCGAACCGGGCAGGCGGGTCAGGACCACATCAGGAGGTCGTTGCCCTTGGTGCCGAGGAACGATCCGATGGACACCCGACCCTCACCGGCGGTTTCGCCGGCCGAGATCTTGTGGGGGTTGCGGGGGTTGAACAGAACCACCTCGCCGACCTTCGGTGCGAAAGTGAAACTCTGGATCGAGCTGTCGGTTTCGACGTCGCCACTGGGCAATCCGCGGGCGGGATCTTCACCCTCGGCCGGAATCCAGGGACTGTTGTAGACGGTGGTCTCACCGCCTGCCGAGGGGCACTGGGTGTAGAGGTTCCAGGTGATCTGATCCTCGATCTCACCGATGGCCCAGTCCGGCGAGTTGTACGGGGCGTAGTCGGCGTGCAGGTGCACGCCATTGGAGGCGATGCGCACGACGACGGGGCAGTAGTCACCGAATCCGGGCTCGCTGGGCACGCGGATCTCGCCCTGCGGGTGGTATGCGCCGAGCATCGAACGGAAGCGCTCCGGCACATCGACCGACTGCGCGTAGAGCCTTTCCTGGGCGGCAACGGCGGCAGGCACGGCGTCGAAGAATTCGGCTTTGCGGCCACCGTCCTGGCGGTATTCGTACATGACCAGTCCGAGATAGTGGGTCGGTGTGGCCACACTGTACGACTTGAGGTCGGGGGAGGTGTGAACGGCCTCGGAGAACGCCACGCATTCCTCTGCGGTGGCGAAGTCTTCGATACGGATCGCGGGGATCTCGTTGCGTATCAGTGCCGCCAGCGATTCGGCGCTCAATTCGGCCGCAGTATTCTGCTTCCATTCAGGCATGTAAATCGGTCCTCTCTACGATCCCGTGTATGCGGACTTTTCGCGGTGGAATGTCGCAGCAGGGAACTACTTAATTAGTCTTGCATACAAAATCGAGACGTGGTTGCGTCTGTGTTACATCCGGGTGGGAATCGGCCTCAGATGGCGCCTGAACTCCGTAGCTCCGCGATCTCCTGGGGTGTCCGGTTGAGCGCAGAAGTCAGGATTTCGGCCGTGTGCTCGCCGAGTTCCGGGCCGAGCCACCTGATCGAGCCCGGCGTCGACGACAATTTCGGAGCCACGTTCTGCAGCGGGAACTCGCCGAACAGCTTGTGCTGGACCTTCACGATCGCCTCGCGGGCAATGAAGTGCGGATCGGTCATCATGTCCCGGGCCTGATAAATCCGTCCGGCCGGCACGCCCTTTTCTTCGAGCAGCACCAGCAGGCTCTCGGAATCCTGTGTGCGCGTCCACTCGGCGATCAGATCATCGAGTTCGGTCTGCCGGATCCCACGTTCGGTGTGGTTGACGTACCGGGGATCGGATGCGAGTTCGGGGCGACCCATCGCGTCGACGAGTCGTCCGAAGACCGTGTCCTGATTGGCCGCGATCAAGATGCTGCTGTCGTCCGCGGTCGGGTAGACATTGCTGGGCGCGATGTTCGGGAGAATCGATCCCGTGCGCTCGCGCTGGTAACCGGTCAGTTCGTACTCCGGGACAACTGATTCCATCAGGGCGAGCACGGCTTCGTAGATGGCCGAGTCGACCACCTGGCCGCGGCCGGTGCGCTGCACGCCGTGCAGGGCCACCAATGCGCCGATCGTGGCGAAGACCGCCGCGAGCGAATCGCCGATCGAGATGCCGGTCCGGCTGGGCAGACTGTCCGGATCGCCTGTGATGTAACGCAATCCGCCCATGGCCTCGCCGATCGAGCCGTAACCCGCACGTGGTGAGTATGGTCCGGTCTGACCGTAGCCGGTGACGCGCACCATGATCAGCTTGGGATTGACGGCACTGAGTTCTTCGTAGCTCAGGCCCCATCGCTCGAGCGTTCCCGGTCGGAAGTTCTCGATCAAGATGTCCGCCGAGGCGATCAGGTCGCGGGCGATCTGCTGTCCTTCGGGGGTGCGGAGGTTGCACGTCACCGACTTCTTGTTACGTGCGACAACGGGCCACCACAGCGATTGGCCCTGTGAGCTCTCCCGGCCCCACTGGCGCATCGGGTCACCCTTGCCGGGATCTTCGAGCTTGATGACCTCGGCACCGAAATCGGCGAGCAACTGGCCGCAGAACGGGCCGGCCAGTAACTGGCCCATCTCGATGACCCTGAGGTTGGACAGCGGACCTGATTGGTCCGTGCTCTCGTTACCTTCGATGTGTGAGGTGGACATAGCAACTTCCTCTGCGGTTGGAGCCCGATCGGGATCGGGCTGTGCGGTGCGTCGAACAGCATGCAAATGCAACCCCGGTCGCATGTCCCGGGATGTGGATGTGGTGACGATGTAAGTGGTCGTGTTCAGGTGTGGGTGATCAGTTCGGAACGGCGCCAATACCTTTGAAGATCCCGATGCCCGAGGTCTGACCGGTGTCCGGACTGAGCATTCCGGTGCGCGCGTTGTGTAGATGACAGCGCATCACTGACTCGACCCATTCCGAGTTGCCTGCGCGGACGGCGGCGACGATCTCGAAATGGTGAGACAGACTGCGGGAGAGGGCCTCTTCTTCGTAGTGCTGGTAGTTCACGGTGGCGAGGGTGACATGCCGGACGGACGTGAGCGTTGCTGCGAGCTGGCTGCTCTGGGTCTTTTCGGTCAGGATGGCGTGGAACCGGCGGTTCAACTGCGCGATGGCCGCGAAGTCCCGGTCGCCATCGGCATTGCCGAGTTGCTGCATGCGGCCTGCCAGTTCCTCCAGGTCGTGGATCTCCTTCTCTGACAGTCGCCCGACGGCCATGCCGGTGGCGACCGGCTCCAGAAGAAGCCGGAGATCGAAGATCTCGTTCAGGCGCTCGGCAGTCCAGGTCGCAACCCGGGCACCCTTGTTGGGCGACATCACCACCAGGCCCTCGGCGGCAAGGCGGGCCAACGCCTCTCGTATCGGAGTGCGGCTGACGTTGAGCAGGGCTGCCAGTTCCACTTCGCCCAGTCGGTCGCCCGCGTTCCACTGACCCTCGACGATCTTGGCGCGGAGAAGATCAGTCACGCTCTGCGATGTTTGAGACACCGGCTACCTCCTCGATTGCATACATCCTATCCCGGCCACTTGGTCCAGACAACCGAAACGACGCAATTGTGACCCTATTTTGGCGATTTACACCCCGGCAACATCGAACTTGCATACATTCGAAACCTGAGGGAAAGTCTGAGCATGGGAACTGAAAGCTCGCGCGAAACGAAAGAGCCCGAGTCGGTGACAATCGTCGAGGTGTCGCCTCGGGATGGCCTGCAGAACGAGGCAACGCTGTTGCCGACCGAGGCCAAACTCGAACTGATCAACAACCTCCTCGGCGCCGGTCTGCGTCGCATCGAGGCAACCAGTTTCGTACACCCGGGGCGCGTCCCGCAGATGGCCGATGCCGAGGCCGTCGCTGCGGCGCTCCCGCGCGGGGACGTCTCCTGGATCGGATTGGTGTTGAACGAGCGCGGACTCGACCGGGCCATCGCCGCCGGCCTCGACGAGGTCAATATCGTTGTGGTTGCCTCCGATACGTTCAGTACCCGCAACCAGGGCACCACCACCGCGGAGGGTATCGCGCTCTGGTCGCGTCTGGCCAGACGTGCGAAAGGCGCCGGCCTCAAGACGACGGTCACCATTGCTGCTGCCTTCGGTTGTCCGTTCGAGGGCGAGGTCCCGGCCGCGCGGGTCGGTGACATCATCAAGCAGTGCGCCGATGCCCAGCCGGACGAGCTGGCGCTGGCCGACACGATCGGCGTCGGCGTTCCGGCGCAGGTGATCGAACTCGCGGCTCACGCAGCGAGAGAAGCTGCCGATCTACCGCTCCGGTGGCACTTCCACAACACCCGCAACACCGGATACGCCAATGCTCTGGCCGCCCTGCAGGCCGGGGCGTCGGCGCTCGATGCCAGCCTCGGCGGCATCGGTGGATGCCCCTTCGCGCCCGCCGCGACCGGAAACATCGCCACCGAGGATCTTTGGTATCTGCTCGAACGCAGTGGCGTTCGCACCGGCCTCGACATCGACCTGCTCAACTCCGGTGCCATCCGGCTCGGTGAGATGCTGAACAAGACCGTCCCGGGCCAACTGTCCCGAGCCGGCACGTTCCCGGGCTGACGCATTCAACTCACCGCAGCACACCGAGACGATCTGAGGAGACCCCATGGCCAAAGGTATGTATATCGCGTTCACCCACCCGCGCGACGACGAGTCGGACGAGGAGATGAATCGCTGGTACAGCGATCATCATCTTCCCGAGATCCTGTCGCTGGACGGCGTGCAGAGCGCAACACGGTACCGCTCGCGGGAGGACAACCCGACTCACCGCTACCTGGCGGCTTACACCCTCGAGGGCGATGACTTGGACGAGATCGTCGCGCGCATCCATGCCGAAGCCCCGAACCGCACGCCGACCACTTCGACTCGTACGGATCCCGGCTCCGAGTTCCGGCTCTTCGAATTCGTGGAGCATCAGGACAGCAAGTAGCCGACAAAGATCGAGAACCAGGGAAATCACGTGGCCCTGACAACCGAGCCGCCGAACGGAGAACTTGTTCGGTGGCTCGGTTGTGCCCGGTGGCCGACCGGGCCTGCACTCAGAGGATGTAGAGCATCTCCTGGTAAGTCGGGAGCGGCCAGAGATCGTCGGCGACAACACTTTCGATGGTGTCGGCCGCGAGGCGGACGGCGGCCATGGCGGGCAGCAGGGTGTCCCGCGCGTACTTGGCCTCTTCGAGGCTGCCGTCGACGTGAACGCCCAGCGCCGACTTCAGAGCCGCCAGGGCGACGGTCAGCTCCTGCATCGGCTCGGTGACCATGTTCAGCAACGTGATGTCGGGTTCGACACCGGCGGCCTTGAGGGCGGATACGTTGGTGGCGATCTCGGTCTGGTACCGGAGGGCGGCCGGCAGGACCAGCGTCGAACCGATCTCGAGCGTCAACTTGGCCTCGACCGCGATGGTCAGGATGTACTGCTCGAGGCCGATCTCGTAGCGGCTGTGCATCTCCCGATCGTTGAAAACGCCGTACTTCGAGAACAATTCGATCGACGACTCCGAGATCAACTCGGGTAGCGCGTCGACCGTTGTCTTCAGATTCGGCAGCCCCCGCGACTGGGCCTCGATGGGCCAGTTGTCGGAGTAGCCGTCACCGTTGAACACGACTGCGCCGTGCTCGGTGATGATGTCGGTCAGGAGGGTCTGCACCGCGGAATCGAACTCGACCCCCTCGGCGAGGGCGGTCTCGAGCACGGTGGCGCAGTGGTCGAGCGAATCGGCCATGATCGTGTTGAGGACAACCATGGGCTCGCTGACCGTCTGCATGGAACCCGGGGCGCGGAACTCGAAACGGTTGCCGGTGAACGCAAACGAACTCGTCCGGTTCCGGTCGCCGGGATCAGTCGGCAGTACCGGCAAGGTGTCGACGCCGATGAGCATGGTGCCCTTGCCTTTTGACGAGGTTGCCGCGCCTTTGGCGATCTGATCGAAGACGTCGGCCAGTTGCTCGCCGAGGAAGATCGAGACGATGGCCGGGGGCGCCTCGTTGGCACCGAGGCGGTGATCGTTGGTGGCCGAGGCCACCGACACCCGGAGCAAACCGGCGTGCAGATGGACCGCCCGGATGACCGCAGCACAGAAGACGAGGAACTGGGCGTTCTCATGCGGGGTGTCACCGGGTACCAGCAGGCTGCCGAACTTGTCGTTGCCGAAGGAGAAGTTGACGTGCTTGCCCGAGCCGTTGACACCGTCAAATGGCTTCTCGTGGAACAGACATTCCATGCCGTGCTTTTTGGCGACGGTTTTGAATGTCGTCATCAGCAACTGCTGGTGGTCGGCCGCGATGTTGCCGCGTTCGAACATCGGCGCGATCTCGAATTGGCCGGGTGCGACCTCGTTGTGGCGGGTCTTGGCGGGGATACCCAGCTTGAAGAGCTCGCGCTCGGTGTCCATCATGAACCCGAGTACACGTTCGGGGATCGCGCCGAAGTAGTGGTCGTCGAACTCCTGGCCCTTGGGGGGTTTGGTGCCGAACAGAGTGCGTCCGGCATTCAGCAGATCCGGACGCGCCAGGAAGAAGTGACGATCGATCAGGAAGTATTCCTGCTCCGGTCCACAGAAGGCGACGACATTGCCGGGATTGGCGTGCCCGAACAGTTTCAGGACCCGTTCCGCGTGTTTACCCATCGCCTGCTGCGAGCGCAGTATCGGGGTCTTGTGGTCGAGTGCTTCGCCGGTCATCGACACGAACACGGTCGGGATGCACAGCGTGTTGCCGTTCGGATTCTCGAGCACATACGCCGGGCTGGTGACATCCCAGCCGGTGTACCCGCGGGCCTCGAAGGTGTTGCGCAGTCCGCCATTCGGGAAACTGGAGGCATCCGGCTCACCCTGGATCAGGGTTTTGCCCTGGAACTCGGCGAGCGTCGAGCCGTCGCTTGACGGTTCGAGGAAGCTGTCGTGCTTTTCTGCGGTCAGTCCGGTGAGCGGATAGAAGACGTGGGCGTAGTGGGTGGCGCCCTTCTCGAGCGCCCAGTCCTTCATCGCGGAGGCAACGGCGTCGGCGACGGCAGGGTCGAGTTTGCTGCCCTTTTCGATGGTCGAGATCACCGATTTGTAGACGCTCTTCGGCAACCGCTTCATCATGACCGACTTGTTGAACACGTTTGCGCCGAAGATGTCTCCCGGCGCCTCGGTGATATCGAAACTGACGGGAGGAGGCTGGTGCGCCTCGACTGCTGTGATGGCGGCAAGCCGGATGTTGTTTCCGCTCATTCGTTGTCTACCCTTCTCGCGGGTCTCGATGATGCTCAAGCCCTGACCTGGGAACTCTACGAACGGTCGGTAACGGACGCGTTTCGTCGCGGTGACGATGGAAAACAGAGTTGACCGGGTGTTACGGATTGGTTGCCCCGGGAGGAAAGTTGTCCGTTTTGCGGTCAGCGACCGGACGGTCGATCGATGCGGAAGGCATGGTGCTGCCCATCGTCGATCGGGTTGTCGGGGGTGAGGTAACCGGTGGCGACCTGGGTGAAGCCCGCCGAGAGCAGCGTCCGCCACGATGCCGGGTTGTTGACGGCGACCGGGACGATGATCGTGGTGGACTTCTGCTTGTCCACCCAGCAGGTCTCCACCATCCGCCGGACCATCAGCGTGCCGTAGCCGCGGCCGGTCATCTCGGTTTCGCCGATGAAATAGTCGATCGACATGGCGAACTCCGGCACCCGCAACAACGTTTCCAGTTCGGCCCGATCGTCGGGGTAGTCGGCAAAGAAGTATCGCTGGATCAGTCCGATGGGCAGATCGTCGTAGAGAACGATGAAGTCCTCGCAGGGTTCGGTCCCGTCGATGCTCCCGCCGAAATCGCGCTCGACTGCTTCGTCGGAGGTGTCGTGATTCCAGAAGCGCGCGACATGGGGATTGCCCAGCCACTTCTGGATCAGAACGAGATCGTCGCGCTCGGTTCGCCGAAACCGCATGCATTCACTGTCCGCGCCGATCCCGCGGAGGTCAATCTTCGGTGCGGACCGGGTCCCGGGCGATGAGGGCGGGAAAGATGTGGTCGCGCAGCAGGGGTGCGAGCTGCGGCGATGTGTCGGATCGGTCGTGCCAGCGTAGTTCGGCGATCTCACCGGCCGGTTCCGGTTCGCCGGTGAGGTCGGCGCAGAAGATGTGGCCGCAGACCAGGGTGTCGGCTTCGTTTGCTGCCGCGGCGGTGAAGGTCCCGAGCTCGGTCAGGTCCTGTGGCGCGATCTCGATCCCGATCTCTTCGAGCACTTCGCGTACCGCTGCCTCGACCGGGCTTTCACCGGGCTCGAGTTTGCCGCCGGGCAGCATGAAAGAGGTGGTACCGGACTTTCTCACGGTCAGCACCTGTGCCGCGCCGTTGACGAAGCAGACGGCGGAGACGGTCAGGGTGGGTGCGATGCGTTCGGTATCCGTGCTCATGGACAAATCATGCCGGGTGGACTCGCCCGGCACGCAATCGGAACGCTTCCGCAAATCTAGAACACGTTCTAGTGTGTTCTGCATGACTGATTCTGCGGACGCGACCACCGAATTCGATCACCTGCGCGGCGGCACCCACCTCGGCCACCTGATGGTGGCGGCGCTCAAACGACACCACAAGGACCCGGTGCTGTTCCTGGGTGACACCATGCTGACCGGCGGTGAGATGGCCGCGCAGGTCAGTACCTATGCGCAGGCCTTCGAATCGCTCGGTGCCGGCTCCGGTACCGCCGTCGGGCTACTGGCGCTGAACCGGCCGGAGGTCCTGTTCGTCATCGGCGCCGGTCAGACCCAGGGATGGCGCCGGACCGCACTGCACCCGCTGGGCTCGCTCGATGATCATGCGTACGTTCTCGGCGACGCACAGATCGCGACGTTGGTCATCGACCCGGTTCCGATGTTCGTCGAACGCGCGGTGGCCTTGCTGCAACGGGTCGACAGCCTCAAGCAGGTCCTGACGCTCGGACCGGTGCCCGCCGAACTCGCCGACGTCGCACGAGACGTGACCGCCGAGGCCAAGCGGTTCGACCCACGTCCGCTGGTCGCCGCCGACCTGGCGCCGGACCACATCGTCTCGATCACCTATACCGGCGGTACCACCGGAAAACCGAAGGGCGTCATCGGAACTGCCTCGGCCATGGCGGCGATGACCCAGATCCAGCTGGCCGAATGGGAGTGGCCCGAGCATCCGCGTTTTCTCATGTGCACCCCGCTCTCGCATGCGGGCGCGGCATTCTTCGTGCCGACCCTGATGAAGGGTGGCTCGATGGTGGTGCTGGCCAAGTTCGATCCGGCAGAGGTGCTCCGGACGATCGAGGAACAGAAGATCACGGCGACCATGCTGGTCCCGTCGATGCTGTATGCCCTGCTGGATCATCCGGACTCGCACACCCGCGATCTGTCGTCCTTGCAAACCGTGTACTACGGCGCCTCGGCGATCAATCCGGTGCGGCTGGCCGAGGCCATCGAGCGGTTCGGTCCGATCTTTGCCCAGTACTACGGGCAGTCCGAGGCACCGATGGTGATCAGTTATCTGCCCAAGGACGCTCACGACGAGAAGCGGCTGTCGAGTTGTGGCCGGCCCTCGGCGTTCCTGCGGACCGCTCTGCTCGGCGACGACGGCAAGCCGGTTCCGATGGGGGAGCCGGGCGAGATCTGCGTCGCCGGTCCACTCCTCGCCGGTGGCTACTGGGGACTCCCGGAGGCGACGGCGGAAGCCTTCCGCGACGGATGGCTCCGCACCGGTGATGTGGCCCGTGAGGATGAGGACGGATTTTGGTTCATCGTCGATCGCACCAAGGACATGATCGTCACCGGCGGCTTCAACGTCTTCCCTCGGGAAGTCGAAGACGTTGTGGCCGAACATCCTTCGGTGGCGCAGGTGGGCGTCATCGGGGTGCCCGACGAGAAGTGGGGCGAGGCGGTGACGGCGATCGTCGTGCTACGCAGCGATGCCCTGACCGACAGCGTCTCGATCGAGGCGATGATCTCGGAGATCCAGGATGCGGTGAAGGATCGGAAGGGTGCGGTGCAGTCGCCGAAACGGGTGATCGTCGCCGAATCCCTGCCACTGACCGCTCTGGGCAAACCGGACAAAAAGGCGCTGCGCAAACAGTATTGGAGTGAGAGCGACAGGGCGGTCGGCTGAGCGTTGTCACCGTCGGCGTGCAGTGGCGCAAGCCCTTCTCGACATCGGCAAGTTCTTCACCCGTTGGGACGAGACCGATGCCAAACAACGAAGCCGATCACAGTTACACCCTGGGTCTGACGTTGCTGGTGATCGTCGCCGGACTCGCCGCGGTCTTCACAGTGTTCGGTATCCGTGGCCGGAGCGCCGAAAAACCGCCATAGTGGTGGTCATGGCGAGTGTCTCCACCACCCGGCATCTGTTGCGGGCCAAAGACCTGATCGACTCCGAATACGCGACCGCGCTGACAGTCGAGGAGATGGCAGCCGCGGCACGGTTGTCGCGCGCCCACTTCACCCGGTCGTTCGTCAAGGCGTTCGGGCAGTCGCCGCACACCTATCTGCAGACCCGCCGGCTCGAGCGGGCGGCGGCACTGCTGCGCAACACCGACTATTCGGTTGCCGATATCTGTGTGGCAGTGGGACTTCGGAGTGTCGGCTCATTCACCACGAGCTTCAAGAGGACCTATGGTGAAAGCCCCGCGCGCTATCGTGCCAGTCGTCCACCTGCAGCGCAGCGGATCATGGTCCCGACCTGTGTCATACGCACCTTCGGCCGGCCCCGCCCGGACAGTCGCATCCGATAGAGCACATGGGGAGAAGACCGGGACCGTTGTGCGGGGTTACGTTCGACGCACTGAGTCGAACAATCCGATAACGGGAGGTCACGATGTTGAAAATCGCCAGTGCGCAGGTATGGGTCCACGATCAGGACGAGGCCCTCAAGTTCTACACCGACAAACTCGGGATGGAGGTCCAGTCAGACGTGTCCCTGCCCGAGATGGACGGGTTCCGGTGGTTGACGGTATCGCCGCCGGGACAAGATGACGTCAGCATCGTGTTGATGGATGTCCCCGGTCCGCCGATGCTCACCGAATCGGCCCGGGCCGAAGTCCTGGAACTGGTCTCCAAAGGGCTGGCCACTGCCGTATTCCTGACCACGGAAGACTGCCAGGCCGAATACGAGCGGCTCGCCGCGCGAGGTGTCGAGTTCACCGATCTGCCGGAGCAGCGCCCCTACGGCATCGACGCCGGGTTCCGAGATCCCTCGGGCAACAGTTTCCGGTTGACCCAGATGATCGACATCGCCGCACCCTGAAGCCCGACCACGTTGTGGGGCACCCGTTCATCGGTGCCCCACAACGCATTTTCGATGCCGGCGTCCGGCAGAACGGTCGCCCGGGTCAGCCCTTGACGCAGACCACCTGCTTGAGGTGTGCCACCACCTCGACCAGGTCGCTCTGCGCGGCGATCACCGAATCGATGTCCTTGTAGGCGGCCGGTATCTCATCGACCACGCCGGCATCCTTCCTCGACTCGACTCCTTCGGTCTGTGCCACCAGATCCGCGGCGGTGAACATCTTGCGCGCCTTGGACCGGCTCATCCTCCGCCCCGCGCCATGTGATGCGGAAAAGAACGAGGCCTCCGACCCGAGTCCGCGCACCACGTACGAACCCGTCCCCATCGATCCGGGGATCAGTCCCACGTCGCCGGACCCGGCCCGGATGGCACCCTTTCGGGTCACCAACAGTTCGACCCCGTCGATCATCTCGGTTGCCACGTAATTGTGGTGGCACGAGATCGGCTCCTCGAACTGCACCGGCCGTGTCGGAAGTGAACCTCGCACAGCAGAACACACCAGTTCCAGTATCACGCGACGGTTCCTGGACGCGTATTCCTGGGCCCAGGTCAGGTCGTGACGGTATGCGTCCATCTCCGGTGTCCCGGCGAGGAAGACCGCAAGATCGCGGTCGGGAAGGTCGGCGTTGTGCGGCAGGCCGGCGGCTACCTCCATGTGGTGATCGGCGAGCGATTTCCCGATGTTCCGGGAACCGGAATGAAGCATCACCCACACCGATGAGTCGCCCTCGGCGACACAGATCTCGATGAAGTGGTTGCCACCGCCGAGCGTTCCGAGCTGCTTGTGGGCCCGGGTGTCCAGGTTCTGTACGGCCCGATCGAGGTCCCCGAACCCGGACCAGAAGTCACCCCAGCCGCCACCGACGTCCATCTCCCGCAGGTTCACCGGCCGCTTGTGGGCACCGAAACCCACCGGCACCTTCGCCTCGATCGCCGAACGCAGTGCGGACAGGTCGTCGGGAAGGTCGGAGGCAACCAGATCCGTTCGGACGGCGGCCATTCCGCAACCGATGTCGACGCCGACCGCGGCCGGGCAGACCGCCTCGCGCATCGCGATCACCGAACCGACCGTTGCGCCCTTGCCGACGTGGACGTCGGGCATCACCCGGACACCATGCACCCACGGGAGAGCCGACACCCGGCGTAGTTGCTCGCGGGCCTGCACCTCGACGGACGCTTCGTCGACCCACAGAAGGGTTGATGCGACTGCGCCGGAAAGCGGGACAGGGTAGCGGGTGTTCATGATGTTTCCTTGATTGCGGTGTCGGCCACCGGTTGACGGCCTCGGCAACCGTAGACATGCGTCGTGGGTATCGTCCATCGATTATGTCGGCGTCGGTAGCCTCAGGGGATGACCGGTCGAAGCGTCAGACCGCTGAAGTCGCACATCGCCACCCGGTTGCGGGGCGTGGCGTACAGCTATCCGGAGATCGGTGCCACCCGGCAGGTGTGCCCGGACGGATATCAGCACCTGCACCGGGAAGTCGTCGTCGGATCCGGGCGGCCACGTTTCGACGAGATCGCGGATGCGATCGCCACCTGGCAGGTCCAGCTCGGTGCCGGGCTGCGTGTCTGCGCGTCGGAGAGGACCGTCGAGGCAGGCACGGTCGCCCGGCTGGCGATCGGTGTGGGACCGCTGCGCCTCAACGCACCGGTCAGAGTCGTGTACGTGATCGACGAACCCGATCGTCGCGGATTCGCCTACGGAACACTTGTGGGACACCCCGAGTCCGGGGAAGAAAAGTTCTGTGTCGAGTTGCGGGACAACAACTCTGTCGTGTTTGCGGTCACGGCGTTCTCGCGTCCACAAACCCGGCCCGCTCGGCTCGCGGGTCCGTTCGGCAGGTATGGACAGGGATTGATCACCGCCAGGTATCTCGCGGCGATGCGGACGTGGGGAAGTCGCGGGTGAGGACGTCCTGGCGGTGAAGGGTCAGGAAACCCCGGATCCGCCGTCCCTCAGTTCTCTTTGTCGCCCATCAGTTCTGTCACGTGGTTGGGGACATACGTGCTGATCTCCCGGGAGGGGCGTTGATAGGTCCCGGTGTCGATGGGATGTTCTGGCAGTTCGACTTTCGGTCGGACGACATCGTGGTATTCGATCGTCGACAACAGGTGCGACATCATGTTGATCCGGGCATGCTTCTTGATGTCGGACTCGACGATGTACCAGGGACTGTTGGGGGTGTCCGTATGCACCATCATCTCGTCTTTCGCGCGGGAATAGTCTTCCCAGCGATAGACCGATTCGAGGTCCATCGGGCTCAGCTTCCACTGGCGCACCGGGTCGTCGAGACGTGACCGGAAGCGACGCAGCTGTTCGGCGTCGGACACCGAGAACCAGTACTTCCGCAGGATGATCCCGTCGTCGAGGAGCATCTGCTCGAATATCGGGGTCTGCCGCAGGAACAGCGAATGCTCTTGCGGGGTACAGAATCCCATGACCTTCTCCACGCCCGCCCGGTTGTACCAGGAGCGATCGAAGATAGTGATCTCACCGGGCGCCGGGAGATGCGCGATATAGCGTTGGTAGTACCACTGGCCGCGTTCCCGGTCGGTGGGTGCGGGCAGCGCGGCCACCCGGACAACACGTGGGGAGAGGTATTCGGTGATCCGTTTGATCGTGCCGCCCTTGCCTGCGGCATCGCGTCCCTCGAAGACGACGACCACGCGGGCCCCGGTCTCCTTGGTCCACTCCTGGAGTTTGACGAACTCGGTCTGAAGCCGGAACATCTCGGCCTCATAGATGTTGTTCGGGATCTTCTTCGGCTTGGAGCGCTTGCTCGTCTTCTTACCGCTCTTGCTGTCGGATCCGGTCTTTCCCATTGGAGGAGCCTACGTCGTCACCGCCTTGTGCGTAGGTGATGCGCGCCGATACCCGAGTAGTTTGAGCATCAGAAAGACGCATCTTCCGAGGTTCGGAGGTTATCGCGCGGTGAGCATCTGTGAGGAGAACGGCAGTGGCGATGAGCACGTCGGAAGCGGGTTCCCCCATTGAATTGGGACTCGATACGTTTGGTGACCGCACGGCGGGACCCGACGGGGAACTGGTGCCGTACGACCAGGTGATCCGCGAGGTCGTGGCCGAGGGCGTCCTCGCCGATCAGTTGGGACTCGATTTCTTCGGGGTGGGGGAGCACCATCGCGCCGATTTTGCGGTGTCGGCCCCGGAGGTGGTGCTGGCCGCGATTGCCGCGCAGACATCGCGAATCGCCCTGGGAACCGCGGTCACCGTACTGAGCTCGGACGACCCGATCCGGGTCTACCAGCGTTTCGCCACACTTGACGCGATCTCTCGCGGCCGTGCCGAAGTGATCTTGGGCCGCGGTTCGTTCACCGAATCATTCCCGTTGTTCGGCTTTGATCTGAGCCAGTACGAGGAGCTGTTCTCCGAGAAGCTCGACCTCTTTGCGGCCTTGCGGCAGGAGGGCCCGATCGTATGGTCCGGACAGACACGTGCACCTCTGAACGGTGAGGAGGTCTACCCCAAGACCGCGGCCGGCGGTGTGCGCACCTGGATCGGTGTCGGCGGGTCGCCGGAGTCGGTCGTCCGGGCCGCTCGCTACGGAATCCCGTTGGTACTGGCCATCATCGGCGGCGAACCACTTCGTTTCAGGCCTTTTGTCGATCTCTATCATCGCGCATTGCAGGAGTTCGACAGGCCGGAACTTCCAGTGGCGATGCACTCGCCGGGCCACCTCGCCGACACCGATGAGGCGGCTCGAGAAGAACTCTGGCCGCACTACCGTGATCAGATGACCCGGATCGGACGGGAACGCGGCTGGCCGCCGCCCACCCGCGCCCAGTTCGAGCAGTCGGCCGGGCCGGAAGGATCAGTGTACGTGGGATCGCCCGAGACGGTGGCGGCCAAGATCATTCGCAATGTGAACGCGCTGGGCATCACTCGTTTCGACCTCAAATACAGCAACGGGACACTGTCACATGAGGTCAAGATGCGCAGCATCGAACTCTATGGCACCAAGGTCGCCCCGATCGTCCGGGACGCACTGGCCTGACCAGCGGGGAAGAGGAAGAAGCCAGGACCTTCGGCGGGGCCCGCCGCGTACGGTTACTGCGATGGTGCTTCCGCGTACGGTGGAGCACGGCAGTTTTGTCAGATGGACTAAGGAGTACGGCTCGGTGGGAAAGCTCACGAACAACATGTGGCGGCTGCTGGGGGCGCAATCCTCGCGCAATCAGTCGAAGTCCCTGACACTGATCAAGAAGGCAGACTCCTACGATTCATGGGCTGCCGATCTCGACGACAAGGATTTCGCCGCCGCTGCGGAGAAGCTCGACATCACCGATCCCGAAGGCGAAGACCGGGCCCGTTTCCTGGCGCTGGCCCGTGAGGCAGGCGATCGTACGCTCGATATGCGCCCCTTCGACGTCCAGCTCCAGGGCGCCCTGCGTCTACTCGAGGGCGACGTCATCGAGATGGCCACCGGCGAGGGCAAGACGCTGGCCGGTGCCATCGCGGCGATCGGGTTCGTACTGCAGGGTCATCGGGTGCACGTCATCTCCGTCAACGACTACCTCGCGACCCGCGACGCCGCGTGGATGAAGCCGCTGTTCGATCTCTTCGACATCGTCTCGGCGTCGGTGTCCGAGAACTCCACCCGCGATGAGCGCAAGGCGGCCTACGACTCCGACATCGTCTACGGATCGGTCAATGAGATCGGGTTCGACGTGCTGCGCGACCAACTCGTCACCCGGCCCGGCGATCTCGTCTCACCGAAGCCCGACGTCGCCATCATCGACGAGGCCGATTCGGTGCTTGTCGACGAAGCGCTCGTGCCCCTGATCCTGGCCGGTTCGGCCATCGGTGAAGTGCCGGACAAGCCGATCCACGACGCCGTCACCAAGCTGAAGAAGAACCACTACGAGATCGACGCCGAAGGGCGCAACGTCTACCTGACCGACGAGGGTGCCGCCTTCATCGAGAACGAGCTCGGCGGGATCAACCTGTACGACGAAGAGCACGTCGGTACCACCCTCGTGCACGTCAACGTCGCGATGCACGCCCACCTCCTCGTCGAGCGCGATGTCCACTACATCGTGCGCGACGGCGGCGTCCACCTGATCAACGCCTCCCGCGGACGGGTGGCGCAACTCCAGCGCTGGCCCGACGGCTTGCAGGCTGCGGTTGAGCTGAAAGAGGGCCTCGCGCAGACGGATTCGGGTGAGGTCATCGACACCATCACGGTGCAGGCATTGATCGGCCGCTACCCGAAGGTCTGCGGGATGACCGGCACCGCGGTGGCGGCCGGTGAACAGTTGCGGCAGTTCTATCAGCTCGCTGTCTCGCAGATCCCCCCGAACACCAAGAACATCCGCGTCGACGAGATCGACCGCGTCTACGACAACAAGTCGAACAAGGCCGACGCCGTCGTCGAGTTCGTCAAACAGATCCACGAGACCGGACAGCCCGTTCTGATCGGGACCCACGACGTCGCCGAATCCGAAGAACTGGCCCACCTCCTCGGCCGGGCGGGCGTGCAGTCGGTTGTTCTGAATGCGAAGAACGACGCGGAGGAAGCCAAGATCATCGCCGAGGCGGGCGCCAAGGGTGCTGTGACCGTGTCCACCCAGATGGCCGGACGCGGTACCGACATCAAGCTGGGTGGCTCCGCCGGGCAGAAAGACGCCGGTGAGTCGAGCCCCGAGCGCGACGAGGTCGTCGAACTCGGTGGACTGTGCGTGGTCGGGACGGGTCGGCACGACACCGAGCGGCTCGACAACCAACTCCGTGGGCGCGCGGGACGACAGGGCGACCCGGGTCGGTCGGTGTTCTTCTCGAGCGTCGAAGACCCGCTGGTCACCCGGAACCTGACGCTCAAGCGTGATCCGGTCAGCTCATCCGAGGACGGCTCGCTCGGGTCGAAGGGCGTCGACATCATCGAGCAGGCCCAGCGGATCGCCGAAGGCGTGATGCTCGAACTGCACGCCAACACCTGGCGTTACAACCAGTTGGTGAACCAGCAGCGTGAGATCATCGTCAAACGCCGCACCACACTTCTGACCACCGACGCCGCGCTGCAGGAGTTCAAGGAGACCGAGCCGGAACGCTACGCCGAACTGACCGGCGAGTCCGTCGAGAGCGACAAGGCCGAAACGAGCAAGGCCGAAACGAGCAAGGCCGAGAAGAGCACGGCCGATGAGACGGCGAAGGCCGATGAGACTGCTGCCGAGCCCGTCCCGCACGACGTTCTCGAGCAGGCGGCCCGCGAGATCATGCTGTTCCATCTGGACCGGGCCTGGGCAGATCATCTGGCCTATGTCTCCGATGTGCGCGCCAGCATCCACCTGCGTTCCATCGGTCGCGAATCGCCCCTCGACGAGTTCCACAAACTGATCCTCGCAGAGTTCGGCAAGTTGCCGCGTGAAGCCGTCGAGAATGCGCGCAAGACGTTCCGTGAGGCGGTCATCACCAAGGACGGCATCGATCTGGATCAGGCCGATCTACGACGTTCGACCACCACCTGGACCTACATGGTCCACGACAGTCCGTTCGCGTCCGGCGGTGCAAAGGCACTGCAGGGCATCGTCGGAATCTTTCGGTAGCGCGCGCCACCGGGCCGCGAAGCCGGGTATGACAGGCTGTTCGACATGGAAGAGACCGATCCGGATCCGGTCGTAGAGTCGGATCGGGTGTTCACGGTGCCCAATCTGCTCAGTGGGTTGCGGCTGATACTCATACCGGTTTTCTTATGGGTACTGCTCGTCGAAGAGGCCGACGGCTGGGCGTTCGCGATCCTGTTCTTCGCGGGTCTGTCGGATTGGGCGGATGGCAAGATCGCCCGGCTGATGAACCAGTCGTCGCGCCTGGGCGCATTGCTCGACCCGGCCGCGGATCGTCTGTACATGGTCGCGATACCCATCGGACTCGCGATTCGCGGCCTGATCCCGTGGTGGCTGGTCGCGATCCTGTTCGGCCGTGACCTGTTGTTGCTGGCGACGGCGCCGCTGCTGCGGAGCCGCGGGATCACCGCGCTACCGACGATCTACATCGGCAAGGCGGCGACGTTCGCATTGATGTACGGATTTCCGATGATCCTTGCCGGGCAATTGGATTCGATCATCGGCGACATTGTCTATCCCTGCGGTTGGGCGTTCCTGATCTGGGGTACCGGGATGTATGTGTGGTCGTTTGTCCTGTACTGGGTGCAGGCCGTGCTGGTTGTTCGGGCACTGCCCCCGGTGCGCTAGATTCTCCCAACAGACGTTGTTCGATGTGTAGAGGCGAAAGGCAGCACACACGTGACCCAGAAGCAGGCTCCTGACGATCTGCACTACACCGCAGAGCACGAATGGGTGCAGAAGGTGTCCGACCGTACGGTTCGGATCGGGATCACCGACTATGCACAAGATCAGTTGGGTGACGTCGTATTCGTCCAGTTGCCGGCGATCGATGACGTCGTCGAGGTCGGGGAATCGTTTGCCGAGGTCGAGTCGACCAAGAGTGTCTCCGACATCTTCGGGCCCCTCAATGGTGTGATCTCGGCGGTCAACGACGACCTGGAAGCCAGTCCGGACCTCGTCAACTCCGCGCCTTACGAGCGCGGCTGGTTGGTCGAGATCACCGTCGGTCCCGACGAGGACCTGGATGAACTGGTCGGTGACATGCTCGACGCCGCCGGTTACGTGGCGATCACGTCCGGATAGCCGGCTCGAGGCGAGTTCGTGTGAAGACGAAGCAAAGTGGGGCTCGATGAGGCGCGCACAGTATGCAGCGGGTTTATGCATGTGTGGCCCGTGGCAGGGTACGGTCTAAGTCACGGGTAATGCCCCAATCCACTCGATGAGACCGGATTCGGCGGGTGAGAAGTCGCACCCCCGAACGCCGCCGCAATCAACGTGGAAAAACAAGGTCCGAATCCGGGCCGCGGGGACAATTACGAAGAAGGAGAATTGGTGAGCGACAACGAGAAGGACATCGAAGCTCCGGTAGAGACCACATCGGTCTTCCGGGCCGATTTCATCAAAGAGATGGAATCGACCGGTGGTTCTGCAACCACATCGGCGGACACCGGTGTGGAACGGCTGTCTGCGGGCACCGCGCTGCTCGTGGTCAAACGTGGCCCCAACGCCGGCTCTCGTTTTCTGCTCGACCAGGCGACCACGTCGGCCGGTCGGCACCCCGATAGCGACATCTTCCTCGATGACGTCACCGTGAGCCGTCGACATGCCGAGTTCCGTTTGGGCGACAACGAATTCCAGGTGGTCGACGTCGGCAGCCTGAACGGCACGTACGTCAACCGTGAGCCGGTGGATTCGGCCGTGCTGGCCAACGGTGACGAAGTTCAGATCGGCAAGTTCCGCCTGGTGTTCCTGACCGGTTCCAGCAGTGACGAAGGTTCCGCGGACGCGTGACCTCACCGGCGGCGGGGCAGCATTCCGAAGGATCGATGTCGATTGGCTCGGTCCTGGATCAGCTGCGCGGAGAATTCCCCGACGTGACGATTTCAAAGATCAGATTCCTCGAATCCGAAGGTCTGGTCACACCTGAGCGGTCGCCGTCCGGTTACCGCCGGTTCAGCCGAGCCGACTGTGAACGGCTCCGGTTCGTCCTGACCGCTCAGCGTGATCGTTACCTGCCGCTCAAAGTCATCAAAGAACAGCTCGACGAGATCGACCGCGGTACCCGCCCGGAAGCCCCGGCGGGTACCCGGTTGTTGTCGTCGGCGAAGAACTGGGTGGCTCCGGCCACCGATTTCTCGCAGAACGGCGGCGGTCGGCTGAGCCGTGATTCGCTGCTCGAACGTACCGGCGTCGATTCGGCGTTCGTGACAGAACTCGTCGACAACGGGTTGCTGGTACCCGGGCCGCGAGGGTTTTTCGACGAAGACGCGGTGCGCCTGGTGACAGCTGCATCCGCGCTCGCGAACTTCGGAGTCCAGGCGCGGCATCTGCGCGCTTTCAAGGTTTCGGCCGAGCGCGAGGCCGGGCTGGTCGCGCAGATCGCCAATCCGATTGCCAAGGGCAAAGGGACCGGCGCCCGGGATCGCGCCGAGGAGATGGTGCGCGAAATCGCGGCACTGTCGGTCACGCTGCACACCCAGCTCGTCAAGCAAGCGGTACGAGAAGTTCTCGATTAAAGACCCGATCGAACGACCGGTCCGGAGGTTCTCGGTCGTCGCGCGGGCATCCTTGCCATAGGATTAGGGCGGTGAACCATTCGCCCACACAAGCTTGGGAGGGCCGACCGCATGAGTGAAATGCGCGTAGTAGGTATCCGGGTGGAACCGCCACAGAGTCAACCGGTGCTGCTGCTACAGGAAACCACCGGTGAACGTTACCTGCCGATCTGGATCGGTCAGAGTGAAGCTGCGTCAATTGCCCTGCGGCAAAAGGGTGTTGAGCCTCCCCGTCCCTTGACCCATGACCTGATCGTCAACCTGATCAGTGCTCTGGGCCACGAACTTCTCGAGGTTCGGATCGTGGACATGCAAGAGGGCACGTTCTACGCCGACCTGGTGTTTGCCGGAGATCTCCGGATCTCCGCCCGGCCGTCGGACTCGGTGGCCATCGCGATCCGCGCCGAGGTACCGATTTTCGCCGAAGAATCGGTGCTCGCCGAAGCCGGCCTGTTGATGCCATCGGACGATCCGGAAGAAGCGGACGACGACGAGCCGGCGGCCGAGGTCAAAGAAGACGAGGTCGAGAAGTTCAAGGAGTTCCTCGACTCGGTGTCGCCGGATGACTTCAAAGCCTCCGGTGGGGCCTGACCCCGGATTGCGGCAACGCACGGATCCGTGCGTCAGGGCTGCATTTGGGTCCGGCGAGTCTGGTCACGGAACGGAAACTGCGGGGTCACAAATCGCCTAAAGCTCAACTTTAGGTTCAGGGTTAGGGCGAGTCGCGTTGATCCCGACCCGCAGCGGTCATACGGTCTTCACATACCCGCGAAAGTTGCGGAGAAGTGATTTTGATCAGTCAGTGCGCGTAAACTTGGCCCGTCGGAGCCGGGAAGCACGCACCGGCGGTCACCGACCAGCACGCGAGGAGAACCCAGTGGGCGATCAGCCACACGACGGTGAGAACGGCGACCGCGGGGCGCAGGATGCGTCCCCCGAGGCAAGCACCACGATCAGCGGCACGAACAAGCCCGGTCAGGGTTCGCTGGCAGACATCGCACCGGGGCTGTTCCCGAACGACACCGTTCCCGACGAGCTGGTCGGCTACCGGGTCCCCAGTGCCTGCCAGATCGCCGGCATCACCTACCGGCAACTCGACTACTGGGCCCGCACATCGCTGGTCGTACCCTCGATTCGTAGCGCCGCCGGGTCCGGGAGTCAGCGGCTCTATTCGTTCAAGGACATCCTCGTCCTGAAGATCGTCAAGCGTCTGCTCGACACCGGCATCTCCCTGCAGAACATCAGGGTTGCCGTCGACCACCTCCGTAAGCGGGGCGTCGAGGATCTCGCCCGCATCACGCTGTTCTCGGACGGCACCACGGTCTACGAGTGCACGTCGGCCGAAGAAGTCGTCGATCTGCTCCAGGGCGGTCAGGGCGTGTTCGGTATCGCCGTCAGCGGTGCGATGCGTGAGCTGACCGGAACCATCGCCGACTTCCCGGCAGAACGCGCCGACGGCGGCGTGACCGAGGCTGCGCCCGAGGACGAATTGGCCTCGCGCCGTAAGAGCCGCGCCCGCCGCACCGGCTAGAACATCTGGCCGTACACTGGGTCTGCGTCGCAGCGACACGGGAGAGAGTCATCCTCGAGATGGCCGCCGAAGGAGCAATACCTCTCCGTCAAACTCTCAGGCATCAAGGACCGTGTCGACGTCGGCGTCTCTGGAGAGTGACGGCAACATCCGTCCGCCCATGGTGAAAGGTCACGCAACGCGTGGCTGAATCTCTCAGGCGTTCTGCGGGCACCAGGCCCGCGGGATAGGACAGAGGGGGAGGACCGGCGTCCGACCACCAGTCGGCATTACCAGTGGTCGGCTCTCGTGGCCGGCCACCGCGGAGGGTCCTATCCCCATGACCGGCACACCTTTCACCGATCGCCACATCGGCCCTGATGCAGGCGAACTCGACCGCATCCTGACACTTGTCGGTGCCACCTCACTCGATGATCTCGCCCGCCAGGTGGTGCCTTCCGGGATCCTCGACACCCCCGAGGACAACGGTCTGGACGCGCTGCCGCCTGCGGTCTCCGAACACGAGATCCTGGCCGAACTCGCCGCGCTCGCCGACGAGAACACCGTCGCCACCTCGATGATCGGCCTCGGCTACTACGACACGCTGACCCCGCCGGTACTGATCCGCAACATCATCGAGAACCCGGCCTGGTACACCGCGTACACGCCGTATCAGCCCGAGATCAGCCAAGGCCGTCTCGAGGCGCTGCTGAACTTCCAGACGATGGTCTCCGACCTGACCGGCATGGAGGTCGCCAACGCGTCCATGCTCGACGAATCGACGGCCGCGGCCGAGGCCATGACACTCCTTCGCCGTGCAGGCAAGAGCAAGTCGCCGCGATTCCTGGTCGACGCCGACCTCTTCCCGCAAACCGCGGCAGTGATCGCCACCCGCGCGCAACCACTCGGTATCGAGGTGGTCACCGCGGATCTGAGCCAGGGTCTGCCCGAGGGCGAGTTCTTCGGTGTCCTGGCCCAGACACCAACCGCTTCAGGACGCGTCGTCGACAGTGCAGCGCTCATCGAGGCGGCCCACGAACGTGGTGCCCTCGTCGCCGTCGGTGCTGATCTGTTGGCGATGACCCTGATCACCCCGCCCGGCGAACTCGGTGCCGACGTCTGTTTCGGTACCACCCAACGCTTCGGTGTGCCGATGGGATTCGGCGGTCCACACGCGGGATACCTTGCGGTGCATGCCAAGCACGCCCGCCAACTTCCCGGTCGTCTTGTCGGGGTCTCGAAGGACGCCGACGGCAACCTCGCCTACCGGTTGTCGTTGCAGACCCGCGAGCAGCACATCCGCCGGGAGAAGGCGACCAGCAACATCTGCACGGCACAGGTCCTGCTGGCGATCCTCGCGGCGATGTATGCCAGCTACCACGGCGCCGACGGGCTCCGGGCGATTGCTCGACGGGTCCACCGACACGCGGAGTCGATCGCTTCGGCGCTCGGCGACAAACTCGTCCACGCCAAGTACTTCGACACTGTGCTGGCGCACGTTCCCGGCCAGGCCGAAGCGGTGGTCGCCGCCGCCGGGGCACGCGGGATCAACCTGCGTCTGGTCGACGCCGATCACGTCTCCGTCGCCTGCGACGAGGCAACCACCGACGAGCACGTGGCAGTCGTCCTGGACGCGTTCGGGATTTCTGCGACTGAACCGGTCTGCGCAGGCGTCGTCGATCGGACCTCGGACTTCCTCACGCACCCGGCGTTCAACCGCTACCGCACGGAAACCGCGATGATGCGTTACCTGCGGACTCTCGCGGACAAGGACATCGCACTGGACCGCAGCATGATCCCGCTGGGGTCGTGCACCATGAAGCTCAACGCGGCCGCCGAGATGGAGGCCATCACCTGGCCGACCATTGCCAGGCTCCATCCGTTTGCACCCGCCGATCAGGTGAAGGGGATGCGCAAGATCATCGCCTCGCTCGAAGAGTGGCTGGTCGCGATCACCGGCTACGACCGGGTCAGTCTGCAACCCAACGCCGGCTCACAGGGTGAATACGCCGGACTGCTCGCGATCCGCAAATACCACCGCAGCCGCGGCGACGATGCCCGCACGGTGTGCCTGATCCCGTCGAGCGCGCACGGCACCAACGCCGCGTCGGCGGTCATGGCCGGCATGCGGGTCGTCGTGGTGGCCTGCCGCGAGAACGGCGACGTCGACGTCGATGACCTGCGCGCCAAGATCGAGGCGAACGCCGCCGAGTTGTCGGCGATCATGATCACCTACCCATCGACCCACGGGGTCTTCGAGCACGAGATCGGTGACATCTGCGCTGCGGTCCACGATGCCGGTGGTCAGGTCTACGTCGACGGTGCCAACCTCAATGCCCTTGTCGGAGTGGCGCGCCCGGGCCGGTTCGGCGGCGACGTCAGCCACCTCAACCTGCACAAGACGTTCTGCATCCCGCACGGCGGCGGTGGTCCGGGTGTCGGACCGATCGGTGTGCGCGAGCACCTCGCACCATTCCTTCCCGGACATCCACTGGCCGACGAACTGCCCGGCGAATTGACGATCTCGGCGGCACCCTACGGATCCGCGTCGATTCTGCCGATCACCTACGCCTACATCCGGCTGATGGGGGCCGAAGGGCTGCGGCAGGCCACCCTCACCGCCATCGCGTCGGCGAACTACATCGCCGCCCGACTGCGCGATCACTACCCTGTGCTCTACACCGGTGCCGGTGACCGGGTTGCGCACGAATGCATCATCGACCTGCGCCCCCTGACCAAGAGCAGCGGTGTCACCGTCGACGACGTCGCAAAACGGTTGGCCGACTACGGCTTCCATGCGCCGACGATGAGCTTCCCGGTGGCGGGCACGCTGATGATCGAACCCACCGAGAGCGAGAATCTCGATGAGATCGACGCGTTCTGCGACGCGATGATCTCGATCCGCGCCGAGATCAGCAAGGTCGAGGACGGGCAATGGTCCGCCGACGACAACCCGCTGCGTGGGGCGCCCCACACCGCTGAATGCCTGGTCGGGGAGTGGGAGCACGGATACGACCGCCTGGTCGCCGTCTATCCGAACGGCCTGCCGTCCGCCGGTGGGCGAGCCAAGGTGTGGCCGAGTGTCCGGCGGATCGACGGCGCATTCGGCGACCGGAACCTGGTGTGCAGCTGCCCTCCGATCGAGGCATTCGCCTGATCGACTCGCTCCGGCGGAGGCCCGGGACGTCAGGTACGACGCGTGAGCGTGTCGGTGATGGCGTTCTGGGCCTCCGCCGGGGGCGGGGGCATCGGCGACGGCGTCTCCGGGAAGTCCACGGCTGCGGTCGGCGGCGGTAGCGCACCGCCGCCGCGGAAGCCCGACTCGGTGATCGTGGAGATGTGCTCGGGTGACTGGACATAACTGATGAAGGCGTCGACCGCATCGCGCTGGGCGACATCGACCTGTTCTCCGGTCAACGTGATCACGGGGAAGTCGGCCATCGGGGTCGGCCCGGTCGGCAGCAACGACACGACGCCCGCGTTGGCTCCGTCTTTGGTGAGCGAGTAGAGCTGTTGCTCGGTGATCGGCACCGCATGGATGGCGCCGGTCGGCGGGTTCGCCTCCTGCGCGATCATCGCCACACCGCTCTCGGAGGTCCCGAGGGCGGTCGGTGGTGCCGCCGATTGCATCGTCTGCAAGGTCGAGGTCACCAGCGAGGAGATCGCGTCCTCAACGGACAGGGCACCCCTCGGGGTGCGGGAGATCTCCATCGCGATGGCCTGCGCGGCGAGTGCGGTGGCATCGGATTGTGGGCCCGTCGGCATCGCCATCTTCAGGGATCCCCAGCCCGGTAACCCGAGCCGCTCCATTGCAGCCGCCGACCGCTGAAGTGTGGGGATCTCGAGCCAGCTGAGGTTGCCGAGCATCGCTTCCCTTGCCGCCTCGGGGATCGCCAGCACCACCGGCGACGTCACCAGGGATGCCGGTGTGCCGTCGACGATCTCGGGTTTGGCGACAGTGAGCTGTGAACTCCACACCGACGACTGCGGGATCCACGCCGCCGGATACCGGCCGCGCGATGCCGGGTCCCAGGTGCCGGTCAAACCCTCGAGGGTGGTCTTGGCATCGGCCGGTCGCACCTCGATGGTGATGCACCAATCCCGATTGATCGGTTTGGTGGCGTTGTATCGGTCCGCGACAGACTTGAGCGGTCCGGACAACCCCGGATCACTGATGACGGCGACGGTGAGGTCACCTTCCACACAGCGTTTCGCGGCCTCCTGGCCCTGCTTGGTGATCCGGTCACCGAGCATCGACCAGAGAACCCCGCCGACCACGAGCACCACGACAAAGGCAACCAGGACGAGAAGGCCTCGGCTGATACCTCTGCTGCCTCCGGCTCTGCGATGATCGCCCACAAACACCTCGATCCACGTAAGACATGACAACCCGGACTCGCGCACTTCCGGACCGGTGAGCGTTCACCGGTCCGGAAGGCGGGAGTTGTCGTTGGGGCAGTCTATGCGCTGTGATGGATTTCGGGCGACAGGTCACACTGTGCTCGCGACCGGCCCCACCGGGGTCAGCCGAGGGTCAGGCGCCCGCAGCCTTGTACTCGCGCCGCCGGCGATGCAGGATCGGCTCGGTGTAGCCGTTGGGCTGCTTGCCACCTTCGAGGATGAGTTCCTTGGCGGCTCCGAACGCGATGTTCGAGGCGAAATCCGGAGCCATCGGCCGGTACGTCGGGTCGCCGGCGTTCTGCTGGTCGACCACCGGTGCCATCCGCTCGAGCGCGGCAACGACATCGGATTCCGAGACGATGCCGTGGTGTAGCCAGTTCGCCAGCAACTGGCTGGAGATCCGCAGGGTGGCGCGGTCCTCCATCAGTGCGATGTCGTGGATGTCGGGCACCTTCGAGCAACCGACGCCGGCATCGATCCAGCGGACGACGTAGCCCAGGATCGACTGGCAGTTGTTGTCGAGCTCTTCGAGCTTTTCCTCGTCCGACCAGTTGGTGTTCGGGGCCAGCGGGATCGTCAGGATGTCATCTACGGAGGCCGGTTCACGCTTGGCCAGCTCGTTCTGACGCTTGAACACGTCGACCTGGTGGTAGTGCAACGCGTGCAGGGTGGCCGCGGTGGGTGAGGGCACCCATGCGGTGTTGGCGCCGGCCTTGGGATGGCCGATCTTCTGCTCGAGCATGTCCGCCATCAGGTCCGGCATCGCCCACATGCCCTTGCCGATCTGCGCCTTGTGCTGCAGACCGGCATGCAGTCCGGTGTCGACATTGAAGTCCTCGTAGGCCTTGATCCACTTCTGCGACTTCATTTCTGCCTTGCGCACGACGGCGCCGGCTTCCATCGAGGTGTGGATCTCATCGCCGGTGCGGTCGAGGAAGCCGGTGTTGATGAAGACCACGCGGTCCTGGGCCGCCTTGATGCAGGCCTTCAGGTTCACCGTGGTGCGACGCTCCTCGTCCATGATGCCGACCTTCAACGTGCCGGCGGGCAGGCCGAGGACCTCTTCGACGCGGCCGAAGAGTTCGACGGTGAACGCGACCTCGTCGGGGCCGTGCATCTTCGGCTTGACGATGTAGATCGACCCGGTCCGCGAGTTCTGCAGTCCGTGGGGCTGCATGCCGTGGATGCCGATGAGTGCGGTGAACAGGGCGTCGAGGATGCCCTCGGGAACCTCGGCGCCGTCGGCGGTGATGATGGCATCGTTGGTCATCAGGTGACCGACGTTGCGAACGAACAACAGTGACCGTCCGTGCAGGAGAAGTCCGGCACCATCGGGCGCGGTGTAGGCACGGTCCTGGTTGAGCACGCGGTTGAACGTCTTGCCGCCCTTGGTGACCTCTTCGGACAGGTCGCCCTTGTTCAGGCCGAGCCAGTTGCGATAACCGGTGACCTTGTCCTCGGCGTCGACCGCCGCAACGGAATCCTCGAAGTCCATGATCGTGGTGATGGCCGACTCGACCAGCACGTCCTTGACACCGGCGGCGTCGGTCGAGCCGATCGGGGACTCGGCGTCGATCTGGATCTCGAGGTGCAGGCCGTTGTGGCGCAGCAGGATGCCGGACGGCTTCGCCGGCTCACCGGTGTATCCGACAAACGCTGCCTGGTCGGCGAATCCGGTGGTCGCACCGCCGGCCAGGCTGACCACGACGGTCTCACCCTCGACCACGTACGAGGTGGCATCCGCGTGCTTGCCGTTCTCCAGCGGAACGGCCTCGTCGAGGAAGTTCTTGGCAAACGCGATGACCTTGTCGCCGCGGACCTTGTTGTACGACGTGCCCTTTTCGGCACCGTCGGTCTCGGGGATGGCATCGGTGCCGTACAGCGCGTCGTAGAGCGAACCCCACCGCGCGTTGGACGCGTTCAGCGCGAACCGGGCGTTGAGGATCGGGACCACGAGCTGGGGTCCGGCGGTCGAGGTGATCTCGATGTCGACGCCGGTGGTGGTGATCTCGAAGTCGGCGGGAACCGGTGTGAGATAACCGATGTCGGTCAGGAATGCCTTGTAGGCGGCGAAGTCGAAGTCGGCCGGGGTGGCCGCCTTGTGGTCACGGTGCCACTGGTCGATCTTGCCCTGGAGGTCGTCGCGGACCGCGAGCAGCTCGGCGTTACGCGGGCTCAGGTCGTTGATCACTGCCGCCGCACCGGACCAGAACGCATCCTGGTCCACCCCGGTACCCGGCAGCGCCTCGTTGTTGATGAAGTCGTACAGAACCGACGCAACCTGCAAGCCGCCGTCGACGGTGACGCGCTGAGCCATTACCGGCCTCACTCTCTTTCGATCAAGGGCACTGATGCCGCATATGTTACTCGTTGGTAGCAATTGGATTGTGATGGGTGACAAACCCTCTGCCCCGCAAGTCAGGTGTGGTTGGGCTGCCTGATCAGGCGGCGGCAACGTTCGAGCAGTTCGGTCCGCAGAAGCTGCGCCCGACCCGCGAGCTCGGACTGCACCCGGACGTATTCCGCCCGTCCCGCCGGTTCCTCGATCGGAATCGGTGCCATACCGAACTCCGACAGGTCGTACGGGCTGGCCCGCATGTCGATCTCACGGTGCTGTAGCGACAGGGCGAACGCGTCGGCGACGATGTCCGACGGGAGCAGAGGTGCCAGTTTGTACGACCACTTGTAGAGGTCCATGCCGGCGTGCAAACAGCCTGGTTGTTCGAACTCGGGCTGTGTATGACGATTTAACACTGTCAGGTTCAGTGGCCGTGCAGGTGGGGTGAAGAACCGGTAGGCGTCGAAGTGTGTGCAGCGTGGGGGCTGCGCCCGGACCACGTCGTCGGTCTGGGCCGGGCTCAGTCGCAGCGGTACACCGGCATGCCGGATCTGTTCCGGCGAAGCCTGATAGACCATCGCCCACTCATGCATGCCGAAGCAGTTCAGACGAGGGGAGCGGTCGGCCGTGGCGGCGAGCAGATCGATGATGTAGGTGATGGTCTCGCGGCGTTTCTCGAGATGGTCGCGGCCGACGGTGACCAGCTCGTCGCTGCGAACGTAACCGGCGTAGTCGAGGTAGCGACGCGCGCCGTCGCCGTGGAGCCCGACCCCGAATCCGGGATGCCAGCGGCGGAGTTGAGCCGGCCGAAAGCTGTAGTAGGTGAACATGAAACCCCACACGGGATGCACCACGTCACCGGCGTCCTCGGTGTACCGGGGTGGATGGCTCCGCAGGAGATCATCGATCCGGTTGCGGTGCTCGGCGGCCGTGGCCTGCCATTGCGACTCGGCCGCCCGGGGGACGACTGCACCCGGGGCAGTCATACCCGGTGCGTTTCGTCGCGCACCGTCCCGACGAACTCCTCGACGAGATCTTCGAGCGCGACCACGGCGACCGTGCGGCCGTTGTCGTCGACCACCGCCGCCAGGTGCGAGCTCGTCCGCCGCATCGCATTGGTGGCCTCGTCGAGGGGGGTCTTGTCGGCCAGGACCGGCAGCGGATGGATCTTGTCCACGCCGATGATGCTGTCGGGACCCACCGACTCGTCGAGGACCTCGTCGAGGACATCTTTCAGATGCAGGTAACCGGTGTACGTGCCGTCGGTGCCCCGGACCGGGTAGCGGCTGAACCCGGTGTCGATGACGGCCTGTTCGATCGAGCCGAGGGTCGGCCCGACGCGGCCGGTTTTCGGGTCCGCGGTGACCTGAACGCTCCGCAACTCGGTGAGCGGGATCGCGACCTCGAGGACGGTGCGGCCCGACGTCTGGAGGGCACGGGTGAGCCGGGTGTGTTCCTCTTCGTCGATCAGACCCTCACGTCGGGACTCGCCGAGCATCTGCGCGAGTTCATTGGCCGAGACCGTGGCGTCGAGTTCGTCCTTCGGCTCGACCCGCATCAGCCGCAGTGACAGGTTGGCCACCCAGTTGTAGAAGGCGATCACCGGCCGGGCGATCTTGATGAACATGAGATGGGCGGGGACCAGGAGCATCGCCGATCGCTCGGGGCCGGCCAGCGCGAGATTCTTCGGCACCATCTCGCCGAGGAGGATGTGCAGGACAACGACCAGCGCGAGCGCCAGCGTGAACGCGATCGGGTGCAGGAGTCCGTGCGGGACATGCACGAGGTCCAGCGGCTTCTCGATCAGGTGTGCGATCGCGGGCTCGCCGACCCGGCCGAGCAGGATGGAACAGATCGTGATGCCCAACTGCGCGGCGGCCAGCATCAGCGAGAGCCGTTCACTGGCTTCGATGACCGTGCGGGCGCGGCGCTTTCCCTGTTCTTCGAGCGCTTCGAGACGGTCACGCCGGGCGGAGATCAACGAGAATTCCGCACCGACGAAGAAGGCGTTGCCTGCCAGCAACAGGACGGTGAGCACGACGCCCCACAGATCACCCATCGGTGGCCTCCCGTTCATCGGATTCCGGTCGCGGGGACACGGCCACGGTGTCGATGCGACGACCGTCCATCCGCACCACGCGGGCCCGCCAATGTTGTTCGGGCTCGTGCTCGGAGGAGTCGTCGTCGGCGTCGGTTCCGGTCGAGCGGTCCGGGAGGTCGATGATGTCGCCTTCACGAGCGATCCGCCCGAGCTCGAACATCAACAGGCCGCCGAGGGTGTCGTATTGGCCTTCGGGAGCGCGGTACCCGATCGCGTCGTGGAGTTCGTCGAGGCGCAGCAGACCGTTGAGGAGGTACCCGTCGCCGTGCTGCTGGACATCTGCCTCTTCGTCGTCGTGTTCGTCGGTGACATCTCCGACGATCTCCTCGATGAGGTCCTCGGTGGTGACGATGCCTGCCGTGCCGCCGTACTCGTCGACGACAACGACGACCTGCAGGCCGTCGGCGCGGATCTGTTCCATCAGCGCGTCGCCGTCGAGGCTCGCCGGGACAACCGAGACCGCCCGGGCAAGTGTGTGTAATTGGGTGGTGCTGCGCTGCGACATGGGCACGGTGAATGCCTGTTTGACGTGGACGACGCCGCTGATGTTGTCGAGATCGCCGCCATCGAGAACCGGGAACCGGGAGTAACCCGTCCGAGACGACGCCAGGATCAGGTCCCGGACCGTGTCATGGATGTCGAGGGTCTCGACGGTGACACGTGGTGTCATCAGGTCCTCGGCGGTGAGCGTGCCGAACTGCAGCGAGCGGTCCACCAGGGCCGCGGTGCCCGGGTCGATCGCACCGTGGCGGGCCGAATTGCGCACCAGAGATCCGAGTTCCTGCGGTGATCGCGCGGAGCGCAACTCCTCCGCGGGCTCGACACCCAATCGTCGGACCAGCCAGTTGGCCGTGCCGTTGAGGGTGTTGATCAGCCATCGGAACGTCGCCGAGAACAGGCTCATCGGTCCGGCGGTCGCTCGGGCGGTGGGCAGCGGCTTCGAGATCGCCAGGTTCTTGGGGATGAGCTCGCCGAGCACCATCGACAGCGACGTCGCGATGACCAGCGCCAGGATCAGCGAGACCGCCACCGCCGCGGCGTCCGGGATCCCGACCAGCTCGAACAGTGGCTCGAAGAGTTGCGCGAGCACCGGCTCGGCGATGTATCCGGTGATCAGGGTGGTGATGGTGATACCGAGCTGAGCGCCCGAGAGCTGGAACGAGAGCGTCTTGTGCGCCCGGCTGACCTGGCGGGAGCGAAGGTCGCCCCTGGTCCGCACGTCGTTCTCGACCGTGGACCGTTCGAGCGCGGTCAGTGAGAACTCGGCTGCGACGAACAGCGCGGTACCCAGGGTGAGAGCGATGAAACCGACCAGGCTGCCGATCAGGATCAGTGCCTGCATCATCGATCACCGCGGTGGGTCACGCATCGAGGTGCCGTGGGCACCAATCCGGCCTCCAAATTCGGGGGATCAGGCGAGTGGAGGTCGCCTGGGATGTCGGGTCGATCTTATCGGGTCACCAGCCCGTGGGCAGCGGGCGACCTTCTGCGAACCCGGCCGGGGATTGGACACCGAGGACCGCTTTCTCGTGTAGTTCCTCGAGTGACCGGGCGCCGATGTAGGTCGCGGTGGACCGGATTCCCGAGCAGATGTGGTCGATCAGGTCCTCGACGCCGGGGCGTTCGGGGTCGAGCGCGATGCGTGAGGTGGAGATCCCTTCGTCGAACAACGCCTTGCGGGCGCGGTCGAAGGAACTGTCGTCCGCGGTGCGCGCGGCCACCGCGCGCTTCGATGCCATCCCGAAGCTCTCCTTGTACGGCCGGCCGGCCGGATCCCACCGCAATTCGCCGGGACTCTCGTGGGTTCCGGCGAACCACGATCCGACCATCACGTTCGATGCCCCGGCGGCCACGGCCAGCGCCACATCACGCGGATGTCGAACGCCGCCGTCTGCCCAGACATGGGAGCCCGATTCACGGGCGGCAGTCGCGCATTCGGCCACCGCCGAGAACTGCGGCCGGCCGACACCGGTCATCATCCGGGTGGTGCACATCGCGCCGGGTCCGACCCCGACCTTGACGATGTCCGCCCCGGCCGAGATCAGGTCCCGCGTTCCCTGCGCCGTCACCACATTGCCTGCGCAGATCGGCACGCCGAGGTTGGCGTCCGCGACCTGTTCGAGGACCGCGAGCATCTTTTCCTGATGTCCGTGTGCGGTGTCGACGACGATGAGGTCGGCGCCTGCCTGCACCAGCGCGATCGCCTTGCCGCGGGCGTCACCGTTGACGCCGACCGCAGCGGCGACCCGCAGGCGGCCGTTGGCGTCGAGGTTGGGCTGGTAGATGCCGGCCCGGACGGCCCCGACGCGGGTCAGGACACCCGCCAGGGACCCGTCGGCCTCGGTGAGGATCACCAGGTCGGAATGGGTGGCATCGAGTAGCTCGAACAGCTTTCGGGGAGGCGTTCCCACCGGCGCCGACACGAAGTCGGGGTCGAGGACGTCGGTCAGGCGGGCGAACCGGTCGACGTCGCCGCACGATGCCTCGGTGACCACGCCGATCGGAGTCGCGGCATCGGAGCCGAGGACGACCACGGCTCCGTGTGCCCGTTTGGGCAGCAGTGCCACCGCATCGGAGACAGCGGCGTCGGCGCCGAGGACGACCGGTGTGTCCGCGACGAGGTGGCGTCCTTTGACAAACGAGATCATGTCGGCGGCCGCGGGGATGGGCAGATCCTGCGGCAACACCACCAGCCCGCCGCGCCGGGCCACGGTTTCGGCCATCCGGCGTCCGGCGACAGCCGTCATGTTGGCGACCACCAGCGGAATGGTGGTGCCGGAACCGTCGACGGAGGAGAGATCGACGTCGAATCGGGACGCGACGTCGGAACGACCGGGCACCACGAAAACATCGTCGTACGTCAGGTCGTGGCCCGGGAGATGATCATCGAGGAATCGCACGATTGCCGATGCTACGCAAGATGAACGGCCACCACCGCAAACGAGCCACCTATACGAAGACGAGCCACAAATTTGTGGCTCGTCTTCGTGTTTCTGGCTCGTTTGCGGTGCGAGCTAGGTCGGGTCAGGCCTGGATCTCGGTGCGGCCTTCGCTCCAGAGGGTGTGGAATGCACCTTCTTTGTCGACCCGCTGGTAGGTGTGTGCGCCGAAGAAGTCGCGCAGTCCCTGGGTCAGGGCGGCCGGCAGACGCTCGGCACGCAGTGCGTCGTAGTACGACAGCGACGAGGAGAAGGCCGGAACCGGGATGCCCATGGTCGTCGCGGTGGCAACCACCTCGCGCCAGCTGTCGACGGCGTTCTCGACCGCTTCACGGAAGTACGGTGCCAGCAGCAGGCTCGGGAGTTCGGGGTTCTCGGCGTAGGCCTCGCGGATGCGGTTGAGGAACTTCGCCCGGATGATGCAGCCGCCGCGCCAGATGGTGGCGAGGTCGCCGGGGTGGACGTCCCAGCCGTATTCATTGCTGCCTGCGGCGATCTGATCGAAGCCCTGCGCGTAGGCGACAACCTTCGACGCGTAGAGCGCCTTGTTGATCGCGTCGACGAACTTCTTCTTGTCGGTGGGGGCGGCCGAGAGGGTGCCCGACGCCAGGCCCTGGGCCTGCTTGCGCTGGGCGGTGGCGCTCGACAGCGCGCGGGCGAAGACGGCCTCGGCGATGCCGGTGGTCGGGATGCCGAGGTCGAGTGCGGATTTCACGGTCCAGCGGCCGGTGCCCTTCTGTCCGGCGGCGTCGACGATGACATCGACAAGCGGTTTGCCGGTCTCGGCGTCGACCTGGCTGAGCACCTCTGCGGTGATCTCGACGAGGTAGCTGTCGAGGTCGCCGGAGTTCCATTCACGGAACACATCGGCGATTTCACTGACCGGCATGTCGAGTGCCTTGCGCATGAGGTCGTAAGCCTCACCGATGAGCTGCATGTCGGCGTATTCGATGCCGTTGTGGACCATCTTGACGAAGTGGCCGGACCCGTCCGGGCCGATGTGGGTACAGCAGGGCTCGCCGTCGACGTGCGCGGAGATGGACTCGAGGAGCGGTCCGAGCGACTTGTACGACTCGACGGGCCCGCCGGGCATGATCGACGGGCCGTTGAGCGCGCCTTCCTCACCACCCGAGATGCCGGCACCGACGAAGTTCAGGCCGCGTGCGGACATGGCGGCCTCGCGGCGGATCGTGTCGGTGTAGAGCGAGTTGCCACCATCGATGATGATGTCGCCCTCTTCCATCAGACCCGCGAGTTCTTCGATCACGGCGTCGGTGGGGTCGCCGGCCTTGACCATGATCAGCACGCGTCGCGGCTTCTGGAGCGCGCCGACGAACTCCGCCATCGTCTCGGTGCGGACGAAATCACCCTCGTTGCCGTATTTCTCGACGAGCGCATCGGTTTTGGCGATGCTGCGGTTGTGTAGAGCCACGGTGTGACCGTGACGGGCGAAGTTGCGAGCGATGTTGGAACCCATCACCGCAAGGCCGGTGACCCCGATCTGGGCGCGAGCAGCTGAATCAGTCATTGCTACACCATATGACGTAGGAAACGATGGCGAAGGTCTGAGGTACCGGCAGCGCGATCGACGAGACCCGCCTCAACCCCGTTCCCGCCGCGCACGGGACGGTTTGTGGGCGTCAGGAGTCGATGAGCCGGCGTAACTCGTTCAGCCAGGGGATCGCGACGGCCAGGGTCGGCAGGACGAGGATCGCGGCCGCCACGACGTACGCGACGGCCGAGATCAGCATTGTCGGGCGGGTGTCCGACAGACGTTTGACCCGGGCGAGTGTGGTCGGACCGCCGATCGCCATGGCGCCGCGGGGTGCGACCGAATCCGCGCAGGCGACCAGGGCCCGCCCGAGTTGTTTGCGCCCGGCGGTGCGGATGGCGGTGTCGTCGGCGAGCAGTTCGACCAGCAGTTGTACGGCACCGAGCGCCGACCGGCTGCGGACGAAACGCGGGAATGCGTCGTGGACGGCGATGAACGCCTCGAGGATCAGGTCGTGGCGGGCGCGTAGATGCGCGCGTTCGTGACTGATCACGGCCTCGAGTTCGTCGCGGGTCAGACGGGCGACAGTGCCTTCACTGAGGACCACCCGCTGCCGGATACCGGGCAGGCAGTAGGCCATCGGCTGATCGACCTCGAGCATGCGGACGTCGCGAGCGCTCAGCGGGCTGTCGGGCGCCGAGCGATCCATCCGGTCGAGCAGATCGATCAGCTGGCGGTGAGCGGACCGACGGGCGCGGGTGCGCAGGGCGACGCGAATGATGCTGTAGATCAGGCGGGCACCGACCAGGAGCGTGAGGAGGAAAACCGCGACATAGAGGGTCCAGGGAACGATGCCCAGACTGGCCATTTCGTCGAGCGGGTTGGCGATCGGACGACCCTGCTCATCGAGGGTCAACATGTTGGACGCGATGGCCAGGCCACAACTGAATGCCGACAGGACTGCTGCGAGCGCTATGGATTGCCACAGTGCCATGGCGGCGCGCGGTGCGCGAAGAGGCCACCGGGCGGCGGCGAGCCAGCTCGGGGCCGGCCACACCAGGATCACAGCGACGATCCCGAACACAAGCGCGTTCACAACAGGGCGTCCTACTGGTCGGTCATGCGGTGGGGCTCGCGGTCGGATTCACGTGCCGATTCCAATTCGTCGAGTGCGCGTCGTAATGCATCTGCCTCGTCTGCGCCGACTCGTCCCACAAACGATACAAGCGCGGCCTGACGTGAACCTGCTTCGTCGGCTTCACTGAGCGCGTCGACCATCAGGCTGGCGACCAGGTGCTCCCGCGGATGCGTCGCCGAGTAGCGGTGCGCACGATCGTCTCGGAGTTGAGTGACCAGATGCTTCTTTGCCAGACGTTGCAGCACAGTCATCACGGTGGTGTAGGCCAGTTCACGGTCGGCGGAGAGCGCCGCATGCACCTGACGCACCGTTTGTGGTTCGTCCGACGACCACAAGTTGTCCATGATGACTCTCTCGAGTTCACCCAAACCGTTCATTCTTCTCACTTTACTTTTCTTCTCATCAATCAGCTCAACGCCCATCTGCATAATTTTTCTCCCGAGACGCTTGACACGTTGGTAAGGCTAGCCTACATTCTTATTTACGAGGACCGCGCGAGCGTCCTGAGGGCTGCAGAGACCCCCGGTCCACGCCACAGCAGGCCCCACCGACAAGGTGGGGCCTGCTGTGTTTTCGGGACACGACCGAAGGTCGCCGAAGAGCGCCGCGCAACCCTGGCGAGACGTCGATCACCGAACTTTGACAAACTTGGGACGCATCGCTGCGTCCTCGAAGCGCGGCCCGTCGTAGAGGAGATCTGTTCCGTGACAGATACAACCGATCCCAGCACGTTCGATCCGACCGACTGGACGGCCCGGGGGTTCGACGCCGAACTGGGACTGAAGTACCTCGAGGCGACCGCAGAAGGTGTGTCGGCGCAATTCACGATCACCGACAAGTTGCTGCAGCCGTTCGGGATCGTCCACGGCGGTGTCTACTGCTCGGTGATCGAATCGGTCGCGAGCATGTCGGGGCAGGTGTGGCTGAACGCGAACGTCTCGAAGCAGGGCCACGTGGTGGGCGTGAACAACAGCACGGACTTCTTGCGGGCGGTGACAACCGGCGCGATGACCGCGAGGTCGAAGCCCATCCACCGGGGTCGACGTCAGCAGCTGTGGGAGGTCGACATCGCCGATGAGAACGGAAAGCTGATCGCACAGGGGCGGGTCCGGCTCCAGAACATCGTCGAAGGCTGAGGAAACCCATGACCGAGGCGAGTCGGCCGACCCACATCGGGATGTCGCAACCGGCACGGGAACGGATCGATGCGGTGCTCACCGCCGTCGATGCCGAACTGGATCGTGATTTTGCCGGTGACCGCCTCCTGAAGCAGCAGCCCGCACACACCGTCTACATCGGTGCCGGCGACGTGGACATCGACACCCCGGCGGCCTGGGGCAACGAGGCCCTGCGGATCGCCGATGGTGCACCGCGGGCCCTCGCCGCCCTGGATGAACACGGCGTCATGCCACTCGTGCGTGAGCGCCTGGCGACCCGGCCGATCGAGGATCTGCGAATCGACCTCGAGGACGGGTACGGGTGGCGGCCCGACGAGGTCGAGGACCGCCACGCCCGCGCGGCAGGCCACACCCTCGCCCGCTGGGCTGCGGCTGCCGGCGACGACGTCGCGCCGCGCGTCTTCGGTGTCCGGTGCAAAGGTCTGGGGTCTGCCGAGCGGCCCCGTGGACTCCGGTCACTGGAGCTGGTCCTGGACGGCGCCGGGGGAGTTCCGTCCGGTTTCGTCTTCACCGTGCCGAAGTTGCGCCACGCGGTGCAGGTCGACGCGGTGGTCATGATCTGTGAGGAACTCGAACGGGCGCACGGGCTGCCGACCGGGGTGCTGCGTTTCGAACTGCAGATCGAGAGCCCGCAGGCGGTCCTGGGGGCCGACGGTCGGGCGACCGTGGCGGACGCAGTGCATCGCGGTGGTGAGCGGCTGACCGGATTGCATTACGGCACTTACGACTACAGCGCGGCGTGCGGAATCGTCTCGGCACAGCAATCGCTGGAACATCCCGTCGCTGACCATGCCAAGGCGGTCATGCTGGTGGCCGCCGCGCAGACCGGCGTGTGGGTCTCGGACGGCTCGACCCAGATCGCGCCGGTGGGGACACCGGAGGTGGTCGACGCCGCGCTGCGCAGGCATCACCGGCTCGTGACCCGGGGGCTGGAGCGCGGCATCTATCAGGGCTGGGACATGCACCCCGGCCACCTGGTGACGCGTTGGCTCGCGGTGTTCGCGTTCTTCCGCCAGGCCATGCCACCCGCAGCGACAAGGTTGCAGGCGTACTTCGACCGGCAGAGTTCGGAGTTCATCGACGAACCGGCAACCGCGCAGTCGCTGGCGCTGGTGATCCTGCGCGGACTCGCAGCGGGTGCCTTCACCGAGGCCGACGTCCTCGGGGTTGCCCCGCGTTGTTCCGCCGAGGCGCTGGCGGAACTGCGTCGCAGCGGTGGCGTGCTGCGCTGACCGAAGGACCACGGCCGGTTGCACTCGTCGCCAGCGGGTGACCGACCCCCCCGATATGCGTGGGCGGAAAAGCTCGACGCGCCGCCCAAAGGTCTGCGTGGCAGTATGTGTCGGACATACTTGTCCGTCGGCTGTGCCATCGAGGAGGAAACCGTGCGTCTGTCGCCGCATGAACAAGAGCGACTGATGATCTCGTACGCGGCCGAACTGGCCCGCCGCCGACAGGGCCGCGGTCTGCTGCTCAATCACCCCGAGTCGGTTGCGGTCATCACCGATCACATCCTCGAGGGTGCACGCGACGGTCGATCGGTTGCGGAGTTGATGTCGTCGGGGCGTGAGGTCCTGACCCGGGCCCAGGTCATGGACGGCGTCCCCGAGATGTTGCATGACGTCCAGGTGGAGGCCACATTCCCGGACGGCACCAAACTCGTCACCGTGCACAATCCGATTTCGTGACAGGACCGATGATGGCTGAGCAGAACCTGATCCCAGGTGAAATACTCTGTGCCCCAGGCGAGATAATCCTCAATGAGGGCGCGGACGTCCTCGAGGTCATGGTGGTCAACAGTGGTGACCGGCCGGTGCAGGTCGGTAGTCACGTGCATTTTGTGCAATCCAATGCCGCGCTGGACTTCGATCGCGACCTCGCGTTCGGCCGTCGGCTGAACATTCCGGCCGGCACCGCGGTGCGGTTCGAGCCGGGCCTGTCGGCGACGGTGGAGCTGGTCCCGATCGCCGGAACGCGTGAAGTCCATGGAATCTCGTCGAACCCGCCAGGAAGGCTGGACGCCTGATGGCATCGCTGAGTCGTGAACGCTACGCCGAGCTGTACGGCCCCACGGTCGGGGACCGGATCAGGCTGGCCGACACCAACTTGCTGATCGAGGTCACCGAGGACCGCTGCGGTGGTCCCGGACGCGCGGGTGAAGAAGCGGTCTTCGGTGGCGGCAAGGTCATCCGGGAGTCGATGGGGCAGGGACGCGCGACGCGTGCCGATGGTGCCCCCGACACGGTGATCACCGGTGTGGTCGTTCTCGATCACTGGGGAATCATCAAGGCGGACCTGGGGATTCGTGACGGGCGGATCGTTGCCCTCGGCAAGGCCGGTAACCCGGACACGATGGACGGCGTACACCCCGATCTCGTGATCGGCCCGTCGACCGAGATCATTGCGGGCAACGGCAAGATCATCACCGCCGGCGGTATCGACTGCCACGTGCACTTCATCTGCCCGCAGATCATGGACGAGGCGCTCGGCAACGGCATCACCACGTTGATCGGTGGTGGCACCGGGCCGGCGGAGGGCAGCAAGGCGACGACGGTCACGCCGGGTGCCTGGCACCTGGCCTCAATGCTGTCGGCGACCGACCACTGGCCGCTGAACATCGTGCTGCTCGGCAAGGGCAACACGGTCAGTCTCGAGTCGATGCGCGAGCAATTGCGGGCCGGCGCTTCGGGTTTCAAACTTCATGAGGACTGGGGTAGTACTCCGGCGGCGATCGATGCCTGCCTGCGGATCGCCGATGAATCCGGTGTCCAGGTGGCGCTGCACTCCGACACCCTCAACGAGGCCGGATTCGTCGAGGAAACCCTGGCGGCGATCGCCGGGCGCGGGATCCACGCCTATCACACCGAAGGTGCCGGTGGCGGGCATGCGCCGGACATCATCACGGTGGCGTCCTACGCGAATGTCCTGCCCAGCTCCACCAACCCGACCCGGCCGCACACGATCAACACGCTCGATGAGCACCTCGACATGCTGATGGTCTGTCACCACCTCAATCCCAGTGTCCCCGAAGATCTTGCGTTCGCGGAGAGCCGAATCCGGCCCTCGACCATCGCCGCCGAAGATCTGCTGCACGACATGGGTGCGATCTCGATGATCGGCTCCGACGCGCAGGCGATGGGCCGTATCGGTGAGGTGGTCCTGCGGACCTGGCAGAGCGCGCATGTCATGAAGGCGCGGCGCGGCTCGTTGGCCGGAGACGGGGCGGCCGATAACCAGCGGGTCCAGAGGTACGTCGCGAAATACACGATCTGCCCGGCCATCGCACACGGTCTGGACGACGAGATCGGTTCGGTCGAGGTCGGGAAGCTCGCCGATCTGGTCTTGTGGGAACCGGCGTTCTTCGGCGTCCGGCCGCATGCGGTGATCAAGGGCGGCGCGATCGCGTGGGCGGCCATGGGTGATGCCAACGCGTCGATCCCGACCCCGCAGCCGGTGTTGCCCAGGGCCATGTTCGGCGCGGCTGCAAAGGTGGCGGCGGCCACATCGCTGAGTTTTGTTGCGCCGCAGGCGATCGAGGACGGACTTCCCGAGAGGTTGGGCCTCGATCGGCGGCTGGTACCGGTGAAGAACGTGCGGCACATCGGGAAAGCCGATATGCCCGGAAACAGTGCCCAGCCGGAGATCCGTGTCGACCCCGACACGTTCACCGTCACCATTGACGGTGATGTCTGGGATCAGCAGCCCGCCGGCGTACTGCCGATGGCGCAGCGATATTTCATGTTCTGATGAGCTCACCTGAAAGTCATTCGGCCACCAGGCATCTGGGTATGCTGTTGAACCTTGCCGACTCGCGACTGCCGGTGGGTGGGCACGTGCACTCCGGTGGCCTCGAGGAGGCGATCAGTTCGGGTGCGGTCCGCGACCTCGACACCCTGCGCGATTTCCTGGTGCGCCGGGTCGGTACCGCGGGTCTGGTTGCGGCATCGATCACCGCAGCGGTGGTCGCGGGCACGATCGACGTGGCCCGTGCGGAGGTGGAGACCGACGCGCGGACGCCGTCGGCCGCGGCCCGGCGGGCCTCACGAGCGCAGGGACGTGGCATGCTGCGCCTTGGTAAAAAGATCTGGCCCCAACATGATTGGGGGGTCCACCCCGCGCGTCCGCATCTGCCGGTGGTGACCGGTCAGGTGGCGCGAGCGGCCGGCTTGAACCCGCACGAGAGTGCGATGGTGCTCATCTACACGACCATGACCGGATCCGCGACAGCTGGTCAGCGGTTGCTGGCGCTCGATCCCGGCGACGTCGCCCTGTTGAGTGTGCAGTTGACCGATTTGTGTGAGCAGACGGCGGCCGAGGCGGCTCAGGGGCTGGCGGACCTGTCCGATCCCCTCCTTGATGTACTTGCGCAGCGGCACGAACTGCGACCGATGCCGCTGTTCGCCTCATGACCACCCATCCGTGCCGCAGCGGGCCACCCAGCAGACCATCCAGCGGACCATCCACCACTCGACAAACACAGGGAGACAGCTCTTGCCACCGCATCTGATCGACGGAGCCCAGCATACGCACGACCATGCCCGGCCGAAACGGGATCGGGTGCCGGGGGAGGCGCTGCGCATCGGCATCGGCGGCCCCGTCGGCTCCGGTAAGACCGCGCTGGTCGCCGCGCTGTGCCGGCAACTGCGCGATGAGTTGTCGCTGGCCGTGTTGACCAACGACATCTACACCACCGAGGACGCCGACTTCCTGCGGCGCAACGCCGTGCTGCCGGACGAGCGGATCACCGCGGTGCAGACCGGCGGCTGCCCGCACACCGCCATCCGCGACGACATCACCGCGAACCTCGACGCCATCGACGATTTGGTCGAGGCCAACCCACCCCTCGATCTCATCCTCGTCGAATCCGGTGGCGACAACCTCACGGCGACATTCTCGACGGGCCTGATCGACGCCCAGATCTTTGTCGTGGACGTGGCCGGCGGTGACAAGGTGCCGCGCAAGGGCGGCCCGGGCGTGACGTTCTCCGATCTGCTGGTCGTCAACAAGACCGATCTCGCCCCGATGGTCGGCGCAAACCTCCAGGTGATGCGCGATGACGCCGAACGGGTTCGGGAAGGCCGGCCGACCGTGCTGATCTCGCTGACCGACGATCCGGCCGCGACCGATGTCCTGCGCTGGGTCCGGGAGCAGTTGGCTGCGGCCGTCTGACCGTCGTCGATGCATACCGAGGTATTTCTCGAGACGTCGAAAGGGCGATCTCCGCGTATCCGTGCCTGCGGTGGCCTGGCCGCACGCCAGACCGGGGTCGACGTGTTGCACCTGATCTCGACAGCAGCCACACCGCTCGGCGGTGACACCATCGACATCCATGTGGATGTCGGGCCCGGCTCTCACCTGACGTTGTTCAGCGTCGCCGCGACGCTGGCGTTGCCGAGCCGCGGTGAGCCCCGATCGCAACTGAACTGGCATGTCACCGTTGCCGACGGCGCCCGGCTGGTGATCGATCCGCTGCCGACGATCGTCGCCGCGCATGCCGTCCACCACAGCGATACCGCGGTCTCGGTCGCCGGGTCGGGGACTGTGCGCATCTGCGAGCGCGTGCAGATCGGCAGGTCCGGTGAGGACGACGGCGCGTGGTCCGGCCGGTTGCGTGCCGATATCGACGGCACCGCGGCCGTTCGGCACCGGCTTCGCCTCGGCAAGGCCGACCATGACCGGCTGGGGTCGCCGACCGTACTGATCAGCGAATTCTGCTACCCGGATGAGCGAGCCGACATGGTCCATCCCGCCGCCGCGGCCGCCCGTCTGGGACTGGCGGCCGGCGGCAGTCTGACCACCGTGCTCGCCGACACGATGCCCGTCGCGGAGCGTCTGGCCGGCGAGCTGGCGGCGGGCTGACGCTAGCTGGCCGCGGGCTTCGCCTCGCCGTCGGAGGCGCCCGAGGTCTTGGTGTCATTCACCAGTTTGTCGGTGGCGGGCACCGGGTCGGACAGGATCGGCTTGCTGTTGGGCGGCCCCGCGACATCGTCGGTCGCGTTCTGGGCTTTTTCGAGCTGGGCCAGCCGGTCGAGCGCGTTGCGGGCGAGTGTCTGCTGCTCGGTGATGGTGAGCTGCGACCGGCCCCGCGTCATGAAGGCGAACGACCAGTCGACGATTGTGTTCAGGCGGCTACGGAATCCGACGATGTACACCAGGTGCAGCAGCAGCCAGCCGAGCCAGGCGAAGAAACCCTCGGTCTCGATGTTCTTCTTGAGTCCTGGTACCGGGACGGATGCGACGGCACTGAACTTCGAGATCGTGGCCATCGATCCCTTGTCCCAGTACTTGAACGGTTCGCGTTCTTCGGGCGTCTTGCCTGCGAGCCCGGCCTTGATGGCGTCGGCGGCGTACTTGCCGCCCTGGATGGCGCCCTGCGCCATGCCCGGAACGTCTTCGACCGACATCATGTCGCCGACGACGAAGACGTTCGGGTTGCCCGGAATCGAGAGGTCGGGCAGCACCTTGACGCGGCCCGCGCGGTCGAGTTCGACACCACTCTGCTCGGCAAGCTGCTTGCCGAGCGGGCTGGCCGAGACACCGGCCGACCACACCTTGCACTGCGATTCGATGCGTCGGGTGGTGCCGTCTTTCTCTTTGACCAGCAAACCGTCGTAGTCGAGGTCGACGACCATCGCGTTGAGCTGGATTTCCACACCCATGCTCTCCAGGCGTTTGGCGGCCTTGTTGCCCAGATTGGCGCCCATCGGCGGGAGGACGGCCGGCGCCGCGTCGAGCAGGATCACCCGGGATTCGGTGGGGTCGATGTTGCGGAAGGCGCCCTTGAGGGTCTTGTTGCTCATCTCGGAGATCTGCCCGGCCAGTTCGACTCCGGTCGGCCCGGCACCGATGACGACGAAGGTCAGCAGGCGGGAGCGTTCTTCGTGATCTTCGGACAATTCGGCCTGCTCGAACGCGCCCAGGATGCGACCGCGCAGTTCGAGGGCGTCGTCGATGGTCTTCATGCCCGGCGCGAACTGCGAGAAGTGATCGTTGCCGAAGTAGGACTGATCGGCGCCGGCCGCGATGATCAGGCTGTCGAACGGGGTCTCCGTGATGCGTTCGAGAAGGCGTGAGGTCACGATCTTCTTCTCGAGGTCGATCGTCTCCACGTTGCCCATCAGCACCTTCGCGTTCGCCTGTTTGCGCAGGATGACGCGGGTCGCGGGGGCGATCTCACCTTCGGAGATGATGCCGGTCGCGACCTGATAGAGCATCGGCTGGAAAAGGTGGTGGGTGGTGCGCGCGATCAAGGTGACGTCGACATCGGCCTTCTTGAGGTGCTGGGTCGAGAACAGCCCACCGAAGCCGGATCCGATGACCACCACCTTGTGCCGGCTCGAAATTGCAGTCTCCTTGCTCATGACCATCTCCTGTCAGTTGGCGAATTGCGGCCGGGATCTCTGGGGAGTGGTGGGATCCGCACCCTGCCTACGGTAGTTGGTGGCAAGTGTTTGGTCGCGTCAAGGTGCACCCGATTGCTACCTCGGGCGAAGACAGTGGGTCAGGCGATCAGATGGGTGATGGTGCGCGGTGCCCGTGCCCATGGGAAATTGTTGGATTCCCAATCGGTACGGAGAATCTCGTATTCGACCTCGCCGCGTTCGGATCCGGCGATCGAGGTGTCGGCGCAGTCGTGCAGACGGGTCAGGCGCAGGCCACAGTTCTCCATCACGCGTCGAGACGCGGTGTTGACCGCCATCGTGCCCGCGAAGAGTCGACGAACCTTGACGTCGTCAAAGGCCTGGTGGACGAGTGCGCGGGCGCCTTCGGTGGCCAGCCCCTTGCCCCACCTGCTCCGGCGGAGGCGGTAGCTGAGCTCGAACTCGGACTCGGATGAGTGGCGCGGTGCGCGGATGGAGAACCATCCGATGAAACTGTCGACGGGTTCGGGGTGACCCACCGAGCGCGCGGCCACCAGGTCGAGTCGGTCGAGGGCGACCCACAGTCCGGCACCGTTGCGATGTGTCGCCTCAGCCACCGCGCGGGGGATCGTCCATTCCTCGATCACCTCGCGCGGGGTCGGCGTACCGCCGGTCACGTACCGCATCACCGCGGGATCGCGGTCGAGTTCCACGAGCTGGTCGGTGTCGCGGTGCGACACCGGCCGCAAGAGCAGGCGGTCGGTCTCGATGATCAACAATCTCCCCGTTTCGAAAGCGCGCTTGCGTGGCACCATACATTCTCCGAGGCCGTTGGTGGGAGGCAATGGGTGGACGGTGTCGGACCGATGTCTGATTGCGTCCCGGGGGGTCGGCAATGTCCCCTCACCTGGGCTGACTGTGCTCCCGTCCCGCAGATTTCGCCGTCGTTTCGGTGGGCGGGGTTCGGAACCGGATGTGTCCGGACTCACCGCCCACCTGTGCCGCGGCGACCGTGGTGTCAGGCGCCGCGGCAGATGCCGTCCCGGTCGACGGTGGCCTGCATCGGTGCTCTCGATGGTGTTGATGGCCAAGGGTTTCCATCGCGGTCGCGTCGATGAACCGAGGCGGCGTCGGGAACTGCCGATGACCGACGATTAGTTTGCGCTGTGGTTCTGGTCGGTATGTCACAGAGGCGTCCGACGTCAGGAGACACCATGGGAACTCATCCGACCGTCCGATTCGACGATCGTTTCAGTCGTCCGGGGGCGGTTGCGGCCGAGTGGGAACAGATATCGGGGATCCTGACGCGAGCCGAGTTGTATTGGGTCACAACGGTGCGCCGCGACGGTCGTCCGCACGGCACTCCGCTGGTCGGGGTGTGGTCCGACGAGCGGTTCTACTTCTGCAGCGGGCCCGAGGAGCAGAAGGTCCACAACCTCGCGGTCAACGACCAGGTCAGTGTGACCACCGGGGTCAACACCTGGCAGCGGGGTTGCGACGTGGTGATCGAGGGCGCCGCGCAGCGGGTCACCGGGCAGCCGGAGCTGGTCTCGGTCGCCCGGGCCTATTACGACAAATATGGCGACGCCTGGGCCTTTGAACCATCGGAAAGTGGTTTCGGAACCGGCGACGATTTTGCGCTCGTGTACCGCGTCACACCCCAGAAAGTGTTCGCGTTCGAGAAGGATCCGCACGGGCAGACCCGCTTCGACTTCTGAGGATTGTCCCCACTACTGTGACGTCGGTGAGTGACACGACAGGCGCCACCGAGGTCTCATTGCAGCTGCGGTGGGGCGATATGGACGTCAACAACCATGTGAACAACGTGCAGTTCGCCCGGCTCTTCGAAGAGGCCCGCGTGCGCGCGGTGTCGGGCTGGATCCGCGACGGTTACGGTGCGGTCGCGATCCACGTCGCCCGTCAGGAAATCGAATTCGTCAGGCCGCTGCTCTACACCCCTGAGCCCGTCACCGCGCAGGTCTGGGTGAGTCGGCTCGGTGGCTCGTCTTTCGACTTCGGCAGTTCACTGACCGACGCAGCGGGAAACGTTGTCGCCCTCTGTGAGACAACCGTCGTGGCAGTGCATTCCGACACCGGCAAGGTTCTGCAGATCTCCGACGAGATGCGGGTCTTCCTGAAATCGAAGTCCGGTGACCCGGTTCCACTGCGCAGTCGGTCCTGATCACCGTCTTGCGGCGCCTCGGCTGTCGGTCTTTCGTGATACACCGGGGATGACAACCGGAAGGGGCCCTGCGTGCTGAGATTGCACCGCGCCGAGCGCACCAGCACATTGGTGACAGCGCTCGCCGACATCTTGACGACCGCACCGTCGGACCCGTTCGCCCGAGAACTCGTCGCCGTGCCCGCGCAGGGTGTGGAACGGTGGCTGACGCAACAATTGTCGGTCCGCCTCGGTGCAACCGACACCGGTGGCTCCGACGGAATCGCGGCGAACATCCTCTTCCCTCATCCGGCGGCCCTCGTCGACGACGTCATGGCACAGGCCAGTGGCGTCGAGTCCGGGCAGTTCGACGACGACCCGTGGTCGACCGGGCGGATGCTGTGGACGTTGTTGTCGGTCATCGACGATGCCGTGGACGATCCGGCCTGTGCGATCCTGGCCCGGCACCTGGGCCATTCGGCCGATTCGGGTACCAGGGCGCCCGGATTCCGGATCGGGCGTCGATACGGAACCGCCGAACACCTCACGGGTTTGTTCCGGGGATACGGAACGCACCGCCCGCAGATGGTCAACGACTGGCACAACGGTGTGGACACCGATGGCGCCGGTGAGCCACTCGATCCCGATCAGCGGTGGCAGGCACATCTGTGGCGACTGCTGCGCGAGCGCATCGATTCACCCAGTCCGCCCGAACGGCTCGAACAGGTCTGCGCGACGCTTCTCGAACGATCCGATGCGGTCGATCTGCCCGAGCGATTGGCGCTGTTCGGCGTCACCCGTCTGAGCACCGAGCAGTTGCAGGTCCTGGCCGCACTCGGCGTACACCGTGACATCAATCTCTTTCTGCCGCATGCCAGTCCGGCCATGTGGAAGAAGCTGCAATCGAACGCCGCGCCGATCCGGCGCAGTGGGATGGTCGTCCGCGACATCGAACACCCGTTGCTGGCCTCGCTGTCCCGTGAGGTTCGTGAACTCCAGATCAACCTGTCGGCCGTCGCCGCGGACGATGTCCACCACCTCGACGAGCATGCTCGCGGCGGTACGCATCTCGAGCGACTGCAGGATGCGCTGCGCGCCGATCAGGTCGCGGAACCGGGCGGGCAGGCGGACGGCAGCGTCCAGGTCCATTCCTGCCACGGTGCCGCGCGCCAGGTCGAGGTGCTGCGTGAACTCGTGCTGCGGCTGTTCCAAGACGATCCGACACTTGATCCGCGCGACGTGATCGTGATGTGCCCCGACGTCGAAACCCATGCGCCACTCATCCGGGCCGCATTCGGCCAGGTCGGTCACGCACATCCGGGTCACGAACTCCGGGTACGCCTGGCCGATCGGGCACTGCGGCAGACCAATCCGCTCCTGGATGTGATGACGGACCTGCTGCTGTTGGCCGGAGGCCGGGTCAAGGCCAGCGAGGTGCTCGACCTGCTGGATACCCCGCCGGTCCGCAGCCGCTTCGGCTTCGGTGACGACGACCTCGAACGTCTGCGGCAGTGGACCGCCGAATCGGGCGCCCGGTGGGGGATCAACGACAACCAGCGAAAACCGTTCGGGCTGGGGGGTTTCCGTCAGAATACGTTCGACGCCGGGCTGGACCGGATCCTGCTGGGCGTGGCCGCGGACGAGACCGAACTCGGTTGGCTCGACACCGCTCTGCCACTCGATGACGTGGACAGCGCCGACGTCGAGTTGGCCGGCAGATTTGCCGAGTTCATCAGCAGGCTCGACACCGTCCTGACGAGTTTGCGTGGGCCGCGCCCGGCCACCGAGTGGGCCGAGAACCTGGCCACCGCACTGGATCTGCTCACCGCCGTGCGGCCCGCCGACGCGTGGCAACGCAGCCAGGCACTGCGCGAGCTGTCCTCGGCCACCGAACACGGCGGGCAGACAACGGTTCGGCTCGCCGATGTCCGGGCGATGCTGGCGCATCGGCTGGCCGGGCGTCCGACCCGGGCCAACTTCCGCACCGGTGAGCTGACGGTGTGCACGATGGTCCCGATGCGGGCGGTGCCACACCGGGTTGTCATCCTGCTCGGCCTCGACGACGAGAGTTACCCGCGGGTGGGTGGGATCAACGGTGACGACATCCTGGCGCGCAACCCCTGTGTGGGGGAACGGGATATCCGCAGCGAGGATCGCCAGTTGCTCCTCGACGCCACGATGTCGGCGATCGACAAACTCATCATCTTGTACACGGGCACCGATCCGGTGACCGGTCTGCGTCGGCCGCCGGCCGTGCCGGTGGGTGAACTGCTCGACACGGCAGATGCGATGTTGGCCGAAGGTTCGACGGTGTTGACGTCGCATCCATTGCACGGTTTCGACCCGGCGAACTTCGCTGCCGAGAACCCCCTGAGCTTCGACCGGACGGCGCTGGCCGGCGCCGTGGCCACCCAGTCTGTCCAGGTTTGCGAACCGGGATTCCTGCCGACACCGCTGCCACCGACGTCGGGGGACGTGGAGTTGTCGGAACTGATCGCCTTTGTCGAGCACCCGATGCGGGCATTCTGCCGTCAACGGCTGGGCATGTATCTGCCCGGTGACGATGAAGAACTCAATGACGTGCTCAGCGCCGACATCGACGGTCTGGGCAAGTGGGCGATCGGTGATCGGATGCTGCAGGCCCGGCTCGCCGGAGCGCCGGCCGACGCCTTGCGCGGCGCAGAACTGCGCCGCGGAACCCTGCCCCCGTTCCTCCTGGGCGCGAAGGTGTTCGGCGAGATCTCCGGGCTGGTGGAGTCCCTGGTGGCGAAGGCGGCACCACTCTATGAGGCACATCCCGACGTCATCGACGTGACCATCGATCTCGGCGACAACCGACGTCTGACCGGGACGGTCCCATCGGTACACCGTGGGCAGCTGGTCCGGACGATCTACTCCAGGCTCGCGGCCAAACACCGGTTGGCGTCCTGGGTCGCCCTGTTGGCGCTGGCCGGCTCGGGGGCCGACGTGACCGGTTCCGTCGTGGTGGGCCGAGGTTCGTATGGCCGCGTACGCAATTCGACACTGACCGCGCCGCCGAACCCGATCGCGGTGCTGCGTCAGCTCGTCGACCTGCGCGATCGGGGACTGCAGTCGCCGCTTCCGTTGCCCACGGCGGCCGGCGCCGAATACGCCGACCGTCGGCACCGCGGCGACGACACCGCGCTGGCCATGGACGCGGCCGAGCGGAACTTCGCGAACAAGTTCGGTGGCGACGCGCAGGACCTCTACGTGCAGTATCTGTACGAGGGCGACTTCTCATCGGTCGTCGCCGCGCCGGCCGTCGCCGAAGAAAAAGACTGGGATGAGCACGGATCCCGTTTCGCGGCCGCGGCGATGCGATTGTGGACCCCCTTGCTGGATTCGGAACAGGTGCGCTGAGACATGATCCAAAGCCCCATCGCGCCGGTCACATTCGACATCACCGGACCGTTGCCGTCCGGCACCACCGTGCTCGAGGCCAGTGCCGGTACCGGAAAGACCTACGCCATCGTCGGTCTGGCGGCCCGCTACATCGCCGACGGTGTTCCGCTGTCCGACCTTCTGCTGGTCACGTTCAGTCGGTTCGCCACCGCTGAACTCCGTGAACGCACCCGCCTTCGTCTGACCGGACTCGCTGCCGCGCTCACCGACCCGGTGGCCGCCAGGGATTCGGCAGACCCGCTGGCCGTGATGCTCGCGGCAGGATCAGTGGAGGAGGTCGACCTACGTCGACGGCGCCTGGCCGATGCGGTCTCCGACTTCGATGCCGCAACCATCGCCACCACCCACACCTTCTGTAGCCGCATGCTCGACGGACTCGGCGTGGCAGGCGACTTCGAGAACGACATCACGCTGGTCGAGGACGTCAGCGACCTGATCACCGAGGTCACCGACGACCTGTATCTGCATCGCTTCAGCGGAAACGGTGCAGCACCCTTCGGTCTGGCCGAGGCGCACTCCTTCTGCCGGCAAGCGGTGTTCCAGCGACAGGCCGAGCTGTCGCCCATCACCGACCCCGACACCGACGAGTATCGGCGGATCGACTTCGCGAAAACCGTCATCGCCGAGGTCGAACGACGCAAACGCCAGACGAACATTCGTGACTACGACGACCTGCAGATCCTGTTGCGTGATGCCCTCGAAGACCCCGAGCACGGGGAGCAGGCCTGTCGCCGGGTGCGAAGCCGATTCCAGGTCGTCCTGGTCGATGAGTTCCAGGACACAGACCCGGTGCAGTGGGACATCTTCCGGCTGGCATTCCACGGCCACACCACACTGGTGCTGGTGGGCGACCCCAAGCAGTCGATCTATGCCTTCCGCGGGGCCGAGGTGTTCAGCTACCTCGAAGCGGTCCGGGCCGCCGACAACCATCAGGCCCTTCCGACCAACTGGCGCAGCGATGCAGACCTGGTCGAGGCACTCGACCGCGTCTACGGCGGCGCCGCACTGGGCAGTCCTGAGATCGTGGTCCACGAGGTCGGGGCGACACATACCGAGTCGAGATTACCCGGCCAGGTCCCACTTCGACTGCGATACCTGAACCGCCGCGGTCACGGCCCGATGGGCAAGAGCGGTTTCCCCGCACTTGATCGGCTGCGACGATCGGTGGCAGACGACGTCGCCGCCGACCTGACCCGGCTCCTGAACTCCCGGACGCCGCTGCACGGCGCCGGTGGGCAGCGCCCGGTGGCACCCGGCGACATCGCCGTGCTGGTCCGAAATCACAAACACCTGACCATGATTCAGGCGGCGCTGGACAGTCGCGGGGTGCCGTCGGTGCTGGCCGGCGGTACCAGCGTCTACAGCACACAGGGCGCGCTCGACTGGCTGTGGCTGTTGCAGGCCATGGAACAACCCAGCCGAACCGCCCGCATCCGGCTGGCTGCGCTGACGCCGCTGCTCGGATGGACTGCTGCAGAACTCGATTTCGGCGATGACGCGCTGACCGCGGACATCAGCGCGCTGATCCGTGAACTGGTCGCCGTCTACCATGAGGCCGGTTTTGCCGCGGTGTACGAACACCTCTCCGGTGTCCGCGATGTGCCCGGCCGGGTGCTGTCCGTGGTCGGCGGGGAGCGTCGGCTCACCGATCTGACCCACGTGGCCCAGCTCTGCAATCGCGCTGTGGTGGAGGACGGTTTGGGTCTGACCGCACTGGTCCGCAAGCTCGGGCAGTTGATCAACGACCCGACGTCCGGTAATCAGGGTGAACAGAGCCGTCGCCTCGACAGTGACGCGGCGGCAGTACAGCTGCTCACGGTGCACCGGAGCAAGGGACTCGAGTTCCCGATCGTCTATGTGCCCTATGGCTGGGACGGAGCACAACATCCGTCGCCGGATACGTTCTTGCTCCATGACGAGGCGGGTAAACGACTGCTCGACATCGGTGGCCAGGAGGCGCCCGGATACCGCGAGCGCCGGGAGGCCTCCGCGACAGAGGACAACGGCGAAGAGTTGCGACTGCTCTATGTCGCGTTGACCCGGGCGGCGTCGGCGGTCGTCCTGTGGTGGGCGCCGGGCACATCGGCGCGATCGTCACCGCTGCACCGGCTGCTCTTCAGTCGCGACCGGAGCAATCCCGATCCGCGGCCGGTGGTGCCGGACGACGCCAAGGTCGGGCAGCATCTGACCGCCTGGGGCGAGTCGTCGGGCAGCCGGGTGCGGGTGGAACCGGCAGACTACGGAACCGACGGCGAACCACCATGGGTGCCGCAGCGACCCCCGCCCGGCGAGCTCGCAGTCGCCCACTTCACCCGGCGGATCGACCACACCTGGCGGCGCACGTCGTATTCGGCGTTGGTGGCCGGTACGCATCACGAGCCGACGGTGGCGAGCGAACCGGAATCCGAGGTCAAGACAGACGAACAGGTAGCCGAACCGCTGGACATCCCGGTGGCCGACGGCTCCGCCGGCCTGCCACATCCGTCGTTGATGAACACCCTGCCTTTCGGTGCGGCATTCGGAACGCTGGTCCACGAGGTGCTCGAGGTCATCGATACCGATGTCGATGACCTGGCGGCCGAGGTGGCAACGCGCAGCCGTGACGCGGTGGCGACCTGGATGGCGCAGGCCGACCCCGAGGTGTTGGCGACCGCGCTGCTGGCGGTCCTGCGGACACCGCTCGGGCTCCACCCGGAAACGTCCCTTGGGCAGATCGCCACCAGGGATCGACTGGCCGAGCTCGACTTCGAGTTCCCCCTCGGCGGCGACGAAGCGGCAACACTGCACGAGATCAGCGATCTGATGGACATCCACCTGGCGGCCGACGACCTGCTCGCCGACTATCCGCAACACCTTCGCGGAGTGCAGGCGCCGCCGTTGCGCGGATTCCTCGTCGGCAGCATCGATGCGGTGCTACGCCTACCCGGCGACCGCTTCGTCATCGTCGACTACAAGACCAACCGGACCGCTCGCGGCGATCTCAGCGCGCTCGACTACACACCCGAGCGCATGGCCCGAGAGATGATGAACTCGCATTACCCGTTGCAGGCCCTGCTCTATTCGGTTGCCCTGCACCGATATCTGCGATGGCGGCTACCCGGGTACGACCCGGAGGTCAACCTCGCCGGTGCCCAGTACCACTTCGTCCGGGGCATGATCGGGCCCCACACCCCGGCCGGTTGCGGTGTCTTCCCATGGCATCCACCGGCATCCCTGATCGTCGCGGTCTCAGATCTGATCGCCGGAAGGACGGTGTCGCCGTGACGGTCCAATACGACGCGCGGATCGCGGTCAATGCCCATCGGGCGCTGGTGCCCTTCAACACCGCCGGGGTACTCAGTGCTGCCGATGTGCATGTGGCACAACGGCTGGCGGGCTTGAGCAAGGCGGACATCGACCCGAATGTGCTGCTCGCGACCGCACTTGCGGTCCGGGCCGTGCGTCTCGGTTCGGTGTGTGTCGAGATCAACAGGCTCTCCGAGGTCGCCATCGACGAGGACGAGTTCGGTGTCGATCCCGATTCACTGCCGTGGCCGGACGCGGCGGCGGTCGTCGCGGCGCTCGAGGTCAGCCCGCTGGTGACCGGATCGCCGTCCGGACCGCTCTGTCCGCTGCACCTGGCAAAAACACCTGAGGGACCACTGCTGTATCTGCGTCGATACTTCCTGCAGGAACAACGGATTCGTGAACTCCTCGATGAACGATCACGCAGCCACCCGGATATGAACGCCGACCGGTTGGTCGCCGGGTTGCGGAGACACTTTCCCGAGGAGGGGCCGGATCGGCAGCGGATCGCCGCCGCATTGGCCAGTGCCGGTTGGACCACCGTGATCGCCGGCGGGCCGGGTACCGGCAAGACCCACACCGTGGCACGGGTTTTGGCGTTGATGTTCGACGAGTACGGCCCTTCGTTGCGGGTTGCTCTGGCTGCGCCGACCGGCCGGGCGGCCGCCCAGCTGGAAGAATCGGTACGGTCGCAGGCCGAGGAACTGGGCTTGCCCACCGACCTCACCGCGACCACGTTGCATCGTCTGCTGGGTTGGAAGCCGGGCAGCCGCAGCCGATTCGCCCACGACTCGGGCAATCGGCTGCCGCACGAACTGGTGGTCGTGGACGAGACGTCGATGGTGTCACTGACGATGATGGCCAGGCTGCTCGATGCGCTGCGGCCTCACGCCCGCCTGGTCCTGGTCGGTGACCCCGACCAGTTGGCCTCGGTGGATGCCGGTGCCGTGCTGGCCGACCTGGTCTACCGGCCGGTCACCGAACAGATCAACCCGATCCTCGAGACATTGATCGAACCGGATCTGGTCGACGACCACGGCGATCCCGATGCCCTCGACAGCGAAGAGCGGTCGAGGCTGGCCGGTGGGGTCATCAGGCTGACCAAGGTGCACCGGTTCGGTGAGCAGATCAAACGCCTGGCTGCGGCCGTTCGTGACGGTGACGCCGATTCGGTCATCGATCTGCTGGCGGCCGGGCACAGCCAGTTCGAGTTGGTCGATCCGGCGGACCTTTCGTCGGTGCGTGATGACATCGTCACGACGGCCGAGCAGATGCGGCGGGCGGGTGCTCGCGGTGATGCGCAGAGCGCCCTCGCCGGACTGCACACGCACCGGCTCCTGTGTGCACACCGGGAGGGCACCTCCGGCGTCGAGCACTGGTCCCGCCAGGCCATGGAATGGATCGGCACGACCGCGGGCGTCGACGACTGGTATCCCGGACAACCACTGTTGGTCACGGCCAACGACTACGACACCGGCATCTTCAACGGTGATACCGGTGTGGTGGTGAGCAGTGGTGGACGTCTGATGGTCGCGTTCCGGCGCGGATCCTCGGTGAAGATGCTGCATCCGTCGCAACTCGTGGCGGCGGTCCCGGTGTACGCCATGACAATTCACCGCAGTCAGGGCTCGCAGTACGAGTCGGTGTCGGTGGTGATCCCGCCGGATCGTTCTGCCCTGCTGACGCGGGAGCTGCTGTACACGGCGATCACCCGCGCCAGTGGCCACGTCCGGCTGATCGGTACGGAAGAGTCCATCCGGGCCGGTGTCGAACGAAAAGTGTTGCGGGCCAGCGGACTACGGACGTCTGTCGACTGAATCGGCCGGTCCGGAGAAATCCAGGGCGTCCTGCGGATCTGTGGCCAGCGGTATCCGCAGGAACCATTCGTTGCGGATCACCTGACGCCTGATGTCTTCGGGCAGGTTTGCCAGCATCGTCATCGCACCGCCGCGGTCCATCTCCGAACGGTGGGCCTGCAGTGCCTTCCATTTGGTGTCGAGCCAATCCGAGACATCGATGGTGGTGTCCACGGTGTCGTCGGGGATCCCCGGCATCGGTCCGGCCGCTCCGTCAGTTTTGCGAACCTGTGGCCACAGCACTTTCGCGGCCGAGTGCGGCATCGTCGCGAGATAGAGCAGGCGGGTCCGCCAGGGGGCTCCCGCCTCCGGATACAACTGACCGAACGCGGCCGCGCCGATGGCGGTAATGGTCACCTGATGCGCCCGGACGTGGTCGGGGTGCCCGTAGACGCCGAGGGGGTCGTACGTCGCAATGGTGTCGGGCCGGAATCGCCGGATGTGGGTGACTATCTTCCCGACCACCTCGTCGAAGGGTGCATCGCAGAATGCTGGTTGGTCGGGTGCTGATTCGGGGAACGGACGGTCTGCGTATCCGAGCAGCAGGGGAGGGTCGGCCTTCAAGAACGTCAGTGAGTCCGCGAGTTCGCGGCCCCGTGATGTCCCTTCTGCCCAGGTACAGGTGACCACCGCGGTGCGCCCACCACGCTGGGCGCAATGGGCCAGTACTCCACCGGTCCACATCGCCTCGTCGTCGGGGTGCGCGTGGACACAGAGCAAACTGGGATGGGGCACTCAGCCACCCTAACGCGGCGCCCGGCGAAAGAATCAGCGATGACGTAAGCAGCGAAATCGGCACAACTTCGTCTATCCGGAGCGCGCCGAATTGCAGCCTCGACGGACTATTGTCACGTTATGTCCAAAAGTGCAGGCACGTCGTCTTCCAATATATTTGCCAAGGTCTCCCCGGCCGGCTGGGCTGCCCTGATTCTTGCGATAATCGCGGTCATATTTGTGCTCCAGAATCGTGATTCGACATCGATCACGCTTTTCTGGATCGATGTCACCTCACCGCTGTGGTTCACCCTGCTGATGATCTTTGTGGTCGGTTGGGTGGTCGGCATCCTGATGATGCGCGGCCGCAGCAAGAAGAAAGAGGCAGTGGTCAAGTAACTGGTTCCGAATTGCTCCCAGGTCTGATCAGCCGGCGCAGGAGTGAGTCGCTGATGGGCTGCGGTGGCCGGCGCCGAAGCGCACACTGGCAGCCATGGCCATCATCAACAAGGGATTCGGGGCCCGTCGCCGGCACAAGGACGAACGGCTTCCGCCTGGGCAATATCTGACGAGTGACTTCCCGGTACTGTCGGCAGGCCCGACGCCGCTGATCGACACGGCGGACTGGAGTTTCGCGGTGAATCTCCTCGGCGGTGCATCCCGGAGCTGGTCGTGGGACGAGTTCATGTCGCTTCCGCAGCAGGAGATCACAGTCGACATCCACTGTGTGACGGCGTGGTCGAAGTTGGAGACCACGTGGCGTGGTGTGTCGCTCGACGTCCTTCTCGGCGACGAGATCGAGCCCGACGGATACCTGATGGCCCACTGTCACGGCGGATACACGACGAACGTCCCGCTCCAGGATGTGCTCGACGGGCAGGCGTGGATCGCGCACACCTACGAGGGAGAGCCACTCGAGCCCGAACACGGGGGTCCCGCGCGACTGCTGATCCCACACCTGTACTTCTGGAAGTCGGCGAAGTGGGTCAGTGGGCTCACCGAGATGGCCGAGGATGTTCCGGGCTTCTGGGAGAGCAACGGCTACCACAACCACGGCGATCCCTGGAAAGAGGAACGGTATTGGTGAACGGTTGGCGGACGGCAACACTCGTCGCGGCGTCGATGGAGACGCCGACCGCCAGGACCCTACGCCTACGGGTATCCGATCGTGGTCGGGTGTTGCCGGGCCAGCACATCGACATCCGCCTGACCGCCGAAGACGGCTACCAAGCCGTGCGGTCGTACTCGGTGGCCGCAGCGGCCGGTGACGATCTTCTGGAGACCACGGTGCAGGAGCTCACCGACGGCGAGGTGTCGCCGTATCTCATCTCCGGCCTCGAGGTCGGAGATGAGTTGGAGATTCGTGGACCGATCGGCCGCTGGTTCATCTGGCGCCCCACGGATCCCGCACCGGTCCAACTGATCGCCGGTGGTTCGGGAGTGGTGCCGCTGATGTCGATGATCCGGGAGCGTGAAACCGCCGGCGCGCCGGTTCCGTTCCGTCTCCTGTATTCGGTACGCAGCCCGGACAACGACTACTACCGCGCCGAACTCGCCGGGTTGCGCGCGGCAGGCAGTCTGCAGGTCGATTACGTGTACACCCGCCGTTCACCGGTCGATGCCGCGCGGCGACCGGGACGGCTGACGTCGGATGAACTGGCATCGCTGGTGATCCCGGTGGATCAGCACCCGGAGTTCAGGGTGTGCGGGCCGACAGCGTTTGTCGAACAATGTGCCCGGTGGTTGCTGGATCTCGGGTATCCGGCGGCCGCGATCAGAACAGAAAGGTTTGGCGGATGACATCGATGTCGGAACCGGCCGATCAGCTGCACGATCCGCAGTGGCGGGCGTTCGCGTCGGACAACTACGCCGGAATGCTGCCCGAGGTGCTGGCCGCACTCGCCGCGGCGAACGGCGGACACCAGCCCTCATACGGTGACGATGCCTATACCTCGCTGTTGCGAGGTGTGGTCCGCGACGAGTTCGGGGCGCAGGCCGAGGTGTTCCCGGTGTTCAACGGAACTGCCGCCAACGTGGTGAGCCTGACGGCGATGCTGCCACGATGGGGCGCGGCGATCGTGGCGCAGTCCGCACATGTCAACAACGACGAAGGCGGTGCGCCGGAACGGGTCAGTGGGATCAAGCTCCTCACGGTGCCCACCTCCGACGGGAAGTTGACGCCGGAAACCATCGCGACGCAGGCCTACGGATTCGGCGATGTACACCGGGCCCAGCCGCTGGCCGTCAGTCTGACCCAGTCGACCGAGCTCGGGACACTGTATTCGCGCGACGAGATCGCGGCCATCTGCGACTACGCCCACCAGCAGCGGATGGTGGTTCACCTCGACGGCGCCCGGCTGTGGAATGCTGCTGCTGCACTGGATCTTTCGCCGGGCGAGTTCACCGCCGCCGCCGGTGTCGACGTGGTGAGTCTGGGTGGAACCAAAGTGGGCGCGTTGGGCGCGGAGGCTGTGGTTGTCATCAATCCCGCCTCGGTCGACGGCACCGACTACATCCGCAAGCTCAGCATGCAGTTGGCGAGCAAGATGCGTTTCGTCTCGGCGCAGCTCCTCGCGTTGTTCGAGGACGGCACAGCGTTGCGGGCCGGCGCGCATGCCAACGCCATGGCCATCCGGCTTCGTGGGTTGTTGGACGGCACGCCCGGTCTGACCATCACCCAACCCACCGAGGCGAACGCGGTGTTCGCAGCGCTCGATCCGGTGGCGGCTGATCGCGTGCGATCGGTGTGGAAGTTCTACACCTGGAACGAGGCCACCGCCGAGGTCCGGTGGATGTGTTCGTTCGACACCACACCCGAGGATGTCGACGGCCTCGCCGCGGCGATCAAGTCTGAGCTCGCGATCCGGTGACGGGCCTGCCGGGGTCGCCACCGAGTTGGTGACGTAGCACCTCGTCGATCGCGGTCATCCGGAATCGGTGCCCCACCGTCGTGAGGCGGGCGGGGCTCACCCGCTGATTGGCCAGTGCCAGCTCTTTTGCGCCTTCTGATCCGAGGATGACCTGTGGGCCCAGACTCGGCACCGGGATGATCGCCGGCCGGTGTACCGCCCCGGCGAGCGCACCGGTGTACTCCTTGTTGCGTACCGGATTCGGTGCCACCGCGTTGACCGGACCAAAAAGTCGCTCGTCGACGATCGCGCGGTAATAGATGTCGACCAGATCGTCGATGCCGATCCAGGACAACCACTGGTCACCGTCACCGAGACGCCCGCCGAGCCCGAGGGTGAACAGCGGTCGCAGCAGTTTCAGCGTTCCGCCGTCCGCGGCCTGGACGATGCCGGTCCGGACGTTCACCACCCGTGCGCCGGCCGCAGCCGCCGGTGCCGTGGCATCCTCCCACTCGGACACCACATCGGCGAGGAAACCATCTCCGCGCGAGGAGTTTTCGTCGAGCACCGCATCACCGCGATCGAAGCCGTAGAAGCCGATCGCCGAGGCGCAGACAAAAGTCGGGAGCGGTGTGGTGGCGCCGGCGATACGGGCCAGTGCCGTGGTCGGGTCGATCCGGCTGTCCCGGACCGCGGATTTGTGTGCGTCGTTGAATCGTCCGGCGATCGATGCCCCGGCCAGATGTACGACGGCGTCGACCCCGGACAGGAGGTCCTCGGCGGGATCGGCGGGGTTCCAGCGCCGTTCGTCGGGACCTTTGGGGGCGCGTCTGACCAGTGCGATGACGCGGTGGCCGCCGGTCGTCAGCAACGCGCGCAAGGCGGTTCCGACAAGTCCCGACGTGCCGGTCATGGCGACCGTCAACGGTTTACCGGCCAGCGGCATGGCCCACGCGTGTACGGCGAGATCATCGGCCAATTGTCGGTGCCGGTAGCGGAACATCGGACGTAACAGTGCGCCGGGGACAGTGGTGTCCACGGTGTCGGTGACCTTGGTGGTCTGCGGATCGATCTCGGAGAAACCATGGTGGTGCGTCCATGTCATCACCAACCGAAGCGGCCACGAATCGAGTTGGTCGACAAACTGATTCGGCGGATGGAAGCGGGTCGCCTGATGCCGGGCCACCCATTTCAAACCGTATCCGAACGACAGCACCGCGGCGCCGTCCTCCAGCGAGTCGGCTTCCCGCACCAACCATGGTGGTGCCCAAGGCGGCGAGAGCCGGGTGAAAGCTCCCGGCCTGCCATGCCAGGCGAACACGTCGTCGATAGGGGCGACGACCTTGCTGGTGTAGGTGATACCCATGTGACCAGGCTACGCACGAAAACGACCCGGTTACGGCGCTTTCCAGTAGGGATCTCGCCCCAGCAAGCCCAGGAACCTGTCGTGCAGCGGTGCGGTGTCCGGTACGTCCACGATCGGCCCGAAGACGACGATCCCAGGTCCGAAAGCACCCGGGACACGCATGATGTCGGGCATCTCCTGGACGCCCGGCCACGCCGCTTCGACCTCAGCGGGATCGATCCGGTGTTCGAGTCCGAGCGCACGCGCCAGATCCCAGCCATGGACCACCAGGTCTGCGCTGGCGACCTGATCGACGTGGTCGGCGAATGTGGAAGGGCCCACGGGCGTCTGCACCGTGGCCTCGGCGACCGTCGGATCGGCAAGTGCCCGTTGGATATCTGCGCGCGCGTGGTCGAAGGCGCCGCGGGGATCGGTATCCACGGTTGGTGCCGGTGACAGGGTCTGATCCAGGGGAGAGAACATCGCGGACTGCATGTCCAGCACATGCTGCAAGACGTCGGCCGCGGTCCACTCCGCGCAGGGCGACGGCGATGACCAGCGATCCGGCGGCGCAGCAGCGATCACGTCGGCAAAAGTGGTGGCGCGGCGGTGGTATCTGTCGGCAATCGTTTCGGGACCGCTCATCGTTCGACCTCCCTGGGCAGTAAGACGTACCCGGTATAACCGTAGTGGGAACCGTGGTCCCGGCGGACGTCAATCTCCTGACCGACCAGCTCGAGATCTGCCGCCGAGTCGGGTTGCTCCTGTCGCAGCTCGTCGATCCGCAAACCCAGGGGGATGTAGTACTCATCCCAGTCGGTCTCGGGCAGAAGATAGGTGGCCGCGACCGTCCATCCGAGTTCGATTGCGGCGGAGACATTCTCACCGGTCGTTCGCATCTCCGGATATGCGGAATTCCAGAACTCGGTGGCGCCGGCCGAGGGCGACGCGGTGAGCCAGTCCGCCTCGGTGAGCACCAGGGCGCCGCCCGGTGCCAGCAGTCGGCGCCACGACGTCAGTGCGTTGTCGAATCCGATGATGTACGCGGCACCTTCCGCCCACACCAGGTCGAAGGAATGATCGGGATAGTCGAGATCTTCCATGGAGACGTTCGCGATCGTCACCTGGCTGCGTAGCCCGGCGGCCTTGGTCTTCGACACCAGCACGTCGAGAAAAGGCTGATGGGTGTCGATGGCGGTGACCTGCGCGCCGAGGCCTGCCAAGACCATCGTGGCGGGCCCGGTGCCGGCGCCGATGTCGAGGATTCGTGGCGGGAGATCCCCACGGGAACCGGTGTGGAGTCCGGCGAGGCGAAACAACAGTTCCGTCGTCGTCTCGGAGCCGGGGGCTTCGCGGGGCAAGCCCTCGTGTGCGGCGAAGAAAAGATCTTCGATCATGAGGCGGATGCTGCCACCTTGCCCGGACCCGGGCAACGCTTTTACGCAGCCACGATCAGCGCTCGACGCGGCCAGGAAACCAATGACCGCGAGGCCGCCGGCGGGCGAGTGCCTCGAGTCGCGCGTAGCCGGGGTCTGATGTCGGGGTTGGTTCAGCCCTGTTCGGCCGCCCATCGGGCCACCCGCGCGGCACTTTCTTCGTCGGAGAGGTCTTCGATCCGCGTCATCACCGACCACCTGATCCCGAATGGATCACGCAGTGATGCGAAGCGGTCGCCGGAGACGAACGTCTGTGCCTGCTCGCGCACGGTCGCGCCCAAGTCGACCGCCCGGGCCACCACTGCGTCGACGTCGGGAACGTAGAGCGAGAGGGAGTAACAGTCGGAATCACCGGACTGTCGGGGGATCAGTCCATACTGGGGATCGGGATCGCCGAGTTGCAGCCGCCCGTTGGCGAAGTCGAGTTCGGCGTGGGCGACGATACGTCCGCCGTCCGGTCCGGGCAACTCGGTGCTCTGGGTGAGTGTGGCAGAGAAGACGTCCTGATAGAACGCGATGGCGTCTTGGGCAGGTGTCACGACGATGAACGGTGTCAGGGAGGTGAACCCATGGGGTACACCGTGTTCGGTGTATTTTCCGTGTGCTGCGGTTGTGGTTGTCATGCGTTTCATGCTGACCGAGGGTGCAGGGGGCGGGCTTGAACAAACGCGACAAGATGGGCCACGTCGGTACCCCACCCCGGGGTCAGCTGGATCCCGGGCGCGACGGCGTGCGACTGCATCGACTGGCGTTGCCGCCCAGCGAGCTGTTACGGCACGTGTGGATCGCGGTCTGGGACCTCGACCTGCCGGTGTTGCAGCCGGTGCTGGAACATCCGGGCGGCAATGTGGTCATCGAACCTGATCGGGCTGCGCTGTATTGCGTGAGCCAGGGGACCAGCGAACAGAAGTTGCAGGGCAGTGGGTGGGCTGCGGGGGTGCTGCTGCGGCCGGCCGCGATCACGGTGATGACCGGTCGGTCGATGGCCCCCGGATCACGATCGGGGCCGGCGTTGCCGATCGGATCGCCCCTGCCCGTCCCCGGTGACAGCAAGCTCACCGGTCGGGTCCGGGCGGCGATGACTGCGTCGGACCGCAGCCCAGAGGATCGATACCAGCAGGTGGCGCAGTTGTACGAGAGGTGGGCACAACAGTGGTCGGTGGATGAGGAGGGAATCCTGATCAATCGGGTGGTCGACCTTGTCGAAGACGACGACGGACCACGCCGGGTGGCCGACCTGGCCACCGCGGTGTCGATGTCGACCCGGGCCCTGCAACGCCTCACGATTCACCGCACCGGACTGAGTCCGAAGTGGCTGATCCAGCGGCGTCGACTCCAGGACGCGGCGATGGCCCTGCGCGGCGGTGCCACGACGATTGCCGACGTCGCGGCGGAACTGGGGTACGCAGATCAGGCCCATCTGGCGCGCGAGTTCAAGGCTGTCATCGGTCGCACGCCCAGCGACTATCTGCGCTCCGCGAGGTCCTGATCTGGTTCAGGCCCGACGGCCCGGGCCCAGCAGACCGCGTGCCATGGATTGGCGGACGAAACCGGTCGCCGCCCGGGCGGCGATCTGGTGCGGCCTGGATTGGACAAAGGATCCGGGTTCGGCGACACACCGCAACTCCTTCCCTATGCTCACAGGAGCGTGGAAGAACTCGAAGCGCGATCAGTGGTGAAGCCAGGCAGGGGTGTGCGGGTGTCCGAGCAATTTGATGTGATCGTGGTCGGTGCGGGTCTGGCAGGGCTGGTCGCGGCTCACGAGTTGGTGAAGGCCGGCAAGAGGGTGGCCATCCTCGACCAGGAGAACGAGCAGAACCTAGGCGGACAGGCGTTCTGGTCGCTCGGCGGCCTGTTCATGGTGAACACGCCGGAGCAGCGTCGACTGGGGATCAAGGACTCGTTGGAACTCGCCCGCGCCGATTGGCTCGGGTCGGCCGGGTTCGATCGCGACCGGGAAGACCACTGGCCTCGTCAGTGGGCCGAGGCGTACGTCGATTTTGCTGCCGGCGAGAAGCGTTCCTACCTGCACGAACTGGGATTGAAGGTGATGCCCACGGTCGGATGGGCCGAACGCGGATCCGGATCGGCGAACGGACATGGCAACTCGGTCCCGCGCTTCCACATCACCTGGGGGACCGGTCCCGAGGTGGTACGGGTGTTCCGGGAGCCCGTCCTGGCCGGCGAGGCCAGGGGTCTGGTCACCTTCAGGTACCGGCACCAGGTCGACGCGATCATCGTCGAGGACGGACGGGCGGTGGGTGTCCGGGGAACGGTGCTGGTTCCGTCGACCGAACCACGAGGGGTGTCGTCGAGTCGGGAACGGGACTCCGACTTCGAGTTGCGCGCCCAGGCGGTGGTTGTCACCTCCGGGGGCATCGGCGGCAACTTCGAACTGGTGAAGAAGAACTGGCCCGTCGATCGATTGGGGCCGGCACCGGAACACATGATCACCGGTGTGCCTGCCCACGTGGATGGCCGGATGTTGCAGATCACCGAAGACGCGGGCGGCAGCGTGGTCAACCGCGATCGAATGTGGCACTACACCGAAGGGATCCAGAACTGGGACCCGATCTGGCCGGATCACGCAATTCGGATCATTCCCGGTCCGTCCTCACTATGGCTCGACGCGACCGGAAAACGATTGCCGGTACCCAACTTTCCCGGGTTCGACTCACTGGGCACGCTCGGCACGATCACGCGGGGTGGCCACGATTTCACGTGGTTCATCCTCACCCAGGCGATCATCGAGAAGGAGTTCGCGCTCTCCGGGTCGGAGCAGAACCCAGACTTCACCGACAAGGACTTCAAGCTACTTCTACAGCGGGTGAAGAAGGGTGCCACCGGTCCGGTCGAAGCGTTCAAGGAGCGCGGTGCCGACTTCGTCGTTCGCGACAATCTGCGCGATCTGGTGGCAGGCATGAACGAGATCACCCCCGGACCGCGGTTGGACTACGACCAGGTGGCTGCCGAGGTGCGTGCCCGCGACAGCCAGATCGACAACAGCTATACCAAAGACATGCAGATCATGGCGATCCGCAATGCGCGTAACTACCTCAGTGACAAGCTGATTCGAGTCGCAGCGCCCCACCGCCTCGAAGACCCGAAATACGGTCCGATGATCGCTGTTCGCCTGCACTTGGTGACGCGCAAGACCCTGGGCGGTCTGGAGACAAACCTCGACTCGCAGGTGATCCGCTCCGATGGCAGTGCCTTCGACGGTTTGTACGCTGCCGGTGAGGTCGCGGGATTCGGTGGCGGCGGGGTGCATGGCTACAACGCTCTGGAGGGAACCTTCCTGGGCGGATGCATCTTCTCCGGTCGCGCGGCCGGACGTGCACTGGCGCGTGACCTCGGGTAGTCGCTAGTCGGTCTGGTCAGGATCATCGACCTCCGGTTCGGCTTCGGGTTCTGGCGCGGATTCGCCGTTGTCGTGATCGCGGGAGAGTTTTTGTCGGTGTTGTGCGAGTGAGTCCTGGCGGTCGGCGAGCACTTTTTGCCAGGCTGCTGCGAGGGTTTCGTTGACATGCTGGGCCCGGTTGACCCGCGTTTTCTTTCCGGATCCACCGACGCCGGCGGTATCCAGCCGACCCGACCCGTGTCGGGGCCTTCGGTGATCATGATTGTTTGCCACTGATGCGGTCCATCACCGATGAGTTTGTGGTGCGGCGGGCAGGCTGATCCCATCATGTCGATGTCGGTCAAACCACCATTGATCCAGGCAAGTAAGTGATGGGCCTCGACCCAGGTCGCCGGATTGGTACAACCAGGATGCGAACAACCGCGATCCCGGACGAACAACGCCAACCGTTGCCCCTTCTGCGCGGTCCGTTTGGTCCGGCCGAGATACAACACCTCAGCGGAGTGGTCAGCAAACACGGCCAGATATTTGTCCGACCGGGCCGCCAAATTCAGGGCCTCGTTGACCGGAATGTCCACTCCCGACGCCGTTCTGGCGATCCCCGCGCACTCGTCAAGCTGCTCTTTGGTCATCGTGATGACCAACTGCGCCGGCAAACCCCGATGCGACTTCCCAAGCAGGTTGCACTCCAAAATCGTCTTCAGGATCGCCTTGAGCGCGTCGTGGAATTGTTCGCCCTTCGAGCGGGTATCCCGCTCAGCGGCAGCCTTGATCAACTCTTGGTCCTGTTTCGGATCATCGGACGCCCCGGTCGGCGAGTTGGGGTCGGCTGGATTGTTCATCCCCGGCGCCGCCCACACATCCATCACCGTCCTCAACAAGGCCAGCGTTTCCGGATCCAGGGTGCCGGTGATCTTGGCCATCAGATCTACCCCCTGATCCCCGATACCCATCGACCGTTTACGGGCCCGATCCGAATCATCAGTCAACCGACCATCGGGGTCGACCCGGGCCAACACCGCGCGACCGGCGGCGGTCAGCTGGGTGGGATCTTGGCCGACGGCCTCTTCGGTCATCCAGTGATCGACCACGTCATAGACAGCCGGATCCGAGGCCGACGGGATCTGCTTGCGCACATCCAACATCACATCCATATGCGCCACCCCGATCAAACCGCGTGACCACGCCTGCTCGGCCGCAGGGCATTTCGGCGCCAACACCTCACCCTGCAACGTATGGAATCGGCCGACCGCCTCCAGGCCCCGGATCCGGGACATGGTTTGCCCTTTGGTCAACCGCAACTCGCTACGGGTGAAACCGAACAACGACGAATACCCGGCTTCGGTAAACGATGACCGATCCGAGACCCGCAACAGGTGACGCAACCCGGTGAACTCAACCTTACGAGCGATCCGTTCATGCACCCGCACAAGCTCATTGACTTCCGCGCCAGACATATCGGAATCAGCGCAGTCCGCGATATCGGCAACGAGCAACTCCAACTCGAGGTACATGCGCACCAGTACCGGAACCGGCGAGGAATCAACCGAAGAGTCAACAGGTGGATCGTCAGACATCATGCCCCCCAGCACATCTGATCAAAACGCTTACGATCAGGATACACCGGAAATCGACTATGTGTCGAATGTTTGTTCGACTAATTTGGGTCCTGGCCGGACCAACCTGGGCGCGAGACAAAGCGTTTGCGTGGGCCAGATGTGATCGGCGCCAGGCGGTTTGCTGTTGCTCGATGATTACGGCCGGCCGACGGGTTCGGGCGATACGGACTTGACCTCGGCGGCATCGTCGGTCGCAGCGACGGCCTCGTCGTGTGCCCGCGGTCTGGCTTGGCGGGCCCGGAGCTCGAGGTGGTAGGAGATGATCGCCAAAGTGAAAAGACCGACGCCCAGGTTGGCCAAAGCGCCGAAACCGTCGGTTGCGAAGTCAACCAGTGCGTTGAGCATCGTGAACGTGAGTGCGGCATAGCGCAGGAGTTGCAGTGGCCATGGTTTGTCCGTCCGCTTCCGGGCCATCATCGCCGGCACCGAAAAGGCCAGCGTGACAACGGCGCTGACCATCAGGATGACCGTGGCGATGTTCCGTCCGCCGAAGTCCAGTTCGACGTGGTTGCTTTCGTAATACGTGTTTCCCAGCGTCACGCCGACGGTGGAGAATGCAAAGGCGACCGTCGCCGAAAAGATCATCAGCCAGGACACGATCGGGAGCCACCGCGGATGCCGGAAGAAGTTCGGCACCAGGCGAGGTGCCCACTGCTGTAACGCATACAGGCGGGCAGACGCGATGGGTGCGCCGATCAAGAGTTCCCGAATACTTCGCGCGGACGCCGGGTCGGCCCCGAGTTCTTCGGCCTGCTCGACCATTCGTAACGCGAGTTCCCTGCGGTGCGCCTGGAGTCCCCGGGCGACTCCGTCGGCCGCGATGGCGGCCGCGGACGCGAGATTTTCGTTGGCGGTGAGCGGCCTGATCTCCCTCATCATTCGACCGATGATGATGACGACCACCACCAAGACATACATGATTTCGGCGGAGGGCCCGTAGAAGTAGTCGTTGTCCTTCGTGACGAACTTGCCCACCTCGTCCAGGAAGAGCCCGAATCCGATCCCGCCGAACAGGACCGTGAGTACGCGCGAACCATAGCCGAGAAACCACCAATTCACCAGTAGTGCAAGCATCATCAGCGCGCCACCGTAAAGCGCGTGGGCGATGTGCAGGGTGCCGCCGCCGACCTGCGGGTAGTCGGTCAACCAGAGATATGCCCGGGTGACCAGGATCGTGGCGATGGCGATGATCATGAACGCTTCGGCGGAGGACGTTCCCACCGCGTTGCGGGTGAACAATCCGAGTCGAGGTGCCTGGCGAGTAGAAGGTGGCACTGCATTCCTCGGCTCTGTGAAAAGTGAACGCGGACAATGTACGTCGGATTATACGGCGCCGCTGGTCTGATATGGCCTATTGGTCGGGACGCGAGAGGGCTTTTGTTCGATTTCCTTCTAGGCCGGGTGAGCTGGGGTGATAGCGCCTATTCTTTGCAGATGATGAAAACTGTCCGTTCGGTGACAACGGTTGCGGCGCTCGCGTGTGCAGCGCTGATGGTTCCGGCCACTGCGGCGAATGCAACTCCTGGCGAGGGTATTTCTGCGGTGACCCTCGCCGATATCGAAATTCCTGCCGATCTCTTGCCCTTCATTCCGGATGGTTTGCATGCGGTGGCCAAGCAGATCACCATCGCCCCTGGCGGAACCACCGGGTGGCACTACCACGACGGCCCTGTTGTGGGAATCGTGCAGGCCGGCACACTGACTCACCCCGGGCCGGACTGTAAACCGGTTATCTACAAAACCGGGCAATTCATCAACGAGCCCGCCGGAGACGACAACGTCCATCAAGGACAAAATCTTGGCAAGGTGCCGGTCATTCTCGATGTCGTCTACCTCGAACCGCTGGGCGCTCCACTGTTTGAAGATGCTCCTGCACCGCCTTGTGCCGCCAAATAGTCCCTGCCAATTCCGCCGACCGTGCCAATAACACCGCCGAGCGTGCCCAACTCACCATCGAACGGGCCGAAATAACAATTAAGCGGAAACAAGCTTTCGGCGCTTGGGACGCCTGACTGCATTATCGGCACGCTCGGCGGTGTTTAGGGCCCGCTCGGCGGCGTTTTGCGCCCGTTCGACGGCGGGGGCTCTAGCATCGGTTGGGTGGAGATCGCAGGGAAAGTTGCCGTTGTCACCGGAGGTGGCGCCGGGATCGGTGCGGCCCTGGCCAAAGCGCTGGCCGCAGCCGGGGTGAGTGTGCTGGTCGCCGACCTCAACGCGCCGGCCGCCGACGCCGTGGCGGAGCAGATCATCGCGACACACCCCGGCCGGGCGATGGCGATGGGTGGTGATGTCTCCGATCCCGAGGTTCTCGAAGCGATGATCGACCACGCCGCTGCTGAGCTCGGACCGGTGGAGATCTTTTTCGCCAACGCCGGGACCACCGCCGGGATGGGCCTGGACACCTCCGATGCCCTGTGGGAGGTGGCAGTGGACGTGAATGTCATGGCGCACGTGCGGGCCGCCCGGATCCTGGTGCCGCGGTGGCTCGAGAGCGGTGGCGGGTACTTCGTGTCCACGGCGTCGGCGGCAGGATTGCTGACCCAGATCGGGTCGGCGACATACTCGGTGACCAAGCATGCGGCGGTCGGGTTCGCCGAATGGTTATCGGTGACTTACGGCGACCGGGGGATCGCGGTGAGTTGTCTGTGCCCGATGGGAGTGGAGACCGCTCTGTTGCGAGAGGGCTTCGAGACAGATGCGCCGGGTGCTTCGGTTGCGGCGCGAGCCGTGACCGAATCGGGGGCGGTGCTGCGCCCGGCGGACGTGGCCGATCAGGTGCTGGCGGCGATGGAAGATGAGAGATTCTTGATTCTGCCGCATCCCGAGGTTCTGGACTTCTACCGTAACAAGGGTTCCGACTACGACCGGTGGATTGCAGGCATGCGGCGCTTCCAACGGCACCTGGCCTCCGACGGGGACTGACCGAATCGCCCGACGACAACGAATGTAGGTATGTGGCAATGGATTTTGGCTACACCGACCGCTGCGCCGACTATCGTGGGCGCCTGCTGGCCTTCATGGACGAACACATTTACCCGGCAGAGGAGATCTATGCCCGGCAGATGCGTGAATCCGGTGACCCGCATTTCGATCCACCGATCATCGAAGAACTCAAAACCGAGGCCAAAACGCGTGGACTGTGGAACCTCTTTCACCCCGACCCACGCTACGGACCGGGTCTGAGCAACGCCGAGTACGCACCACTGGCCGAGATCATGGGCCGTAGCGCAGTGCTGGCGCCCGAGGCCTGTAATTGCTCGGCGCCCGATACCGGCAACATGGAAGTGCTCAGCCTGTTCGGTTCCGACGAGCACAAAGAGAAATGGCTCGCCCCGTTGCTGGACGGGACGATTCGCTCCGCGTTTGCGATGACCGAACCCGGTGTCGCCAGTTCCGATGCCACCAACATCCAGATGAGCATGCAGCAAGACGGCGACCACTGGATCCTCAACGGCCGCAAATGGTGGACGTCGAACGCCTTGCACCCCAATTGCAAGGTTTTGATCGTGATGGGCAAGACCGATCCCTACGCCGCCGTCCATGCGCAGCAGTCGATGATGGTGGTGCCGATCGACGCGCCGGGGGTCACGGTCCTGCGCAATCTCCCGGTTTTCGGCTATCAGGACCGAGAAGGTCATGCCGAGGTGCTCTTCGAGAATGTCCGGGTCCCCGACAAAGACGTGCTGGCGGGGGCCGGGGCCGGGTTCATGATCGGGCAGGCGCGGCTCGGACCAGGCCGTATCCATCACTGCATGCGCGCCATCGGGATGGCCGAACGCGCTCTGGAGCTCATGTGCGCCCGGGCGTCGCTGCGCATTGCGTTCGGGAAACCGCTTGCTGCGCAATCGAATATCCAGGATTGGATTGCCGAGGCCAGGATCGAGATCGAGATGGCGCGTCTGCTCACACTGAAGGCGGCGTGGCTGATGGACACCGTCGGCAACAAGGCGGCGCGCACCGAGATTGCCGCGATCAAGGTGGCCGCACCGAACATGGCTCTCAAGATTGTCGACCGCGCGATCCAGGTGCACGGGGGTGGCGGGGTCTCCGACGACTTCCCGCTGGCCAGCATGTACGCCCACCTGCGGGCGCTGCGCTTGGCGGACGGCCCCGACGAGGTGCACAAGCGGACGATCGCGCGTCAGGAACTCGCCCAGTACCGAAAAATCGGAGCGGAGTCATGAGTGATGTGGTCGGAATCGACGCCGATGCGGTGTCGAAGTGGATCGACGGCCTCGATATCGGCGCCGTCGGGGCGATCACATTCGACCGAGTCGGCAACGGCCAGTCGAATCTGACCTTTCGGGTGCAGGACTCCGCTGGTTCGCGGTGGATCCTGCGTCGGCCGCCGCTGGGCACGCTGCTCGCCTCGGCCCACGACGTACTGCGTGAGCACCGGATCATATCGGCGCTGCACGACACCGCCGTTCCGGTGCCGGAGATGATCGCCTCGACCGCCGACCCCGCGATCACCGAGGCGCCGTTGGTGCTGATGAGTTTCATCGACGGGGCCGTCATCGACAATCCGGCTGTGGCAGAAGAACTGTCCCCGGACCACCGTCGGCAGATCGGTCTCGACCTGCCCCGTGCACTGGGCACGATCCACGCGGTGGACCTCGACGCCACCGGACTGTCCGATCTGGCCAGTCACAAGCCCTACGCGGGCCGTTTGCTGAAGCGCTGGAGCGCACAGTGGGACCACTCGAAGACCAGGGAGGTCGCCGAGATAGCCGACGTGGCCAAAGCTCTGGCGGATCACGCGCCCGAACAGGGGGAGTTGACGCTGGTCCACGGCGATTACCATCTGAGCAACGTCATCACGTCACCGGCAGCCGGCCGCGTGGTCGGGATCGTCGACTGGGAATTGTGCACACTCGGTGAACCGCTGGCCGACCTCGGCAACTTGCTCGCCTTCTGGCCCGAATCCGGTGACCGCGTGACCGGGCCGTCCAGGGTGTCGACCACCCCCGGCTTTCCCACCCGCGCCGAACTGGTCAGTGCGTATGCCGAAGCAACAGGGCGGGATGTCGCCGAGATCGGGTACTGGCACACGATGGCGCTCTGGCGGCTGACGATCATTGCAGAAGGCATCCTGCGGCGGCTGTTGAACGATCCCCGCAACGCCTCCCGTGACGGCGGGCCGACACAGCAGCTGGTCGACGATCTTGTCGAGCTCACCGTGCAGGTGGGCGAAGAGGCGTCGATCCTCTGAATGACACCGGCCGCACCACGGAGAGCCTCACACCGGACGCGGGATCCGGGACATCTGTCCCTGGCCGATCCAGTCCGGTACCTCGTTGCGGATGTTCCGGGCGGCGGTGATCTCGACATCGCCGGATCTCAGGGCGGAGTTCCACGAACGATCACCACGCCAGATCGCGGTGAGATCCCGCAGGGTTGCCTCGACGGTGGCGTCGATGTCGAATCCGGGGTCGTAATCGCAGACATCGACGCCGCCCCCGGAGACCACCAACCACCATCGTGAGGCCTTGGCCGGGACGTCTGCCAGGCGAAACGCGACGACGGTACGGGAGCGCGGCCACTGGTCGACTGGGACGGTACGGCGCATGTCCCACAGCAGCAGGTGGGGATCGAGGTCGGCCTCACCGAGTTCCCCAATCCAGCGCATACCCCACGAATTGAGTGCCTCGACCACCGTGGACAATTCTTTGCCGCTCGGGGTGAGCGTGTATTCGGTTCTGCCGCTGTCGATCTCGCGGTTGATGACCCCCGCGCGCTCGAGTGTTCGCAGTCGCTTGGACAGCAGGGCGGGGGACATCTTGGGGACACCACGACGCAACTCGTTGAAATGATTGCTGCCGGCGAGTAGTTCACGCACCACCAGCAGGGTCCATCGCTCGTCGAGAACCTCCATGGCCTTGGCGACGGGGCAGAACTGACCGTATCCAGACATCGGGACTCCTTGCGTTGTCCCTGCCAGTACACACCCAGTCCGTTCGGCGCACCAGTACAGATTCAGAAGCTGCTGCGGTACAGATCTGGAACTGGAACCCGCCGGGGCCACGTCGCAGGATCGAAGGCGTCAGGAACATCCGCGTTCATTGCGCATACGAAGGAGTTTGGCGATGGCCACACCAACAACAACCCCCGACCCGATCAAGATCAAGCACCGAGCATTGTGGGCGTCCGGTGACTATCCCGCCGTCGCCACGCAGGTGATCGCGAATCTCGGTCCGACGTTGGTCGACGCGGTGGGGATCGGCGAAAATGATCGGGTTCTGGACGTCGCCGCGGGTTCGGGTAACGCCGCCATCCCGGCCGCCGAAATCGGAGCGGTGGTCATCGCGAGTGATCTGACCCCTGAATTGTTCACGGCCGGAAAGCAACTGGCCGCCGAAAGGCAGGTCGAACTCACCTGGCGGGAAGCTGACGCCGAAGCACTTCCATTCGACGACAACACATTCGACGCGGTCATTTCCTGTGTGGGTGCGATGTTCGCGCCACACCACCGGGAGACCGCCGACGAGATCATCCGCGTCTGCCGCCCATTCGGCCGGATCGGATTGATCAACTGGACGCCACGGGGGTTCGTCGGTCAGATGTTCGCGACGATGAAGCCCTACGCGCCGCCACCGCCGCCCGGCGCGCAGCCGCCACCGTTGTGGGGCGACGAGGACCATGTGCGAACACTCTTCGGGGACCGCGTCACCGAGCTCGCGGTGGTCAAGCAGACGCTGAAGGTGGACCGGTTCGAGACACCGGAAGAGTTCCGGGAGTTCTTCAAGGCGACCTACGGTCCGACGATTGCGGTGTACCGGGCCAACGCCGACAATCCGGACGCCATCGCGGCGCTGGACACCGGCCTGGCCGACCTCGCCCGCAAGGCGCTCGCCGACGACGGGGTGATGGAATGGGAGTATCTGCTCGTCACCGCGGTCGTGAGGTGACCGCACCGGCCAACAGTAATTCGACCATTGCGGTTGCCTGTTTTGGTGCGGGTGGTTCACCCGTGATCATGTCGCTCCAGATGAAGGATTCTCCGACGCGCACGATCGCATAGGCAAGAGCCGTGATGTCGACGTGGGATCCGATATCGGGAATCGTTCCAAGCCGCACCGCATTCCATTCGATGAGCCGGCCCTGGACAACGCTGTACCGGGTGCTGAGCACCCGGAGCGCATATTCGGGATCATCGGAGACAAACCGCGAGAGTGGGCGGTAACCGCGCACGGCCGTGGCCATCTCGCCGAAATTGTGCACAAATCGTTCGACTGTCGAGGGGTAACCCTCACGGTCCTCCACGCGACGTAATGCCTCGCCAACGATGCGCCACACGACCTCGCCGATGATGACCTCACGGCCCGAATACCAGCGATAAATTGTCGCGCGGCCGATACCGAGTTCGCGAGACAGCTGTTGGACATCCACTCGGCGTCCATCGCGAAACCAGCTGTGGGCGAGATCGATGACGTCGTCGCGGGTCGCGCGTTGCGATGTTGCACCATGACCGTTGACGGCTCCCTGAGACATAAGTAGATTTTGTCTCCAGCGGCGTCGGTGGTCAATCGAGTCGTGGATACGCGGGGAGCGCAGATGGATTTGGATTGGTCAGAGGCCGACGCAGCCTTCCGGGATGAGGTTGTCGCCTTTCTCGATGAGAAGCTCACGCCCGACCTGCGTGAGGCAGGCCGCCTCATGACGAGCGTCTACTCCGAGCACGAGGCGAGCATGGAGTGGCAACGCATCCTGTACGAGCGTGGCTGGGCGGCGCCGGCCTGGGCGGTCGAACACGGGGGTTGCGACTGGAGTCTGACCCAGCACTACATCTTCAGCCGCGAATCCGTGCTGGCGGGTGCGCCGTCGTTGTCGCCCATGGGTATTCGGATGGTGTCCCATGCCATCGCCGCGTTCGGCACGCAGGAACAGAAAGACTTTTTCCTGCCGGGCATCCTGACGGGCGAGGTGTTCTTCTGCCAAGGGTATTCCGAACCGGAGGCGGGTTCGGATCTGGCGTCGCTGACGATGGCTGCCGTCGACGAGGGTGACGACCTGGTCTGTACGGGAAGCAAGATCTGGACAACCCATGCAGCCGAGGCGAATTGGATGTTCTGCCTGGTCCGGACCTCCAAGCATGAGAAGAAACAGCAGGGCATCACCTTTCTTCTGATCGACATGACATCGCCGGGCATCGAGATCAGGCCGTTGGTGATGACCTCGGGTGAACAGGTGCAGAACCAGGTCTTCTTCGACGGCGTGCGGGTGCCGAAGTCGAATGTCATCGGCAAGATCGACGACGGCTGGACCGTCGCGAAATACCTGCTCGTCTTCGAGCGCGGTGGCGCCGCAGCAGCTCCCGCGCTGCAGGTCATGGCGGAATCAGCAGCCAAGGCGGCAGCGGATGTGCCCGGTCCGGATGGTCGTCCGCTCATCGAGGATCCGGCGTTCTCCGCCAAGCTCGCCGAGGCCGAGATACGGACGAAGGTCCTCGAAATACTGGAGTACCGGACGTTGTCGGCGATGGCGTCGGGTGAGGATCCGGGGCCGGCATCGTCGATGCTGAAGGTTCTCGCGACCGAACTCAGCCAGAAGCTCACCGAGATCACCCTCGAGGCCGCCGGCCCGCGCGGGCGGGTGTATCAGCCGCACGCTGCCCGACCGGGCGGCCCGATCGCGGAGTTCTCCGAACCTGTGGGCGGATATGTCAGCGGTGAGCAGTGGCAGGCGGTGGCGCCTCTGCGGTACTTCAACGACCGAGCCGGTTCGATCTACGCCGGTAGCAACGAAATTCAGCGGAACATTCTCGCCAAAGCAGCATTGGGGCTCTGATGGACTTCAGCCTGACAAAAGAGCAAGAACTCCTTCGTGACGGACTCACCAAGTTCCTGAGCACGCGATACGACCTTCAGAGCAGTCGGGCCGCGGCCAAGATCGGCGCGGGCCGGCAACCGTCGATCTGGGCCGGTTTCGCCGACGAGCTCGGCATCCTCGGCGCCACCTTGCCCGAGGAAGACGGTGGACTCGGCGGCGGTCCCGTAGAGCTCATGATCGTCACCGAGGCTCTCGGATACGCGTTGGTCGTCGAACCGTTTGTCGACACGGTGGTGATCGGGTCCGGGCTGCTCCGGCGGGCCGGCGGTGATCGAGCAGCGAAGATCGTCCAGGACATTGTTGCCGGCACGGCGATCACGGCGTTTGCCGCCACCGAGCCGACGTCGGGCCACACCTACCGCGATGTGACCACCACGGCACGTCGCGACGGTGATGGCTGGGTGATCAACGGGGCCAAGACGGTGGTCACCAGCGCCCCGCTGGCGAACCATCTCCTGGTCACTGCGCGCACCTCCGGATCGCAGCGTGACACCGACGGCATCTCGCTGTTCGTGGTCGACATCGATCCGCACGAGTTGCCCGCCGGCGTCGAGAGCCACGCCTACCGCACGATCGACGACCGCCAGGCCGCCGACCTGACGTTCACCGACCTGCGACTACCCGCCGATGCACTGTTGGGCCCCGAAGGCGGTGCCTGGCCATCGATCGACAAGGCAGTCGACGAGGCCACCGCTGCGGTTGCGTCCGAGGCCGTGGGCCTGATGCGAAAGGTATTGGCGGACACCGTCGAATACGCGAAGCAACGTCGGCAGTTCGGGCAGCCGATCGGCGGTTTCCAGGCGCTGCAGCACCGGATGGTCGACATGTACATGGAGGTCGAGCAGTCCATCGCCGCGGTCTATCTCGCCGTGCTCAATCTCGAGGCCGACCCGGTGGAGCGGTCGCTGGCGGTTTCGGCAGCCAAGGCGACCATCGGACGGTCGGCGCGGTTCATCGGCCAGAATGCGGTGCAGTTGCACGGCGGAATGGGGATGACCGAGGAACTGGCGATCGGGCACTACTTCAAGCGTCTCACCGCGATCGAGTACGAGTTCGGTCCGGCCGACCAGCACATCGCCCGATACGCGGCGCTCTCCGCCCGTTGAGCAGGACGTCCGCGTAGGTCAGGGGGCGAGATCGTCGATCTGGTGGGCGAGCAGGGTGTCCTTGCCGGTGATCCCGCCCTCTGAATGCGTGCTCAGGGTGAATGTGACGTTGCGCCAACGGATATCGATGTCCGGATGGTGGTCGGCTGCTTCAGCCGCCTCGGCAACGTGGTTGACGAACGAGATCGCTGCCGGAAAACTCGGGCATTCGACAGTGCGGGTCAATGAATCGCCGGTACGCGACCAGAACGTCAGGTCGGCGAGGGCCTTGGTGATGTCGGATTCGCTCAGTAGACCAGCCATGACCTGATGCTGCCAGGCCACACGGTACGGGGCAACACCAATGTCGACGTCCTCGATATCACGACTACGGTGCCGACGCGGTACCGCTACCGGGTGATTCGCTTCGACACCGGATCGGGCGAACCGGTCTTCGATCTGGTGGAAGAGTTGAACACGATCGGCTGAGTTTCATGCGCGGGCGTGGCTAGTGTGTTGTATGACTGTTGAACAGACGCAAACCGAACGTATCGAAGCCGAGCGCCTGATCCGCGCGTCCGCAGCCGACATCTTTGCCGTCCTCACCGATCCGCAGGGACATGTGGCGATCGACGCGTCGGGGATGTTGATGGACGCAACCGGTGACCGCGTGAAAGCTGCCGGCGACAAGTTTGTGGTCCACATGGATCGGGAGGCGCTGGGTGACTTCCCGTTGGGGGAGTACGACGTAACGGTCACCATCAAGACCCTGGAACCCGATGTCGAGGTCTCCTGGACGATTCTCGGTCGGCTGCGACCGCAGATCGGGCACGTCTATGGCTATCGTCTGGAGCCGGCCGCTGATGGGGCGACGAAGGTGACCTCGTTCTATGACTGGTCCGACATCCATCCGGAGTGGCGTGAGAAGAACATCTTCCCGGTCATCCACACCAGCTCATTGGCGAGCACGCTCGGCATTCTCGACCGGACGGTACGTCGGGGCTACCCGCATCAGACGGCTCTCACATAGGACTTCCTCTGAACCGAGGGCTATTGAACGGGGGTCTATAGGGATGGTGTGCCGGGGATCCGGTCCCATTGATTGAGGCGGCCGCTTGCTCGACCACTTCGCATTCGCGGCGGAATTCGATCCCCGTTCCTCGTCGATCAGTCGGGCCATGTTGTTGCCCCATGGCCTGGCTACGAGGTTGTCGGCCGGACCGTGGGGGACTCCTGCCATCTCGAATCCGCAGTAAGCTAGGCTAACCTTACAAAGGTTATGCAAGCCTTACCAAAGGATTCAGATGTATTCCCCGACTTCTTCGATGCGGCGCCGCGGCGCCTTGTCGGCGCTTCTCGCTTCCGCGCTTGTTGTGGCGGCCTGTGGTTCAGACGACGACTCCGCGGGCGGCGGCACCCTGACGGGTCCGGCGACGGCAGAGAGTTTGACAATCGCGGTCGACAAAGACTCCGGTCCGGCCAATATTTTTGCCGGACAAACAGATCAGATGACCGAGCTGATCTATGACAAGTTGCTCTCGCCGTCCCCGTACGTGGACGATCCCCAGCCATGGCTGGCCACCTCGGTCGATCAGGTGGACGCGACCACCTGGGAAGTCGCGCTGCGTGACGATGTCAACTGGCACGACGGTGTGCCGTTCACGGCATCGGACGTGGTCTTCAGCTTCCACTACATGCATCAGGCGCCCACCGGTCGCTTCACCCACCACGTCAACGACACCCCCTCGATCTCGACGGTGGAGACCACCGAGGACGGGGGAGTCCGATTCGTCTGCGACTACGCATGTCCCGAACTGGGTACGGTGACGCTCGCCGATCTGCCGGTCCTCCCGGAACACGTGTGGTCTTCGGTCGATCCGGCAAAGGCCAAGGAGTACACCGGACTTCCGGTGGGCACCGGTCCGTACAAGTTGGTCGACCACAGTCCGACCTCCGGATACCGGTTCGAGGCCAACGCCGACTACTTCGCCGGCACTCCAACTGTCGATGAGCTGATCATGCCGGTCATCACCGATTCATCGGCGACGTTCACCGCACTGCGGTCGGGACAGATCGATGCCACCACGAGGTCGCTGACACCCGAGCTCATCGACGAGTTCGGCAATTCGTCGGAGATCTCGGTCATCAAGACCTCCCCGCTGCGATACCCCGAACTCAAGCTCAACTTCCTCGAAAAGCCTTTCAGTGAGCCAAAATTCCGCACCGCGCTGAACATGGCCACCGATCGCGATCAGCTGCTCGAGATCGTGGGACTGGGGCAGGGCCGCCCCGCCACGCAGGGCTACGTCCACCCGGACGCACCGTATTCCAATCCCACCGAGGCGAAATACGACGTCGCGGGTGCGAACGCGATCCTCGACGAACTCGGATACGCGGACAAGAACGGTGACGGAATCCGGGAGAACGAGACCGGGGAGAACCTGACGTACACGATTCACGTCGACGGCGGTCTGGCGCCTGATGTGCGGGCGGCAGAACTGCTGACCGAGGACTTCGGCAAGGTCGGTCTCGACGTCTCGGTGGCCGCGGTCGACACCGGGTCGCTCTCGGACATCTCATCGGACAAGAGCTACGACATGTACATCACGACGAACTCGCCGCACGCGGTCGGCGACTCGACGCAGTTCATCATGTCCCATCGCTCGGGCAACCTCTGGAAGGCGCCGTCGATCCCGTATCCCGAGTTCGATGCGCTGTACGAGAAGTGGAAGGTGACCGAGACCAACGAGGCACGTCTGGCGGTCCTCGACGAAATCCAGGATCTCTACAACGCACAGCCCACCACCATCGGGCTGTACTACCCGGACGAGAACTTCGGCGTCCGTTCGGACAGCTTCGGGGGGTGGGTCGAGACCCCCGGCTACGGCATCGTGCACAAGTGGTCATTCCTGCCTCGAGAGGTCAGTGAGACCGCCAACGCCATCGCGCCGGTTCGCTGACCCCGATGACTCTGCTTCGTCGTATCGGGCAGTACCTGCTGGTCCTCTGGGCAGCGGTCACGCTCAATTTCGCGCTGCCGTATCTGGCGCCGGGAGATCCGGTTCAGTATCTGTACGGCGGCGAGGAGGGGAACCTCGCGCCCGAATACGTCGAGCAGATCCGGCAGAGCTACGGGCTCGACAGGTCTGTCCCCGAGCAGTACCTCTCCTTCTGGGGAGGACTGCTGCGGGGCGACCTGGGAATGTCTGTCGGACACAACCGTCCGGTGTGGGACGTGCTGATGGAGAAGCTGCCCTGGACGCTGGCGCTGGTGGGTACCGCGATGCTCATCGCCGCAGTGCTGGGGACCCTCCTCGGCACCTGGGCCGCGTGGCGTCGCGGTACCAAGCGTGAGACGGCGACCGTGACGGGTGTTCTCGCGATCGACTCGATGCCGGGCTTCTGGGTCGGGATGATCCTGATCGCGATCTTCTCGGTCCAGTTGGGATGGTTCCCGTCGTATGGGGCAGCACCGATCGATGCCACCGGATGGGAATGGTTCACCGCGGTTGCCGTCCGGATGGTGCTGCCGGTGCTAACGCTTGTGATCGCCGGCATCGGTGGGTTCTTCCTGCTGGCGCGGGCGTCCACGGTAGGTGTCCTCGATGAGCCCTACATCCGGCTCGCCCGCGCCAAGGGATTGACCGAGCGCAGGGTCGCACTCGGGCATGCACTTCGCAACGCGTTGCTGCCGGTCTTCACCAGCCTGACACTCGCCGTGGGCACCTTGCTCTCCGGTGCGGTGGTGGTGGAGAGCGTCTTCGCCTATCCCGGTCTGGGACAACTCACTTACGACGCGGTCACGGCTCGCGACTATCCACTGCTTCAGGGTGCATTCCTGCTCGCGACGATCGGCATCGTCGCCGCCAACATCGTCGCCGACCTCACCTATCCGCTCATCGATCCGCGGGTGCGGCGTGAACGCATCTCTCATGAACGGAAAGAGGTCTTTGCATGAGGGGTTCCGACGCGGGCGTCACGACGGCGCTGGGCCGGACGGTCTCGGCCCGATCCAGACGCATGGCGGTGGGCGGGGGATCGATCCTCGCGGTCCTGGTCCTGTGTGCCGTCGCCGCGCCGGTTCTGGCTCCCCATGATCCGGCCGAGCGGGTCACCCGACCGTTCGCCCGGCCGTCCGCCGAGCACTGGCTCGGTGCCGACGATGTGGGGCACGACCTGCTCAGTCAGCTGATCCACGGCGCCCGGATCTCGTTGTTGGTCGGAATCGTCGCTGCCCTGGCCGCGACGGTGATCGGTGCGCTGGTCGGCGTGGTGGCGGGCTACTCCCGGGGCTGGGTCGATGCGGTGTTGATGCGCATCGTCGACGTGATCCTGACCCTTCCGGTCCTGCCGCTGACCATCGTCATCGGTGTCTTCGTCGGACCCGGGATCGGTACCCAGATCCTGGTCATCTCGGCGGTGCTGTGGGCCGGACTGGCCAGGGAACTGCGGTCGCAGGTTCTGTCGCTGCGCGAACGGGACCACATCCAGTCCCTGAAATCCATGGGGGCCGGTTCCGGTTACATTCTGCGCCGGCATGTTTCGCGCGCCGTATTCCCGCTGGTCATCCCGCAGTTCATCCTTGCGGCCAAGACTGCGATCCTGCTCGAGGCCTCCTTGGCATTTCTCGGTCTCGGTGACATATCCTCTGCCAGTTGGGGTTCCATGCTCGCGATGGCAAATGCGCGAAGTGCGTTCCTCACTGATGCCTGGCTCTGGTGGATCATGCCGCCGGGCATCGCAATCGCGTTGACCGTCATGGCGTTTGCCCTCATCGGAAACGCGCTCGAGGAGCGTTCACGGCCGGTACTGGGCAGGCGTGAGAAGCGCGAACGCCGTCGTCCTGTCGATACGAGAGAATCGGCAGCCCGGTGTGAGGATGACGGCCTCGCTCCGCTCCGGATCGAAGACCTGACCGTCTCGTACGGCCCCGGCTGCGCTGGGGTACACACGGTGTCGTTGTCCGTCGCCGCCGGCGAGATCGTGGCGTTGGTGGGCGAGTCGGGGAGTGGCAAGTCGACGGTGGCATCATCGGCTGTCGGACTGCTTCCCCCGGCTGCCGAAATCCTGAACGGCTCGGTCGAGGTCGAGGGGCGCGAGATTACGACGATGTCGGCGGCCGACCTACGGGCCATGCGCGGCAATCGGATTGCTCTCGTCCCGCAGGAAGCGATGAGTGCACTGAACCCGGTGCGTACCGTGGGCGCACAGTTGATCGAAGCGATGATGGCGCACGGGACGTACACGCGACGAGCAGCACGCGTTCGCGCCGCGGAACTGCTGGTCCTCGTCGGGATCGACGCCGCCCGGATCGATGCCTACCCACACCAGCTTTCCGGTGGCATGCGGCAGCGAGTGGTCATCGCCATGGCATTGGTCAACGATCCTGCGGTCCTGATCGCGGACGAGCCGACCAGCGGCCTCGACGTGCTGATGGAGGTCGAGATCTTGTCGTTGCTGACGGACCTGCGAGAGAAACTGAACGTGGGCATGTTGATCGTCTCGCACAACCTGCCCGCGATGGAATCGATCGCGGACCGGATCGCGGTGATGAAGGACGGCGAGATCGTCGAGACCGGTTCGACCGCAAAGATCATCGGGGACGCGGAGCATCCGTACACCCGGAGTCTGATCGACTCCGTCGTCAGGTTGGAGCCGGCGCCGGAACTGGAGGCCGCGCGATGAGTCTGCTCGAGATCACCGGCCTCGGCGTCTCGTTCCACGGACGACCCGCCGTGGCAGATGTGAACCTGAGGGTCGACGCGGGCGAATCCGTAGCCCTCGTCGGTGGTTCCGGCGCCGGAAAGTCGACCGTGGCCCGCGTGGTGGCAGGACTCGAGGTGCCCTGTACCGGTGCGGTGCGGTTCGACGGCACTGACATCGTCGGCACGCGCCGCGCCGTCGCCCGCCGCGTCCGCCGGGACATGCATCTGGTCTTCCAGGACCCGTATGCGTCTTTGCCGCCGACCCTGACCGTTGCCGACATCGTCGCCGAACCCATGGTGATCCACCGGATCGGCAGCCCGGCCGGCCGCAGAGATGCCGTGCTGCGAGCACTGGAGTCGGTCAATCTCGCTCCGGCCGTTCGCTATTCGGGCCGATATGTGCACGAGCTGTCCGGTGGTGAGCGCCAGCGGGTGGCATTCGCCCGCGCGATCGTGACCGGACCCAAGCTCGTCATGGCCGACGAACCGACGAGTGGGCTCGACGCCTCGCTGCGGGTCGAAATCGTCGACTTGATGGAGCGACTGTGCCGCGAGGAGGCAATCGCGATCATCCACATCACCCATGACCTGGCCCTGGCTCAGCGGGGCTCACACCGAATCGCAGTGATGCAGAACGGGCAGGTGGTCGAGAGCGGTTCGGTCGAATCGGTTCTCGGGAGGCCCCGGCATCCGTATACCGCAGCGCTGGTGGCGGCAGCCGGCCATCGGCACGTATCGACAAAGGAGGAAATATGACGCAATTCGCGTTGGTGACAATGCACCCGACCGGGGAACTCTCACCTTTTGCCAGGGGTGAACTCGGCTATGAGGTGACCTCGATCGACTGCTACGACCTCTCCGACGAGTCGCTGGCGCCTCATCGGATTCTGGTGATCGGATCCAACGTCGACCAGGAGCATCTGGCCCGCCATCGCGGCGTGATCCGCCGCTTCCTCGATGCGGGCAAAGTCCTGATCTTCTGCGGACATCTGAACCAGGACTGGCTCCCGGGGGCGCGACACTTCGAGCCGACGCTGCCACGCCGGCGCGCGTCGTATGTGGTGACCGAGGTGGCCGACCATCCGGTGTTCGCCGGAGTCGAACTCGCACACATGACCGAAAGGCGCGGCGTCGCCGGCTTTTTCGCCCGTGGGCACCATCCCGTCCCGGACGGCGCGGAGCCGCTGGTGCATCTGATCGGTGGCCAGCCGGTGACCTATGTCGACCGAGTGTCCACGGCGGGCACGATCTTCGTACATGCAACCGGTGACCTTTTCGGATATGCCGTCGGCATCGAGGACAACACGGCGGCGAGGATCCCCGGACAACTTGCCCGGTGGGCTGCAGACGAGGCGCAATCTTTGCAGGAGCAACCGCTGCGCAGCGGGCGTCCTGTCGACGAGTGGGAACCGGTGCCTGCGAGCCCGTCCACCGCAACCGGCCAGGGCCTCGCGGCGGTCTACGGCGGAAACTCGCATCACCACCGCGCGCTGACCACCGGCAAGTACGCCGAGCACCTCACCGGCGGGCTGCTGTACCTGCCGGAACTGGCCGAGACCGACCTGACCGGATACGACGGCATCATCATCCCCGAACGAATCCACCGCGGATTGCTCGATGCCGCCGCACCTCGCATCATGGAGTTGCTCGATGCCGGTGGAACGGTCGTGTCGTTCAGTGGCGGAGAACCGCTGCCGGGCTTCCTGCCCGGGGTCCGGTGGCAACACCGGCCGACCAATTACTGGTGGTGGCTCGAACCCGGGGCCGACCTCGGGATGAGCACCCCGAATCCGGAGCATTCCTTCTTCACCCATCTCGGCGTGGGGGATTGCACCTGGCACTATCACGGTGCGGTCCAGCCGCCGCCCGGAGCCGACGTCCTGCTCACGCTTCCCGACGGTGACGTGCTCGCCTACGTGGACCAGGTCAGCACCGCCGGAACGATGGTCATCGCGACACTCGATCCGATGTCCCACTACGGCGCCTACTTCATGCCGGCAACCGAACGGTTCCTCGACGGCTTCATGCCATGGATTGCCGAGTTCGCCGGATCTCCCGAGTTCACCCAAAAGAAGAATGTGAGAACTGCACCATGACGAACTCCCTCGAAGTGATCGATCAGGGCACGGCGCTCACGTTCGGATTCGATGACGCGCTGCGCTATCACGGACCGTTGGCGCCGGGAGGTGTCGCACACGCCTACAAGGTTCTCGAACGCGCCTTGCCGGTGCTGGCGCAGGATGGACCCGTCGAACGGCGGGACATCGTGATCACGACCTCTCACGGTGGCCCCGGGGTGCGGGACACCTTCGAACTCGTGACCAGGGCCGTCACCGAGGGGCGGTACACAGTTGACAGCACGTTGAGGCGACCGGAACGCGGAATGACGATGGAGATCTATGTCTTCCAACTCGACTATCGCGGGCAGAGCGTCACGCTGGTGATCCGGGAAGGGTTTGTCGTCGACGAATACATCACCCTCTCGCGCAAGGCCGATCGCAGCGCAGACGAGGGCGCGCGTCTGGTCGTGGTGAAACAGGAGATGGCCGATCGCGTGATGGCTGCCCGGGCCGACGAGGTCTACGACATCGTTCCGAGTGTGCGATCGGTGTGACGATGTCCGGACGAAACTGAATACTGCGTGGTGAGCGGGACCGCGGACCGGGAGGATCGGGCCGCGGTCCCGTGTTCTGTTGAGAGGCGGAATACCTGCGGACCCCACTTAGTTGATGTCTACATGCAACTAACCTATAGTTGCATAACGCAATCAATTATTTGAAGGGGGGAGTCACCCATGGCATTGACCACAGAGGCGGCCCACGCCCTGATCGTGGATCTGCACCTGCTCGGCCGGATGATGCGGCGAGCGCTCGCGACCGACGACAACGCCGAGATCCACCAGGGTGGCCTCGGCGTACTGGCGGCGCTGGCTGCCGGTGAGCCGTGTCGGCAGATGGACCTCGCCACAGACCTGTGTCTGAGTCAGTCCGCACTCAGTCGCCACATCACCGAGCTGGTCAACAGCGGTTATGTCGCCCGGCAATCCGATCCGGAAGACGGCCGCGCGACCCGCGTATCGCTGACCCCGGCGGGGCGGGAGCTGCTGTACCGCAACCGCGATATCCGCGCCCGTGAACTCCAGAAAGTGCTCGCCGACTGGCCTGAAGCCGAGGCCGAAGCCGCACGGGTCACGGTCCAGAAACTCAAACAATCTCTGAACGACCATATGCACCGGACCGGACGACTGGAGACCGCAGCGGATGGCGAAGTAGAAAGCGAGGAAGTCTGTGTCTAGTTCGACGATGGCGGTGGAGAATCACGATCCGCTGGCGATGACCCATCAACAAGTTCTCAAGACGATGATCGGACTCCTCGCGGGCCTGTTCACCGCGCTGCTCAGCACAACGATCGTCGCGACGGCGCTCCCGACGATCATCGGTGATCTGAAGGGCTCACAGACCGCATATGCCTGGGTCATCACCACAGCTCTGCTGGCCAACGCCGCCTCGACCCCGATCTGGGGCAAACTCGCGGACATCTTCAACAAGAAGGTGCTCGTCCAGAGCGCGCTGGTGATCTTCGTTGCCGGCTCGATCATTGCCGGGTTCTCGCACAACGTGCCGATTCTGTTGGCAGCGCGGGTGATCCAGGGTGTCGGTATGGGCGGTTTGACGGCTCTGGTCGTCGCCATCATCGGCAGCATCGTCTCGCCGCGTGAACGTGGACGCTATTCGGGGTACATGGGTGCGGTCATGGCGGTGTCGATGTCCGGTGGCCCGATCCTCGGTGGTGTCATCGTCGACAGCCCACTGGGATGGCGCTGGTGCTTCTTCGTGTGTGTGCCGCTTGCGGTGATCGCGCTGTTCCTGCTGCAGAAGACGCTGCACATCAAGACCGAACGCAGGGAAGACGTCTCGATCGACTGGCTCGGCGCCACGTTGCTGACCGCCGGGATCTCGGTCCTGCTGATCTGGGTCTCCTTCGCGGGCAAGGCCGGCTATTACGATTGGTTCTCCAAGGAATCCGCGCTGTATGTCGGCGCCGGTGTACTGCTCCTGCTGGCAACCGTCATGGTCGAAGCCAAGGTGAAGTCGCCGATCATCCCGCTCAAGATCGTCGTCGAGCGGACCACCGGACTGGCAATCATCGCCTCGATCGCCGTCGGGCTGGGAATGTTCGGCGCCACCACGTTCCTCGGCCAGTACTTCCAGACCGCCCGCGGCTTCTCTCCGACACTGGCGGGCGTCCTGTCCATCCCGATGGTTGCGGGCATGCTGCTCGGATCAGTCGGTTCGGGCCAGCTGATCAGCCGCTTCGGTAAGTGGAAGCCGTACATGCTCGTCGGTTCGACGTTGCTGATCGTCGGATTCGGCCTGCTGGGGACGATCGATCACGCAACCAACCTGTGGCTGGTCGGAGCATTCACGATGGTCGTCGGACTCGGCACCGGCATGCTGATGCAGAACCTGGTCCTCGTCGTTCAGAACACCGTCAGTGTTCGCAACATCGGTGCGGCCTCGAGCAACGTCGCGTTCTTCCGAACATTCGGTGGCGCTGTCGGTGTCTCGGTCCTCGGTTCGGTACTGGCCACCAGGGTTGCCGATCTGTCGGCTTCCGGATTGTCCGAACTGGGCATCTCCGGCGCTTCCGGCGGGGGCAACCTCGACATCGGTGCATTGCCTGATCCGGTTCAGACGGTTGTGCGAGCGGCCTATGGCGATGCCACCAGCGCGATCTTCCTGATCGCGGCGGTCGCAGCGGTGGTCGCGTTGATCGCAGTGGCGTTTCTCCCGAATCGGCCTCTACGCACGACCATCGACATCTCTGCAGATGAGGATCCGATGCGCGAAGGCGGCACGCCGCCGCGGGACCTGGTCGACGCCTGACCTACCGCCCGCGCCGCGAACGATCCGGATATACGAAGACGAGCCAGAATTATGTGGCTCGTCTTCGTGTATCCGCTCGTTTGCAGCTGGGAGACGCGCTGATGACGTGTATTGCGCCCATACTGTTTGGTGACGGTCACGCCCGGGAAAGCTGGAACCGAATCCGGCTCACTCACACGCCGCTGTCGATATGCCCGGTTTCGGGTCACGCGGTAACCCAATGGGAGACGACATGAACGAACTCCACCACATAGACCTGCACGGCGAGCGTGTCGCATATCGAGACGAGGGGAGCGGTGAGGTCCTCCTGCTGATCCACGGGATGGCAGGCAGTTCGACGACCTGGCGCGCGGTGGCGCCGCTGCTGGCCCGCACCCATCGGGTGATCGCACCCGATCTGCCCGGCCACGGCGAGTCCGGGAAGCCACGTGGCGACTACTCACTCGGTTCCTTCGCCGCGACCCTGCGGGATCTGCTGCGCGCACTCGGGATCGACAAGGCCACCGTCATCGGTCAGTCGCTCGGCGGCGGCGTCGCCATGCAATTCACGTACCAGCACCCCGAATACTGCGAGCGCCTTGTCTTGATCGGTAGCGGCGGACTCGGTCCGGACGTCAACTGGACCCTGCGGCTCCTGGCGGCTCCCGGGGCCGAGTTCGTGTTGCCCGTCATCGCGCCGAAGCCGATCCTGGCAGCGGGAAACAAGATCGGGTCGTGGATGGGCTCGCTCGGAATCCAGTCACCGCGCGCGACGGAGACGTGGCGGTCCTATTCGTCGCTCTCCGACCGGGAAACCCGGCAGGCATTCCTGCGGACGCTGCGTTCGGTCGTCGACCATCGCGGCCAGGCGGTCAGTGCGATGAACCGGTTGTACCTGAATTCGGAATTACCCACGCTGCTCATCTGGGGTGATGCCGACAAGATCATCCCGGTCGCGCACGGCTACGCCGCACACGAGGCCATTCCGGGCAGCCGGCTCGAGGTCTTGCCCGGCGTCGGACACTATCCGCATGTCGAGGCGCCGCTGACGGTGGTGGACATCCTGGAGGACTTCCTCGGAGTCGCACCTGCACGGGCGCGTACCACCAGCTGAGGTCACCAGCTCGGACGTAGTCGTCCGGGCCCGGACAAGACATTCAACGACCTGACGAATGTGTCGAAGTCTTTACGCGGCAGCTGTTCGTGCCAGGAATCGACACATTCTTCGGCGGACTCCTGTGCCGCCCGCGTGCACGCCTGTCCGCGTGGGGTGAGGCTGATCAGCTGGATGCGGCGGTCGGTGTCGCTGGCCTCCTTGGTCAGGTAGCCGCGTTCGATGAGGTAAGAGATCAGTTGGGCGGCTGCCTGTTTGGTCACCTGTAACTGCTCGGCGATGTCCGTGGCGGTGGTCGGGCCCGAGGACGCTGCGGCGAAAAGAAACCCGTGAACCGGTCGGACGTCGGTGAAACCGCGTCGGACCATGCCGTCCTGTATCCCGTCGACCAATTGTGCCGACAGTCTCAGGAGGGAAGAGGCAGATTGCCAGTCGGTATCGGTCATGGGACAAGTATGCCATCGACAGACAAGCTCCTTGTCTATATGGTCAAGAGGCTTGTCTATCACCTACCTGGAGGTTTCCCATGCCGATCATCTCGTCCACCGATGCCACGGTTTTCTCCGTGCACGGAAGCACTTTTCGCGCCTATGTGAATCCAACTCGGGGCAGCGAACAACTCTGCGCCTGGCGCCTGGAAGTACCGGCCCGTCAGATCGGCGTCGCCCACCGGCCCGATCGGGAAGAGGTTCTGCTGATCCTGCACGGGGACCTGCAGGTGACTCTCGACGGTGTGCACGCGACAGCGCGGACCGGAGACGTCGTCGTGATCGGCGCGCACAGCGAGGTCAGGATCGATGGCGGCACCGAGGCCGCGGCGGTATGGGTGAGTACCACCGCGGGGTTGACGGCCACGACCTCCGACGGCGACGTCATCGCTCCGCCCTGGGCTCGGTGAACCAGTTGCGCTGGAAACGGACATCGGTGGCCCGCACGATAATCCAGGTGAGAACGGATCTGCCGGCTTGCTAACGTCAAACATGTGACTGCCCCATGCTGACCCGCTTGCTCCGCACCTACATGGGTGCCTATCGGTCCCAGCTGATCTGGGTTGTCGTACTGCAACTGGTGGCAACCGCCGCGATGTTGTACCTGCCCACCCTGAACGCCGACATCATCGATTACGGAGTGGCCAAGGGAGACACCGGCTACATCCTGCGGATCGGCGGCTGGATGTTGGCGGTCTCGCTGGTCCAGGTCTGCGCCTCGATCGCGGCTACATACTTCGGCGCCCGGGCCGCACTCGGGGCCGGCCGCGACATCCGCCACGATCTGCTGCATCGGGTCGACAGCTTTTCGGCCCGCGAGGTCGGCACATTCGGGGCGCCGTCGCTCATCACCCGGACGACCAACGACGTCCAGCAGGTCCAGATGGTCGGAGTGATGGCCTGTTCGATGCTCGTGACGGCACCCATCATGTGTATCGGGGGCATCGTGCTGGGTATCGGCGTCGGCGGCAAGCTGGCCTGGGTTCTGGTGGTGGCAGTGCCCTTCCTCGGCGTGAGCATGGCCTACATCATCTATCGGATGGTGCCGGGCTATCGCGCCATGCAGACCCGCATCGATGTGGTCAACCGGGTCCTGCGCGAGCAGATCACCGGCATCCGGGTGGTTCGCGCCTTCGTCCGGGAACCGCATGAACGCGCCCGCTTCTCCCGGGCCAACGATGACCTCACGAACGCGTCGCTCTATGTCGGCCGGCTGATGGCGCTGATGTTCCCGTCGGTCCTGCTGATCACCAACGTGACCATCGTGGTCATCATCTGGTTCGGTGGACATCTGATCGAGGACGGGAGCGTTCAGATCGGCGCCCTGACCGCGATGATCGCCTACGTCACCCAGATCCTGATGGCCGTCATGATGGCGTCGTTCCTGGCGATGATGGCGCCGCGGGCGGCGGTGTGTGCCGAACGGATCTACGAGGTGCTGGAGACCGAATCGTCGGTTGTTCCGCCGACCCTCCCGACACCCATGCGTGCCGATGCCGGATTCGTCGAAGTGCGTTCGGCGCGTTTCCAGTATCCGGGCGCCGACGAACCGGTGATCCGCGACATCACGTTCACCGCCCGTCCGGGGACGACCACCGCCATCGTCGGGTCGACCGGTTCGGGCAAGACCACCCTGCTGTCGCTGGTGCCGCGCCTGATCGATGTCACCGGAGGCGCGGTGTTCGTAGGCGGCACCGACGTCCGAGACCTCGACCCGGCCGTGCTTCGAGACGAGATCGGATTGGTCCCGCAGCGGCCCTACCTGTTCTCCGGGACCGTCGCGTCCAACCTGAGGTACGGCAAGGAGGACGCCACCGAGGAAGAGATGTGGGAGGCGTTGACCGTCGCCCAGGCGGCCGACTTCGTCCGCGACATGCCCGATCAGCTGGAGACCAAGATCGCCCAGGGGGGCACCACGGTGTCCGGCGGTCAGCGGCAGCGCCTGGCGATCGCCCGTGCACTGATCCGAAAACCGAAGATCTATCTGTTCGACGACTCGTTCTCCGCGCTCGACCTCAGCACCGATGCGCGTCTGCGGGCGGCCCTGCGTCCGGCCACCCGGGAGGCATGCGTGCTCATCGTGGCTCAGCGGATCACCACGATCGCCGACGCAGATCAGATCGTCGTCCTCGATTGCGGTGCCGTCGTGGGGATCGGCACGCACGCCGAATTGCTGGAGACCTGTCCGACCTATGCGGAGATCGTGCAGTCGCAGCTGTCGGTGGAGGGTCGGGCATGACGCGGGCGGGAGGTGGCGGCGGACCGTCGATGGGTGCCGTGCCGGTGGAGAAGCCCAGGTCGTTCGGCCCGTCCGTCAAGCGGGTGTTGCGCATGTTGGTCGTGCGCCGGTTGGCGGTGTCTGTGATGGCGTTCTTCGCGGTCACCTCTGTGGTGCTGACCGCCGTCGGGCCGCTGTTGCTCGGACATGCCACCGACCTGATCTTCGCCGGGGTCATCGGCGATCAGTTGCCCGCCGGCCAGAGCAAGGAGCAGGCGGTCGAGGCACTTCGGGACCGAGGCGACAACACGTTTGCCGACATGGTCTCGTCGATGGACCTCGTCCCGGGTGTGGGTATCGACTTCGGTGATGTTGCGCGGGTCCTGATGCTGGTTCTGGTCCTGTACTTCGTGTCCGCGGTGTTGAGCTGGGGGATGGGCCGGGTGCTCAACGTCCTGACCCAGCGCACGGTCAGTGAGTTACGCGCCGAGGTGGAGGCAAAAATCCATCGGCTGCCGTTGCGGTATTTCGACGGCAATCAGCGCGGCGACATGTTGAGCCGGGTCACCAACGACCTCGACAACGTCTCGCAGAGCCTGCAGCAGACGATCGCCCAGGTCCTCAACTCCGTTCTGACGGTGCTCGCGATCCTGGTGATGATGGTCTGGATCTCGCCGCTGCTCTCGCTCATCGCGATCGTCACGATTCCGTTGGCCGTCCTGGTCACCGCGATGGTGGCCAGGAGGTCCAAGCCGCACTTCATGGCGCAGTGGTCCAACACTGGCCGACTCAACGGCCAAGTGGAAGAGGCCTTCTCTGGCCACGAACTGATCAAGGCATTCGGGCGGCAGGAAGATGTCGAGCGGCGGTTCGACGAACGTAACGAAAAGTTGTACAACGCCAGCTGGAAAGCGCAGTTCATCTCCGGGATCATCATGCCCGCCATCATGTTCCTCGGAAACCTCAACTACGTGGCCATCGCCGTGGTCGGTGGACTACGGGTGGCCGCGGGGTCGCTGAGTCTGGGCGATGTGCAGGCGTTCATCCAGTACTCGCGGCAATTCACCCAACCGCTGACCCAGATCGGGTCGATGGTCAACCTGATGCAGAGCGGGGTGGCCTCGGCGGAACGGATCTTCGACATCCTCGATGCCGAAGAACAGACCCCGGATCCGGTGACTCCCGAGTCCCCGGCGACCAGTAAGGGGCTCATCACTTTCGACGACGTGTCATTCCGGTACGTGCCCGAACGCCCACTGATCGAAAACCTGTCACTGGTGGCCAAACCCGGGCACATGGTGGCCATCGTCGGGCCGACCGGCGCGGGCAAGACCACATTGGTGAACCTGATCATGCGTTTCTACGACGTGGATTCGGGGACGATCAAGCTCGACGGGGTGGACACCTCGCATATGACGCGTGACGATCTGCGGGAGCGGACCGGCATGGTGCTGCAGGACTCGTGGTTGTTCGGCGGATCCATTCGCGACAACATCGCCTACGGTGATCCCGACGCCGACGATGAGGCGATCATGGAGGCCGCCCGCGTCAGCCACGTGGATCACTTCGTGCGGGTTCTGCCCCACGGCTACGACACCGTCATCGATGAAGAGGGCGGCGGCGTCAGCGCGGGTGAGAAGCAGTTGATCACCATCGCCCGGGCGTTCTTGGCGAAGCCGACGTTGCTCATCCTCGATGAGGCGACCAGTTCCGTCGACACCCGCACCGAACTGCTGATCCAGAAGGCAATGGCGGCACTGCGTTCCGATCGTACGAGTTTTGTCATCGCGCACCGCTTGTCGACGGTTCGCGACGCCGACACGATCCTGGTGATGGAGCAGGGCCGGATCGTCGAGCAGGGCTCACACGACGAACTCCTCGTTGCCCAAGGTGCCTACTACCGCTTGTACAACAGCCAGTTCACCGGGCCCATCGAAACCGAAGAAGACGAGGCCGAAGAGTTCGAGACGCCGGAGTTGTCGAAGAGCTGACCGCGCGCCCCCGGGCCAGATGCTGCCGGCGTCGCCGCTACGGGTTGCCGAACTCGACGTCGCCGGTGTAACCGACCATCCACCCGACGCCGTATTTGTCGGTACACATGCCGAAGCGCTCGGCCCATTCGACCTTGTCCAGCGGCATGGACACGTCGCCGCCTGCGGACAGACCGTTGAACAGTCGGTCGGCCTCATCGGCGCTGTCGGCCTCGACCGAGACGAGAAAGTTGGTGCCCGCCGAGACCGTGCCCATCTGCTCGGGGACATCGGATCCCATGAGCACGCTGTCACCGAGGGGCAACGCGACGTGGGCAACGCCGTTCTTCTGCTCCTCGGTCATCTCCATGTTGCCGGGATCCATGTCGCTGAAGCGGGCCAGCATCAATTCACCGCCGAACACGGACTGATAGAACGTGAAGACCTCTTCGGTGTTGCCGTTGAAGTTCAGGTACGGATTGGCTGATTTCATGGGGGGTTCCCTTCTCGCGTGGGGGCGTCATTCGATGTCCAGGGGAAATGAGTGGTGCTCGTGAGTCACCGTCCAGCGCCCGTTCTCTTTGCGTAATCCGATGGTGAGCCGTAGTCGCCGATCGGGGTTCTCGGCGAAGTCGTCAGCGGTACCGCAGCGCAGCAACAGGTGCGCGAACGCGACGTCGTCGCCGGCGGTGATGTTCGCCTCGACGATGTCGAAGGTTGCCCCGCAGGCCTGCCACCGGAAGAACTGTGGCCACGTCTGCCGGTATTCGTCGATGCCCCGAACGCCGTCGTCCGGCGGTGGAACGTCGAACATGACGATGTCGGGCGAGTGGTCGGCGACGACTGCGTCGAGGTCGCCGCTGCGCACAGCCTGCGCCCACCGGTCGATGAGGTCGCGGATCTGCGCAATGTCTGCGGATGCGGTGTCAACGGTCGTTGCGGTGTTCTCGGACATGGTCTGGAAACCTCTCTGACGGTCGCAACCGTCCTCGAGTTTGTGATCCTCACCCTGATCTGACCATCCGCACGCCGAGAAATCATCGGTATGACACGTTCGATGTCAGCGGATCATCACCTCGGTGCCGGTGTCCACCCCAGCTTCGGACCGAGGTGCTCCGCCATGTCGGTGAGGATCTGCAGGTAGTCGGGATCGTCGAAGGAGAACGGCAATGCGAAGGTCGCCTCCTTCGTCCGCTGAAAGCCCGCATGGGAGAACAGCTGATCGGCGATTTCCTCCGAGGTGCCCACGATGTCGGGGGCGAAGAGCATCTTGCGTGGACCTTGCGGGGACAGCGTCCGGTCGAAACGGGCCGCGGCATAGGCCCGATACTTCCGAATCTGATCAGGTGTGGCCGAGTCGGTGGGGATCACCACCAAACCCTGTGAGACACGCGCTTTCTCGGGTTGCTGATGGTGCGCTCGATAGGCATCGATGTGCTGGGCCTGAATGGTTGCGAAATCCAGGGAATCCGATCCTTCGGCGGTGACAACCGAACTCGTCAGATAATTCAGCCCCTGCTGCCCGGCCCAGATCGCCGACGACAGCATCCCGCCGTACCAGAGACGGTCGATCAACCCGGGGGAGTGCGGTTGGACGATGCGTGAGAATTCTTCTATCCCAACGGTTCCCTCGAAAGCGCTCACCGGTACGCCGCGCAGGTTGTCCATGAGCCTGCGGACACGGTCCTTGCTGAAGTTCTCGATCGCGTGTGTCTCGGGGTACAGGCTTGTCTTGAAGTCGTCGTAGCGCATCGGGGTACCGACGGAGACACCGGGATTGAGTCGTCCGCCGGAGAGGAGGTCGACCGTGGCGAGGTCTTCGGCCAGGCGCAGGGGATTCTCGAGACCGAGTGGGATGACGGCGGTGCCGAGATCGATTCGACTGGTCCGCTGGGTGGCGGCGGCAAGGACCGCAACAGGTGACGAGATCCCGAATTGCAGATGTCGATGGCGCAGCCAGACACTGTCGAATCCCAGATCCTCGGCGAGTTCGATGATTCTCAGGGTCGACTCGTGGCCGGCGGCCGGCCGGGCGGGATCGAACCGCCCGATCGTGAGAAAACCGAGTTTTTCCAGGGGTTCACCGGGTGATGGCACCGTTATCGTCCTTCGTGTCGGGATGCTGCGGGCGCGGGGCCGGAGTGCAACAGCAAGTCCTTGTCTTCGGATGGGCACTCTGCTTTCATTACGCAACCAGCCAATCGTAATCTGCGTCACAGTTCGAAGGCGGCGCGCAAGCGTCCGGAGGGGTATCGGTGACACCAGACCAACCACTTGCCGACATGAAGCTGACGCGTTCGAGCCGGGACGCGGCCACGCTTCCGGCTCGTCTCGCCGGATGGCTGTCGACGGTCCTCCCCGGCGGGGCCACCCCTGCGGTTGCCGTCGACAGCGGTATCGACAGCAACGGGATGTCCTCGGAGACAATCGTGCTCACCGCCACCTGGGAACAGGACGGCGCGACCATCGAGCGTCGATATGTGGCGCGGGTGACCCCGGCCGACGAAGACGTGCCCGTCTTTCCGGAGTATCGCCTCGACCACCAATTCGAGGTCATGCGACTGGTGGGGGAGTTGACAGACATCCCGGTTCCGCAAGTGCGCTGGATGGAACCCACCGGTGAGGTGCTCGGCACGCCGTTCTTCCTGATGGACCACGTCGACGGCAGCGTGCCACCGGATGTGATGCCGTATACGTTCGGCGACAACTGGTTCCACGATGCCTCGACTTCACAGCAGCGCGTGGTGCAGGACTCGACGGTGGCCGTCATCGCGGAGTTGCACTCGATTCCGGATCCAGAGAACACCTTCGGCTTCCTGGCTGAGCGCACCGTGGGGGACAGCGCCCTGCGCCGCAACGTGAACTGGTGCAGATCCTGGTATGAGTTCGCTGCCGCCGACATCGGCCGCTCACCGTTGCTGGACCGGGCATTCGACTGGCTCGAAGCGCACTGGCCCACCGAAGCCGCCGAGGCGCAGCCGGTTCTGTTGTGGGGCGACGCGCGACTGGGCAACACGCTGTATCGCGATTTCCGGCCGGTGGCCGTACTCGACTGGGAGATGACGACCCTCGGTCCACGCGAGCTGGATATCGCATGGATGATATTTGCGCACAATGTGTTTCAGCACATCGCCACCACGCTGGGACTTCCCGGGATGCCGGACGCGCTGACCGAACGTGACGTCGTCGCGACGTACACCGAACTGACCGGTGTGGCGGTGGGCGACCTTCACTGGTTCTACGCGTACGCCGCGGTGATCTGGGGGTGTGTGTTCATGCGGACCGGGGCCCGACAGGTTCACTTCGGCGAGATCGAGATGCCCGACGAGATCGATGGACTGTTTCATCATCGGGCACTCCTCGAACAACTCATCAGTGCCGGCAAAGGGGATGTGCAGTGATCGGACCGCTCGACGAGTACCCCATTCATCAGACGCCTCTACCCATCGGACTCGTCGACTCGAGTGATCGAAACTTCTATGACCGCAGCTACTTTAATGCCCACAACCGGACCGGCGACATATTTGTGATCACCGGTGCGGGTTATTACCCGAATCTTGGCACCAAGGATGCTTTTGTGTTGGTGCGGCGAGGTGATGTGCAGACCGCGGTCCACCTCGGTGACGCCATCGACTCCGACCGGCTGAACCAGCAGGTGAACGGCTATCGGATCGAGGTGGTCGAGCCGCTGCGGACGGTGCGCCTGATCCTCGAACCCACCGAGGGCATCGCCATGGACATGACGTGGCAGGGTTCCTTCGACGTTCTGCAGGAGCAACCGCACATCATGCGTACCGGAAGCCGAATCACCTTGCAGGCGCAGCGGTTTGCCCAGGTGGGTACGTGGAGTGGCACGCTGTCGATCGACGGCACCGACATCGTCGTCGATCCGTCGACGTGGGTTGGCACGCGTGACCGGTCCTGGGGTATCCGGCCGGTCGGGGAGTCGGAACCGGCGGGCCGCCCGGCCGATCCGCCTTTTGAAGGTCTGTGGTGGCTCTACGTACCAATGCGCTTCGATGACTTTGCGATCGTTCTGATCATGCAGGAAGAGCCGACCGGATACCGGATTCTCAACGATTGCACCAGGATGTGGTCCGATGGCCGGATCGAGCAACTCGGCTGGCCGCGGGTGACCATCCGATACGCCTCCGGCACGCGGATCCCCACCGGGGCCACCATCGAATGCACCACGCCCGACGGATCGCCGCTGGTCCTCGACATCGAATCGCGGCTGGCAGTCCCGATCCACGTCGGCGGTGGCTATGGTGGTGACCCCGACTGGATCCATGGCACCTGGCACGGGGAGAAGTTCGTCGAACGGGTCAGCTATGACATCAATGACCCCGCGGTTGCCGGTCGAGTGATGTTCGGGGTCATCGACCACGTCGGACGGGCCGTGTGCACCGGCCCCGGGGCTGACGGGGTCGAGGGGTTCGGACTGTTCGAACATGGGGCACTGGGACGGCACGACCCTTCTGGATTCGCCGATTGGCTGACCCTGGCGCCCTGACCGTCTCGCTGGTCAACGCGCCGGTGGTGAACCGGCGTTGATCCGTTTCCCGATCGCCGCGAGCTGGCGGATCTGAGCTCGACTGAGCCGATCGATGACCAGCGAGCGAACGTTGGCGGCGTATCCGGGGGCGGTGTCGACCACCTTGTCCCAACCGGCTTCGGTGAGAACGGCATTGGTGAATCGACCGTCCTCCGGGCAGGGGAAGCGTCTGACCCACTCGCGCTTTTCCAGCCGGGTGACCACATGGGACAACCGGGACAGTGAGCCGTAGGACATCTCGGCCAGCGTGCTCATGCGAAGGGTGCGGTCCGGTGCCTCGGACAAGGCCGAGAGCACCTCGTATTCGAAATGGGTCAGCTGGGCGTCGCGCAGCAACTGCGCGTCGAGCGCATGGGGTAGGCGTGCCAGCGCGATCGCCACCTGAATCCAGGCGTCCATTTCCTCGTCGTCGAGCCAGTTCGGCTCCGGACCGCTGTTCATCGTCGAAGTCTATTACGGCTCGCGATACTTGACGCATCACTTGACGCATCAACTATTTTTTACGTAGCCTTTACTTGATACCTCAAGTTGACCTCGCACATTAAGGCAGTTCAGAGAATGAGTAACCCCATCGTTCGTAGCGCCGGCATGCTCGGTGCCCGCATTGGTCTCGGCATCGTCTTTTTGGCGCATGGACTTCAGAAGTTCCAGCAAAACGGTTGGGCCGGACCGAAAGCCGGCTTCGAGATGATGGATGTGCCGTTCGCCCCGGTGTCGGCCTTTCTGGTGACCTGGCTCGAGATCGTCGGCGGCATCGCCCTGATCGCCGGGGTCCTGACGCCGATCGTCGGTGCGCTGCTGTTCCTCACCATGCTGGGCGCGCTGTTCATCACGCATATCGACAACGGCATCTGGGCATCGGACGGTGGCTACGAGTTGGTCTTGTCGCTCGGGATGGGTGCGCTCCTGCTCGCTGTTGTGGGTGCCGGAAAGTTCAGTGTGGACGCAGTTCTGGGGACAAAGGTGCCGTGGCTTGCCGATGCCGGCAAGCGTTCGAACACCCGGGTCGGTGCAAACGCCTGACCCGGTCGGGGATTGATGCAGTCGTCAGCGCGTTGAGTGGGTAGCCTGTCCCGGGTGGGGATACTGACGCCGCTGGCGGTCAAGATAGGCGCCGTCTCGTGGATGCCGAAAATGCTTCCGTTCATCGAGAAGTCGGACGTGCGTTTACAACGCGCCACGAAGGGGCGCGTGAGCGTGCTCGACATCGCCGGACTTCCGAACATCGTGTTGCGGGTGCCCGGGCGTAAGACCGGCACCATGCGCTCGACACCACTGCTGTGTGCCCTCAAGGACGACGGTTGGCTGATCGCGGGCTCGTACTTCGGGAATCCGGAGATGCCCAGCTGGGTGCTCAACCTCCGGGCCTGCGAGACGGCCGAGATCGTGCACCGCGGAAAAACGTTGAAGGTCAAGTGGCGAGAGGTCACCGGACCCGAGCGTGACGAGGTCTGGAAGATCCTGCTCGACACCTGGCCGAACTTCGCGATCTACGAAGAGCGGACGGAGCGATTGATCCCGGTGTTCTTCCTGAGTAGGGTGACCGCCGACTCGTAGGTCGGTGGGCAGGGGCGATCGCAGTGGACATCAACGAGGTGGCCGACGAACTGTACGGTCTGGAGCCCGGGGATTTTGTCGAGGTCCGCACGGCCCGGGCCAAAGAAGCCCGCGCTGCAGGCGATCGCGCCCTCGCCATCGAGATCACCGGCCTGCGTCGCCCGACCACCGTCGCGTGGATGGTCAACATCCTGTCCCGGGAGAACTCGGAGGATGTCGAGAATCTGCTCGAACTCGGTGAGGCGATGCGGGAGGCCCAACGTCACCTCTCCGGGGACGACCTCCGGATGCTCACCACCCAGCGCCAGCAGGTGGTCCGGGCGTTGTCCCGGAAAGCCGGCGCGCTGGCATCCGATCGTGGACATCAGGCGAGTGAGACCGCGCTCCGTGAGGTCGGTCAATCCCTGCATGCGGCACTGGCCGATCCCGAGATCGGAGAACTCGTCCGGGCCGGTCGGTTGCTCTCCGCGGTCAGCTACAGCGGGATGGGGCCGGCGGGGTTGACCTTGGTGGGCGGCAGCGAAACCAAGCGACCGTCGACCCGCGCGCACAAGAAGGAGACGTCCGACGATGCTCTGGTGGCCGCCCGATCACAGCTCGCCGAGGCCGAAGAAGCCGAGCGCGCCGCGGTGTCGACGGCCAAGGATGCGGCGAAGGACGCCGATCGGGCCCAGGCAGCTGTTGACGACGCCGCGGCTCGAGTGGCGGAACTGCATGAGCAGCTGACCCAGGCCGAACAAGAACTCCAATTCGTCCGACGTGCCGAGCAGGCCGCGGCCGATCACGCCGCGGCGTCAGATCGGGATGCCGAGCAGCAGCGCGAACGGGTGGCAAAGATCCGCAAGAAAGTCGCGTCCCTCGAACCGGACACCAGGTGAGGACCCTCGGCTCCCACCGGATCCGCCCCGTCGGTCAACTGCGCTCGCCGATGTCGACGCGCTGCGCTCGTCGCTCCAGCCACTGAGCGATCACGCTGGAGCCGATGCCGTGGATCACCACGCTGGCCATCACCGTGACCGTCATGGCGTAGAGGGTGTCGTCGGCGATGGTGCCGTCGAGCGCATTGAACGCGAGTAGCCCGAAAACGATGGACGCCGTGCCGCGGGGGCCGAGCATGCCGATCACCAATCGATCGACGCGGCTCAGGTCTGTACCCATCAGCGACAGGTACACCGGCCCGATTCGCAGCACGGTCAGTGCGGCGAGACCGAGAATGATGAGCTGCCAGATGAATCCGAACTCGAACACCAGCACCGATGCGCAGCCGAACACGAACCACATGGTGAGCGCGGCGAGCGCACCCACATCATCGACGAGCGAGAGTTCTTCGTCGCGGGGCCCGTCCTTGCGGGCGGCCCTGTAGGCGATACCGCAGATGAACGCGGCAACAAAGCCATTCCCGTCCACCTGCTGTGCGCAACCGTAGGCGAAGAGCGGAAAGATGACGAGGCTGATCCTGATCGACTGTTCGGTGGCGAAGCCGCGGCCGAGGGACTGGTTGGTCGACCACGCGGCGACGAAGCCGACCGCGGCACCGACGACAACAGCCGTCAGCGCCGCGGGCAAGGCGGTCTCGAGTGCGTCCGCCGGGGACTGCGCGTGCGTGTGGTCACCGGCCAGGGTGAGGGCAAAGATGAAGAGCGGTGCGACGATTCCGTCGTTGTAACCGCTCTCGACATTCAGCAGGTGACGTACCCGAGGTGAGATGCGGTGGTCACGGACGATCGACGACGCCGGTGCCAGGTCGATGGGGATGATGATGCAAGCAATGAGCAGCAGGACGCCGATCGACAGACTCGGCAGCAACGCAACACCCAACAGCAGGGCCGCGGCGATCGACAGCGGCATCGCGATGAGCAACAACCGGAACGAGATTCGGCGTTCGCCGGCGAAGTAGCCGCCCTTGACCTCGGTTGCGTCGACGAACAACAACACCGCCAGGATCAGCTCGACAACACGTTCGGCGACAACGGTATCGAGCGCATTACCGATGTCGTTTCTGGTGGTAAGCCCGATCGCGAATCCGGCCATCACCATCAGGAACGCCCCGGAGATCCGAAATCGCGCCAGGCGGCCGGCGATGAGGGACCAGCTGACGATCACCAGCATGGCGATCAGAATCGACGTCATCGTGTTGCCGGCTGTTCGGCCAATTCCCCGAGCACTCGGTGATCGTATATGCGGCCGCGGCACGCTGCGACCAGACGTGGCCGGTCGCAGCGCGCGCGGTATTGGTTGTGCCGGTGCGCTGTTGGGTGTTCAGCTCATGGACTCAGTTGCCGGCGAGTTTGCCGATGTTGCCCGGGCAGTAGATCGGGACCGCGATGTTGATCATCGTGCGTGCCTTGGAATCGCTGAGCCCGGTGGCATCGGCGGTCGAGGAAATCGTGTCGTTCAGACTTGTCCCGTTGGTCAGCTCATCGCATACGGTCCGGGCAGCGGCGATCTGCTCATCGTTGTCGCCGAATGAGGCATCCTGCGATTTCAGCGCTTCGGCGTACGTCTTGTCCTGGACGTTTCCGCCGACTTCGGATGCACTGTCGATGGCCCGCTCTGCGCTGCTGCGCGCCTGTTGGGTTGCATCCTCGACCTCTTCACTGCTGCAGGCCGAAGCGAACACCAAGCAGCCGGCCAAGGAAACCAGGGCCACAAGCTTTTTCATATCGTCTCCGTTTCGTTGACGCTCTTGGCTGCAACGATATGCGATGAATCCGCCGGCCTGTCATCACCGGCCGGACTTGTCGCCGGGACCTGGCCGGAGCCCTCGGGGCCGGACTCAGGTGGGGTACGGCCGATCGCGGGCCGGGCGAGGAGTTCGACGGCGAGTACTGCCAGGACAGCGATGAGAATCGTCATCATGACCACCAGCCCCGAGGGGTAGTCCCAGAAGACCAGGACGATGATCGCGATCGCGATGATCGCAATGCGCAGTGGCAGGCGGAACTGCGCGGCATAGATCTCGACCCGGTGCGGGACGCGACCATTCCCATGGCCCCGCGTTGCGTTCATCATCGTGCCGAATCCGCGCCGGATCGCAGCTGCCGATGCGGAGGAACCGGTGAGGTAGCCGATCAGGGCGATCGCGATACCCAGGACGGCCACCGCACGCAGACTGGTCCGCAGGGGCACCACCAGCGTGTCGAGGAGGACCGCTGCGGCGTCGTCGGACATCACGTCGGGCGGTACCGCGTCGAGGTAGACGGCCCGCCCGATGCTGATCGAAATGGCCAGCAGGGCCATGGCGATGGCGATCACCACCCCGACCAAGGCGAACGCCCGTCGTCGAGATCCGCTGGGCGCGGCCCAGATGGCGGCGGCGGCAACGAGGAGGGTCACCCACGGCAGAATTGATGCGGCCTTGTCCAGGGCGGAGACGGCATTCTGTGCCTTGACCAGATCGGGCGACTGGAAGATCACAAACGACTTGTCGATGTCGGGGATGTTCGAGGCGAACGCGAATCCGCGGTCGATCAGTGCGGCCCGGACGTTGTCGATGACCGGCTTGAGCTCGATGCTGACGGTGCCGTCATCGTCGATCTGGACTGCCCTGGCATTGTCTCCGGTCAGGACCGCGACCAGATTCTCGTGGGCCCGCCGGTTGGCCGCGGTCCACAGGGTCTGGAACTGGTCTGAGGCGAGCAGCCGCTGCACTGTTTCATCGATGAACGATCGCGCCTGCTGAGTCAGTACCGGAGCCAGACCGGTGACCGCGGGTGGAACATTCGGCGCGTTCTGGGTCAGCGCGTTGAGCGCATCGGTGGTGACCTTCTCGATATTGGCGCGTGTCATGATCTCATCGGTGATCTGGGCGGCCAATTCGTTGTGTAACACGGTGTTTTCCGCCAGGGGCGCCACCGTTTGGAGGTAGCGGTCGGTGTCGAGTACCTCGGCACGCGCATACCGCGCGAGAACTGCCGAGTACGCCAGAATCGCCACGAGCACCAGGAGTATCGCGGCCGCGGTCCAACGCAGGCCCCGGTGTCCGCGCCGGGCCGTTGCGCGACCGGCAGGAGCGTTCGACACCTCGGCGAGTTCGCGGCGCAGCCGCAGGAGTTCAGCGCGTTCGGAGTCGTCGAGTGGTTCGTCGGTGCTGGTCGAGTCCATGATCGCGCCTCATCTCGTGGGTGGCTGCACGGCAGCGCACGCAGATCAGTGCACCGATCATCGACGCGCCGGCCATCAGCGTAAACCCGCTGTCCGGGGCCGGAGTGCGTCACGATGGAAGTTCACCCGTGGGAGGTGAGAACCAGGTGGCGAGGTGATGACAGATGACCGATGACCGGGATCGCGACCCGGCCGGCCGGGCGCGGCAGGCCCGCCCTCGCGATGCACTGGGCCGGCCGTTGCCCTACGGGGCGGTCGGTGTGGAGCCGGTGTCGGAGGAGCCGCTGCCGCCGGCAGAAACCATCGCCGCTGCCACCGCACTCCTTCGTCAGGGCCGGCCGTTCTCGGCGCACGAGGTGTACGAGGTGCGCTGGAAGAGCTGCCCCGAAACCGAAAAGGACCTCTGGCAGGGGCTGGCTCAGCTCTGTGTGGCGCTGACCCACCAGGCCCGAGGTAACCATCGCGGTGCGATGCGACTGCTCGACCGCGCGACCGCACGGCTGTCCGCCTACGCGCGCACCTCCGGACCGACGTATGGCCTCGACCTCGACGAGGAGATCAGCGGAGCACGTCAGCAGATTTCCGGGAGCCGGTGACCTGCGATCTCGGTGTGCCCCGCAGGGTCTTGCCGAGATTGGTCCGCAATGTGGTCGCCGAGTCGAGCAGGTAATTCTGCCGGACCTTCCACGGACTGCGGTCGCCTTGGCGCGGGAACGAATCGATCGATCGCTGGACGTATCCCGAGGCCAGATCGAGCAGGGGGCGCTCCTGGAGCGAAGGGTCAGGTTGGGGGACCACCGCGGCGTAGTCGTTGCGGTCCATGAAGTTCAGCACCTTGCAGACCAGTCGATTGATCAGGTCGGCCCGCAGGGTCCACGACGCATTGGTGTAACCGATGCAGATGGCGAAGTTGGGGATGCCCGTGATCATCGCGCCCTGCCAGACGAACTGCTTCGACAGCTCGACCTGTTGACCGTCGACTCGGAGTTCGAGGCCACCGAAGGCCAGGAGTTCGAGACCGGTGGCGGTGACGATCACATCTGCCGGCAGCGTCCGGCCGGATTCGAGGCGAATGCCTTCGGGGAGAACGGATTCGATGCGGTCGGTGACGATCTCGGCGTCGCCCTTCTTCATCGCCTTGAACAGATCCGCGTTGGGAATGGCGCACAATCGTTGGTCCCACGGGTCGTATGACGGAGTCAGGTGCTCGGCCACCACGTCGGCATCGCCGAGAATTTTCGTGCTCAGCTTGGTCAGCATTGCGCGGGCGGCCTGCGGTCGTCGCTGACAGAATTGGTAGACACCGATACTGAACAGAATGTACTTCGTACGGATCAGTCGATGCGCGGCGTGTGCGGGCAGTAGGGCGCGGAGCCGGTCGGCGATCTTGTCGCGGCTGGGAACGGCGCTGATCCAAGTGGGTGAGCGTTGCAGCATCGTCACGTGCGCGGCAGTCGGGGCCATCGCCGGCACAAGTGTCACCGCGGTGGCCCCGCTGCCGATGATCACGACCTGCTTGTCGGCATAGTCGAGGTCCTCGGGCCAGAACTGAGGGTGGACAACGGATCCGGCGAAGGTGTCGAGACCGGGGATGTCCGGTGAATGTCCGTGGTCATAGTTGTAGTAACCCGCGCAGGAGTACAGGAACCGGCAGCGGATGGTCTGCTCGAGAACCGACCCGTCCGCGCCACGGGTGTGGATGGTCAGTGTCCACAGCGCGTCGGCGGTCGAGAAGTCGGCGGCGACAATCTTTGTGCGGTAACGGATCTTGTCGTCGATGCCGAACTCGGCTGCCGTCTCCCGGATGTATCGCAGGATCGAGGGACCATCGGCGATCGTCTTCGCGTCGCGCCACGGGCGGAACTGGTATCCGAGGGTGAACATGTCGGAGTCCGAACGTACGCCCGGATACCGGAACAGATCCCAGGTACCGCCCATGACATCGCGTGCTTCGAGGATCGCGTACGACAGGTCGGGGCATTCGGTCTGCAGGCGGTACGCTGCCCCGATCCCGGACAACCCGGCTCCCATGATCACGACATCGAGATCCGCTTCTGGTTCGGTGGGAGTGGACTCGCCCTTGCGTGAGATCGACATGTATCCAGTCTCCGTACTACCGCAGCGCGGCATCATTTGATTCTGTGTGACAACTACAGCGCAGATTTCGCCCGCTTGGCCAGATCAACCGTCGCCATCCGCAGGTCGGCCGCTGTGGTGATTGGTTCCGAGTAGCCCACCCGCGTGTAGGCGATTCCGCGAGGTGTGACCACGCGGAGGTCGAGGCCGTAGCGATCGGCGCCGGTGCAGGCGGCCTCGGTGGTGTCGGGGAATCCGCCCAGTCCCTGTGCCATCTCGACCAGGCTCTCGGCGTGATCGTTGTTCAGGTGTTCGATGGCGCGCGCGGCCCCCGGGGTCACCGGATCGGGGGTGGCGGCCAGGTAGGCCTCGGCAGTCGCCGAGTCCATCCGTCCGTATCCGCCGACCCACCGGACGCGCTCGACCCGCAGGATCCAGAGGGCAAAATCGCTGTAGTCCACGTAGTACTTCGCAGCCGGAACCGCTGCCAGATGCGCCTCACGAGCGGCGGCATACTCATCGCCGGTCGGCCGTTCGACATGTCCTGCCAGAGTGATCCGCGCGCTCGCCAGCGGATCCGATGCGGCATTGGGTGCGACGATGGCGATACTTGCGCGCGGGTTGCCCGCCAGATTCCGGCCGTGCTCGGCCATGTTCGACACGCACAGGACCGGCGCGCCACCGAGTAGTCCATAGGTGACAAACGAGGCCCACGGGTCGCCCTCAGCGGTCAGGCTGGCGAGCGTTCCGGCATTGGTCGAGGCGGCAATCGTCTGCGCTTCTTCGGCCGCCGACGGTCGCGTCGAATCGGCGACCTCGGTCAGTGGGGCCGGAACGGAGGGGGCATCGCCGGGGTCGCCGTGATCGAGAGTCATGTGCGAATCCTACGTGGCGCACATCCGGTCGACCGGGCGCTCGAGCCGTCGATGGTAGGAATGGTCGATGAGTTCAGAGCAGTCACCATCCCTGCGGTCGGTCATCGTGGTGACCACCGAGGATGTCGATGCGAGCCGCCGGGCCTACCGACGGCTCCTCGGGGTCGACGAGGGCGCCCCACTGACAGTGGACAACGCACACATCGAATTGCGTGAGGGCAGTCCGAAGAGCAGGCCACATCGGGCGTTGTTCGGCACCGACGACTTCGCTGCCACCACCCGGTTGCTCGGCCGCCGTGGGCTCGCGCTCACCGAGACCGCGCCGGGACGTGCCGAGGCCGCCACCGAATCGTCGGTCGGGGTGATCGAGGCTGCCCGGGGTGTGTCGGCCGCCGGTTCGGAACTATCCGCCGTCGACCACCTCGTGTTCAATGCGGCGGTCCGCGACAGTGCGGTGGCGCTGTTCGGCGCGACCCTCGGCATGGACTTCCGGTTGGAGCAGTCGATCCACGACAGCATTCACCAGCTCTTCTTCCGTGCCTCGAATATGGTCGTGGAAGTCGTTGTCGGACAGGGTGATCCGTCTTCGACGACGACATCTGCCGCGACGACCCTGTGGGGTATCGCCTGGCGTTCAGTCGACATCGAGGTGACGTACCGCAGGCTGGTTGCCGCCGATGTGGACGTGAGCGAGATGCGGGCCGGCCGTAAGCCCGGCACCCGCGTCTTCTCCGTCCGTGATCGCGCGCTGGGCCTGCCGACCCTCGTCATCGACTGACCAGCAAACGCGCAAACGAGCCGGAAATACGAAGACGAGCCACATATTTGTGGCTCGTCTTCGTATTTGTGGCTCGTTTGGAGAGGGGGTTACAGCGAGAGGACCGATGCGGCAGCGGTTCCCGGTGCGCCGTACACCTGGGCGTAGCCGACCTTCGGGTTGCCGGGCACCTGGCGGTCGCCGGCCTGTCCGCGCAGCTGGAGCACGAGTTCGTGCACCTGGCGGATTCCGGAGGCCCCGATCGGTTCACCATTGGCGATCAGTCCGCCGTCGGTGTTGACCGGCATCGATCCGCCGATCTCGGTGGCGCCCTCGGCGATCAATTTCTCCTGATCGCCGTCGGCGCAGAAGCCGTTCTCTGCCATGTGGATGATCTCGGCTCCGGCGTCGGTGTCCTGCAGCTGCATGACGTCGACATCCTCGGGTCCGATGCCGGCCATCTCGTAGGCGGCCTTGGAGGCGTAGACGGTCGGCGAGACATCCTCATCGACCGCGGCCCAGGTGGCGTGCACCTCGTACGCACCATAGGTGCGGGTGCGGATCGCGGTCGACTTCAGGAACACCGGCTTCTGGGTGAAGCGGGCAGCGAGGTCGCCGCGACACATGATGACTGCGGCGGCACCCTCATCGGGGGCGCAGAACATGTAATGCGTCAGCGGGTAGTTGAGCATCTGGGCGCCCAGGATGTCTTCTTCGCTGATCGGCGTGCGGCGGAAGGCCTTTGGGTTGAGCCCACCGTTGCGGTAGTTCTTGGCCGCGACCTTGGCCAGCGTCTCGACGGAGATGTCGTGATCGCGGATGTAGCGGCTGATCTTCATCCCGAAGAACTGCGTGGTGACGAACTGACCGTTCTCGGCGTACCAGGCGGGCAGTCCGAGCATCGCCGGATCCGCGGTGAAGGCGCCGCGCGGGTGCTTGTCGGTACCGACGGCAATGCCGATGTCGTACTTGCCCGAACGGATTCCGTCCGCGGTCTGCTCGATCGCGCTGGCGGAGGTGGCGCAGGCGTTGAACACGTTGGTGAAGGGGATGCCGGTCAGGCCGACGAGCCTGGTGACCGCGTCGGTGTTGTCGACTTCGTAGCTACCGCCGATACCGAACTGGATGTCCTTCCACTCGGCGCCGGCGTCGGCGAGCGCGAGTTGGATTGCGTCCGCGGCCATTTCGATGGCCGACTTGGTACCGAATCGGCCAAATGGGTGAAGACCCACGCCGATGATCGCAACGTCGTTCATGTTCGGTCTCCTCGCTCAGCTGTTCTCTGACACCGGCGCGAACGCCCAGGTGATGATCTCGGTGCCGTCTTCGTCGGTGTAGAAGGGGATGAAGGTGAGTTCGACGTCCGTGATGGCCGCGAGCTTCTCCGGATCCGCTTCGGTCAGACGTGCTTCGACCCGAACCACGTCGTCGAGCTGGATGAGACCGACACCAAAGGTCTCGAACGTTGCGGCTGTCTCGCCACCGGCGTACGGAAGTTTCGGAACAAATCCCTGGGTGGTGAAGGCGATCAACTTGCCGCGCCGGGGCAATAGGAGATCCGACATATCCGGGCCGCTGCAGCGCGGGCAACGATCCTGGCGGGGCCAGGTCGTCGCGGCGCAGGCATCGCATTTGCTGCCGATGAGCTGCGGGTTCTCCGCGGGCCAGGTGGAAACGTCGGGCGCGAGCGCCTTCGTCGTCATGAGCCATCCTCCGAGTTCTGGTGCCCCACGATGAGTCCAGAGGGACCTGCGGCACGTCGTTCACAATAACCGGAAATGCCATTCTCGTAAAGGAAAGGCGCATAATCGCAGGCTGTGTCGCGCGGCGTGTCGCCGTTCGCAGGTAGTCCCTCGATCGATCGACCTACCAGTGAACGCCCCCGAGCACGCGGGCCAGGATCAGTTGCTCGGATTCGCGTCGACCCGCGTCGTCGCCGCGAGCAGCTTCTGAATCAGGGAAGACCTGGTAGGCCAGGTTCAAGACGCGGAACGCGAGCTTGGGGGTCAGGGTGTGTGCGAGTGCACCGAGGTTGCCGATCTTCGTGTTGATCTCGTGTGGCCGCTCGACCAGGGCCGAGATGACCTTGCCGGCCGCCTGGCCCGGGCTGATCGTCGGGAACCGATCGTAGATCTTGGTCGGCGCGATCATGGGTGTCCGGACCAGGGGCATGTGAATGCTGGTGAACGAGATCCCGTCACCGAACAATTCCGATGAGACCACATTGGACCAGGAATCGAGGGCGGCCTTGGAGGCGACGTAGGCGCTGAATCGAGGCGGGTTCGTCTGGACACCGATGGATGAGACGTTGACGATGTGACCTCGGCCCTGTTGACGCATCGTCGGGAGCAACCCGATGACCAGCCTGATGGCGCCGAAGTAGTTGAGTTGCATCGTTCTTTCGAAGTCGTGGAAGCGATCCTCGGACAACTTCAGTGACCGGCGGATCGATCTGCCCGCATTGTTGACGACGAAGTCGATCCGCTCGAAATCCAGGCTCAGCTGTTTGGTGAGGGCGTCGATGGCGTCGAGGTCCGACAGGTCGCAGCCGTATACGTGCGCGGTTCCGCCCTGACTTTCGATGAGATCTCTGGTGGCCTCGAGCTTCTCGACCCCGCGAGCGATCAGAATCGGGATCGCGCCGGCCTTGGCGACTTTGACGGCGGTCACCAGACCGATACCCGATGACGCCCCGGTGATCACCACGGTCCGCCCGGCCAGTGCGTCGACGGTGCGGCGGTCGGAGACGATCGAATCGTCGAGGAATTGCTCCCAGTAGGCCCACAACTCCGACGCATACGAATCGAGTTGAGGCACTGCGATACCGGAACCGGCCAGCGCGTCCATCGTGCGGGCAGAGCTGTACACCGCCGGAAAAGACACGTGGGCCAATACTTCTGGCGGAATCCCGAGCCTCCCGACGGTCCCGCGCAACGCCGACTGGACAACGCCGAGGCGGAGCGCACCGGTGAATATCTCGACCGGCTGCAGCGCTCGGGGCAGCAGCTGGGTCGGGAGCCGATCGGTGACCGACCTGTCGATGGGTAGAGCGAACTGCGGTGCTTTCGCCGCGGCGCTGAAGCTGTTGACCATGCGCACGGTGTTCTGCGGTTCGGGGTTGGTCAAATGGAACGCCTGCCCGTCGAGCTCGGGCACGTGAGCGAGGTGGTCCATGGCGCGGGCGACGTAGTCGACAGGCACCAGGTTGGTGTCTCCGAGGTCGATCGCGAGCAGGGGGACACCGGCGGACAACAGGTCGCGAATCCGTTTGATCGCCGGAAAGAAGTAGTAGGGACCGTCGATCTTGTCCATCTCGCCGGTCTCGGAATGTCCGACCACGATGGACGGCCGGTAGACCCGCCATGGAACGGATGGCTGGTCGCGGACCATTCGCTCCGACTCGAACTTCGTACGGTGGTAGGCAGATGGCAGACCCTGGCCCTCGTCGAACATCGTCTCGTCGAAGATGCCCTTGTGATCTCCGGAGGCCGCGACCGACGAAACATGATGGAAGCAGCCGACTTCGAGTGCATCTGCCAAGGACAGAGCGGCCCCGGTGCCGCCGACGTTGAGCGATTCGTTGGTCTCGTCGGAGGCGGTCATGTCGTAGATGGCCGCGAGGTGGAAGAAGTGGTCGATCGTGCCCCGATGCTCATCGATCCACTCCGCGTCGACACCGAGCCGGGCCTCTTGCAGATCGCCGACCACCGGGATCACCCGGTCGGTGTCCCAGATTCGGATCTGCCGGTCGAGTGTGGCCCGTGATCGTTTGCGTACCAGGACGAAGACGGTCCCGGCACGATTGTCGAGGAGTTGCCCGACAAGATGCCGACCGATGAACCCGGTTGCGCCGGTGACGAAGTAGGCCACGGGACCAGCGTAAGTCCACAAATGGCACACGTCCCCGGGTTGCGCATACGCGAATCCGGGGACGTGTGGAAATGCTGAGGCGTTATTACTGCGCGAGTTGCGGCGCCAGTTGTTCGACGACGTACGGGATGGTGAGCACGGACGGGACCGACATCGCGCCGCCGAGGACCTGGTCGACCCATACGACTCCGCCACGCTTGACGATATCGAGATTCATGAAGGCGGCGTTCTGCTTGAGCTTGTCGTTGGATCCCTGCCAGTCGACGACGACGACCTTGTCGAGCGAGTTCAGCAGGTTCAGGTTCTCGGTCGAGATCGAGCCGTAGAAGCCGCTGGTGATGGTCGGCTCGAGTTCGGCCGGGAACGTCATACCCAGGTCGGCGAGCGTCTGGCCGCGACCGTCGGTATCGGCGTAGATCGCGACGCCACCGTCGGTTCCGTTGGTGATCACCGCGCCCTTTTTGCCAACGATGGTCGGGTACTCGGTTTGGGCGTCGGTGAACACCTGCTCGGTCTCATCGATCAGCTTCTGGGTTTCCTCGGGCATTCCGACGGCCTTGCCGACCTGCGTCGCGGCGGCCTGCCACGGCACCTGCCAGTCCGGGTACTGGGCCTCACGCAGGATCGTCGGCGCGACCTTGCTCAGGGTGTCGTACTGCTCCTTGGTCACCGAGCTGTTCACGGCGACGATCAGGTCGGGATTCGTGGCCAGGATGTTCGGGATCTCCGCGCCTAGATTGGAACTCGCCTCGGCCAGCGCAACCGGGGTGGCGTCGCCGATCAAGTCCTCGTTCCAGGGCTCGGTCACGCGCTTGGCCTCGGGATCGCTGAACGGGCTCATCGTGGTCGGGACGATACCCAGCGCCAGCAGGGTGTCCGCGTCACCGACACCCACCGCGGCAACCCGGGTGGGCTCTTTCTCGATGGTGACCGAACCGAAGTTCTGTTCGATGGTCACCGGCAGGGCGCCGGGCTCCGCGGAGACCGTTGCCGACGTGTCGGTGTCCTCGTCGGGCGAGGAACACGCCGATGCTCCGATGAGCGCAGCCACCGTCGCGGACGCGATGACGATCTTTGATACGGCCGAACGGCGGTTCTTCCAGTGCACTGGGATTCCTCACATCAAGGACTACGGACGGGGCTTAGGGCAGGCTCACCATACAGCGTTCCGCGTTCGATTGGGAGAAGTTGGTGCTTCCGGCTCGAAAGCGCACGTGCGCCGGCAGTATCGGGACGGTGACCAGGCGGTCATGCCTACCGATTCCCGGTCTGGTCCATCCACCGGGTGTTGCAGCCTGGACCGTCCGGCGGGGGGATCTACCGCGGGATACGTGAACCGCACTGACATGGAGAACAGACCGACCCCGCAACATCGGTGAGATGTTGCGGGGTCGGAAGCCTACTGGAGCGGGCAGCGACGCTGGTGCCCGGTCAGCGGTCGATCAGGGCAGTCCGGCGAGGAAGAAACGAAGGATGTCCATCGCCCACGGATTGGTATTGAGGAATACGTCGATGGCGGCGTCAATTGGTGAGTACAAAGAAATCCCAGCTCCTCCAGATATGTCCGCAGCCCTCGTGCGTACGAGGGCTGCGGAGCGCGTGTCAGTTGAACACCTTACTGGACGACTGGTACGTATGAAGATCAGATTTCGGTGTTATTGCTTCTGATCGCGGATTCGGGTCGGATCCACGCAGGTCGTCGCTGTTGGCGTGAGCACGCCTGACGTGACATGAGAGAGTGACCTAGACAAATCACCGAATTGTCGGGTCAGTTCGCAGCGCCGGGCGTGTCCTTCGAGGCCGGTCCGGGATGGGGTAGGAGTGTTGTATGGGTGAGACGACGACGGATGTCTGGGAAGCGATGTCGACCGCTCGCGCGATCCGGAGATTCACCGACGAGCCCGTCGACGACGCCACGTTGGCCCGCTGCCTGCAAGCTGCTTCCTGGGCGCCGTCGGGCGCCAACGCGCAGGCCTGGCGGTTCGTCGTGTTGCGATCCCCGGAGCAACGGGTCGTGGTCGGCAAGGCAGCCAAACATGCGCTCGATGTGATCGAGCCGGTGTATGGGATGTCGCGCCCGGCCGACGACGACAACAGCCGTCGCGCGCGGACGAACCGCGCGACATACGAATTGCATGACCGCGCCGGGGAATTCACCTCGGTCCTCTTCGTCCAGCAGAACTTCGACACCGCGTCCGAGCTGTTGCTCGGCGGATCGATCTTCCCGGCGATGCAGAACTTCCTGCTCGCGGCCCGCTCTCAGGGGTTGGGTGCCTGCCTGACCGGCTGGGCGTCCTACGAGGGCGAGCCGCTCTTCCGGGAGGCGGTCGGTGTCCCGGCGGACTGGATCATCGCCGGACACGTCGTGGTCGGATGGCCACGTGGGCGCCACGGCCCCGTTCGCCGAAAGCCGCTGCGCGACATCGTGTCCCTGGACCGATGGGACGGAGAACCAGGTGCGCTGGCGGATGCGCCGTCCCCGGTGAGCTGATCGGTCAGGGTCGCTATGACGTCGACGCGCTGTCGTGTCAGGCCTTGCGCTGGAGTTCGAGGACGGTGATCTCGGGCGGTGCACCGACCCGCACCGGTGGCCCCCAGGCGCCGGCCCCGCGCGTGGTGTACAGAACCGTGTCACCGACCCGATCGAGTCCGGATACCGAAGGTTGTTGCAGGCCAACGAGGTAATTGAACGGCCACATCTGGCCGCCGTGCGTGTGCCCGGACACCTGCAGGTCGACCCCGAGGTCTGACGCCTCGAACGCCTGGCGTGGTTCATGTGCCACCAGCAACGTGAAGGTGGCGGGATCGTGACCGTCCAGCGCGGCCGGAAGATCCGGTTCGTACGGTTGCGGCGAGGTGTAGTCGTGGATTCCGACGATGTCGATGCTCGCGCCGCCCCGTTCGATCGATACCCGCTCGTTTCGTAAGGTCCGGATTCCCAACCGATCCCACACATCGAGCCAGCGTCCGCCGTCGTCGGCATAGAACTCGTGATTGCCGCTGACGCCGTACACACCCAACGGTGCGGACAGACCGGCCAGCGGCTCGAGGTCGGCGGCAACATTGGTGACCGTACCGTCGATGAGGTCGCCGGCGATGACGATCAGGTCCGGGCGCTGTTCGTTGACCAGCTTCACGACTCGTTCGGTGAACCCGACGCCGCGGGCCGGACCGACGTGCAGATCCGACACGAGCGCGACCCTGAGACCGTTGAATTCTGCCGGAAGGCGGGGGAGTGCCACCGAGACATCGACGACCTTCGGTTGTGCCGCAACGATCACGCCGTAGGTTGTGGTGACCAGCGCTCCGGCGACCACCGCGGCGGTCGCCACGCGCACCACCAACAGTCGCTTGCCCCCGGTTGCCCGCTCATCACTCGACCCGTCGCCGCTGGATTCGTCGGAACCGGTGCGCGATCGGCGCCGGCGCAGTGCTCCGATCAGTCGGGACGATGCAGATCCGATGGCGATCAGGAGCAGCCCGAGGATCAGATAGAAGCCGACCCCGAGCCACACCCATCCGGCGAATCCGAGTGGCCGGGCCCACCGGGTGTCGAATTGGTCGCCACTGCCCATCCCGATGACCGCGAGCACCCACAGGAGGGTGAGGGCACAGTCGACAACGATCGACCACGGTCGTGGAAGTCTGGTCGCCCGGACAAGTCTGCGGTGAAACCAGTAGGTCAACAGCGCGGCCACAACCGCAAAGGCCACCAGACGGATCATCGACCTACCGGATTCGGGAGATGGGGCAAGCTCTGCTCAGTCATATCCCGACCAGGCTAGCGGCGAACGCGTGGAAGGCGGTCACCGCAGGTGCGGTCACCGTCGATCGGTCACATGGGTGTGGCCCACCGGATCAGATCCGATGGGCCACAATCACACAGCGATCTTCTACGTGTTGGCGAGCTCGTAGCGTCGGCGGTACTCCTCTTTCGAGGTCTCGTTGATATCGACATCCTTGGCCCGGGCGCGCAGTGCGCCCACGGTCGCCTGCTCGCGTGGGGTGTGCTCGAACGGATCCCAGTTGAAGAACTTGGCGACGTTTCCGAAGGTGACCTTGTCGATCTCATCGTCGGTCAGGCCGGCAGCGTCCAGTTCGGGCTTCAGCGTCTCCGGTGACAACGGCCAGGTGGAGTCCGAATGCGGGTAGTCGCATTCCCATGCGATGGTGTCGATCCCGATGTGATCACGGTTGTTCAAGCCGCTCGGTTCCGTGATGTAGCAGGCCAGGAAGTTCTTCTTCCACACATCGGTGGGCGACATCCCCTTGGGCGTGAACGACTTACCGGTCCACGACTGGTTGACCACGTGGCGTTCGAGGCGATCGAGCCACGGTGCGACCCAGCCGATGCCACCCTCGCTCATCGCGAACTTGAGCTCGGGGAACTTCAGGAAGACACCGCTGAGCATGACGTCGTTGGCCGCGATCGTGGAGATCAACGGGGTCAGCACCATCATGTCGTCGATGTTGAAGCCCTCGGGCCGCTGGACCAGGCCGAAGCCACCACCGATATGCAGGCTCAGCACGATGCCGTGTTCGACGCAGGCGGCGAAGATCGGGTCCCAGTAGCCGGATTCGAAACTGGGGAAGCCCATGCCGTACGGGGTTTCCGGGATACTGATCGACCGGCATCCCATGGCGGCGAGCCGGTGGACTTCCTTGACCGACTCGTCGACGTCGAAGAACGGAAGGATGCCGAGCGGGATGAACCGTCCGGGATGGGCGCCGGGGACCTCACCGACAACCCAATCGTTGAACGCCTTGCATGCCGCCAGCGACAGTTTCTTGTCGGGCAGGCTTGCCAGGTGCGTTCCGGCAAAGCCGGGGAACGTGGCAAAGAGCGTGGCCGCGAGGGTGCCGTTGGCATCCATGTCACGCACGCGAAGGTCCATATCGTAGACGCCGGGCCGCATCTCGGCGTAGCCGGTCGGGTCCATGCCCCACTCGTTCTTCGGCCAGGACACCACGGCGTTGAGGCCGGAGCTGCCGACCACCTTGTCCTGGAACAGCCAGGCTTGGACCTTTGGGTTGCGCGGATTGGCAGTCAGCTTCGGTGCCTGATCCATGAGGCTCTTGGGGAAGTGCTTTTCAAAGATGTCGGCAGGTTCGACCACGTGATCGTCGATGCTCACCATCACCATGTCGTCAATATTCATCGGAGTCCTCTCGTACTGGGCTGCAGTGCCCCGGGGGCAGGCCTACGAGAATGCTACTCTCATTCGCAGAGAACATGAATCTTTTCAGCTGATTGAATGTTGGATTGTTCCGTCCTACTCGAGCCCGTTCGAGAGGATGAGCGTCTCGCCGGACTTGCATCGCCCGTGATCGGACACCAGGTAGAGCACCGCGTTGGCCACATCTTCGGGTTCCAGCAAGCCGGGACGTGGACGACCCCGCGCGAAGACGGTTTCGACGTCTTTCAAGGTCGGTTCGTCGAGATCCGGTCGGATCATCCGATACGTTGACGGGTTGTGGATCATCGGCGTGTTCACACCTGACGGAAGGACTGCGTTGACCGTGATCCCGCGCTCCGCGACCTCGTAGGCGACCGACTTCACCAGTGCGACAACGCCGGCCTTGGCGGCGGCGTAGTGGCCCGCGTTGGTGGCTCCGGTGCCGGCAACAATCGATGAGGTGGCAACGAGCCGACCGGATCCGGCATCGATCATGTGTGGCAGGGTCGCCCGGAATGTATTGAACACGCCCGTGAGATTCACATCGATCATGGTCTGCCACCGCTGTGCGGACATCGTGGCGATCGGGCCCGAACTCGCGATCCCCGCGTTGGCCACGACGACATCGATCGAGCCGAACATGACGGTCGCGCGGTCGACGAGGTCCTGCAATGACAACAGGTCGCGAACGTCTGCGACAGCGGACAAGCATCTGCGGTCGAGCGCTTCGACCATCCTGACCGTGTCTGCGAGGTCGTCGGGGGTGGGCGCAGGATAGTCGATGTCGTGAACCGGTGCCGCGATGTCGCACAGGACGACGTCGGCTCCTTCGCGGGCCAGGGTCACGGCGTGGGCCCGGCCTTGGCCGCGTGCGGCTCCGGTGACGAATGCGACCTTGCCCTCGAGTGCACCCATGCCGATTCGCCTCTCGTGTGGTCAGATCTCCGACCCCCGGCTCGGGTTGTCCAGGGTGCCGACGATGTAGACCGCAAGGGGCGGCTGAACTCATCGGCGTCTGTCAGTGCGAGTTCTTCGGCGGATCGAGCATGGGTACGAGGAACTGCCAGGCGATTGCTGCCAGTTCGTCGTCGTTGTCCAGGTCGATGACGTGGCTCGGAATGGCCAGGAACGACGCCGAGATCCGGACCATCATCTCGGCAACGAGGTCGGTATCGAGGTCTGTCGAGACGTTGCCCGCACGTTGCTCCTGGCGTAGCTGGGCGGCCAGGAACTGGCGGACGGTGGCGAGCATCAGCCCCTCGTCGCCGATCATGGAACCGGCGACGAGATTCGGTTCGGCAGAGATCAGGCCGCCGATCATCGGATTGCCGCGGATCGCACGGAGTGAACTCACGAAACCCAATACCACCCGGTCAGCGGCGGATTCCGCCTGCTGGATGTCGACGAGGAATCGGTCGAAGTATCGCCGGAACTCCCGGAGCATCACCTGCTCGACCAGTTCGTCTTTGGTGGCGAATCGTCGATAGACGGTGATCCGGGACAAACCGGCCCGACGTGCCACGTCCTCCATCGATGACCGCTGGATGCCCATGCGGCAGAACTGCTCATACGCCGCGTCGAGCAGCCGCGTTCGGGTTCGATCGCCGTTGTCCGCTTGCTCCCGTGCCTGGTGAAAAGCGCGCTCGATCAAGGATCTGGATTCGGGGGATCGAGGGCTGTCGGTCGGCGCAGATGCCACTAGCCCTCCTTGTTCGGCGTCCCTGTCTCGGCACGATCATATTCCAGCTCGGCCTAACTTGTGATGTACGGCACACTCTGATAGGTATGATACAAGGAAACGTTTCCTGTTTCACTGAAACAGAATAGGAATGGGGAAAACGAACGATGGACAATCTCAACAGGCGCAGTTTGTTGAAGGCGGGCGGAATCGCCGGGGCCGCCGGAGCAGCTGCGCTGGTCGCACCCGCGACGCCGTGGACGTGGTCGCCGGCCGGTTCGGTGCCCGGGACGGGAGTCGGCGCCGACCCGCGCGGCGTATGGGATGTCGAGGCCGATCCGGTCGTCGCTGCCCTTTTCGAACGCGGCGAGGTGCAGAAAGTCAATGAACTGCTGCGTCATTGGACCAAGAACGGCCAGCCCCTCCCACAGGGATTGCCCAAGGACCTGCGGGACTTCATCGAATATGCGCGGCAACTCCCGGACTGGAGTGATCAGAAAAAGCTTGCGGACGCGGTGCGGTTCAACCAGAAGCGGGGCACGTACCTCGGCGTGATCTATGGATTTGCCAGCGGCATGATGAGCACCGTCATTCCACGGGAAGCCCGCGCGGTGTATTACTCCAAGGGTGGTGCGGACATGAAGGATCGCATCACCAAGACCGCCAAACTCGGCTACGACATCGGATCGCTCAATGCGTATCAGCCTGATGGCGAGATGGTGGTCACCTGCGTGAAGACGAGGTTGGCGCATGCCGCCGTGCGTCACCTGTTACCGCAGTCCGGCCACTGGGTGAACTCGGCCTCGGAAGAGGTGCCCATCAGTCAGGCCGACATCATGGTCACGTGGCACAGTTTGCCGACCACGGTGATGCGCAACTTCAAACGCTGGGGTGTGCCGATCGCAGCGGACGAATCCGCCGGTTTCTTGCATTCCTGGCAGTTGAGCGCCCACCTGCTCGGTGTGAAGGACGAGTACATCCCGAACTCGTGGGGCACGGCGGAATCGCAGGCCCAGCAGGTGCTCGATCCGATTCTCGCGCCGACACCCGAGGGCATCAAGCTCGCGGACATGCTCCTGGACCTCGGCATGAACCTCGACCTGACGCTGTTGAGCCGGCCGATCCTCGGAGCGTTGACCCGATTCATGCTGGGCGACAAGATCGGTGACTGGCTTCGTCTACCCACCGAACCCGTGTGGACTCCGCTACTGGAGACCGCGTGGGGCCCATACGTCGCCGTTCGTGAGGGCTTGCTCGACGTGGGCGTGCCCAAAGAGGCCTACTGGTTGTTCGATGAGTTCCTCCGTCAGTTCGTGTTGCTCTACATGTCCGAGCTGAGGATGCCGATCAACATCACGATTCCGGTCGGCAACAATCCGCGCTACAAGTAATCGACTCGTCGGGGGATTAAGGACCGAATCTGTCCTGTTGGTGTGCCAGCCTGGGCTCTGAACGGTCAGGCCTCCGGGCCATGTGACCGGGCGGCGACATGCACACCGACACAAAAGGGGCAAGGCGATGAGTCGCGAGTTTCAGGTGACATTTGATTGTGGAGATCCTGCTGCGCTGGCGGAGTTCTGGGCGGACGTGCTGGATTATCAACTGCAGTCCCCGCCGCCGGGCTTCGACTCCTGGGATGCGGCGCTCGAAGCGATGAACATCCCGCCGGAGCGTCGCAACGACGCTTCGGCGTTGGTCGGTTCGGATGGAACCGGCCCCCGGGTGTTCTTTCAGCGCGTCCCGGAGGGCAAGACCGCCAAGAATCGGGTCCACCTCGATGTTCGTGCCGTTCCGGGACTGACCGGTGAGGGGCGAATGGCTGCGTTGGAGAAGGAAGCCGCCCGCTTGGTGGAGTTCGGGGCGACCCGGGTGCAACGTTACGAGCCGGATCCGCCGCTGGGCACCGGCCACATCGTCATGACCGATCCGGAAGGGAACGAGTTCTGTCTCGACTGATCAGGTGAGGCCGACGGCTGGGGGCTCATTGAGACACTATTGATGATTCGTCTCAGCTGTGCGACGCTGCTTGGATGGGTGTTTCTGCGACGGGCCGTGCGACTGATACGACGGCCGAGGTGGGCCGCTCCCCGTGGGATTCTCAGCACGTCGAGTTCGCCTATCGGGTCGATGATGTCGAGGGGCGGATCCCCGACAATCTCAACGGTGTTCTCTACCGCATCGGACCGGGACGTCTGGATGTCGGCGGACATCCGGTGCACCACATCTTCGATGGCGACGGAATGGTCTCCAGGATCGAAATCCATTCCGGGGACGTGCATTACCGGAGCCGGTACGTGCGGACCCGGGCGTATGCGCGCGCCAACAACGCATCCCGGCCGCCGCGCGGCATCGGGACCCAGCGTGTCGGCGGGGTCTTGGCGAATGCTCTGCGTGGCCCGGCCAACATGTCCAACACAAATGTGCTGCTGCACAACAACAAGCTGTATTCGCTGTGGGAGGGTGGTCGGCCCCACCGGCTCGACCCGGAGACCCTGGCGACCATCGGCCTCGACAGCTTCAACGGAGGATTGAAGCGCCTCGGTGCCTTCTCGGCTCACCCGAAAACCGATCCGGCAACCGGGGAGACATTCAACTTCGGGCTCGACTTCTTTCCCCGGCCGATGATCCGTTGCTACCGTCTCGCGCCGGGCGGCAGCTTTGCCGAGATCCAGAGGATCCCGATATCCAGGCTGGGTTTCATCCACGACTTCGCCCTCACCCGGCGGTACCTCGTGTTCATCATCGATCCGATCGTGGTCAAGAACCCGGTCCCGGCCGTTCTCGGGCTGCGGCCGATGGACGATGCTCTGACCTTCGAGCCGGACCGCGGGACCCGCATCGTCCTGGTGCCCAGGTCCGGCGGTGCACCGATCAGCATCGATCACGAGGCGCTGTTCCATTTCCACGTCAACAACGCCTACGACGGCGATGCCGAGACCGTCGTCGAACTCGTTGCGCATGATCAGAAGTGGGGTTGGGAAGGATGGAACGAGCATCTGCACAACTTCCGGGACAACCCCGGGCCGGCGTTCGGTGGCACCTTGAAACGGCTCACCATCAACCGTGACACCCGCAAGGTCACCGAGGAGCAACTCAACGATGCCGGGTGTGAGTTCCCTCAACTCGATCAGCGAAAGACCACTGTGCCGCATCGGTTCTCGTACCTCGCCGAGGCGTCGATCGCCGGTGGCAACCCGGATACCATCACCACCATCGACCACAGTAGCGGGACGCAGCGCAGGTATGTCGCCGCTGCCGGGGGCACGATCTGTGAGCCGCTCTTCGCTCCGGACGACACCTCAGGCGCCGAAGGAGATGGTTGGCTGTTGACCCTGGAACATCAACCCGCATCGCAAAGGTCCCGGGTGGTTGTCCTGCCGGCGCGCGATCCAGATCGGGGACCGGTTGCCTCGATCAATCTGCGCCACCACGTCCCCATGACCTTTCACGGAGCCTTCCTCCCCGCCGCGGGCCGACCTGGGTGATCGACCCCGCAGCGGTGGGTGGGGGATCAGCGTCCCTTACTCATTGCCGGCGGTCACGATATCTCCGTTGCTGGGCCGGTCGTGGGCGGCGAGGGGAACGGGCAGTCTCCGCAGACACCTCCGGTGGGCGTGCGGTAGAAGAGGCAGCAGCTGCGTCGCCGATGGCTGAGCGGCTCGACGGTGAGTTGGAGGCGGGGATCATCGAGGAGGGCGGACACCCAGCGGGAGTGGCTGTCGCCGGTTATCCGGGCGGCGCCCAGTAGTGCCGAAGTGGTGTTGCCCCAAAGCAATCCGGGCGCCACGATGTCTCGCCACGCTTCGACGCAGGGGTCGAGTTGCTGGTCGAGGACCTCGACCCGGGCCGATCGCCCCATCCGTGGGTCCTCGATATGAAGCTGCAGTGATCCGTTGACACTGCGCCACAACAGTTCGTCTGGTCCCAGGTGTACGCAGCGGCCGTCGTCCTGACGGGTGCCCGCCGTGACCGACCACAACCGGGCCGCATATCCGAAGAACAACGTGGATGCGGCGACGCGGTCTTCGTCGACGTTCAGCGCGGCGGAGACTTCCCCCACGACTCGGTTCCGGACGGAACGTTCTCGGAGCGCGGCGGTGGGCTGCCAATCGCCTGCCGGCACCGGGCCGGCGCCGACGGTGAAATACGGACCCTTCTGCGCCAGCCGGGCGAGCATGGCTGTGACGTCGAAGGTGTCCTGACCGAAGGTGTGGGCGTCATGCATGGTGTGCTCCGATTTGATGTCGAACACCATCGTATGTGCCCCCGCAGGTCATGTACCTCCGGCACCGCGCCGGCTTCTCACCGGCTTCCTCTTGCGTTGTCGCTGGGACCGGCTGAATGCAACACAACGACTGCACCCCGCCTGCCAGAAGGCAAGCGGGGTGCGATCGTTCAGTTCGAACTCAGGACGGTCCGAATTCAGCGCAGGTCGAACCGGTCGTTGTTCATGACCTTGACCCACGCCGAGACGAAGTCGTTCACAAACTTTTCATCGGCATCGGCCTGTGCGTAGACCTCGGCCAGAGCACGCAGCTGTGAATGTGAACCGAACACCAGATCTGCCGGGGTGGCGGTCCACTTGGCGTCGCCGGTGGCCCGGTCCGTGCCCTGGTAGACATTCTCGTCGTTTTCCGATGGCTTCCACTCGGTACTGCCGTCGAGAAGGTTGACGAAGAAGTCGTTCGTCAAGGTTCCCAGACGGTCGGTGAAGACACCATGCGTGTTACCGGCGTGATTGCTGCCGAGGGACCGCAGGCCGCCCACGAGCACCGTTGCCTCCGGAGCGGTCAGATCGAGCATGTACGCCCGATCGAGGAACAGCGTTTCCAAATTGATCTTCTCGCCACTGCGTGAATAGTTCCGGAATCCGTCCGCGCGAGGTTCGAGGACCGAGAACGAGTCCACATCGGTGCTCTCTTGCGAAGCATCGGTCCGGCCCGGCGCGAAGGGCACCGTGACGGTGTGACCGGCTGCCTTGGCCGCTTTTTCGATACCCGCCGAACCCGCCAGCACGATCAGGTCGGCCAACGAGATCTTCTTGCCGCCCGACGCCGAATCGTTGAAGTCCTGCTGGATCTGTTCGAGGACGGGGAAGATCTTGGCCAATTCGGCGGGTTCGTTGATATCCCAGTCCTTTTGCGGCTCAAGACGGATACGTGCACCATTGGCGCCGCCACGCTTGTCCGTGCTGCGGAAGCTGCTCGCCGACGACCACGCCACATTGACCAACTGGGAGACCGACAGTCCGGAGTCTGCCAGTTTGCCCTTCAGCGCAGAAACGTCCTGGTCATCGACCAACGGATGGTCGACCGCCGGAACCGGGTCCTGCCACAGTTGCGGCTCGGGAATCCAAGGACCCAGGTAACGCGAGAGCGGACCCATGTCGCGGTGCAGCAACTTGTACCAAGCCTTCGCGAAGGCCTCGGCGAGTTGTTCCGGATTCTTCAACCAGCGCTGCGTGATCTCGGCGTAAATCGGGTCTTCGCGCAGTGCAACGTCGGTGACCAGCATCGTCGGTGCTCGTCCCGGTCCGCCGAACGGGTCGGGGATCGTGCCTGCACCGGCGCCGTCCTTGGCTGTGAACTGCCACGCGTCGGCCGGACTCTTCGTCAGCTCCCATTCGTAGCCGTAAAGGATCTCCAGGAAGCCGTTGCCCCACTGAGTAGGTGTCGATGTCCAGACGACCTCGAGTCCGCTGGTGATGGCATCTTCGGCTTTCCCCTTGCCGTAGCCGTTCTTCCAACCCAGACCTTGCTGCTCGATCGGTGCGGCCTCGGGTTCGGGTCCGATCCGATCTGCCGGGTGGGCCCCGTGGGTCTTCCCGAAACTGTGTCCGCCAACGATCAAGGCCGCGGTTTCTTCGTCGTTCATCGCCATGCGGCTGAACGTCTCGCGAATGTCTTGGGCCGCGGCGATGGGATCCGGTTTACCCTCTGGGCCTTCGGGATTCACGTAGATGAGTCCCATGGTGGTGGCGCCGAGCGGCTGGGAGAGCTCACGCTCGCCCTGGTAGCGCTTGTCGGTGCCGAGCCACTCATCTTCTGGCCCCCAGAACACCTCTTCGGGTTCCCAGATGTCCGGTCGTCCGAATCCGAAGCCGAACGTCTGGAATCCCATTGATTCCAATGCGGTGTTGCCGGCGAACACCAATAGGTCGGCCCAGGAGATCTTGTTGCCGTATTTCTGTTTGACCGGCCAGAGCAGTCGGCGCGCCTTGTCGAGATTGGCATTGTCCGGCCAACTGTTGAGGGGGGCAAAACGCTGGGCACCCTGGCCGCCACCGCCGCGACCGTCGAAGATTCGGTACGTGCCTGCGGAGTGCCAGCTCATCCGGATGAACAGGCCCCCGTAGTGGCCGTAATCAGCAGGCCAGAAGTCCTGCGAATCGGTCATCAATGCGATGAGGTCCGCCTTGAGCGCGTCGACATCGAGCTTGGCGAACTCCTTTGCATAGTCGAAGTCGGCACCGAGCGGATTCGATTTCGACGTATGGGAGTGCAGGATCGACAGGTCGATCTGCTCCGGCCACCAGTCTTTGTTCGTCAGTGGCGCATGCGCCTTGGGCTTCGGCGACGGAATCGCCGGATTCTCGCTCTCACTGGTGCTCCTTGTCCCGGTATCGGCATTGGGGGGACGGCTGTCAGAGGTCACAGGATTCCTTTCAGGCGGTGGTGAACTGGGCGGTGATCACGGATGTGACCGGTTCATGGCGGGTTCGGTGCAATCCGGACATCGACCCCAGTAGATGACCTCGGCCTCGTCGAGAACAAAGCCGTGATCGTCGGAGGCTGTGAGACAAGGGCGTTCGCCGATGGCGCAGTCCGCATCGGCGATCACCCCACAGATACGACACACCACGTGATGGTGGTTGTCACCCACCCGACTTTCGTAGCGTGCGATGTGGCCGGCCGGCTGAATGCGCCGAAGCAGCCCCGCCGTGGTCAACGTATTGAGAACGTCGTATACGGCTTGGCGCGACACGGTCGGCAGAACCACCCGCACGGCAGCGAAGATCGTTTCGGTATCGGAGTGGGGGTGGTGGTGGACAGTGTCCATCACCGCTATTCGCGGCCGGGTGACCCGAAGATCTGAACCGCGTAGCCGATCCGCGTTGTCCGGTGTGGGGGCCACGACTCCACGATAGGCACCATGGTTGTCGTCAGTGTGCGTTTTCTGGAATCAGTAAAAATTGAGTGTGGCGAGATCGGCTAGGCGTTGATGGTCATTCGTGGCCAGGGTGGCTGTTTGAGCACGGCGGCCGAGGCGAGTGTCGCCGCGATGAGGCCGGTGAGAACTCCGATCAGCGCGACTCTTGCTCCATCGATCGCAGGAGTCCAGGTGGTTTCGCCGTTGACTATCGTGTACAACCCCAACGGGACGGTTCCGCCTCGTATTGACCGACGGAACACCGGGATAACGGTCGTCTGGTCATCGATCCTGACCGGCTCGCCGTATTGGTGTCGCGGTTCTGTGCGAATCTGCGGTGCGTTGTCATCATGCTGATTCGAGTTCATCATCTGCCTGCTCTGGTGGTCAGGTGTGTACCGATCTCGCGGGCTGCCCCGTGCTCGCCGGTGGCGCCGACGAGCACGCATGTTGCTCCTCGTCGACGCGATGCTACCGCCATGGACTGATTTCCTCCATGTCAGCGCAAGGGGTGCGGTGGGCACTGTGCTGATACAAGGTTGGCCTATCCGCGAGGCGGAGACCGCCGGTGATAGTGGCCAGAAGTGCACATGGAGGGGCCCGCGCCAGTTCTTGACATATGTCGAAAAGGTGGCACTCTGGGCAGGAGTAATTAGATGTATGTCATACAGGTGGAGGTGGTGTCATGTCCCGTGTTCAGCTCGCCCTCAATGTCGATGATCTCGACGCGGCGGTCACGTTCTATTCGAAGTTGTTCAACGTCGAGCCTGCGAAGCGCAAGCCGGGCTATGCCAATTTTGCCGTCGTCGAACCGCCGCTGAAACTAGTCCTGATCGAGAATCCGGGCAAGGGTGGCTTGCTCAATCATCTGGGCGTCGAGGTGGATTCAAGCGAAAAAGTTCACGCCGAGATCGCGCGACTTGGCGACGAGGGCTTGTTCACCGCCGAAGAGATCGGCACCACCTGTTGTTTCGCCACCCAGGACAAGGTGTGGGTCACCGGGCCGGCAAACGAGAAGTGGGAGGTTTATACGGTTCTCGCCGATTCGGAGACATTCGGTACGTCGCCGCAGCTTCTGGCCGAAGACGGCGCTTCTGGTGGACCCTGCTGCGTGGGTTGACGGTTACGGGCCGGCCTCCTCGGTTGTCGGCCACGACCTGCATCGGACCCGGACAACGCTTCGTGCGTGCACACTGGAGTGGACCACTACAAGGAGTGAGAGCTATGAGCACCAACGGACCGTTCGGTTTCGATCCCGAAGACATCGACCGCATCGCCCGCGAAGCCGGCGACGGGCTACGCGACCTGTTCGGCCAGGTCGCCAAGGGTATGTCGCAATCAGGCGGCGAGCAGCCCCTCGTGGCGTTCTTCAGTGAGTCGATGTTCGGCAACTCCGCCGCAAAGGCCAAGCCCGCGGCGCCAACTCCGGAAACCGCCGGTGACACCGGTGACGGCGTGTGGGCCATCTACACGGTGGACGAGGATGGAACAGCGCGCATCGACCAGGTGTTCGCGTCTGAACTCGACGCTCTGCGTTCGCACAAGGACAACGTCGATCCGCGACGCAAGGTCCGGTTCTTGCCGTATGGGGTGTCGGTGGGTGTTCTCGATGACACCGGCGCCCAGGGGTGACAGTGGTACCGCGTGACAGCGCGGGATCGGTGAGGTGCGGGTAGGCGGTCGCCGGTAGGGGGCACCGGTCGCTCGTGTCAGCACTTCACGCGGCCGCCGTCAGGTTGATGGCTGATATCGCGGTATCGACGTCTGACGCGGCTAGCATGACGGCATGTGGAGGCGGACGGTCGGCGCGATGGTGGCACTGACCTGGATCCTGCTCATCGCTGCAATCTCGCCCCCGGCATTCGCTGAGGGGGAACCCGGTTTCGCGGCCCCGCGGTGGTCCGGCCTTGATGCGCGTGACCGTCCGGCTCCGGTGGGGTCGGGTCCTGGTGTGCTCGTTGCTCAGACGGAACTCGATCCGGCCCTGACATTGACCGAGGCATCAATCGCGCATCGATTCCTTTACACCACAAGGCGTTCCGCCGATGCAGAGGTCACAACGAGTACCGCCGCCGTGTTCATTCCGGTAGGACCGGTTCCCGACGGGGGTTGGCCCGTTGTCGCCTGGGCTCACGGCACCACCGGACTCGGCGACGACTGCACACCGTCGGCTCTTCCTCGGCCCGAACAAGACGCGGCATACCTTGGTCACTGGCTGCGGCAGGGATACGCCATCGTCGCCACCGACTACGCCGGACTCGGGACGCCCGGACTCATGCAGTATCTCGGTACGGAGGCGGCGGCGCGCAGTGTCGTGGATTCGGTCATCGCAGCGCGGTCCGTCGATGTGCCGCTGGCCACGAGGTGGGCCATCGTCGGCCAGTCCCAGGGCGCAGGTGCGGCGCTCGGCGCTGCCCAGCGAGCGACAGCGCTGTCTGCCGGAACCGGGCTCGACTATCGCGGCGTGGTCGCCACCGGCACGCCCGCCTACATCGAATATCCGGGAAGCCTGTTCGGACCGGTGTTCCCGCCGATCGCCCTGCCGTCCGGACTGACCACCTACATGTTGTACATCCTGGCCGGCTTTCTCGACGCCCGCCCCGACATCGACACACGTTCGGCGTTGACGCCGCGGGCCGAACAACTCGTGGACCAGGCCCGGACACTGTGCGTCCCGGCGATGTCCGAGATCACAAACGGTCTGGACTCGCGAACAGTGTTCAGCAGGCCGCTGGCCGAGGTGCCCGGCCTGGCCGTCGCCCTGCGGGAGTACATGGCCACGCCCGATCGCGGTTATGACCGCCCGATCTTCCTCGGGCAGGGACTGCTGGACAGCGATGTGCCGGCTCCGTTCGCACTGACCTTGGCCGGCGCGCTCGCCGCCAATGGGCAACCGGTGACCTTGCGTGTCTACCCGACCGACCACGGCGGCACGGTCAGCGCCTCAACCGCCGACTCGACGCCCTGGCTGGCGACGGTGATGGCCCCGTGAATCCCTGCCGCCCGTGGAGCTCGTCGCGGCGTACGTTCCGTACTGTTTTGGCAGAAGCAGATTCAGTCGGCAAGACCCGGTGAAGGTGCCGTGATGCCGGCGGGTGAACGGAGGGAAGAAGTGACCCCACGTGTTCTGGTGGTCGGAGCGGTCAACGTCGACCTCGTGGTGGCGACCGACCGCTTGCCCGGCCCCGGGGAGACAGTTGTCGGTCCACGGGTCGAGCGCCATGGGGGCGGAAAGGGAGCCAACGCGGCCGTCGCGGCTGCACGGGCGGGCGCAGAGGTTCGCTATTGCGGGGCCGTCGGGTCCGACGATACCGGGTCAGGTGCATTGGCCGAGCTTCGCGCGGAAGGCATCGATGTCTCAGATGTGGCTGTGCTCGAAGGGGTTTCGACGGGCATGGCGCTGATCGTGGTCGACGCCGCAGGGGAGAATCAGATCGCGGTCGGCGCCGGGGCGAACGCGGTTGTCGACGCCTCATCGGTGCGGGCAGCAGTGCAGCGAGCAGCGACGTGGGCAACCTGTGTCCTGGTCAGCACCGAGATCACGCCGGACGCAGTGGCTGCCGCGGTTGAATCCGCAGCCGTTCACGGGATTCGATGTGTGCTCAATCCGGCCCCCGTGACGCCGGGCCTGTTGGATCTCTTGCGCTTTGCGCCCCTGGTCACTCCCAATGGATCCGAATTGGGTGACTTGTACCGCTTGCTCGGAGGTGACGGCGACGTCTCGGTCGAGAAGATGGCAGTGCAGGTTGCTGACCGCACCAAGGCTCCGGTCGTGGTGACCCTGGGCGGGAATGGCGTCCTGGTCGTCGAACCCGAAGGGGAGGCGACGCCGTTGCCTGCCCGATCAGACGTCACCGTTCGGGATACCACCGGCGCCGGAGACACTTTCAACGGTGTCTTCGTGACCGCCCTGGCAGCCGGAGTTCCCGTTCGGGATGCGAGCTCGCGTGGCATGACCGCGGCCACGCTCTCGGTGGGTCACGTCGGTGCGCGGGCGGGGATGCCGCGGGCGGACGCGATTGATGCCGCGTCGACATCATCTCGGCGAGGGGTCGAGTAGTCAGGCCGACACCATGCTCGGTGGCTACGACGGACCACGGCCACATACCGCTCACCGCGCAGCTCCGACCGGGCCTGCGCGGTGAGGGAGCGGATCAATCGATGAGCGCGCTCATCAGATCACTCACGGTGCCACCGTGTGCCAGGCCGAGGGCGAGTTCTCCGACGAGCTGGGTCGACTGGCCCAACGTGTTGGTTGCGTTCAGTCCGAACTTGGTCATCAGTTCCTCTGAGGACAACGGGTTCCCGGGTCCTCCGCGGTTGACGCTGATCCGGGCTTCGTGCCGGGTGCCGTCGGTGGTGACCACTGCCAGCACCGCCGGGAACTGGTTCGGGTAGATCCGGTTGCACTCCTCGTCCTCGACGCAGGTCACCTTCGCCGCGAGCGCGAGCCGGTTCTCGTCGCCGGCGCTCGCGTCGGTGAAGTCGCTGTGCCCAACACCGAGTCCACTGCCGCCGAGCAGCGCGGCTGCCACGGTGTACGGACCCGAGAACGCCGCGTGATAGCCGGACTTCGGCCGTGCCTTGTCCTCGACTGGTTGGGCAATCGTGCGCAGCACCGGACCCGAGACGCCGAGTTCGATTGACTTGATGTCGGACGGATCCACGCCGCGTTCCCGAATGGCCAGGGCGGCATCGATTCCGGCGTGCGTGAAGTGGTTGCACGGGTACGGCTTGAAGAAGATGCCCGGGAGTTCCCAGTGCTCGCCGAGCCGGTCGACGACGGCCGAGGCATCTGCCCGGTCGCCGCAGTAGGCGTTGAGGAATCCGAATCTTCCCTCGATGACGGTGGGTGGTCCGGTGAGCCCGTTCATCGCCAGTTCGGCTGCGGTCACACCGGCGTGCGCGGCCCACCCGCAATGGGCACGCTTGACGGTTCCGCCGGTGCGGTTGGCCTCGATGAGTCCGGCGCCCATGCTGGCGGCGATACCGACCGCGTGCGCGATCTTGGACTCGTCGAGCCGGTACACCATCGCGGCGGCGACGGCAGCACCGATGGCACCACAGATTGACGTCGCATGCAGGCCTCGCTCGAAGAACTCCGAGTTGCCCAAAGTTTCGTCGTAGCCGCCCATTCCGAGTCGGACGGCCACCTCGATACCGACACCGGCTGCGTCGAGCATGGTGACCGCGTCGACGCCCTCGGCCTCGGCCACGGCAAGGGCAGCCGGGATCACCGATGCGGAGGGATGCAGAACCGACGGCAGATGGGTGTCGTCGGAGTCCATCGAATGGGCGAGGGTTCCGTTGATCAGGGCTGCGGTGGCTGCCGGGAATCGCATTCCGGTGCCGATACCGGTTGCCGCCTCACGGCCACCCCAGTTCTTCGCAACCGCGATCACGGCCGCGGCCGGGGTCTCATGGCGGGCGGCAACGCTGTTGCCGACCAGATCGAGGACCCGCCGGGCCACGTCACCGCGGAGGTCGTCGGCCAGACCGTCCCGGGTGACGGTGTACGCCAATGCCGCCAGTTGCTGGACGACGGTGAGCTGGGGGGAGTCCGGTGTAACCGCGCTCATGCCGACACCACTGCCACCGGGCGAACGGGGGATCCGGTGCCGCCGACGATGCGCAGCGGCGCCATCACAAACGTGAACTCGGTGAGCTTCTGCGCCGCAGCATCTTCCAGGTTCAGGTGTTCGATGATATGGATTCCGTTCTGCACGAGCAGGATTCGGTGCACCGGCAAGACGCTGTGCCCCTTGCCTGCCGGAATGTTCTCGTAGGCGGTGGTGTCGGAACCGGTGGCGACGATGCCGAAGTCGGCCAGCCATTGCGCCGCCTCTTCGTTGGGGCCGGGTACGCCGTCGGTCTGGCCGAGGTACACGTCCTGGTTCTCGAAGTGCCGTGCCCAGCCGCTGCGGACCAGAACCACGTCCCCGCGACGCGGTGTCACTCCGGCGAGTTCCGCCGCGTTCTGCAGGTCGGTGGCGGTGATCGCGTACCCCGCAGGCAGGGTGTCCACACCGTGCAGGCCGGCGATGTCGAGGAGGATCCCCCGGGTCATCATGAAGGGGATCTGTTCAGCGCCTTTGTCTTTGAAGCGGCCGCCGGCCTGGGCCTCGTAGGCGTCGACATCCCCGTTGAGCTTGCCGCAGTCGCTGACGTGTGACAGTGCGTCCACGTGGGTACCCACATGACCGCCGGTGACGATGATCTCGTTCGCTGCCGACCCGCCGTCGGGTCGAACCATGTCGCCGTGCCGCCGGATCAGTGTCATCCGGAATCCGGGATGGTTGGGGGAGCAGGGCATCCCGGTGAAATACGGGTGGCCGAGTTCGACGTGGCGCACGCCGGCGGCGACCGCCGACATCAGTGGATCCACCGCAGTTGTTGAGGTCATCAGATACTCCTGTCGTTCGCACCGCCGGGATCTCCGGCGGCACCGTGATTAGTTGGGGGCGATGCTGCGCGTCAGGCGCCGGTGCTCGCCGAAGACGGTGTGGTTCGGGCGCGGGCGAGTACGGCACGCGCCTGCTCCACGACCGCGTTGTCGATGAAACGACCATGTTTGTCGATGAACGCGGCAGTGCCTTCGGACTGCGCCTGTGCGGCAGCGTCCACGGTCTCCTGAGCCCGATCGATCTCGGCTGCCGCCGGAGTGAAGACCTCGTGCACGACGCCTATCTGCCGAGGGTGGATCACCGACCGTCCGAAAAACCCGGTATCGCGGCCGCATTCGCTGTCGGCCCGCAGTCCGTCGAGGTCCGAGACCTTGGTGTAGACACTCTGGATCGGTGACTCGAGCCCGGCCGCCCGGACCGAGGCGACCAGCCAACCACGCGCCCAGGTGAGCCCCGATGCAGGTACCCGCAGGTCGGCGGCAAGGTCGGCCTCGCCGGCGCTGATGCCGGTGACCAGGGGATGTGCCGCGGCGAGCGCGGCAACGCCGAGAAGACCACGCGCAGATTCGACCAAGAGCTGCATCCGGATACCGGTCTGATCTCCGATGGCCTGGATCAACTCGGGCGCTTCGGCTTTCGGTATCCGGATTCCGCCGCTGGAGCTACCGACCAGGCTTGTATTCGCCAGCGCGTCGATGTCGGCGCGATGCCACGGGCTCGCCGTGTCGTTCACGCGCACCCAGATCTGGGGTGCATCCGGTGCATCCGCCCATTGCTCGATCGTCGCCACAGCCGCAGAACGGGCCTGCGCCTTGGCATCCGGCGGAACCGCGTCTTCGAGATCGATGACGACGGCATCGGCACCGCTGGCGATCGCCTTGCCGATCCGTGTCCCGGAGTGGCCGGGAACGTACAACCAGGTCCTAGGCGTCATCTGCATGCGTTTCGTCCGTTCGATCATCGGTCGGCAGACCGCCTCGCCATCCGAGTGTTCGGGACACCTGGTCGGCAGCCGCGGTCACAATTGGCACATAGCCGAGAAGAACTTCGTTGGTCATCCGGTGGATCGGCCCGCAGACCGAGAGCGCTCCTACGGCCAGGCCATCGAGATCGAAAACCGGAGCAGCGATCGATGAGGCGCCCTCCTGCCGCTCACCGCTGGAGACGCACCAACCCTTTTCCCTGATCTCCTGCAGACTCGCCCGGAGGGCGTCCGGGTCGGTGATCGTTGCGGGGGTGAGGCGGTCGAGGGGCTCGGCCAGCACGGCGTCGTTCAGCGCCCGCGTCTGGAAAGCCAGGATTGCGCGTCCGGAACTTCCGGTGTGCAGCGGGAACCGACGTCCTAGTTCCACTGTCATCTTGATTTCGTTGCGGCTCTCGACCTGGTCGAGATAGATCCGGCCGCGGCCGGCCATCGCTGTCACAGTTGCCGTCTCGCCGGTTTGCTGTTGCAGGTCGGTGAGCAGCGGCCGGGCTACCTCTCGCAACGGAGACGAACGCAGAGCGGAGGCGCCCAGAGCCGCGGCCGCAGGCCCGAGTGCATACTCGCGGTCCGGACTCGTGATGACCAGCAGTCCACGGTCGACGAATGTGGTCAGGACGCGGTGGACCACTGCCTTCGACAGATTCAGTTCCCGGGCCACACGCGACACGCCGAGCGGTCCGTTGGTGAAGTGCAGGAGGATGTCTGCGGCCCGGGCGGCCGAGGTGGTGGTGTTGTTCACCGAGCCGGCCTTGCTCGCTGATTCGTCATTCGACTGGGTTGCCATCGACCACTCCTCGGTATTGCCGGTGCGGGGCCCACCCCGCTCGGGTATGGCCATTGTGAACATTCAAAGTCATTGCACTGGTGAGCATCGCAACGCGGCTGTCATCGCCGGACGCCGACGGGTGCGCCGAGAACCTTGCGGATGATTCGCCGGCGCTCGGTGGCAAGACGAGCAGAAAGGGCTTCGCCGGGTTCGTGGAGATCGACGGCTTCCACGGTGACGACATCCTTGTCTTCGAGGACCTGTTCGAGGGTCATCACGCGGTCCCGCAGAATCCACAGTTCCTGGGTCAGTGTCGTGACCATGCGCGCCAGTTCGTCATTGGTCGCGTTCTCCAAGTAGGAGGGACTGCTACTCATGTTCGTCTCGATTCGTTTTTGCAACAGCCGGTTCGGGGTCCGCCAGCAATGGATGGCAAGGGGGTCAGGCCTGAGGTTTGACGCCGCGCGCGACCCAGGGGTAGTTGCCGGGGCCGACACCGTATTCCTCGACATCGACGAAGCCGGCGTCCCGAAGCAAAGCGGTACGGTCCAGCAGCAGTGCGCCACGCCAGAACGGTTCGTTGCGGTTTTCGGTCTCCCAGTCGAGTACCACACACCGGAACAGCGAATCCTGCTCCGCGTACGGTGCCACATCGCCGATGATGACCTCGCCGCCGGGTCGGCAGACCCGGAAGGCCTCGGCCGCGATGGTACGAGCCGCCGGGACCGGGATCTCGTGAAGCAGGATGAACGCGGTCACCATGTCAAAGCTGTTGTCCGCGTAGGGCGTCGCCTCGCACGCCGCCTGGCGCAGATCCCATTCCCAGCCGTTGCGGGCTGCGATGAGTTTGGCGTGCTCCAGCTCGGTGCGTCCGAGGTCGACACCCGAGACCTTGGCGTCGGGCCAGGCCCGCTGCAGAGCCGAGGCGTATCGCCCGGTGCCGATGCCCAACTCCAGGATCGACTCGTAGGAACCGAGGCGGCCTTCTTGCGCGACGAGTAGGCGTTGATCGGCGAATGACTCACCGGGTTTGACCGCGCCGATGCCGCCGGTGGCGAAGAGCAGGTCGTAGACGTAGTCATGGATCATGAAGCCCATTCGTTCATGACCTTCCCATCCGCCGGGTGCGAGATGGAACTCGGTGTCCGACCAATACTTCGGTGCTTCGACCGCCGGGTCCAGAACCAGGGTTCCACCCTTGTCCGTGTTGGCCTCGTACTCGGCTTCGACTGCGAGGCTGCCGTCGTCGTAGGCTTCGCGTGCTGCCGCGAACTGCTGTTCTCCCGAGAATCGGGTGTAGAACCGGTCCCATGTGTAGTTCTGGGACTGCTCCAGAAGATTTGCGGCAAACCTGATCTGGGCTTGCAGGCCCTCGGGCAGTTGCGCACCCTCGGTCAGGGTGTCGAGGTCCTTGGACGCCGCCGCCTGCAGTTCCTTACCGCTCCACGCGGCCAGATCTGCGAGGAAGTTGAAATTGGCACGACCACGCTGCCGAAGCCCGGTTGTCAAAGGAGTTCCTCTCGCTGTGTGAGATCAGTTGTCGAATCAGAGTCGTGCCGAGATGGTCGACCGTGCCGAAGCCGCATGTTGACGTCCGTTCGTTAACGAGACTTGATTCTGTCCACTGATTCGAGCTGTTCCGTCCAGCGGACCTGCTGGTGCCAGGTAGGCGCTTGCATGAGGGATATTAAACACCATCGTGTGACAAAAAGGTGTCTAATTGTAACGAAGACGTTTCTTGACCACGTGTTTCTTCATACAGTGGACGAATCCGCTTAGGGCAACTAACGTTCCGGTTAACGAAACGACGGCGATTCAGATGGCCTCAGGGCTGAGTAATGATCGAACATGTTCCGGTGCCGCGGCCCCGCCGGCGACGACGGATCGTGAACTATCCTTCGCTCGCCACTGCCGGGCCCTTCGCGATCAGCACATCGACGTCCGCCCGTCCCCACAACGCCGACCACTGACGACCACCACCAACCGATTCGAACGAAAGACCAGGAACTGTGAGGCATTCATGAGTGAGAACGGACCCGACCTTGTAGTGGCCGGTGCCGGTGGCGGCCTGATCGCGGCGCTGCGCGCAGCACAGGGCGGTCTCGACGTGCTGGTGGTGGAGGCGAGCGAGCATTTCCGGCGTGGCAACAACACATCCATGTCGACGGCGATGGTGCCCGGCGCCGGTTCGCGTTGGCAGGCAGCTGCCGGCATCGACGACTCGCCCGAGCGGTTCATCGAGGACATGGTCCGCAAGACCAAGGGTGCGGTCGACATGGCGCTGGCCCGCGCGCTCGCCGAGGTCAGTGCTCCTCTCGTGGAATGGATGGCCGATGACCTCGAGCTGCCACTCGATCTGGTCACCGACTTCCCGTACCCCGGGCACTCGGCACTGCGCTGCCACACCATCGAGGGTCGGCACGGCAGTGCCCTGATCGATCACCTGATCCGCCTGGTGGCGGCGCATCCCCGAATCGATCTGATGGTCCCGGCCAAGCTCAGCGACGTCACGCTGGACGACGCCGGTGCGGTGTGTTCGGTGACGATCAAATCGCCCGATGGGGCTACCGAGGAGATCGAGACGACCGCCGTCCTGTTGGCCACCAACGGATTCGGTGCCAACAGTGCGATGGTCTCCGAATTGTTGCCCGAGATCGCTTCTGCCGTCTACCACGGCAGCGAGTATTCGACCGGCGATGCGCTGGACATCGGCCGGCGTCTCGGTGCCGACACGGCCTTCTTGGACGGCTACCAGGGTCATGCGGCGCTGTCCAAGAAGGCGACCACTCTGGTGGGCTGGGCGACGATCATGCATGGGGGAGTGGTCCTCAACGTCGAAGGCAAGCGATTCGGCGACGAGACCACCGGCTATTCCGAATATGCCGCGATCCTTGCCGCACAGCCTGCTTCGTCCGGCTGGATCGTCATCGACAAAGAGATCTACGAGCGGTGCCTGCTGTTCACCGATTTTCGGCAGACCGTCGACTCGGGTGCCGTGGTGTGGGCCGACTCGGCCCAGCGGCTGGCCGAAGCGACCGGACTGCCGCAGGCGCAGGTGGCTGACGAACTCGCCCGCGTTGCCGAGTACTCGAACGGTTCCGACGCCGACCCCTTCGGGCGGTCGAACTTCGGCCACACCCTCGAAGCCCCTTATGCCGCAGTGGAAATCGTTCCGGCCCTCTTCCACACCCAGGGCGGCCTGCGGGTCGATCGTCGGGCTCGGGTGCTTGCCGCCGAAGGCGCACCCATACCCGGACTCTATGCCTCGGGCGGTGCGGCCATGGGTATCTCGGGCCACGGTGCATCCGGATACCTGGCCGGAAACGGTCTTCTGCCCGCGTTGGGTCTGTCCTACCTGGCTGCGAACTCGGTCCTCGCCGCTCTTTGAAACCAGCCGAGAACGACTCTCGGCCGAATCACGATCCTCCCCAGTTGAAAGGAACCACCATGGCGAGTCCATCGCTGCTGATCAAGAATGCAAGGGTCGTTCAGACCGGACCGGAACATCCGGAAGAGGGCGAGTTCCTCGACATCCTGATCACCGACGGCAAGTTCTCCCGCATCGAGGCATCGATCCCCGTCGACCCCACTTATGAGGTCATCGATGCTGCCGGACGCATCGCGTTCCCCGGTGTCGTCGACGCGCACCAGCACTGGGGCATCTACAACCCGCTCGGCGAAGACGCCGAGATCGAGTCACGGGCATCTGTGCAGGGCGGTGTCACCACAGCGCTCTCGTACATGCGGACCGGGCAGTACTACCTCAACAAGGGTGGCGCTTACGGTGATGTGTTCCCCGAGGTGCTCGAGCAGACCGAGGGCAAGCCCTTCGTCGACTACGCCTACCACCTGGCGCCGATGTCGAAAGAGCACATCGCCGAGATCCCCTCGCTGATCGAGGATCACGGTGTCACCTCGTTCAAGATCTTCATGTTCTACGGAAGTCACGGACTGCATGGTCGCTCCACCGACCAGAGTGAGTTCCTGATGATCCCGAAGGACGAGCGGTACGACATCGCGCACTTCGAGTTCGTCATGCGCGGTATCCAGAAGGCGCGCGAGCAGTTGGCCGACAAGGCCGACCACGTCTCGCTGTCTCTGCACTGCGAGACCGCCGAGATCATGAGCGCCTACACCAAGTTGGTCGAAGAAGAGGGGACGTTGACCGGCCTCGCCGCGTACAGTGCCTCGCGCCCGCAGCACTCGGAGGGCCTGGCGGTCACCATCGCGTCGTTCCTCGCCGACGAGACGCAGATGCCCAACATCAACCTACTTCACCTGAGTTCGGCCAAGGCGTTCGTCGCCGCGATGCGGATGGCAAAAGCATTCCCGCACGTGAACTTCCGGCGTGAGGTCACCATCGGACATCTCCTCGCCGATATCGACACCGCGTACGGCCTCGGTGGAAAGGTCAACCCGCCGCTGCGCCCCCGTGACGACGTCGAGGCGCTGTGGGAGCACGTCATCGCCGGCAACGTCGACTGGGTTGTCAGCGATCACGCCTGCTGCAAGGACGAGAAGAAGTTCGCCGAAGACCGGGGCGACATCTTCGCCGCGAAGTCCGGATTCGGTGGCGCCGAGTACCTTCTGCCCGGACTGGTCAGCGAGGGCCGCAAGCGTGGCCTGAGCTGGCAGCGGATCGCCCGGCTCACCGCAACCAATCCGGCCGAGCGCTATGGACTCCCGGGCAAGGGCGCCATCGCGGTCGGCATGGACGCCGACCTGGCGCTCGTCGACCCCGACCACAACTGGACGGTCAGCCCGGAAGATTCGGAGTCCGCGCAGGAATACACCCCGTTCGAAGGATTTGAGCTGGCGGCCAAGGTCACCGACACCTTCGTCCGTGGGCAGCGTGTGCTGACCGACGGCGCTGTGTCCGGGACGCCGGCCGGTCGCTACCTGCACCGTCCGTACAAATGAGTGATCCGGTGACCACCGATTCCACGGAGGTCAGCAGCGGGCCGGTTCCGACCGGCCCGCTGGCCGGCATTCGGGTTCTCGACGTGTCGACCATCCTGGCCGGACCGTTGGCTGCGCAGATTCTGGGTGACTTCGGGGCAGATGTGATCAAGATCGAGCATCCCACCCGCCCGGACGGGATGCGAGGTCATGGACTGGAAAAGGACGGTCAACCACTGTGGTGGAAGATGGTCTCGCGCAACAAGCGCACGCTGTCGCTGTATTTGGGCAGCGACGAAGGCGCAGCGATCTTCCGGCGCCTGGTCGCCGAGGCAGACGTGGTGATCGAGAACTTCCGGCCGGGAACGTTCGAGAAGTGGGGCCTGGGCTACGACGTGCTGTCCGAGGTCAATCCAGGGCTGATCATGCTGCGCGTGACCGGCTTCGGTCAGACCGGGCCGTACTCCACCCGGCCTGCGTTCGGCACGCTGGTCGAATCGATGAGCGGCTTCGCCCATCTCACCGGTGCCGCCGATGGACCGCCCACCCTGCCGGCTTTCGGCCTCGCGGACTCGATCGCCGGTATCGCCGGAACCTCGGCTGTGTCGATGGCGCTCTTTCATCGGGAACGCACAGGCAAGGGGCAGGTCATCGATCTGGACCTGCTCAGTCCGATCATGACCGCTGTCGGTCCGGGCATCATCTATGCGGACCAACTCGGCATCGACCAGAAGCGGAGCGGGAACCGATCGAGCAACAACGCTCCTCGGAACCTGTACCGCACCATGGACGATCACTGGCTCGCGATCTCCACCAGTGCGAACTCCATCGCCGAACGGGTGTTGCGGCTCGTCGGGCATCCCGAGGTCGTCGACGAACCGTGGTTCGCCACCGGCCGTCAGCGTGCAGCCCATGCAGATCTCCTCGACGGCTATGTCGGTTCCTGGATCGCCGAACGGACGCGCGACGAAGTGATTGATGCGTTCGAGTCCGCAGGGGCGGCAGTGGCACCGGTGTACAAGCCGAGTGACCTGCTCAAGGATCCACAGGTCCAGCACATCGGCATGACAACAACGGTCCACGATGCCGATCTGGGTCCCATGCGGATGCAGAACGTGATGTGGCGGATGAGTGAGACACCGGGAAACATTCGGCACACCGGACGCCCACACGGCTCCGATACCGATGTGATCCTGAGCGAAATCGGTTGTGATCCAGCTGATATCGCGGAGTTCCGCGAACGCGGGACGGTGTGACCCGCGGTCAACATTTGATCGCAGGTTGAATGCATCGGTGGCCGGACCGACATCCGGCCACCGATGCGCCGGTCCGTTGTCATCGTCCGAAGTCTTGGTGGCAAACTCACTCGTCGAGTGAACGCAGTACGCTCACCAGCGTGAGTCAGGCCACCGAACCGTCATTGTCACCCCGCGTCAGAACTCAGCGTTGCCTCATGCAGGCCGCCGCGCGTATTCCCGAAGCCGTGTTGCGGGTGGCGGGCCGCCGAAGCCGCGTGAATGCGGACGGTGACCGGCTGGCTGTCGAGATGGCCGTGACGGGTTTTGTCGCGGCGCATCTGAAGTCGTTTGACATCGCCGGAAAGTCGGTCGCCCAGGCGCGTGCGGACCTACGGGACAACGCTGTTGCCATGGCCGAGAAACTCCCGGCGATGGCCGTCGAAGAGGATCTGTTGGTTCAGGGCCCCGGCGGCCTGCTCCCGATCACCCGGTACCGGGCCCAGGTGGGCTCGACGGGCATTGTGGTCTTCTTCCACGGTGGTGGATGGGTGATCGGCGATCGGGTCAGTCACGACAATCTGGTGCGCAGGCTGGCCGTTGCATCGGGTGCCGACGTTCTGTCCGTGGACTATCGGCTTGCTCCCGAGCATCCTTTTCCGGCCGCCGTCGACGATGCGGTCGCCGCGTGGCGGTACGCAGTGTCCTCCGCCCCGCACTGGGGGGTTTCCACGTCACGGATTGCGGTCGCCGGGGACAGTGCCGGCGGTAATCTGAGTGCTGTTGTGGCACAACAGGTACGGGGCGAGGCAGTGACCCCTTGCCTGCAATTGTTGATCTACCCGGGGACGGACGCTTCAACCCGGCGGGACTCGCGCCGGGAGTTCGCGACCGGGATGTATCTGACCGACGAGCGCATCGACTGGTTCCTCGACCACTACGTGCCCGACCATGCCACGCGCAGCGACCCTCGAGTGTCCCCTCTGCTGGCACAAGATCTTTCGGGTCTCCCGCCGGCTCATGTTGTCGTTGCCGGATTCGATCCACTTCGGGACGAGGGGATTGCCTACGCGAAGCGACTCACTGCAGCGGGCGTTCCTGTCACGTTGGATCGTGCGGGGAGTCTGATTCACGGATTCGCGAACATGACCTTGATCAGCGCCGACGCCCGTGCGGCAGTCGACCGGATGGGCGCAGCACTGGCCGTCGCGCTTCGCTGAGAAGTGGTGGAATTCTTCGGGTTGTGATGATCTCTTTCACGAAAATCGCGTTGTGGCGTTGCAATACAAGCGATCCCGGAATCAGGCAGTTCAGACAAGTCGTGTTTCAAACTTCTGTAACGGAATTGTGATTGAACCGTTATGCGCTGGGCGAACGTCGGTTGCATTGACGGGTCACCACAATTCGGAATGTCGTGAATCATGTTGTGTCGCATATGTGAATATTGCACACGGACGTGGGTGACGCCCGATAAGCAGGCATGTTCGCATTTCAAGGCGATATTCCGAAACGCCGGATCCAATTTGATCAAACGGAAGTCCGCGGGAGCACATTGCCACTAGCGTGGGTGACGTAATACTGCATGAACACCCGATCTACGGGGGACCTATGGAACTGACGTCCGCCGCTTCACAGCAACTGCGAGGTGACTCGTCCCTCCTGCGCGTGCGTGACCTTTTCGGCGAAGTCCACGACCAGATCGCGCATCTGGATGTACCGGATACGCACACAGACGAACTCATCGAGGCACTGGCTTCTGCAGCAGCCGTGGTGGTCGGCAGTGCCGGGCTCTACGACGAGTCGCAGTCGAGATTGGGATGGATCGAGGCGATCAGCGACGTTCGTGCCGAGTTGCTCTCGGGCGCCGATATCGACGGGGTCGTAGAGATGGCAGCCCGCAGGGCAATGGATCTCACGAGCGGCGATGTCGTATTCGTCCTGCGGCCGCGAGATCCGGAGCAACCGCGCGAGTCGGTCCGCGAACTCGCCGTGACCGTTGCCGACGGTGAGCGCGTTTCGCAATCGGTCGGATGCGCCGTCCCGGTCGCAGGAACGACCGTCGGCGTGGCCTTTTCCGAACAGACGCCGGTCTTGAGCGAGACATTGGACGATCAGCTCACGGGCCTCACCGCGGGGTCGGCAGGGCCGGCGGTGGTCGTTCCCTTCAGTGGCGGGGCCACGATCAGTGGCGTATTGGTCGTCGCGCGTCGCACCGGAAAGCGACCGTTCGGCGATGACGTGCTGAAGCTGGTCACGGACTTCGCAGACCAGACGGCATCGGACCTGGCGATGGCGGCGGCCATACGGCGAAGCCACGAACTACAGGTGTTGGCAGATCGGGACCGAATCGCGCGCGACCTGCACGACCACGTCATCCAGCGGGTTTTCGCCGCGGGAATGAATCTGCAGGGCACCCTGCAGCGGTCACAGTCCCCAGATGTGCGGCGGCGGCTCACCGGCACGATCGACGATCTGCAGGACGTGGTCCAAGAGATACGCACGACCATCTTCGATCTGCAGGATGAGGGGACCCCATCCACGCAGCTGCGTCAGCGAATACACGAGGTCATCGACAACCAGGCGGGGGACACCAGCGTCAGGACCTACCTGCGATTGAGTGGTCCGTTGTCCGTGGTGGGACCGGACATGGGCGACCATGTCGTTGCGGTGGTCAGGGAAGCGGTCAGCAACGGTGTTCGTCACGCCGCAGCAGAAACGATCACCGTGACGATTTCCGTCGGCAACGACCTCACGGTCGAGGTCGTCGACGACGGAATCGGCATGCCGGCCACCGTGAGTCCCAGCGGGCTGGGCAATCTGCGATCCCGGGCGCGTGAACTCGGCGGGGACCTGACGCTGGGCGGCCCGGCTTCGGGGACCGGTCTGGTGTTGTCGTGGCGCGTCCCGATGTGACTGTGTGCCTTCTCAGATGGCCGAGCGGCTCACTTGGTCTCGACGGTGATCTGCTTGCCCTGTGACTTGGATTCCGACAGCGGAACCGTGACGGTGAGAATGCCCTTGTCGTAGTCGGCCTTGACCTTGTCCTCTTCGAAACCGTTGGGCAGCGGCATCGAGCGGATGAATGACCCGTAGGTGAACTCGGATCGGGTGTCGGACTTCTCCTCGACGGTGCGCTCTGCCTTGAGGGTCAGCATGCCGTCCCGGACTGTGACCTCGACGTCCTTTTTCGGGTCGATACCCGGCAATTCGGCACGCACAACGTACTTGTCGTCGCTCAACTCGTCTTCGATCCGGATCAGATTCGAACTCGGCCGCATGGAGCCGAGTGCGGGGAACCCGGCGAAGAAATCTGACACGTCCGGGAGCAGTGACTGGATCGGATGGCGGGTCGCAGGCTTGTTCATCGGAGGGCCTCTCGGTTGGTAACGGTCTACCTATTGCACCCGACTTCGACACGTCGGCGGGAGGGCAGAAAGACCCTGCTGTGGCGGCCGAACGAAAGGGCCGACAACCTCAGTGGCCCGGGTTCTTCGGATGTCCCTCGAGCTTGGCGGCATACACCGCCGCCTGCGTGCGGCGCTCCATTCCGAGCTTCGCCAGCAGCCGGGAGACGTAGTTCTTCACAGTCTTTTCCGAGAGGTGCATCCGGCCGGCGATCTGGCGATTCGTCAGACTTTCGCCGAGCAGGGCGAGAAGTGTCTGTTCCTGCTCTGTGAGCGCGTCGAGGGGACCGGCCGCCCCTTGCGTGCGGAGTTGATCCATGAGCGCTGCGGCCGCGGTGTTGTCCAGCAGCGACTTACCTGCCCCAACGTCTTTGATCGCTTTGGCCAGGTCCATTCCGGCGATGTTCTTGACGACATACCCGCTGGCTCCGGCGAGGATGGCATCGAGCATGGCCTGGTCCTCGGTGAATGACGTCAGCATCAGACACCGGAGGGAGTCGAGTTTCGTGCGTAACTCCCGGCACAGTTCGATGCCGCTGCCATCAGGCAACCGAACGTCGAGAACAGCCACATCGGGTTTCAATGCCGGTATCCGGGCAAGGGCCTGAGCGTAGGTGCCGGCTTCCCCGATGACGGTGAGTTCAGGGTCGGACCCGATGATCTCGACGAGCCCTCGGCGAACCACCTCGTGGTCATCGACCAAGAACACCGAGGTCACAGATCCACTTCCCATATGTCGTGCTCCTCAGATGGTGATGGCGGACCCAGCTGCCACTGCATCGATTGTAGGCGCCGGCGCCTGCTCCACCGACCGCGTTGAGCACCCGGGTCAGGGACGGGCGATGAGCACCGGACACGAGGCGGTGTTCAGCAGCACACGGCTGGTCGACCCGAGAACCCGGGCGATGAAGTTGCTCCGCCCTCGTGAACCGATGACCAGCAGGGCGGCGTCAGCCGATGCATCCTGGAGTGCGCCGACGGGGTCGCTGGCGGGTACCAATGGTGACACCTCGACGTCTGGATACTTCTCGCGGTATCCGGCAAGCGCTTCGGCGAGAAGCGCCTCTTCGGCGGTGTGGGCGTCATCCCAGGACAGGCCCGAGTGTTCGGCCTTGAACAGCGGGTGAAGTTTCGTGACGTTCCAGGCGTGAACGGCCACGAGTCGAACGTTGCGCAAGGCTGCTTCCTCATAGGCCTGACGCACCGCCAGCTCGCCGGATCTCGATCCGTCCACGCCGACGACCACTGCGTCGGGCGTCGTGTCCCGCGCCGGCCCGGGATGGTCGCGAACCACCACCACGGGGCACGCCGCGTGGGAGGTCAGCGCATCGGCGACCCGCCCGAGAACGCCGGGGACCCGGGGGGTTTGCCCTTCAGCGCCGACGACCAGCAGTTCCGCGCTCTCTGACATGCGCTGCAGGCCCAGCCGCGGTTCGATCAGAAGACGTCTCGTGTCGATGACGATGTCGGTCCCCGCGTCGGCGACCTCGGACGCCGCCAGCGCCTTCGCCTCGGTGAGGTCTTTGTCTGCACGGTCGTTGAGGAGATCGAAGTATGCGTCGGGTACCGGATAGTCGCTGAGGGTGATCAGGTCGTCATCGACACAGCAGAGAAGCAGTAGTCGGGTCGATCTGATCACGGCTTCGCGAGCTCCCCATCGCACTGCGCCGTAAGACGCCGCCGAGCCGTCGACACCGACCACAATCGGTTTGTTCTCCATGTTCGCTCCTGACATCGAGCACGGCCCATACCGTAACCACGGTCCCACCTTTCGGTCCGATTCGATAGGGCCGCAGGGCACCACATGCCATGCCGAAGGGCACCTGGGGCCCACGCGGGTCAGTTCGGTGTGCAACCAACCGGAACGATGTCCGAATTGGTCGGACACTCTCTACGAGTGGATTTCGGAGTCCGGCAGGGTTGATCCCACCGCGAGGATCGTGCCGCCGGCACGCCGGGGTAGGGGTGCTCGATCGATAAACGGCAGTGCGGCACAAGGGATTCGGCTGCCAACAGCGGACGCTCTGTGTGCCGCAGGTCTGCGGCCAACACCCAGAGGGGCCGGCCGGCCGAGTGCGAACGAGCCGGACGAACCTGATGACGAAGGTCCACAGGTCGGCCCGCCTTGCGATGACCGTTGGCATTCGTTCGATGACTTTGTGCCCGAGCGGCAGTGAGACCAACCGTGATGCACTGGGATTCGTGGCGTGATCGGCGGTTGCCGCCCGGACGTCAGGGACCGTGAACTTCGGACAGAAGGGTCAACACAGCGATGGACATGATGAGAGCAGCGGTCGTGCAGAGCTTCACCGATCCACTGTTCATCGAAGACGCTCCGATCCCATCCCCGGGACCTTTCGAGGCCCTGGTGAGAGTCCAGTACTCCGGTGTCTGCCACACCGATCTGCATGCGGCTCGGGGCGATTGGCCGGTCAAGCCGCAAGTCCCGTTCGTTCCTGGCCACGAAGGCGTGGGGAAGGTCATCGCCGCGGGCGAGAACGTGACGCGTCTCGCCATCGGGGACACCGTCGGCAACGCCTGGTTGTGGAGTGCCTGCGGCGAATGCGAATATTGCGAGACCGGATGGGAAACATTGTGCCCCAACCAGATCAACGGCGGATACAGCGTGGACGGATCATTCGCGACGCATATGCTCGTCGACTCGAGGTACGCACCGATCATTCCCGACAACGTCGACCTGGGTGCCGTCGGACCCATCCTGTGTGCCGGCGTCACCGTGTACAAGGGTCTGAAGGTCACCGATACCCAGCCCGGTGACTGGGTGCTGATCTCAGGTATCGGCGGACTCGGGCATATCGCCGTCCAGTACGCACGTGCGATGGGGCGGCGGGTGATCGCGGTCGATGTCGACGACTCCAAGCTTGCCCTGGCCGAGCAACACGGTGCAGAGATCGGCGTCAACGCTGCCAAGGTCTCCGATGCGGCCGCGGTCATCGTCGAGGCGACGGGCGGCGGGGCGCATGGAGCGTTGGTCACCGCAGTCAATGCCCGTGCCTTTCCGCAGGCGGTGGCGGGTCTTCGCCGCGGCGGTACCGTCTCCCTGGTCGGCCTGCCACCGGAGGCGTTTCCGCTCGACATCTTCACCACGGTGCTCTTCGGTCTGACCGTGCGAGGCTCGATCGTCGGCACTCGAAAGGACATGGCGGAAGCGCTCGACTTCTTCGCGCGTGGACTCATCAAGCCCACATACACGGTGCGGCAGCTACCGGAGATAAATGACATCTTCACGGCCATGACCGATGGCGAGATAAATGGGCGGATTGTTCTCGATCTCGGATGAACCACGTTGGCGCGGCAATGTCGCCGAGTGGTGAGGCCGCCGCACTGGAGAGAGAAAGGCACGGCTCATGACCAATCCCTGGATGGATCAAAGCCCGTTCGACGACATGTTCAACCGATTCTTCGGCACCGAACGGCCCCGTCCGCAGGTCCAACGCGTCGACTTGGGGCGGCTGCTCAACGATGAGGCCAAATTGCTGGTGGCAACGGCTCGCGAAGCCGCAAAGCAGTGGGACAGTGGTGAGCTCACACCGGAACACCTGCTCTATGCGGCAGCGCAGGTCGAAACCTCGCAGACCATCCTGAAAGAGTTGGGGATCGACCCCGAGGAGCTCGCCAACCAGATGTACGAGCGCATCACCGCGGTGCCCTCGGAACCCCGCAGCGGTGACCTACCGCTCAGTCCCGCCACCAAGCTCGCGCTTCGTACGGCCCAGCAGCAGGCCTATCAGGCCGGCGCCAGCTATGTCGGACCCGAGCACATACTGCTGGGTATCGCGTCGAGCGCCGAGACGCCTGCGGCACAGGCCCTGGCAGGCAATCTGAAAACCGATGGAGCGCAATCGGGGTCGGGCGGCGGTAACAGTGAAACGCCCGCCCTGGAGGAATACGGACGTGATCTGACCGCGGAGGCGCGTGCCGGGAACATCGATCCGGTGGTGGGTCGTGCGGACGAGATCGAACAAACCGTGGAGATCCTCTCCCGACGCCGCAAGAACAACCCGGTCCTCATCGGCGATCCGGGGGTCGGCAAAACCGCGATAGTCGAAGGGTTGGCGCAGCGCATCGTCAACGGTGATGTTCCGTCCACCCTCGCGGACCGCCGGGTGATCGCTCTGGACATCGGTCAGGTGGTGGCGGGCAGCAAGTATCGAGGCGAGTTCGAAGAACGACTGACGAAGATCCTCGATGAGATCCGGGCACATACGGATGAGCTGGTGATCTTCATCGACGAGCTACACACCATCGTTGGCGCGGGCTCGAGTGGTGAAGGTTCGATGGACGCGGGAAACCTCCTCAAGCCGGCTCTGGCCCGCGGCGAACTCCACACCATCGGCGCCACCACCATCGACGAGTACCGCAAGTACATCGAGAAGGACGCCGCCCTCGAGCGTCGCTTTCAGCCGATCCTGGTGGCGGAACCATCGGTCGATGACACGATCGAGATCCTGCGGGGGCTTGCCGACACCTACGAGGCGCACCATCAGGTCCACTACACCGATGAGGCGCTCGTCGCCGCTGCCGAACTCTCCGACCGCTACATCACCGATCGGTTCATGCCGGACAAGGCGATCGATCTGATCGACCAGGCCGGAGCGCGGGTGCGGTTGCGTACCAAGACGCCTGACACCGACGCCAAAGCCGTCGAAGAAGAATTGGCTCGGTTGGAGCGGGAGAAGGACTCGGCCGTCGCCTCGGAGAACTACGATCGTGCCGCTGAATTGAAGGCCGAGATCGCGGCGCAAAAGGAAACCCTCGGAGACTCATCCGACGTGCGCACCCAAGATGTCACCATCGTGGACATCGCGGAGGTCGTCTCCCGGCAAACGGGTGTACCCGTTTCGGAGCTGACCACCGAGGAACGGGCAAAGCTCCTCGGCTTGGAGGACGTGCTGCATTCCCGTGTCGTGGGCCAGGACCAGGCCGTCGCCGTCATCGCCGAGGCGGTTCGACGCGCCCGGGCCGGGCTGGCCGATCCCAGACGACCCATCGGTTCGTTCCTCTTTCTGGGGCCGACCGGTGTCGGCAAGACCGAACTCGCAAAAGCGCTGGCGGAAGCCGTTTTCGGAGACGAGGATCGCCTGATTCGCTTCGACATGAGCGAGTTCCAGGAGAAACACACCGTCTCCCGTCTGGTCGGTGCTCCTCCCGGCTACGTCGGATATGAAGAGGCCGGCCAGTTGACCGACAAAGTGCGCAGGCAGCCGTATTCGGTGATCCTCTTCGACGAGGTCGAGAAGGCACATGCGGACGTCTTCAATGTGCTGCTGCAGCTACTCGACGATGGTCGTGTCACCGACGCGCAGGGCCGCACAGTCGATTTCAAGAACACCATCGTGATCCTGACCAGTAACCTGGGGTCCGACCTGATCCTCACCACACCTGACGCCGACACGATCGCGGTGCAACTCATGGAACGCCTGCATTCGCATTTCCGGCCGGAGTTCCTCAATCGCATCGATGAAATCGTGACATTCCAGCGTCTCGACGAGGTGCAGCTGCGACAGATTGTCGAGCTGACACTGGACAGCACTCGACGTCGACTCCACGCCCAGGACATCGAACTCGAGGTGAGTACTGCGGCCCAGGACTGGTTGGCGCGCACCGGATACCAGCCGGAGTTCGGTGCGCGGCCTCTGCGTCGGACGGTGCAGCGAGAACTCGACAACAAACTGTCGCGTTACCTGCTCAATGGAGCACTCGTGCCGGGTGACACCGTCAACGTCGACGCGGGCGATGACGGGCTGAAAATCACGGTGGCCGCAGCCGAAGACAAAGAAGGTGACGCCGGCGGCGCAGTCAGTACCGAGAAAGAATCATCAAAACACCCGGTCTGACGTCACACTCTTGAGAGAGGTGCGAACACTTCAAATGCCAACTGTCCAAACCTATGGACACTTGGCAACCGGGCGTGTCACACTCGGTTGGTGCCTTCCTCACATTCGTATCGCATCGACGTAGCGGCGGCAGCGGTGGAGACCGCTCGTACGCGTTCTTCGGACGCTGACCTGGCGCAACGTCATGTGATCGCGGGCGCCATTGCGTTGATGCGGGCCGAGGGTCTCAGTGATCGGAAGATCGCCGGCGAGATCGGCTTATCGAAATCTTCGATTCGTGCCATGTCGCTCGAGCCGACTGTCCATTCCGATCAGCAGCGCGAAGTCGTACGACTGGCGCATCAGGTGTGGGTGGACGTCGCCGATCTCGCCGGTGAGAGGTTCGTGGTCGAGGGGGACGACATCCCGAGTTTCGAACGAATGGCCGCGCATGGAATCGAGCTCGCATTCCCGGCTTCGCTGGGACGCGCGGACACGATGTCGCGTGAATATGTTCAGATGGCCACGGGGGAGCGGATACTCGTGTTCTCCCAGTCGCGATGGAATGGTTTTCCTGACCAATCGACGGCATTGGGCTGGGACCACCGCGGTAGCTATATCGTCCATCGCTGCCCAGGCCTTCACGCTGATGGGTGTGCCGGTTCACATACCGTCATACCGCCGAGCGAACTCGGCCTCGACGATGGTGTCGAGGTCTACGGGTCGGGGTGGGAGGACCGCAAACCCACGGCGCACCAGGTGTGGAAGCTGCTCACTGCGGCGATCGAAGAATGCTTCGAAGTGTTCGATCCCATGTACCCGGAATTGGAATTGCGAAGGCGGCCGGGCACAACACCGCGATACCCGACTCGAACCACGAATGATGTCGCCGAGACAAAGGCCGGCCGATCTCCCAGCTGACATTCAACGCTGTAACCCCCTCCTAGAGAAGGACGTCCACGCATGGCCACTGAACAAGAACTGATCGCCGGCATAGCTGAAATCATCGAAGAGGTCACCGGCATCGAGCCAGAAGAGATCACCATCGAGAAATCATTCGTCGACGACCTCGATATCGACTCATTGTCGATGGTTGAAATAGCAGTGCAAACCGAAGATAAGTATGGCGTCAAAATCCCTGATGAAGATCTCGCTGCGCTGCGTACAGTTGGCGACGCCGTCGCCTATATACAAAAACTGGAGTCAGAGAACGCCGACACCGCCGCTGCGATCCGGGCACGCATCAATGATCAAGACTGAATCGTGACGGTTTCTCCCTCTGAATCGTAGGCAGTCAGCCGGGAGCGTCGGGGTGTTGTTCGATTCTGAATACGGGATATGATGCTGCGACACTCTGGAATTCGGTGATCGGCGCGGTGCGGGGGACCGGGATGTGCGGCCTGGCTCCCGGCGCCACCTTCAGATAAAGACGCAAAATGGGTGCTCGTTCGTCGACGGGGATTTCGACGAGACGCACCGGTTGCGCACCGAGCGTGGCCACGCCGGCCGCAGCGCGCACATTGCGTACCCAGTTGGCGTCGTCGCCGAGCATCGACACCAGGTAGCGCGCTCCTTCGAAATCGGCGACCACCACCGGCACCGAGATGGGCGCGCCGCTGCGTCGGCCTCGAACCACCAGCGTCGCGGCCCGCCCCGCCGTCAACCAGCCGCAATCGTACATCCATGCCGAGAGCGAGTTCATCGCCCGGGCGAGCGCATGAGGGTGACCGCCCCGGTACATCCACCGCTTGGGGGCATACCACCACGGTCCGCTCCGCCGTACCTTCCTGCGGCTGTCCTCGGTCATCGGTGGCCTCTCCAAAAGCTGGTCGTCACAACATGAACTCACTTTCACCCGCGTGCGTCAACCCGCACGCAGGGGAGCGATGGCTGCGATAATGTCGGAACCGCCGCATGGTCGATTCACTGTCGACTTCGACCCGCAGAGGTGATGGGCCCGAGCGTGGACCGCTTGGGCCGAGCGACCGGTGCAGTGCCGCCCGTCTGGATCGGTCCTTTCGGACGTATGCGCGGATCGGCCTGTGCGCCAGAGGTTATTCTGAGCAATCTCTGGCGAGCCCAGTAAGGAGCGCCAGATGACCGAGCAGCTACCAAGCGTTGTCCACACCGCGAGTGTGGAGACGATCGTCGGGGATCTCGACGTCGATGTCGAGCAGGGTCTGTCAAGTGAGGACCAGCGCCGACGCCTCGAGGTCCATGGCGAGAACAGCCTGGACGAAGCCGCCCGTATCCCGGCATGGCGCAGAATCCTCGGGTTACTCGCCGACAAGATGACGGTGGTGCTCATCATCGCCGCAGCGGTCAGCGCAGCGGTCTCCCATGAATGGGAGACGCCCGTGGTCATCCTGGCGGTGATCACTCTCAACACGGTGCTGAATTACGTCCAGGAGACCAAGGCCGAAGGCAATCTGCAGGCTCTTCGCGATATGTCTGTGGCGGTCTCGCGGGTGCGCCGAGACGGTCGTGTGCAGAACGTGCCCCGCACCGAGATAGTGCCGGGCGATGTGGTCTTGTTGGAGGCGGGCGACGTCATACCCGCCGATGGCCGGGTGGTCGAGGCCGCGCGCTTGCAGGTGGCCGAGTCGGCGTTGACGGGGGAGTCGCACCCGGTGGACAAGAGCATCGCTGTCCTCGACGATCCTGATCTGCCCATCGGTGATCGGACGAACACGCTGTTCATGAACACCGAGGTCACCCGCGGACGAGCCACCATGGTCGTGACCGGCACCGGGATGAACACTCAGTTCGGCACCATCGCCGCGCTTCTGCATACTGCGGGTGCCGCCAAGACCCCCCTGCAGCGCCGCATCGATCAACTCGCCACGTTGTTGACCGGCGTTGCGTTTGTGGTGGTTCTGATCGTGTTCGTACTCGGCCTGATTCGAGGTGAGTCATGGTCGGACATGCTGCTGACGGCGGTTTCGCTTGCGGTGGCAACGATTCCGGAAGGGTTGACCGCAGTTGTCGCTTTCACGCTGGCGATGGGAGCCTCGCGGCTCGCCAAACGCGGGGCCATCATCAAACAGCTTGCGGCTGTCGAGACCCTGGGCAGCACAACGCAGATCGCCACGGACAAGACGGGCACACTGACACTCAACGAGATGACGGTCCGGCGACTCGAGGCAGCGGGCCAAACCTTCCGGGTAACCGGCTCTGGATACTCCACCGAGGGCAAGATCCTGTCCGATGGAGAGCAACCCCTGCCCGATTTTCGGCGCGCGTTCCTGGCGATGGCACTGTGCAACGACGCCGCTGTGTCCGATGGCGTGTTGGTCGGCGATCCCACCGAGGGAGCGCTCGGGGTCCTTGCCGAGAAGGGTGGCGTGGACGTACTCGGCGCCCGCCGAACCTATCCGCGCGTGGCCGAGGTCCCGTTCGATTCCGAATACAAGTTCATGGCCACGTTCCACGTCCACCAGAGTCCCGACACCGCCGGCGTGCGTTGTTACGCCAAAGGCGCACCGGGACCACTGCTGGAGCGTGCGAGCCGGGTGCGTGACATCGATGGGGATCGCGATCTCACCGATGATGACCGGGCGAGGTTGGCCGCGGTCGTCGACGACCTGGCACGAGAAGGTCTGCGCACCCTGATGATTGCCGGCAAGACGCTCGACAACGTGCCGGACGACGCAGAAGGGCTGTTCGACGCGGTCGACGGTTTGACCGTCTATGCCGTGGTCGGCATCCTCGACCCACCGCGTTCGGAAGCGCGCGAAGCCATCGAGACCGCCAAGGATGCCGGTATCGCGGTACACATGATCACCGGTGACCATCTCACCACGGCGTCGACGATTGCCGGTGACCTCGGGATTGTCGGTGAAGCCGTGTCGGGGACTGATCTCGATACGATCGACGACGGCGAATTACGGGATCGTGCAGCAAGATTCGGTGTTCTGGCGCGCGTGGCACCCGAACACAAGATCCGGTACGTCAGGGCATTGCAAGAGGCCGGCGAGGTGGTGGCCATGACCGGTGACGGAGTCAACGACGCACCCGCCCTCAAGCAAGCCGACATCGGAATCGCGATGGGTATCACCGGAACCGACGTGTCCAAGGGCGCGGCGAAAATGATTCTCACCGATGACAATTTCGCGACGATCATTGCGGCCGTCCGAGAAGGGCGCGGCATTTACGCCAACATCATCAAGTTCGTGAAGTTTCAGCTCACGACCGCGTGGGGTTTTGTCTTGATCTTTCTCACCGCGGGTGTCGCCGGGATCGCCGGTGGATCACCGTTTACTGCGATCCAGATCCTCTGGGTCAACATCATCATGGACGGGCCACCCGCGCTCGCGCTCGGTGTCGACCCGACCGAGCCCGACATCATGCGGCAGAAGCCACGCTCGCCGACCGAACGTCTTCTCACCCGCAATCGGCTGCTTCGTATTCTTGCGCTGGGAGTGGTGATGGCCACCGGAACGATTCTCGTCATCGCCGGCGCCGATGAGATCTTCCCGGATAACGCCGACGATCCGCTCCTCGACACCACGCTGGGATTCACGACGTTCGTCTTCTATCAGGTGTTCAACCTGCTCAACGTGCGCTCTGACCGGACATCCGTGTTCTCACTGCAGACCTTCACGAACCAGGCGATCTGGTTCTCGCTCGTGGCGATCATCGTGCTGCACATCGGGGTCATCAATATCGGTGCGCTTCAAGACCTTTTCGACACCACGTCACTGACCGGCACCCAGTGGTTCTTCGCCATCGCCGTCGCCTCATCAGTGCTGTGGATCGAAGAGATCCGTAAAGCGGTGGTGAGGAAGGTCTGGCCGATAGACCGGTGAGCTCGCGTCAGCCACTTTTCCGAAGGTCGGTGTCAGGAGCCACACAGATGTCCGCCAGGTCGTCGAGTGGCAGGGCGAGGGCACGGGCCAGTGCCGCGATGGTTGTGAATGCCGGGGTCGGCATCCGGCCGGTCTCGATCTTCCGCAGGGTTTCGGGCGAGATCGCCGCGGCCTGTGCCACTTCGGCGAGAGTGCGATCGCCGCGTCCTTGACGCAGATACGCGCCGAGGCGCTGACCGGTCGCGAGTTGAGCAGGAGTGAGCGGGAGACGAACCATGTCGCCAGCCTACTCCAGGCCGGTATGAAAATACCGGATTCGCGGGCTAAGCTGGTATTTAAATACCGGCCAGCTGGGCCGGTTGGAGAGGAACTCCGTGCTCGAACTGAAGACACCTCGCGAGATCGAAGCGATGCGCGTCACCGGCGCATTCATCGCCGAATTGCTCGACGACCTGACCGCCCGGGCGAAACCGGGTGTGAACTTGCTCGACCTCGAACATCGCGCCCGCCATCTGATCTCCCAGCGCGGTGCTGAGTCGTGCTATTGGGATTACGCTCCCTCGTTTGGACGAGGTCCGTTCCGAAACGTCATCTGCCTGTCGGTCAATGATGCTGTGCTGCACGGGCTACCGCATGACTATGTACTACGTGACGGTGACCTCCTGACCATGGATATTGCGGTCTCGATCGATGGGTGGGTCGCCGACAGCGCGCGCAGTGTGATCGTCGGCGTTCCCCGGCCCGAGGACGAGCGCCTCATCGAAGCCACCGAAGTCGCTCTGGAGGCGGGGATCGCGGCAGCATTGCCCGGCAACCGCCTGGGTGACATCTCAGCCGCCATCGGCGCTGTGGCCGCCGACTACGGGTACCCGGTCAACACCGAGTTCGGAGGCCACGGACTCGGGCGCACCATGCACGAAGACCCACACGTCCCGAATGTCGGCCGCGCCGGACGAGGTCTCAAACTGCGTCCCGGATTGACTCTCGCACTCGAGCCCTGGCTCGCCCGCACCACTGAGAAGATCATCTACGACGACGACGGCTGGACCATCCGCTCCGCCGACGGATCGCGTACCGCTCACAGCGAACACACCATCGCCGTCACCGACGGGGCGCCACTGGTACTGACGAGTCGTGAATGACATCACGGGAGCCAAACGGTGGACCGGGCTGTTCTGGTCTTCCGCGCGGTCGGACATGAATCCGCGGGTGATGCACCATTTGTCGAGATCGACCGTCCGGTTCGCGAACGGGGTACTGATAGGCCCTCCCGCGATCAAGACAGCGGACATACATTCAAAACGTCGGGCTCTGTCGAGTTGAAGGTGTGGCCGCGATGAGGAGGGCAAAGGATGGTGGTGAATGCCCGGGCGCAGAAAAGTCGCGATGAGCTGTTTCCGGATCATGCATCTGCGTTGGCGCAGACCGATCCCGGGTTGATCGATTACTTCGACGACTTTGCTTTCGACGAGGTGCTCGGGGACAGCCGCCTCGACGCCAGGACCCGACCCATGGTGCAACTGGCCTCGATGATCGCCGTCCAGGCGGTGCGCGAATACCGGGTCACGCTCGGGGCGGCATTGACGGTCGGGGTGACACCGATCGAGGTGGAAGAGGTTGTGTACCAAGCGGTGCCGTATGTGGGCATGTCGAAGGCGTTGGATTTCCTCCACGCGACCAACGAGGTGCCGGCCGAACACGGTATCGAGTTACTGCTGCCGGACCAGCCCACGACCACACCGGACAATCGCATGGCGGAGGGCCTGGCCGTGCAGAAAGAAATCGTCGGGTGTGATCCGCAGGTCAAGGCCGAACCGAGGGGCACCGATGAAGACATGGAATATTGAGGACGCCGCCGTACTCACCGCGCCGCAGGAGGTGCAGGTGATCACCTACCGGCGGGACGGGAGCGCCCGCGGGCCGACGACCATCTGGATCGTCCGCGACGGCGCCGACGTGTTCGTCCGCTCGGCCAACGGGCCCACCGCAGCCTGGTTCCGCGCCGCGATCGCCACTCGTAACGGTCAGATAGTGGCGCGCCAGAACACCTTTGACGTCACCTTCACCGACGCTGCGGACCAGGACCTCGTGCGGGTGGACGCCGCCTATCGGGCCAAGTACGGCCAGTACGCCTCGATCGTGGACCACCTCGAAGAAGAAGGCCCGCGGTCGGCGACCCTGCAGGTTCATCCGGCCTGAGTCGCTGCTCAAAATGTTGTGGCTGAGCGCGAAGGTCGTCGGCTTTGTCGCGTGGGTAGCGTTGCTCGACCTCGTTACACTGGCGATCCTGCTGCCGGACCCGATGGTTCGCCGGCCTCGGATCCCGACTACCGGAGGTTGACCATGACATCGCGGATCGATTCTCTCTCTGATCTACGGGCGCTGGCCGGGCCGTGGGCGCTGGTCCCTGGCCGCACCTCGATCACCTTCTCCGCCAAGGGCTTATGGGTGTTCACCGTGTCCGGTACTTTCGAGGTCGCCGAAGGTGCCGGCACGGTCGGTGACGACGGGAGCGTAACTGGAAAGCTGGTCGTGGACGCCACGTCCTTGAACACCAATAACCGTCAGCGTGATGAGCACCTGCGCTCGGCGGACTTCTTCGACGTCCGGACATACCCCACCATCACCTTTGCGGCGAAACAGGTGCGAGCCGACGACTCGGGACAGGTAGATGTCGTCGGCGACCTGACCGTTCACGGTCACACACGACCCGTGACCGTCCCAGCCCAGGTCGTCGTGGTGGATGGCGTCGCGACGGTCACCGCGGACATCCACCTCGATCGCAGCGACTGGGGACTGCGCTACACGAAGAAGGGTTCCCGGCCGGCCACCCACCTGCTGATCGAGGCCGCATTCGTCAAATCGTGAGCGTGGTCGCCCGCCTGACGGCGGGCGCCGGATAGTGGCTGATACCGGGCGGTTTGCGGGCGTTCACCTGTGGGTATCGGGGAATGACGTGATTGTGTCGTTCCTGGCTCAATGCACACCGGCGGGCCTACAGTAAGGACAACTCACAGATGGGTGAGCGCATCATGAGCCAGTCCGGCGATCAGACCGCTGACGACGACGACACCGGTGGCGGTCAGCGCACCCCGCTCATCGAACCGCCACGACTGCGGACCAAAGATGACCGTGCGGCAACCAGACTCGAGCTTTTCTTCGACCTTGCGTATGTGCTGGTCATCCATCAGCTCGCGCTCGCCCTGAAAGATGATCTCGGGTGGCACGGTGCGGCCGTCTTCACGGGTTTGTTCGTGGTCACGTGGTGGTCCTGGGTGACCACCACGCTGTACGCAAACCGGTTCGATACCAATGACGTTGTCTATCGCGTGGTGAAATTGGCCGCCACCTTCGCGATTGCGGTGATGGCGGCCAGTGCGGCCACCGCCGTCGGAGGCGACGGGACCGTGGCGTTCGGTGTCGGTTACATCGCTACCCGCGTGATCCTCGCCGGGCTGTATCTGCGCGCGTGGCGTCATATCGCCGAAGTACGGGTCACGATCAACCTGTATTTCGCGGCCACGGTCATCAGTGTGGTCATCTGGACCGTATCCTTGTTCACTCCGTCGCCGATCACGTACATCCTGTGGGCGGTCGGCATTGCGATCGAGGCGATGGCGCCATTCGCGGCCACCCGATGGGGCCCCAACGTGCCACTGCACCTCGAACATCTGCCGGAGCGCTTCGGGCTCTTTGTCATTCTGGTGCTGGGTGAATCCATCTCGGCGATCGTGCTCGGAATGCACGAAACCCACTGGGCGTGGTCGTCCTCATTGGTGGCGGCGCTCGGCTTCACCATTGCCGCGGCGGTGTGGTGGATGTATTTCGACATCGGTGGTGCCGAGGCGAAGACCGAGATACAGGACGATGACCGTGCGGTCGGCAGTGGACGCGCCGATGGGTATATCTACGGCCACCTACCACTCACGTTGGGGGCGGCTCTCCTCGGCGTCGGAATCGAGCAGTATGTGTTGCATCCGGTCGGCGAATTGACCGCAGCAGGCCGCTGGGTCCTCTGCGGCGGGCTGGCACTGTTCATTGCCGGGATCTGCGCCATCCTGGGCTGGAGTTCGGGCAATTGGCGGATGACCATCCCGTGGCCGGCTCTGGCGATTCCGGTGGTCCTCATCATCGGACTCATCGACAATCTCCTTCCGTTCGCATCGGCGGTCATCCTCGCCGTCGGCTCGATCCTTGCGGTGGTCACCGGCATCGTCCGGCGGCGCAGGAGTCCGGTGGAGACGACCGAGACCTGACCGATGTGTAGGCACGCGAACTGTCGGGTACCCGACGGACGACCCGCGGAGAGTCGTGGGAACGCAGTTCGACGAGAGGGAGACATGGCGGAATATCGAGTGCTCAACCCTGACGAAGACGTTATCGACGAGGTCGAGTTCAACAATGCCGAAGATGCCTACGAATGGTTCAAGAACCGTGAGGTTCCTTCCGGGCAGCTGGGTTTCCGTATGGAAGTCAATGCGGACGGCGACTGGCGATTCTTTTCCCAGACCGATGGGACCAATTCTCGAGAATGAACTGCTGACGCGTAGGTGATCACCAAGCTGCATCCAACGGCATTGCTGTTGGATGCAGCAGTATCTACATAGGTGACCGTCCGCGAATTTCGGCCCAGGGTTTGGCCGTCACATCAACTCGAGTCCCGTCAAAAGATCGTCTGCACGCCACTTCTGCAGAATGCTGTAGTACTCATTGGCGCCACGGCCGAAGTTCGGGGACGCCCCCGCCCGGACATTGCCCTCGTTGTTGAAATATCCCGGGGTGCAATCCCTCCGGTAATCGACCAGCGCCGAGGGGGTCTGGCCGAGCACACCGAGCCAGTACTCCTCGGCATCTGTGGTGGCGTCCACGCGCTGCACGTTCCTGGCTCGGGCCGTGGCGATCACATAGGTGATGTGCCGGCCCATCTCGATCACGCTGCTCGTCCAGTTGTAGGCCGGAGCGACCTGGCCGGGACCGTGTAGGAAAAGATTCGGGAAACCGTGCACCTGCATACCGTGGAGCGTCCGGACGCCCTTGCCCCAGTACTCGGTCATCCGTATTCCGTTCACGCCGACCGGATCAACGCCCCAGGCTTTCAATAGCCCGCGGCCGATGTCGAAGCCGGTCGCCAGGATCAGACAGTCGAGTTCATAATCACGGCCGTCGGCAACCACGCCGGTCGGGGTGGCTTTCTGCACACCGGCGCCTTTGGTGTCGACCAGGGCCACATTGGGCCGGTTGAACGACTCCAGGTAGTCGTCGTGGAACGAGGTCCGTTTGCAGAGCATCCGGAAGTTCGGCATCAGGGCGGCGGCGGTCTCGGGATCTTTGACGATCGAGGCAATCCGGGCGCGGGCGACGTTCATCGCGGCGAGGTCGTCGACCTCGGCCTGCTCGAGTAACTCGCCGGCCCCGAACATGGCCCGATTGTGGCTTGCCATCACCGGAAACACGGTGTGACTCCACGCGTCGTCGATGAGGTCTTCGGCGGCTCCGTCCACGGTCTGCTCGTTGAACGAGAACATATGGCGGTCTTGCCAACCCGGTTCCAGTGTCGCGGCCCAGGTCGGATCCGTGGGCCGGTTGTCCCGCGGGAGAACGACAACCGGCGTTCGCTGAAAGACCGACAGATGCTGCGCAGCCCGGGCCAACGGCGATACCAGTTGCAGCCCGGTGGCGCCGGTGCCGATCAAGCCGACGCGCTTGTCCGCCAACTCCGGAAGCCCGCCACCTGTGGGCCCCGGCGCTCCGCCTGTGTAGGCGTAGTCCCAGCGGCTCGAGTGGAACAAAGCGCCACCGAAGGTCTCGAGTCCGGGAATGTCCGGCAGCTTGGGTCGTTGCAGGGCGCCTCCCGCCATCACCACGAACTGCGCTTCGATGACATCGCCGCGATTGGTGGTAACCGTCCACCGTGCATTCGATTCGTTCCAGGTCGCATCTACGACCTCGGTCTGGAAGTAGGCGTCACGGTAGAGGTCATACTTCTGGGCGATCGACCGGCAATATTCCAGAATCTCCGGTTGGTAGGCGTACCTTTCGGTCGGGATGTAGCCCATTTCCTCCAGGAGTGGCAGATAGATGTACGACTGCACGTCGCACTGTGCTGCCGGATATCGATTCCAATACCAGGTACCGCCCACGTCGCCCGCGTTGTCGATCATGCGGATCCGATCGACACCCTCGGTTCGCAGCATCGCCCCCAACACGAGTCCCGACAGACCCGCACCCATCACCACCACATCGACCTCATCGTGCACCGCGTCCCGGACGATCGGTGTTGCCCATGGATCGACCGAGTCCTCGACGTAGTGATACTGGCCGGTTCCCTGCGCTCGCACTCGCCGCTGCCGCTCGTCGGCATAAAGTTTCCGGATGTGGTCAAGGTCCGTCGGCTCAGGCAATTCGAACTCCTCGGTCAGTAAAACCGGATCCCGTTCGGGACACGGGCTATCGCACCAATGTCAACAAAACTGCGAGGACAAGTGGTGGACGACCGATGGGCCACGACACCCCTTGACCGTGATGTGAGTCACTCAATAACTATACCCAAAGGCAAGTTACTGTCCAAGTGAGCATCACGGCAAGGGAGGATCGGTGAAAATGCTCGGCTACCAACCAAGTTCGCCGGCTTCGTCCCGGAGAGTTCCGGAAGGGCCGTCGGAGCCCAGCGTGGCCAGGCGGACGGCGGTCCTGGCGCTTTCCTCAACCGATCGTCCGCCGCTCATCCCCAGTGCTGCCGTCATATCGGTATCGGTGAAGCCGGGTTCGAGTGCGTTGAACTTGATGCCGGGCTCGGCCTTGGCGTACTGGACCATGAGCATGGTCGCGGCAGATTTGGAGGCGGCATAGAGCGGCGCCGCCAGCCCGAACTCCGGGCGGTCGGGATTGTTGACCGCCCAGAACGACCCGGCGCTACTGGAGATGGTGACCACGATCGGATTCTGCGACGTGCGGAGCAGGGGCAGCGCCGCCTCTGTGACACGGACGATTCCGACCGCGTTGGTATCGAATACCCGCAGAGCGGTTGGGCCGTCGACGATCCCGTCGCCGGAGATTCCTGCGTTGTTCACCAGCACGTCCAAGTGGCCTTGTTCCGAGTCGATTGTGGCCAGTGCTGCGATCACGGACGCATCGTCGGTCACGTCTAGTTGTACGAAGCGCGCCCCGAGGTCGGCTGCAGCCTTCGCGCCTCGGTCGGCGTCGCGTGCCCCGATGTAGACGGTGTGACCGAGATTCGTGAGCTGCCTGGCAGTTTCGAACCCGATTCCTTTGTTGGCTCCGGTGATCAGTGTGACGGTCATGGCGCTTCCTTCCGATACGTGCCCCTGGTGGGCCGAAAATGACGTTAGGTACGACCGCCCGCCGGCGGCAGTGCCCCGTTGATCCCTGGGTGTGGCAGGGCCCCCTCTCGGTCGCCGCGGAAGTTCTACGCTGATGTCATGACGAACCGGCCAAATACGTTGGGCGAGTATCTCCGCGCACGCCGTGGACTCGTGACGCCGCAGCAGGTGGGCATACCCGACGTGGGCGTGCGCAGAGTGCCAGGCCTGCGACGCGAAGAAGTCGCCATGCTGGCCGGTATCAGTGCCGACTACTACCTACGCCTCGAGCGTGGCCGCGATCGCAATCCGTCGACGCAGGTCCTCGAATCGATCGCTCGCGTACTGCATCTCGACGCGGATCACGTTGCATACCTCATGTCGCTGGTCTCGGAAAAGCCCCGACCGAGCCGACGGCGGCCACGCAAGGAGACGGTGCCCGCCGGCATGGTCGAGCTCGTGGCCTCGATGGCGCAGCCTGCCTACATCGAGGGACGGTATTTCGACATCCTGGCCTCGAACGCACTGGCAGTTGCTCTTTCGCCTCGGTTGGCCGTCGGTGGCAATCAGCTCAAAGATCTGTTCCTCGATCCGGCCGAGCAGGCCCTGTATCCCGATTGGAAGGACTCCACGCAGTGCCTCATCGCAAATCTGCGGCAGTCCGTGGGCACCGATATCGACGATCCACGTTTCATCGAACTCGCCGGCGAGCTCTCACTCGCGAGCCCTCGGTTCCGTGAGCTCTGGGCCCGGCACGACGTCAAAGGGCAGTTCGGCGCGCCCATGCATTTCGATCATCCGCAGGTCGGCGAGATGACCCTCAACCGGGAGAGGCTCAGCATCGGTGGTGCCGAGCACCTCAAACTTGTTGTCTATCACCCCGACCCGGGGTCCGCGGACGCTGACAAACTTGCCCTCCTGGCTTCCGCTGCACTGCCTGCATCAGACAACCACCATCGTCAACCATCAGAGACCTGACACCGGCACCTGACGCTGACACAGCAAATTCGGAACTCGAGACCGGTTCGGGTTCGACACCGTCGACAACAGCCTCCAGGAGCTACTTGGTGGCGAACTCGGCCAGGTTGGACGATATGGGGTCCGCGGTTCCGTTGTTTTGCCGGGCTGCGGCCGTCAGGACGTCGAGGTGGTGGTAGCCGGGGGCGATGACGGTCCGGCCACGTGGAAGATCTTCCGGTGTGGTCATCACGCCGGCGGTGATTCCACTCCCACCGAGGAGATTCAAGATCGGGTGGGCGGTGAGTCCCGCTGGGTGGCGAAGGTGGTTGGTGATCGCGGGCGTGGTGGGTCCCAGGACACTCTCGACCAACAGCCTCATCGGAAAGTACTGCTCAGTGAAATCCAAGGGATGGTCCGCGAGACTCCTGGCGAGGTCGTTGATGTCGGTGACTTCGTGGGCGGGGGTGGTGTAGGGGCGCCCGTATTGGTCGAGAGGCGTACTGCTGGTGACCTCGTCGAAGTTTTGCCACGTGTAGAGCGGTCCCCGTGCGACTGCAGGTATGACAAGGGGATCGGGTCCGAGCATTCCCGCGGTGATTCGGCGGTTCGCGACATTGAGGTCGTGTGACAGGGGGAAGTTCTTGTCGGCCAGCAATCCGCCATCGAACATGCCGACGGAGGTTTGCAGAAAGGCCAATGGTTGGGAGTTGTTGTCCATCAACCCGCCGAGGAGGGCCGTGTTGGTGAGGCGAAATTCTCTGAGCGGCGTCGTGTCGGTGGCGAGGCCCGCGGCGTCTCGGGAAAAGAGTAGCCGTAACGAATTGTCAATATTGTTGTTGCGCACACTCTTCAGGAAGTGCGTTTCACTGTTGGGATCGATGTGGGCGGCGGCGCCGACAAGGCCGAGTAGGTTCATGGTCTCGGGGTTGATCAGTGCTGGAAGGTTCGCCGATCGTGGGAGCAGTCCACGGGTGGTCAGTGCGTCCAGAGCGTCCATTCCGAGAGACGTCTGGGGGAGCAGCGCGCTGAGTGTCGACATGTCCCCGAGTGGCAACGTCGTATCGATCGTGGTGTCGAGTGCGAAGTAGCCGGAACACTGTTGGTAACCAGGTCGGCCATCGAAGTCCCATTGGACGAAATAGGCGGTCAGTGAGCCACCGAGCGAATGACCACCGCAGAGCACCTTGTTTTTCCGAAACGCCGGGTCTGGCAGTTCGGCGCTCAGCAGATCGTATTGATCGACGACGGTCTGCTCGATTCCGATGTGCGAGAGCCACCCCAGATCGGTATCGGGTACGAATCCCTCGAATCGCCGTCCATCGACTGCTCCTTGCCCGTAGTAGTAATCGATGGCAACGCTGATGTCTTGGTTGGCGACCGCTGCGTCGATTCCGGTGTGGTCCTCCAAGCAATTCGAGCGCCGGTCCAGAGCCCAGAACTCGATATGCCGGCCGTCGGCCGCGGCGGCGGCCACCGTATTGCGCGCGACGCTGTCGAACGCGCCGGCGCCTTCCAGAACGCCAGGCTGAGCAATCAATATTTTGTCTGCGTTCGCGGGGGCTGTTGGCCCGTCGGCGGCGCGATACCGTTGGTACGAAAGCCAATCGCAGGCAGTGGGATGTGCGCCTACCGAACTGGGAAGCGGAATATTGACGCGAACAACTGATTCGACGACCGAGGTGATCGGGGATGAGGTCTGCACGATTGATTCGGTGCGCTGACGTGACGGTGCAGAGTATGCGACGGGGGTTTGCACTGCCACCAGAGCGGTTGTGGCCAGTAGGATTCCCACCACCAATGCGCCCGTAGCCCGACTGATCTTCACGTGTGCCCCCCGACTCAACAACGCTCTGTCGAACGCTGTTCGCCAAAATCGTAGTGACCGTCGAGGCGAATATCAGGGAGATGCGCTTTTCGGTTGCCGGGCTCCGAGTATTTCGTGTGCGTTGGGGTCGATTCTTTTGATGAACGTTGCGCCAGAATCGCCGTAACCCTTGCTCGGCATCGTCAATCGGGGCAATCTGGGTGTCGAGCACTTCCGACGCTGGGGGGCGAGTCATGGACAGGGTCGAGGTTGCGGGACTACGGATCGGATACGAACGGGCCGGGCACGGACCCCCGCTCGTCCTCGTCCACGGATACGTCGGTGACGGCCCGCGAACGTGGCAGCCGCAACTGGACGGGCTTGCCGACGACTTCACGGTGGTGGCCTGGGACGCGCCCGGCGCCGGGTCTTCTTCGGATCCTCCAGCCGGCACCGGCGTAGGGGAGTATGCCGACTATCTTGCGGAGTTCATCAACCACCTCGGGCTCGACAACCCACACGTTGTCGGGCTCTCCTTCGGTGGTGCGCTGGCCTTGGATTTCAATCGGCGCCACCCGGGCATTGCACGTTCTCTGACGTTGGTATCGGCCTACGCGGGGTGGCGAGGGTCATTGCCTTCCGAGGTGGCCGACCAGCGGCTACGGCAGGCCTTGGAATTGGCCGACCTCTCGTCGGGGGAACTCGTCGACACACTGCTCCCGACGATGTTCTGCGGTACGACTCCCTGGGATGTGGTCGGAGCGTTCGGGGCGAGTCTCCTGCAGGTTCGCCCCGTCGGATTCCGCGCCATGGCGCGAGCCTCCGATGTAGACCTGCGAGACACACTGCCCGGCATCGAGATTCCGGCGCTTGTGGTCTGCGGCGATCAGGATGTCCGGGCTCCGCTGTCCGTGGCGCAGTCTCTCCATTCCGCCATCAGTGACTCGGAATTGGTTGTGCTCAAGGGAACTGGGCACCTCTGCAACCTGGAAGCCCCGGACGAGTTCAACGAAGCGCTGCGCACCTTCCTTCTCGGCGTACCGGAGCGCTGACGACGAGAACTGTTGCGGTCAGACAGTGACGACCGGGTTCCGGACCAGCTCGGCCAGCAGGGCTGGGGCGGTGAGGGGGAGCAGGTGGTTGTGCCCGGGGACGACGGTGGTACAGGCGTCGGGCAACATCGCGGCGACGTAGTCGACCAGCCGATGCGTGAAGACTGGACTGTCGCCACCGGCGACGAGCTGGACCGGCTGGGTGATCTGGCGTGCCAGTTCTTTGTCGAAGTCCCACGCGCTGAGCGCGGGCACCTCGCCGGTGAAGCAGTAGCCGCAGTCCCGTTCGGCGCGTTCGAGGCGGGCTTGGCCGAGGGCGTTTGCTATGACGCTTCGGTACGCCGGTCCGCACAGGGCAGCCAGGAAGGTGTCGAAGGCGGTGGGCAGGTCACCCTGGGCCGCGGCGCCCATCGCTGCACCCAGAGCCGGGCCGATGGCGGCGGCGACGGCCGCCCGATCCTCCGGTGGCAAAAGCGGGTCGATCAGCGGCGGTTCGACCAGGACGAGCTCACCGACCACCTCCGGGTGATCCAGCGCCAGCTGTAGTGCGACCGCGCTGCCGGAGGAGTGCGCGAGCACGCGGGCCCGCTCGATCCCCAGGCTACGGAGCAGTTCGGCGCACTCCGCGGCGTGGTCGGCGACCGACAGCGGTTCGGCGGGTGCGGGGTCGGCGTATCCGGTGCGGGTGACGCGGATCCGGCGCAGGTCGGCGACGGCCGGCTCGCGGTCGAGTGGGACGAACCAGTCTGCGAATGCGGCCGCATGGACGAGGACCAGCGGCTCGCCGGTTCCTCCGGAATCGTGATATTTCATGGCGTTCTCCTCTTCTCGGTGCATTTTCGGTTTGTGGGTTGGGTCAGTCCGCGTAGAGACGGATCTCTATGCCGTCGGGGTCGTGCAGCCCGATGAGGACGGCGCCGCCGTGGTGGCCGGTGACGATCCCACCGTGCTGCTGACTGACTGTGGCCAGGTGTTCGACCCATGCGTGGACACCATCGCGGGTCGGGACGCGGAGTGCGACGAGGTCGAAGCCGGACAGGGCAGCGGCGCGAACGGGATCGTGCCGGAGCGCGATCTGGGTGGTGCCGTCAGGGGTCTTGAGGGCGACGCCACGCAGCTCGTCATCTTCGGTGAACTCGATGGCCACTTCCAGCCCGAGCACCCGCCGGTACCAGTCGATGCTGGCGTGAACGTCGCTGACCGGGATCTTCACGTGATGGATCGGGGCGAGGTCGGGCATGATCTCCTCCATTTCCGTTGTAGTGAACTCTAGTGAGTCACTAGAGTAGTCTCTAACAAATGATCAATTCCGTCAACAACGAACCGGCACCGACTGTCAGCCGCGCCGAGAAGACCCGGCTGACCAGGCGCAGGATCATCACCGCAGCTGCAGACCTGTTCCTTGACAAGGGTTACGGCTCAACAACTCTCGATCAGGTCGCGACGCGCGCGGCCGTCGCGACGCAGACGGTCTACTTCCATTTCGGAAACAAGGCGACGCTGCTCAAGGAGGCACTCGACATCGCGGCAGTCGGCGACGATGAGCCGGTGCCTCTGCTCGACCGTCCGTGGTTCCAAGAGTTGATGGCCGAATCCGACCCGGTCCGGATCATCGAGCTCTGGATGGCCGGTGGCCGCGAGATCTTGCAGCGGGTGGCTCCGCTGCTCGCCGTCGTCCGCGGCACCGTCGGCACCGATCCCGACCTTGCGACCCAGTGGGATGTCAATGAGGGCCAACGCCGCACCGCGTACCGCGCCCTCGCAGACCTACTGGCCGATCGCGGCGCGCTACGTAGTGGACTCACTGTCGAGGACGCCGCCGATCTCGCCTTCCTGATCGCCAGCGTCGAGAACTACTTCGTCGCCATAATTACTCTCGGCTGGACGCCGGAGCACTGGCAACGCACCACGACCGCGTTTCTGGTCGCAGCCTTGCTCAGCGAACAGTAGCCCCACTGCGCCGATGACTTCTCCTGCGTTCGCTGGTCTATCTCTGGACATAGGTAACCAACGCATAGGGGAGCTGACCATGGGCCTGATCGACATTGAGCTGTTCGCAACCCTCGACCTCGTCGGGCAGGCGCCTGGCGGCCCCGACGAAGATCCAGAGGGATTCCCGTTCGGTGGTTGGCAGGCGCCTCTTTTCGACGACGCCACCGGTGCGCAGGTACACGCTGCGTACGAGGGCACGGACGCGCTGCTGCTCGGCCGGCGGACGTACGACATCTTCGCTGCTTATTGGCCGCATCAGGAGGGAGGCGAGGACAACGAGATTGCCACGCTCTTCAATGGCGTCCCGAAGTATGTCGCCTCCCGTGGCAGGCCTGAGCTGTCGTGGGCGGGGTCGAGGCAACTCGGCCCAGATCTGGCCGAGGCCGTGCGCGAGATTCGCGACCGGCACGAACACATCAAGGTGGTCGGCAGCCTGAATCTGGTGCAGACCCTGCTGCGCGAGAAGCTCTTCGACCGGCTCGACCTCTGGGTGCATCCGATCGTGCTCGGTGTGGGGAAGGGGGTGTTCGACGGTGGGGCTGTGCCGACCAATCTCAAGCTTCTCGAACCCCCGGTGGCTGGTTCGAGAGGCGCGGTATACCTGCGCTATGGCTTGGTTGATGGGACACCCGAGACGGGGGACATGAGCGTCGATCCGACCTGAACGCCGACGTCAACCTCAGATCACCTGTTGAGCTTGTGCGCGTGCAACTCTGCGTACTCGCGGAAGCTACGTGGGGGTCGACCGGTCACGCGCTCCACCTCCTCGGTCGTGCGATCCTCGGACCCCTCGGCAATCGATTCATCCATGACCGCGAGCATCTCGGCGAACGCGGGCGGGACGACCTGCGCCATCCGGACCCGGAGTGCAGTTCCTGAAAGCTGTTTGTGCGTAATCGCTCTCCCGGTGGTCGCCGACAAGACCTCGGCGATCTGGTCGTAGGACGCCGCTTCTGGACCGGTGAGGATGAGGTCTTCGTTTCGGGGTTGCGTCTCGAGCAGGGCTTCGGCCGCAACACGGGCGATGTCGTCGGCGTCGATGAAGCCAACACGTGCTGTTCCGGTGGCCGTCCAGATCGTGTCGTCGCTACGCACCGAGTCTGCGTGAAGGTGGTTGTCGGTGAAGTTCTGCATGAACCACGACGGTCGCAGCACCGCCCATTCGTCGATGATCCGTGGCAGCTGGGCGTGGACTGCGCCGACACCGGGCCCCCCGACGGGAATCGCCGACGAGCTGAGCAGCACCACACGGCGCACGCCCTGATGGGCAGCCAGACGAAGAAACGGAATCACTACTCGGCTCGGCTCGGGATCACCGACCGGCGGGACGACATACATGCGATCCACACCGATCAAAGCCGACGCGTGCGTGGAGTTGTCGTACCAATCAAAGATTGCCGACGCTGCCCCCGGGATTGCCGTGCCTTGACGGCCGGCGGCCACCACGGACTGCTGGCGTTCGACCAGGTGATGTACCACCCTGCTGCCGGTGTTGCCCGAGGCGCCGATGACGAGAGTCGAAGATGTACTCATGCGGTTGGTATTCCATCCTGGTGGGTCTTGGCATCGCTGAAAGACTGGGGAATGCCGAGTGGATTCCAGTAGTCGCGGTAGTGGGTCATGAGGCCGTTTCGGACGGTGACGATGACGACGTACGACATCGAATACGGCGTGTTGGTCGCCACCACGCGGCCCGCGCCGCTCCACTCGGCAACAACGCGGCCCCCGTGATTTGTCGGATGAGTTTCCAGAGCTGTGATCCGTTGCAGGTCAACGAGGTCGGTGTAGTCCCTCATGTATTCCGCCACCGCGGCCTTGCCGTTCAACTGGCTGGGGTAGTCCTCGGGGGCGAACGGGAAATCGATCACCATGTCGTCCGCACATAGTGTGAGCCATGCGGTGATGTCCTTGGCCAGCAGCAGAGCGAGACTGCGGCGAAAGACCTGGTCCGCAGTCGGCGGCGGATTCGTCATGGCGTTCCCCTCGGTTACGATGTGGACTGTCAGTCCGAATATGAACATACGGACCGGCGGTCCGTATAGCAAGGTGGCAGGAAGGTACCCCCGTGACGCAACCGAAGGAGCGCGCCGATGCGCGCCGCAATCGCGAGTCCATCCTTGCCGCAGCGGATCGTCTCTTCGCCTCCGCGGCCAGTTCCCGCGACGTGTCGATGGATGATGTGGCCACCGCGGCCGGCGTTGGCAAGGGAACCCTGTTTCGGCGGTTCGGAGATCGCGATGGGCTGCTGCAAAGCCTGATAGCCGAAAAGCAGCAGTCGCTGCAGGAGCGCGTTCTCGACGGCGCGCCACCCCTCGGCCCGGGAGGCCCCGGCTCCGAAAGAGTTCGCGCCATAGTGGAGGCGCTCGCGACATTCAAACTCGAGAACCGTTATCTGATGCTGGCGTTCGAGGGGGTCAACGACCCCTATAGCAGTGCGCAATATGCGTTGTGGCACAACGCGATCAGTGACGCTCTCGCTGATGCAGGTGCGGGTGAGCGCGCCTCCTTCCAGGCACACGCGCTGCTCGCCGCGCTGCGTTCAGATCTCATCGAGTACCTACTGAAGTCTGGTCTGACAGCGCAACAAGTGAAGACAGAATTGCGGGCACTCGTCGACACTGTCGTCCCGACTATTTGACGCTCTTGGCACAGGTGGTGGGCGTGGGCGGATTGGGGCAGGGCAACGCCAGTGGACGCGAGGGCGGTCAGAGTTTCGCGACCATCCGCTCGAGCGACCTTGGGGCGATCCGCAACATCGCCGGCATCAACTTTGTCTGGCCAGGCAGTGCCATGGGGTGGCGGCGCTCCAGCGCCTTCAGTGTGGCCGCGGCCACCTCGGCGGGCGGCAACTTTGGCCCCGCAAAATCTGCATTCATGGGTGTATCTGTAGTCGGGGGAAGGACTTCGAGCACATGGGTGCCCCGCGGGGCCAGCTGGCGACGCAGTCCTTCGGCGAATCCGTGCAAACCGGCCTTCACCGCGCCGTAAGTTGGTGCACGGGTAGGGGATACCAGGGCGAACCCGGACGTGACAAAAACGAGCGCGTCGAGGTCTGGCCAACGTTGCAACGACTCGCCCGTAAGTCGTATGGGCGCAGTCAGGTTCAACTCGATCTCTTGTGCGAGATCGTGTGTAGCGGCGGGATTCGCGCTGAAGTCGCGCTCAACGAAGGTACCTGCGTTGTTGACCAGGACGTCAAGTCGACCGAACCGGCTGGCGATAGCGTCCAGCATGGCGGCCCGTTCTTCCGGAACCGTCACATCGGCTCGGACGGCCAGCATCTCCGGGTGGGCGTGGGCAAACCGGTCCAGAGCGTCTTGGGTTCGACCACACACGGCGACGGCTGCGCCCTGCGCGACGAAGGCCTCCGCGAGGCTCAGGCCGATTCCCGAAGTGCCGCCAGTGATTAGGACGACTTGTTGTGTGTGCATGCAGGCTCCCAGTACTCAAGTATCATTTAGTTACTTACTGTAGATCGCGTACTTTCTATCCGCTAGGAGGCACTATTTTGGAACTAGGTAACTTGAGTGAGACTGGAAATTGCCGGCGCGTCACCGAAGCACTGGCAAGAGTTGGCGACAAGTGGTCGGTACTGATTCTCATGCAGGTGGAATCGGAGCCGAAGCGCTTCAATGAGCTACGCCGCCAGATCAGTGGCATCTCGCCAAAGATGTTGACGTTGACCCTGCGGGGCCTTGAGCGCGAAGGCTTCATATCCCGGACCGTGTACCCGACAACACCGCCCAGTGTCGAGTACGCGCTAACCGACCTAGGCCGAGAGATGGCGGTGCCAGTAAGAGCACTCGGCATGTGGGTACTCGGCAACCTTCATCGCATGGAGGAAGCACGCGACCGATTTGATGCTGACGTCCGGAGCTAGATTGCCGCACCAGACGATTGCCCACATCTCATGGTGACGCGGACTCCAACCTTTCACGAGAGCGGAGCCACCACCAGCCTTTGCACTGTGCCGGCAACGTTCCACAGCGCATCCGGATTATGTTGGGCTGCAATGAAGACATCCTTTGCCTGCAGTCCGGTGAGCTGACCTATCTCGCCCGTGGGCGGGTTCGGCTTGAGGAACTCGGTGGGGTCCGGTCCGGGCCACACGGGTAGGTCGGCGGTGGATCGAGCGATGTCCACGAATCCTGGTCGGTGCACGGTCACCTGAGCGGGAACCGAATCGGGACTGTCGGGCGAGCTGCTCGCGTGTGCGAAAACGCTCGCGGTCGCTGTGGCGTCGGGCCCCTCGGCGACTCCGCTGTCCTCGATACCGCAAGCCACCACTGCAAGAACAAGACCTGTGGCTACCAAACCCACCATCAGTGGACGTCCGCGCATCTGCGCTCCTCTCCAGACACCTTCAGGAGTTCACCATCTCACCAATCTCTCATCGCTCGTGCCTTCTGAAGAAAGTCGCAATTCGTTGGTGGTGGTCGCAGTACGGCGAGACGTTGACGACCCTTGACTTCAACTGCGCATGAGGTTGCAGCATGGGGCGTGGATCAAAACCCGACGTCCATGAGGAGAATCGTGATGCGACAAGTCCTACCTGATGTGTGGGAGACACGGAAAGACAACCCGTTCCCGGGCCTGACCACGCATGCCTATCTGTGGTCCGGGAACAGCAACGCGTTGTTTTACTCGGTTGCCGGCAATGCGGATTTTGACGAGTTGGATCGTCACGGCGGTATCGACGACCACTATCTGTCCCATGTGGATGAGGCCGGCCCGATGTTGAGTCGCATTGCCGAGCGATTCGGGTCCAGGTTGCACGCTCCGGCGGCAGAGGCCGACGCTATCGGCAAGTATGCCCGAATCGATATTCCCCTGGCGGACCGTCACATCGACGAGAACGGGGTAGAGGTCATCCCCACGCCGGGGCACACCGTGGGTAGCACGAGTTACCTGGTGCCGGGCGCCGACGGCACCCGGTACCTGTTCACCGGTGACGTGCTTTTCATGAACGCGGCGGGTGCCTGGACCGGCGGCTACCTCGCCGCCTTCAGCGATGCCCGCGCGTTGGTCGACAGTCTGCAGCTGCTGGCATCGCTGGAACCGGATGTGGTGATTTCGAGTGCCTTTGGCGGCGCGTCGGCAGTCCACCGGGTGCAGCGGAGGGAATGGCCCGAGCACATCGAACAAGCGCTGGCCGGGTTGTCTGCGGTGACGTAGCCAGAACGGGGATTCGTACGCCATTCCTACGCTGCACCGTCCAATCGCTGCGTGGGCGGTGCGGGGAGTGGTTAGGGTTTGAGTATGGGTAGAACGGATCGCGCCAGCCTCCTCATCCACGTTGACAGCGCCGCGGTGTTCGCAGCTCTGGCGAGTCCGGATGCGTTGCTTGCGTGGTTACCCCCAGAGGGATGCATGGCCGGTTCGAGCGATTCGATATGCGCGAGGGAGGTTCGTATCGCCTCGTGCTGACGTTCGACGATGCTTCCGACGCTCATGGAAAGACATCGGCTGATTCGGACGTCACGGAAGTTCAGATCTCGCGGATCGTCCCGGGCGAGCAAATTGTGCAGGAGATCGACTTCGAGTCCGACGACCGAGCGTTCCAGGAGACGATGCAGATGGAGTGGAATCTGCGCAGCGCGGACGAGGGCACGGACGTCGAGGTGGTGGCACGGAACGTCCCAGTCGGGATTCGGGCCCGTGACCATGCCGAAGGGATCACCTCGTCGTTGACGAACCTTGCCACCTACCTTGAGCCGTAGAGAGTGACTGCTTACGCCTGCGGGAAGTCGGTCGAGTGAGCGAGTTGCTTGCCGGACTCAAAATCGGTGCTCAGTGCACCGACTTTGGTCATGGCGTAGGCGTAGGCATCTGAGCCGAGGAGTTGACGCAGGGATCCGTCCGCCGATGCTGCGATCGAGATGATCGCCGCCGCGCCCTTGGCTGGGTCGCCAAGCTGACTGCCTTGCAGATTGAGGTGGTTTCGCGTCATCTCGCGGATTGATTGGTAACCCTCCGCGGTCGATTCGGGCAGCGCCAGAGAATCGGTTGTCAGGAAGTCCGTTCGGAAGTAGCCCGGTTCCACGATGGTGACCCTGCCTCCGAACTCTGAAACCTCGGCTGCCAGTGACTCACTGAGGCCTTCGAGCGCGAACTTTCCGGCGCAGTACAGACCCCAGCCCGGCATCGCGGTCAGCCCGAGCACGGACGAGATGTTGATGATGTGGCCGTACTGCTGGGAACGGATGATCGGGAGGACGGACCGCAGCACGTTCCATAGCCCGAAGATCTGGACGTCGAACATCTGGCGGGCCGCGGCGTCGGTGGTCTCCTCCACCGCCGCGAGGTAGCCGTAGCCGGCGTTGTTCACCACGGTGTCGAGCCCGCCGAAACGATCGGTGGTTTGGTGAACGGCCTCATCGACGGCGTCCGCGTCGGTGAGGTCGACCGCTAGTGCCAGCAGTTGGGAGGTATCGACACCGTCCAACGCGGCGAGAAGTCGGGAGGTCGACCGGGTCGTCGCGGTGACGTTGTCGCCGCGTTCGAGTAGTTGTTTGACCAACTCCAGTCCGAGGCCGCGAGAGGTGCCGGTCACAAACCAGGTCGTGGGGGTAGTGCGGGACATGTCGATTCACTCCTTGGGTGGGATGCCGGGTCGGTGTGCTGTTCGGCGGGCTCTTTCAGTCTCGAGGACCCGACTGCGGTGAAAAGGCGCATATCTGGCCCTGACCGACCCGGGATCGGCGAACCTAGGACTACGTGACCCAGGTGGCGATCGTTGCTCTGCGCCATGATGAACGGGTGAGTGGAACCAATCGCGAACTCGCTGACTTTCTGCGGCGGGCGAGGAGTCAGGTCGACCCGTCGCGGGCCGGGCTTCCCGCTGACGGGCGGGTGCGCCGGGTGCCGGGGTTGCGTCGCGAGGAGGTCGCATTGCTGGCAGGGGTGTCCACCGACTACTACACGCGACTCGAGCAGGGCAGGCGCATCACGCCGTCGTCAGGTGTTGTCGACGCGATCGCGCGGGCACTCGCCCTCGATGCCGCCGGTCGCGCTCACCTGGCGAATCTGATCGGACCCAGGTCGGCCGCCGCTGCACGCCGTGGCGCACCTGTGCAGCGCGTTCGTCCGGGCCTTTATCAATTTCTCGATGCGCTCGACGGCCAGCCGGCTCTGATCCTCGGACGGCGTTCGGACGTGCTCGCCACCAACCGGATGTCTCGCGCGTTGTTCGCCGACTTCGATCAATTCCTGCCGCGCGAGCGCAACTATGCCCGGTGGATGTTTCTTGGCACAGAACCGCGCAACCTGTTCGTCGATTGGGAAATACAGGCCCGGGCTGCGGTGGAGAGCCTTCGGCTCGACGTCGGAAACGATCCCGACGATCGAGCCACCCGAACCCTCGTTGACGAGTTGACGGACCGCAGCGAGGAGTTCCGTCAGTGGTGGTCAGAGCACCGGGTGTATCAGCGAACCCATGGCTCCAAACGCCTGGACCATCCGGTGGTGGGCGAACTGACGGTCGATTACGAGACACTCACCCTCCCGGATGATCCCGAGCAGACCCTGTTCGTGTACACAACCGAACCCGGTAGTACCTCCCGGCAGGCGATCAATGTCCTTGCCAGCTGGGCAGTCTCGGGAGCGCGGCCGGCGGCCGAGCGGTGAGACGTGACCAGTCAAGAAAACCCGAACTGGACACAAGGGGAGGGGCAGACAGAACCTGTCGAGATTTTAGCTCCGGCTCCGTCTCCATATCGAATGGCGGGCAACTGATGGAGGATGACCCATGGCGCATGTACTACGTTTCGACCACATCGGCGTCACCGTCGCAGACCTCGCCTCAGCCACGGCGTTCTTCGTCAAACTAGGTCTCGAGGTCGAGGGCACGGCGACGGTAGCGGGGGAGTTCGTGGAGACCGTGTGCGGTATCCCGGGCGCACACTGCGAGATCGCAATGCTGCGGCCACCCGATGGCGGGTCGCGGATCGAGCTTGCGGAGTTTGTGAGTCCCGACCCCGCACCCGGATTGCCCACGGCGATGGCCAACGAGCTCGGCCTGCGCAACGTGTCATTCGAGGTCGGTGACCTCGAGGCGGTCGTCGAGGAGCTGGCCAGGGACGGATACGGCCTCGTCGGTGGGATCGGCGAGTACAAGGAAAGCGTGCGCATGGCGTACGTGCGGGGCCCGGACGGGATCATCGTGTCCCTGTGCGAACAGATTGGCTGACGCGAAGATTGCGTAGGCCGACGGGAGTTTGCCACATACCGAGACACAGAGCCACCGAACGCAATTCACGGTCCGATTGAGATTTCTCGATGCATAATCGTCTCAGCCTCTAGAGTGTGACGCGGAGCACAGTGGTGCGCGGGAGGGCCGCACACCGCGCCCGACGACACCAGGGGAGTCGCCATGACAGACGCCGCAGCCTCGACCAGCGAGCTTCTCGGTGAACCGATGCGTTCCGGTCGCAATACCTGGAACAACCAGGTACGACGGCATGCGCTGATGACACCAGATCAGATTGCTGTGAAGTATCTCGACACCGCAACCACCTGGCATGAGCTCGACGACCGGTCGCGCCGATTTGCCGCGGCGCTGCAACGTCGCGGCGTCCAATTCGGTGATCGCATCCTGATCGCACTCCTCAATCGCACCGAATACGTCGAGGCCGTGCTCGGAGCGAATCTGCTTGGGGCGATCCCGGTTCCGGTCAACATTCGCATGAGTCCGGCCGAGGTCGGTTACCTGGTCCAGGACAGTGGCGCCACGATAGTTCTCACCGAAAGGCTGCTCGCGCCGGTGGCAGACGCGGTGCGAGCGTCCACCGGCGCCATCGACACCATCATCGTCGTCGACGCCGGCGACAGCGGCGATCACCTCGACTACGAAACGCTCCTCGCGCAAGATCCTGCGGATTTGGCAGAGGTCGACATCCCCGAAGACACCGTCGCCCTCATCATGTACACCTCGGGCACCACAGGTAAACCCAAGGGCGCCATGCTGACCCATGCGAACTTGCAATCCCAGGCGATGACCACGATCAATGCCTCCGACGGCCAGCCGGGCGACATCGGCTCCGTGGTTCCGCCGATCTTCCATATCGCCGGTATCGCGGCTTTCGCCCCGGTCTTCTATCGCGGCATCCAGGCGGTCATTCATCCGCTCGGCGCGTTTGATCCCGACGCCATGCTCGACACCTTGGAGCGTGAAGGCACGACGTCGGTCTTCATGGTGCCGGCCCAGTGGCAGGCGGTGTGCGCGGCGCAACGAGCCAAACCTCGCCACCTCAAACTGCGGACGATCAGTTGGGGAGCGGCCCCCGCCCCCGATACCGTGCTCCGCGCCATGAACGAGTTGTTCCCGGACGCCCTCAACATGACCGCGTTCGGGCAGACCGAGATGTCGCCGGTCACCTGCGTACTCCAAGGCCAAGACGCCATCCGGAAGATCGGGTCGATCGGCAAAGTGGTGCCGGCGGTGACTGCGCGCATCGTCGACCCGCTGATGGAGGACGTCAAACCCGGGGAAGTAGGTGAAATCGTCTATCGCGGGCCCAATTTGATGAAAGGCTACTGGCAGAACCCGGAGGCGACCGCAGAAGCTTTCCGCGGTGGGTGGTTCCACTCCGGGGATCTGGTCCGGCAAGACGACGAGGGCTTTCTCTACGTTGTCGACCGCGCCAAAGACATGATCATTTCCGGTGGCGAAAACATCTACTGCGCCGAGGTCGAGAACGTGCTCTACAGTCATCCCGCCATCGCCGAGGCTGCGATCATCGGTCGGGCAGACCCGAAGTGGGGTGAGGTGCCGGTCGCAGTTGTGGTCGTGATCGACGGTGCTGACTCGCTCACCCTCGACGATCTCGGACCTCATCTCGACGAGAACTTGGCACGCTTCAAACACCCCAAGATCTGATAGTGGTCGATGAACTACCACGCAATCCCGGTGGCAAGGTCGTCAAACCCAAACTCCGCGCAGCGTACGGCAGTAAGGATGCGGGATTGATTCACTGATACGGCGAGCAGTGCTGTCACGAGGAGGGCCAGCGGCCAGTGATCATCTCGGTCATCTCGTTCACCCAGGTGTCGTCGAGGGCGGCGTCCTGGCGAATGAGGATGCGGAAAATCGCGGTCCCCGCGACCACCTCGACGAGCATGGGCAATTGGTCATCGTCGCGGCGCTCCTGACCGAAGCGAGACTCGAAAGCGGTCAGATTCCCAGCCAATCGGGCGATCATCATCTTGTGCAATTCCGGATCGGCAACAGTGTCTGCGATCAGACCCGGCAACGCCGATCGCACCTCAGGCCGGTCGAAGATGACGCGGATCGTCTCGACCAGAACCCTGATTTCATTGCGGATATCTCCCGAATGGTCCGGCGTGGGAATCGTTTCGGCAGAAAGCACTGCCTCGTGGACAAGTTGCGCCTTGCCCGACCATCGCCGGTAGATGGCAGCCGTGGTGGTCCCGGCGCGAACGGCGATCGCCGACAATGACAACGCGGAATAGCCCGTCTCGAGAATCAATTCGCGGGTGGCGGCAATGATCGAGGCATCAATCCTGCTGTCGCGCGGCCGTCCCGGCGCCGACTGCGCAGACCTCTTGCCATCCTTCGGGCTTTCTGCTGTCATGACCTCATCATAATTCCAATACGGACTGCATCGTATTTGAGGGAGTGCTTGTGAACTTGAGCCCGCTCGACGAGTATCCGATTCATCAGGCGCCTGTGCCGTTGACGTGGCCGACCACGTCTGATCGAAACTTCTACGATCGGTCGTACTTCAACGTGCTCGATCGGGACGGCCGCTTCATGGCGCTCACCGGAGTCGGCTACTACCCGCGCCTCGGCGTGAAAGACGCCTACTTCGTCGTCCGCCGCGGGGACATGCAGACCGCGCTACACCTCAGCGACGCCATCGACGACGACCGCCTACACCAGAACGTCAACGGCTACTGTCTCGAAGTCATCGAGCCACTGCAGGAGTTGCACCTGACACTGGCTCAGACCGAGGGCATTTCCGCAGACCTCACCTGGCGTGGGCTGTTCCCTGCTGCTCTGGAGAAGCCGCACGAGATGCTCACCGAGCGGCGAGTGACGTTGCAGGCGTGCCGTTTCGCCCAGGTCGGATCCTGGGACGGGTGGATCGATGTCGACGGCGAACGGCTCGAAGTCAGTCATGACACCAGCGTGGCGAGCCGCGACCGATCGTGGGGGATCAGACCTGTCGGTGAGGCCGAGCCGGCCGGTCGGCCAGACGCTTCGTTTCGCGGAATGTGGTGGCTCTACCTACCCCTGGCCTTCGACGACTACCAACTGTTCTTGATCCTGCAAGAGGATTCCGATGGCCACCGCAGTCTCTACGACTGCACTCGCCGCTGGCGAGACGGCCGCGTCGAACAACTCGACGGAGTGCGTGCCACCATCGACTACAAGACCGGAACCAGGATTCCCCGGGGTGTCCATGTCGAGTTCATGAACCGGGCAGGGGACCGCATACAACTAGATGTCGAATCGAAACTGTTCGCTCCCATTGCTTTCGGGTCGGGCTACGGAGGCGACTCCTCGTGGGCACACGGCAGCTGGAAGGGCGGTCCCTTCGCCGAACGCGTCAGCTTTGACCTCACGGACCCGGAGGTGATGGCCCGAGCGCCCTTCAGCCTCATCGACCACGTCGGCAAAGCTGTGTGCACTGAGGCCGACGGGACGATCCGCGAGGGTGCGGGCCTGTTCGAGCACGGCGTGATCGGCCCGCACCACCCGTCGGGCTTCTCCGACTGGACAGACGTAGCGGACTAGGCGCCATTCAATGAAAATCGTGACAGCGCTGTTCGGGCCCACTGATGCGGTCGAACGCGCACAAGTGCTAAAGGAGGCCGGTGCGTCCGGCGTATTCACCTTCGAAGGACCGTTCGACGTGTTCACGCCTCTGGTGCTGGCATCGTCGGTCAAGGGTCTCGATGTGATGTCGAACGTCGCGATTGCGTTCCCCCGCAATCCGATTCAACTTGCCCACCAGGCCAACGATCTGCAACTGCTCAGCGAGGGGCGCTTCATCCTGGGTCTGGGGACACAGGTGAGGGCGCAGATCGAGAAGCGCTACGGCACGCAGTTCGATCATCCGGTCGCGCGGATGAAGGAAATGGTAGGGGCGTTGCGAGCGATCTTCACGACGTGGAATGAGGGTGAGCCGCTGGACTTCCGCGGTGAGTACTACCGCCACACCTTGATGACACCGACCTTCGTGCCCGGACCGAACCCGTTCGGTCCGCCGCCGATCTATCTCGGAGCGCTCGGGCCTCGGCTGACCAAGGCCACCGCAGAAGTGGCCGACGGTCTGTTGGTGATGCCTTTCGGGTCGAAGCGGTTCCTTCACGAGACGACGCTGCCGGCCGTTCGCGACGGACTGGCTGCAGCCGGCCGCAACGAGGACGACTTCGAGGTGGTGACTGAGATCATCGTGTCGGTAGGCACCGGACGAGACGACGACCATGCCTCGACTCGGATGCTGCTGGCGTTCTACGGTTCCACCCCGGCATACCGGCCGGTGCTGGACGCCCACGGCTGGGGCGATCTGCAACCCGAACTCAACGCGATGTCCAAGCAGGGCCGCTGGCAGGAGATGGCCTCATTGATCGACGACGACATGCTGCACACCATCGCCGCGTGCGGTACCCCGGCCGAGGTGGCCGCGCACATCAGTGATCGCGTCGACGGTGTGTCGGACCGGATCTGCCTGTATCAGCCGGGTCCCATCGAGGTCGAGGCGCTCGCCGAAATCGTCGACGCATTGGGAGGATCCTCATGCCCCTGACGGCGGTCGAATTCGACCAGGTCACCGACGACCGTTACGGCGGCAAAGCGGCCGGACTCGCGCAGTTGCGCCGCCTCGGACTTTCGGTACCCGTGGGATTCGTCCTTGCTGATGCTGCCGAGCGGGTCACCGTCGATGATGTGGGGGAATGGTTCTCCCGCATGGCCGCAGTCGGCGCGATCCCGGTGGCCGTCAGGTCCTCGGCAGTCGGGGAAGACGGCGACGACCAGTCATTCGCCGGGCAATACGACACCGTGCTGGGTGTGGACTCCGTCGATGGCTTCGCCGCGGCCGTGCAAACGTGCGCCGCCTCAGTGCATTCACGACGAGCCTCGGCTTACAGCGGGCAACCCACGGCGACCATGCATCTGGTGGTGCAGCACATGGTGGACGCGCGCGCCGCCGGCGTTGTGTTCACCGCGGATCCGGCAACCGGCCGACGCGATCTCACAGTGATCGACGCCATCGCCGGGCTCGGCGAAGCGCTGGTCGACGGTACGGCGTCCTCGGACCACATCGTCCTGGATTCTCACGGCAACCCCGCCATTCGCGACGTCGGGGAGGTGCCGGTCTTGTCGCCGGAGGAGGTCTCGGATATCAGGTCCGACGCCCTGCGCGCTGCGCAGCATTGGGGCAGACCAATGGATCTGGAGTGGGCGATCGACCAATCCGGCAAACTGTGGTGGCTGCAGGCCCGACCGATCACCACCTTGCCCGGTGATCTGGCCGAGATGGATACGCCTCTCGCGGGCGCAGACCACGTCTACACGCGTTGCAACATCGGCGAGATGATGCCAGGAGCATTCTGCCCGCTGACCGCATCGGTCTCCGGCTTTGCCATCGACTACGCGATGCAGATGACACAGGTGGTCGCGCGGGCACAGCAGAGCTACGAGAAGCCGTGGCTACAAGTCGGCTACTTCCAGGGCCATATGTTCTTGAACCTGACCGAGGGGACAGGTCTGAGCTCTGGACTCCTGGGCAATTCGCTGGAGCAGTTCTCCACCTCGATCTGCGGTCGGGTGGTCGACGAACTGAAGCCAAAACCACCAAAACCATTTGTTAGCAAGCTGATCAACACGGTTCGGCTCACCACGTACGCGTTGTCCGCCGGCCCCGCGATCAGGCGTCTGGAAGGCCAGATCACCGAGTTCCAGATCCCGACCAGCGACGACCCACGACTCGTGTTGCGCCAGTTGGACTCTGGTGTGCAGCAGTACTGCGAGATCACGCTGACACATGTTCGGTCATCATCGCGCGCGGCGGTTGCGGCCAACATTCTCGAAAGTGTCCTGATGAGACGAGCCGTCAAAAACGGACGTAGTGAGGACGAGGGTCGTGCCGAAGCAACCCGGCTCATGGCCGGTGCCACCGATGTCGAGAGCGCGCTCATGCTCGAGGAGCTCGACACGGTGGTACGCGCGATCGCTGCTGATGACGCGGCGGCCGAACCGTTCTTGGCGGGGGAGCCGGACGCCGCGGTCAACGAGCTGCGGGCCACGCGTAGCGCCGGCGGTACGGCGTTGAAGGAGTTCTTGACGCGTCACGGTCATCGTGGATACCGCGAGCTGTGCATGCGTGACCCCTCCTGGGCGGAGGATCCGGAAGGGCTGGGCGCGATGATGCAGGTGATGGTGCGCTCGGCGCTCGATCCGACTGGTCGGGGGCCGGCAAGCGCCCGCGTTGAAGTGCCCAGCTCTTCCACCATCAGATTTCTTGCCCGGTTGGCGCAGGGCGGCGCACGTGGGCGCGAGGAGACGAAATCAAAGATGGCGCTGATGGCGCACGCGCTCAAGCTGGGCTATCGCCACCTCGGTGAGGTGCTGGTCAAAATCGGTCGACTGCCTGACTCAGATCTGGTGTTCTTCTTCGACCGTGCGGAATTGAACCACGTCGTGGGTTCGGAAGACGTCACCGGTCTCGTGCAGAGCGCGGTGAAGCGTCGAGAAGCGCTGGCGTTCCAGAACTCCCTCGAGTTCGAGGACGTGTCTGTCGGCCGACCGACCCCGCTCATCGCCCGGCCTGCGCCAGGTGTCACCGGCGATGAGATCATCGGCCGACCCGCAAGTCGTGGAATCGTGGAAGGCGTTGTGCGCGTCGCGAAATCGATCGTCGATGCGCGTGAGCTGCAGCGGGGAGAAATCTTGGTGACGCCGGTCACCGATGTAGGGTGGACGCCGTACTTCACCGTCATCGCTGCGCTCGTCACCGATATTGGCAGCTCGGTTTCCCACGGCGCTGTGGTGGCGCGCGAATACGGTTTGCCCTGTGTCGTCAACACCTTGGTGGCCACCCAGGCGCTCAAGACCGGTGATCGAGTGCGCGTCGATGGAGATCGAGGCGTGGTCACCCGTCTCGACCAGTCCTGACTCCTACGCTGAGCGAGGACTGCCTGGAGAACGCCAATCGAACAGGACATGCGGCGTCACGAATGTTGTTGCATCGGGGCGGTCATAGGGTGAGCATGGCGGCGGCGACCTGGTCTGCCGCTGCGTGCGGCAGGGCGGTACCCATGTCGTCGAGGACGAGCAGTCGCGCCGTGGGGATCTCGGCGGCGAGCACCTCGCCGTTGCCGACCGGGAAGAACGGGTCGGCACGACCGTGCACCACGAGCGTGGACACGTCGAGCTCACCGAGCCGCTCCCGCCATCGTGGGGAGCAGTCGATCCGGGAGAACACCATCCCGAGTTGGTTCGCCTGGTGCACCGCGGGATTACTCGACGGCGTCCGGTCCCAGATTCGGGCCGACTTCGCCCGCGCCTCCTCCGGATCGTCACCCATCAGCTCGGCACTCTCGGCGGCGAACGCTGCGACAGCGTCCCGGTCGGTCCAGTCCGGCTGCGGGCGGGAGAACAGTGCACCCATGACCGCAGGGTCGTGGTCCGGCAGGTCCTCGTCGACCGGGCCCGGCGCCACCGGCCGGGTGCCGACGAGGGTCAGTGCGGAGAACACGTCCGGGCGGTCCAGCGCGGCGACTTGAGCAACCATCCCACCGACGCCGACCCCACCGAGATGGGCCGTTCCTGTGCCGAGCACCCCGGCCAGCGCGGCCGCGTCGGCAGCGAGGTCCCGCAGGTCGTACGCCGGATTCTCCGGGTCGAGGGTTGTCGATGCGCCGGAGTCACGAAGGTCGTAGCGGACGACGTGCCGCCCGCCCGACGCGAGCCGCTCGCACAGCGCGTCGGGCCAGGACAACATCGTTGTGCCGCCGACCAGCAGGACCATCGGATCGTGGTCGCGGCCAAACGCTTCGATGCCGAGGTCAACATCGTTCGCCCGTACCGAGGTCACGCCAGATCGAATCGGTCTCGTCATGGCTGAACTCTTTCTGTTGGTATACGCAGAGATTGACCACGGATTCACCCGGAAGTCATCGTCGGTGATGTCCCGACCCTGGTCGCGGATCGAGGCGAACTCTAGGGTGCGGCGGGCACGATCCGGATGTCGCGCTCGGCGCCATCGCCGAGCACGGCAAGAGCGCGCTGATACCGCTCGGACTCATAGGCTGCAACAGCCGCGGCGACGCTGGGGAATTCGATAATCGTCGTGCGTTCAACGATGCCGTGTTCGAATGCAGCGGCGGGCATTCCGCGAGCGAGGAACGTGCCTCCTCCCGCCAACATTGCCGGGCCCGCGAGCGCTGCGTAGCGTTCGAGGGCCTCGGCGTCGGAGACAGAGCGGAATGTGTTTACCCAGTACGCGGTCATCTCACGATCCTTCGCCGCCGTCTCCGCGGGCGCAAGCACGCGTCCGGGCGGGTTGAACACGGCCGTTTCGGGTACAGGGCTTTCATGACTGACAAGAAGCCTGACCCACACACCGAAGACGCCGGCACCGGACCGGAGGGCGCGAACTCCGACGTGCAGTCCGATCCAGCCGAAGGCGAGACGTCCGGCGACTGGTCCGGAGAAGGCGGCGCAACCCAGGACGGTCCCGCCACAGACACCGACTGACCGAGAGCACGCAAACCACGCTGGGTCCTGGTCAACGAATTGTGTGGTCATGACGGCGTCGCCGAGCCACCAAGCGCTGTCTCTGTGGACATTTGATCTTTAGTGCCCGCCGTCGTGTGGACGTGGGGGACCATGGGCTCATGGAAGCGCAACACAACGCCTGGCCTGCACTGCCGTTGGATTCGTGGATCGACACCAGGGACACGCTTCAGCTATGGACTCAGATCGTCGGCAAGACGCGCATGGCTCTTGGGCCGGAGATCAACCACTGGTGGGGAGTTCCGCTGTACGTGGACGCACGGGGACTCACCACCTCCCTGATGGTCGCCGGAAACCGCGGCCTTGAGATTCGCTTCGACTTTTTGGCGCACGATCTACTTTTCCTCGTCACCGACGGCAGCACTCGTCAAATGAAGCTTGAACCGCGGACCGTCGCCGACTTCTACGCCGAGTACACCGGCCACCTAACCGATCTCGGATTCGATATCGCGATGGTCGGAACCCCGGTCGAACTGCCCATTGCGACTCCGTTTGCCGAAGACACCGCCCATTCCTCGTACGACGCGGACGCCGTAAGTCGGTTCTGGAGGTCGCTCGTCTCTGCGCATGGTGTCTTTTCGAAGTTCCGTGGTGAGTTTCGAGGAAAATCCTCACCTGTTCATTTCTTTTGGGGCGCATTCGATTTGGCCGTCACGCGCTTCTCGGGACGGTCTGCACCCCGGCATCCCGGTGGTGTTCCGAACTGCCCCGACTGGGTCATGCATGAGGCTTACAGCGACGAGGTTTCGAGCGCAGGTTACTGGCCCGGTGGCGCCGAGGAAGGCGTCTTCTATGCGTATGCCTATCCTCAGCCGGACGGGTACGACACTCATCCGGCGGTCGAAGCCCCCGCTCATTGGGACACTGCGCTGGGGGAGTATGTGCTGCCGTACCACCTCGTACGGCAAGCATCCGATCCGGTCGCCATGCTTCTGAAGTTCCTCGAACAGACCCATCGCGCAGCGGTGGAGACGGCGGGCTGGGGCTAGCCCGTACGCGTTCAGGCGCTCAGCGCTCCTGCGGCGAAGTCAGCCGAGCCGAGTGACCCAATGCCGCAAGGAGCTCTAGCATGTACGACTTGGGTCGTAGACGAGTGGGGCCTCCGGGCGGATGTGCACGCATTCACCAGCTCATAGCGTTGCCAGACATGACTTCAGAACCTTCTCTGTCGACTTCACTGATACGGCGGCTGTTGATGGCGGCCGCCGCGCTCGCTTTGTTTGCTCTCGCTGCTGTTGCGGTGCGTGAGGGTCGTACCTCGCCATCGCCGTACCATCGGCGGACTCGAGCGCGCTTGGGGAATTGGCCGCCGCTGTTGGGTCTCGGGGATTGCTGCTCCTCGTGGCCCTTGCCGTCACGGTGGCGGTGTGGTCCTGGCTGCGGGATCGGGCCGCGTTCTGGCGGCTCGCCGCTGCAGGAATCGGAGTAGTGGGAGCCTACCTGCTTAGCGAAGTGATCAAGCTGATGGGGACCGAGGAGCGACCGTGCCGCGCCCTGGTCGTCGACACGGTCTTGGCATGCCCCGAAGCCGGCGACTGGTCCTGGCCATCCAACCATTCGGTCATCGCGGCCGCGTTCGCGACCGCCTGCATTATCGCGCTGCCGCCCACGGGCTGGTTCGCCGCCCCGGTGGCTATGCTCATCGCGTTCGCTCGGGTGGCTGCCGGCGTTCACTACGTCCACGATGTCGCCAGCGGACTCGCCTTGGGAACCGCGGTCGTGGCTCTGGCCACGGTCGCCCTCCAACCAGCCGTACGTCGGCTGCCTGCAGCGTTGGCGACGAGGTGTCCGCCTGAATGACAACCGATCTGCGAGTATCGCGTAAGTTTTGGCGGTGCCGGCCGCCTAGGAGTCCTCTGGCAACATCCCGACAGCCGCTCGGCGCAGTTGGTGTTCACATAGCGTCCTGACCCGCCGGAACACCATCCGCGCCGGTGCCGGCCGAATTCCTGTGACCGGTGAGCATGTCCCGCAGCCCAACATTTACGCCAACACTCCCGCCGCTGACACGGTTACGTCAACCCGTTAACGATCACTCGGGGTGACGCAATTATCGTGCACGCCTGCGTAGCAACTAACGACAGAATTGTGTGGCGGTCGCTGTGGAGCGGCACGAATCCTTAACGGTGTCGAGCGGCATCCACGCTGCAATGTGACGATTCTGCAACTATCGGGCCGTTCCTCGGAGGGCTCGCGGCGATCGGTCGACGATTTTGGTGGGTAGTTCGATCCGTTCGAATCGTCCGGCAGATTGGGGTCAATCATGCGGAGCCGACGTTTCGCCCGCGTGGCGATGTGCACTGTGGCCTGCGCGCTGGCCGGATCGGCGCTCGTGGCGCCAGCTCAGGCCACACCGCCACAAGGCGGGATAGTTCGCCAGGAAGTCGTGCGGTTCGATATCCCGTGGGGGATCACGCCTGGCTACGACGGTCCGAGCACGGTGATCGTGCAGCAACTCGTCATCCCTCCGGGAGCGAGTACCGGTTGGCACACACATCCGGGCCCGGAGTACTCCATCACCTCGGGCGGCAACTTGGTGCTGCGGACCTCCCGGAATTGCCAGGGCATCCCCTTTGCACTGGGTGGATTCATGACCCTTCCTTCGGACCTCGTCCACGAGGTGGTGAATATGTCGCCGGCGTTCGCGTGGGCGACCGTTACCTACACCGTTCGGCCCGGGGCTCCGGACCTGCTGGATGCGGCGAATCCTTGCGGAGGGTGACCTGGCTGTAACCGTGCGCGCCGTTGAGATTTCGCGCTGCGCAGTGGTCCTTACCTCAGAGAGGGTGTATCCGAATGCCTCGGTGAGGAACTGAAGGAAGCGCCGTCGCCCGTCTGCCAGCGTGCGCAGGTAGGCGTGGCCGCTGCGCCAGGCGTCTTTGGGCAGGTTCGTTTCGTGCTCGGCGCAGGTGAATTGCCGGGCGGTCATCTGGGACCACTCGGCCGGTGCTGGCTCCGTCGAGGGCTTGCCACGGGTCTGCTGCGAGCAGGTCAGCGGCGATGGTGCGGGGGTCGTAGTCCATCCTCGATCGGGTGTACAGGTCCGACTTACTCCACATGGTGCGGGCCAGGACTGCTGCGACCAGCCCAGCTTTGCCCTTGGGTAGCGTCTTTCGGCGACACTGGCAGGGAACCGTGCATCCGATGCAATGATGCCGGTTCTACGACGCCGAGATGTGACCAATTCTTGGCGTATGAGGCGCCTGGATGGGGACGGGAATAATAGCCCGGCTGTATCAGGTGGCGTCGCTCGGGAAGCGGACGATGCTCTCGCCGATGAGCCTTGAGCGCCAGTTGAAACGGCGTTCAACAAGTTCGGTGCCGGCGGGCGAGATCCGAAGCAGCGTGCTGCACCGGGTTCCGTAGACACCCAGCCGGACGAAGGTGCTGGACAGGCGCTTTTCCAAGCGTCGGCCAACACCGGTCTCTGGCAAGTCGGCCTGGTCTGCGCACTTTGTATCCGAGAGGAGCGAAAAGTACGGCTCGGCCGGATTCCCAGCTGTATCTTCCGCGAGTGCCGATAGGAAACGGTCATGTCCTCGAACCACTTTCGGCCATGGTTCGTCGATCCTCCCATTCGACAAGCCATGCGTAGTTGTGGACTCGAGGGTCACTGAACTGGGCGTGGGCCAGTTGGTGATGTAGAGACACTGGCTGCTGTCTCCGAGAATAAGATTGAACGCTCGATACTGAGCTGCGGTCGCCAGAGCAACCGAAGCGCGTTCCACAGCACTGTTGGTCGAAGTCAGATAGTCGGTGATGAGTAAGCCGCGGGAACGTTCGTTTCCGTCTGCGGCCTTCGCCCGGCGCGATAATCCCGTCCTCACATTGGTGACCAGGGCATAGCGGCCGGACTCGTCGACAGCAAGCCAACTGCCGCCGCCGGCCTGATCCCTTCCTCCAGCAAGGCGAGGCGCTGTCGGCCAGACCTGGGCGGGAAGTGAACGCCGCCAAAAAAACTCGTCTCGGTTCGAGACCAGTACAACACTATGAAAGGGATGCGTCTGTATAGCGAGAAAAGCTAGGCACACAGAAGAAGCCCCCCTTCACACCATCACTCATGCGCACACCGTACTGCGAGGTCGTCTCGCTGAGCCAGTCGCCAATCCGCCGACCATGCTGCCGTAGTCGAGCCTCGCCGATCTGAGGAACGCGCGGTGGCGGCTTCAGTGGGCGTGCAGCAGCAGGACAGGCTCACGCGATCCAGCCCGGTCCATAGATTTCACTAAAGCCCCTTGCGCCTTGCACCACGCAGCAAACAACGAGGTGCAGAAGTGCCTGGAACCCTACAGGTCGAAGTAATTGACTGGACGCAAACCGGATGTACGTCAGACTGTCCTGATGTTGTTGACCATCTCCGCCGAACGTTCACCGACTCTTGAGGTCCCGAGCGATTTCGGCTACCTGTTGCACAAGCATCCGGAGAGGGTTCAGCCGTTCGACGTGTACGGCGGGACGGCGCACGTCTTTTACCCTGAGGTCAGCGATGACCGTTGCACGGTCGCGATGGTGCTCGAGGTCGATCCGGTTGCGTTGGTGCGGGGACGATCTGGTGCGAATGACGGGTTCGCGCTGGGCCAGTACGTGAATGACCGGCCGTACGTCGCGTCGTCATTGCTGTCGGTGGCGATGGGGAAAGTGTTCCGGTCGGCACTGAACGGGCGATGCGCGAATAGGGGAGACCTGGTGGGTTCGGCGTTGGATCTGACGATCACTCTCCCTGCGGTCCCGGGCGATCCCGCGCTGGTGAGGGGTCTGTTCGAGCCGATGGGATGGGACGTCACCGCGTCGCCGATCGTGTTGGATACCACCAGGCCTGAGTGGGGTAATGCACTGCTGGTGTCCCTGACCCTCAAGGGGTCGATGCGCTTGACCGATGCACTGAGTCACCTGTACGTCCTGCTGCCGGTGCTCGACGACGCCAAGCACTATTGGGTCGGCGACGACGAGGTGGAGAAGCTGGTCAGGGCCGGATCGGGATGGTTGGCGACTCATCCGGACCGGGAGCTGATCACTCACCGCTACCTGGCCCACCGGCGTGGTTTGAAAGACGCTGCTACCCAACGGCTCATCGAGCTGGATGACCGCCCGATCGAGGACGCTGCGGACGATGCCGAACCCGATGCATCGCGCCCGCTGGTCCGGTTGCGCCACGACGCGGTGCTGGACGTCGTACGAGGGCTCCGGCCGGCATCGATCGTCGACCTCGGATGTGGGCCCGGCGCCCTGCTCGGGTCGTTGCTCGAACTGCAGGGTGTGGCAAGGGTTGTCGGCACGGAAGTTTCCGACTCGTCGCTGTCCAAAGCTGCCAAGCGGCTGCACGTCGACCGGATGACCGAGCGTCAATCCGAACGCCTGACGTTGCTGCTGTCGTCGTTGCAGTACGAGGACGATCGGCTCCAAGGTCTCGATCTCGCAATCCTCATGGAGGTCATCGAACACATCGACCCAGCACGACTACCGGCGGTCGTGGCCAATGTGTTCGGGACCATGCGGCCCCGCCACGTCGTGGTCACCACACCCAACAGCGAGTACAACGTCAGGTACCCGTCGCTGCCCGCCGGCCGGTTCCGTCACCCCGACCACCGTTTCGAGTGGTCGCGTGGGGAGTTCGCGAACTGGGCCGGCTCGGTGGGCCAGACCTACGGCTACGACGTCGAGCTGGAGTCGGTGGGCGATCGTGACGACGAGGTCGGGTCGCCGACGCAAATGGCAGTGTTCGTCCAGCGGACAACGAGAGGGGAAAGCGCATGAGCGAGCTGAGCATTCCCGAACTGTCTTTGGTCATCCTTGTCGGGACAAGCTGTTCCGGAAAGTCGACCTTCGCCGCGACCCACTTCCTTCCGACCGAGGTCGTATCCAGCGATGACTGCCGGGCCATGATCTCCGATGACCCGAACGATCAGGCTGCGACGACGGACGCCTTCGCCCTGCTGGAGTACATCGCCGGCAAGCGACTCGATCGTGGTCGGCTGACGGTGATCGACGCGACCAACGTGCAGGCGTCGTCGCGCAAGTCGCTGCTCGCCCTGGCCAAGGACCACGATGTGCTCCCGGTGGCGATTGTCCTGGATCTTCCGGTCGCACTGGCGTTGGAGCGCAATGCTTCTCGGCCGGACCGGGACTTCGGCGCCCATGTGGTCAAACGCCAACACGACCAGTTGCACCGTTCGCTGCGCAGTCTCAAACGCGAGGGTTTCCGCACGATCCATGTCTTGGACTCGGTGGAGGCCATCACCGAGGCGTCGATCGTGCGGACCCGCCTGTTCAACGACCGCCGGCACGAGCACGGTCCATTCGACGTGATCGGCGACGTGCACGGTTGCCGCGAGGAGCTCGAGATGTTGCTCGAACGCCTGGGATATGTGATCAGCCGGGACGATGCAGGGCGTTGCGTAGATGCCGCGCATCCGGATGACCGCCAGGCTGTGTTCGTCGGCGACCTGGTTGATCGTGGTCCGGACTCCCCAGGGGTGCTCCGCCTGGTCATGGGGATGGTTGCGAGCGGCAATGCACTGTGTGTGTCGGGCAACCACGAGGCGAAACTTGTTCGTGCGCTGGGCCGTAAGGATGTCAAACCCTCCCACGGTCTGCAGGAGACACTGGATCAGCTGGCAGCCGAGGACGATTCGTTCGTCGCCGAGGTGCGTCAGTTCTGCGACGGCCTTGTCGCCCACTACGTACTCGACGAAGGCAACCTCGTTGTCGCGCACGCAGGCTTGAAGGAGAAGTACCAGGGGCGGGCATCAGGCCGGGTCCGGGCGTTCGCTCTGTACGGGGACACCAGCGGCGAGACCGACGAGTTCGGGCTGCCGGTCCGGTACCCGTGGGCCGATGACTATCGGGGCTCAGCAACAGTTTTGTACGGGCACACCCCGGTGCCGGAGACCGAGTGGGTCAACAACACCATGTGCCTGGACACCGGGTGCGTCTTCGGCGGCAGCCTGACCGCGCTTCGGTACCCCGAGCGCGAGGTGGTGTCGGTGCCGGCACGGGCGACGTACTACGAACCCGTCCGGCCGTTGGCCCCGCCGCCGCGCGACCCCGAGGTGTTGACGCTGACCGACGTCCTCGGGCACCGCGTCATCGACACCGAACACATGGGACGGGTTTCGTTGCGGGAGGAGAACGCAGCCGGTGCGCTGGAAGTGATGAGCAGATTCGCCATCCCGCCGGCCGAGCTGCTCTACCTGCCACCGACCATGTCACCCGTCGACAGCTCGTCGCGTGAGGGCCTGCTCGAGCACCCCGATGAGGCGTTCGCTCATTATGCGAGACGATCCATCGATCGGGTGATCTGCGAAGAGAAGCACATGGGATCCCGCGCAATCGTGCGCGTGACGCGCGACGGATCCGGCGTCATCTACTCCCGCACCGGACGCGCGTTCTTCTCCGAAGACCAGCAGGCGGCCGTTCTGTCGCGAATCGCCGACGCCATCGCCACGGCAGGCGTCTGGGCAGACCTCGACGCGACCTGGCTACTCCTGGATACGGAGATACTGCCGTGGACCGCGAAGGCCGAGTCAATGGTGCGCAGTCAATACGCCAAGGTGGGCGCCGCCGCGACGACCGCGCTGCCGGCGACGATCGACGTGCTGTCGGCCGCCGCAGCGCGAGGGGCTGACGTCGCCGATCTACTCGGCAGGACGCGAACGCGAGCCGCCAACGCCGAGCTCTTCGTCGATTCGTACCGCCACTATGTGCAACCGATTGACAACCAGTTGGGGATCCAGGTGGCGCCCTTTCAGATCCTCGCGGGGGACACAGCCATGTACGAGACCCGTGATCACCACTGGCATCTCGAGATCGCTGACCGCCTGGTCACCGCCGAGCCGGAACTGTTCCGACCCACCCGCCGCCTTGTCGTCGAGACCACCGACAAATCGTCGTGTACCGCAGGCGCGGCGTGGTGGGAGGACCTCACTTCGGGCGGCGGCGAAGGCATGGTCGTCAAGCCGTTCGACAATCTCGTCCGAGGCCCGAAGGGCTTGGCGCAACCGGGTCTGAAGGTTCGAGGGCGCGAGTACCTGCGAATCATTTACGGAGCCGACTACACCAACCCGTCGGCACTGACCCGGCTCAAGCAGCGCAATCTCGGACAGAAGCGGTCGATGGCGTTGCGGGAGTACGCACTCGGGCTCGAGGCCGTCCGCCGAGCCGTTGCAGGCGAGCCGGTGTGGCGCATCCACCAGTGCGTGTTCGGTGTCCTCGCGATGGAGTCGGAGCCCGTGGACCCGCGACTGTGAATTGCACCGATGCAGCCAGGTGGCGGTGACGTCCGTGCCGCCACCGACCATCTGATGATCGCGGTGGTGTCCGTGGCCCGCACTGGATGCCTATCTGCGCGGATCGTCGGCAATACCAGACCTCAGGTCTCTTTCACTGTCCGCCCGCGACACTTGGCCGCTGAGCCGTGATGGATTGCGGCGTCAGCCGCTTCTGATCGGACCCGTCGGGGTTCATCGAAGCGAGCTCGGCGCGGCTCGAAGTGGCGGTGTCGGTGACAAGCTCACCGGATTCCGTGGTTGCCCTGGTGTAGACGATGCGCGATCCGTCAGGCGTGAATGCGGGATGTACTGCGTATGTGTCAGTGAGCCGGGTGATCTCACCACCTGCGGCAGGCATCGAATAGGTCTCCGATCCATTGTTCCCGCCGCGGTTGCTGGAGAAGACGAGGGTCGATCCGTCGGGGGAGTAGGCGGGATCTGCGTTCCAGAACTGGTCACGCAAGAGGACCTTCGATTCTCCGCCTGCGGTGGGTGCCTCGACGAGGTACCCGGAGACATTGAAGATCACGCGGGAGCCGTCCGGAGAAAACGTCGGTTCGGAGGCCGCTTGGTTCTGCGCGATGACACGCACATCGGAACCGTCGCTGTTCATGATGAGAATGGAGCCGTTGCTCACGAAAGCGATGATGGAACCGTCCGGCGAGAAGACCGGCTGATAGCCGCCGTCGCGAATCGTCTTCGACTCGCCTGACTCGAGGTCGACCAGTTCGATGAGCGTGCCGCCCCGGGTGTACGCGAGTTGTTCGCCGGAGGGAGACAGCGCGGGGAAGTTCGCATATCTCATGTCGGACGTGTCATCGCTCAGGGTCGGGGTGACCTGGCGCAGGCCACCGCCGTCCGCACCGACCACAAAGACCTGACCCCACCCGTCGTCGAAGGCCACGAGAATCGGCGTCGGGGCTGGCCGAGCGTCATCTGAGCATGCTGTCAGGACCACGAGAGCGGCGACGACAACGGACACTATCCGGGTGAACAGCATCGAGTGATGATGGCAGACGCAGAGCACCCGCGCGGGGCGAAGTCAAGACGTCGTTGATCTTGTCTGGTCGGGGATAGGCACTGCGGTACCGGCACGGCGAAGCGGTAGCGCCGCCGGAAGTTCGGCGAGTTATTGGTTGCAGACGGCCGGCCGGGCCAACGACGGCCTGTACGGTGACCGGATGGGAGACGTGTTGGCAGAGTCTGGCCTGTCAGAGTGCACCCACGCAGGTATTTGCGGAGGTCCTTCAGCAGCCTCCGTGGCATTCATTCTTGTTGGTTTTCTGGCACTTTCGGCTTCGGTTGCAGCCTCAATGGTAGCTACATACAGCATCCTCAACGCGCCGGATCCCGCATCACGACCGCGGTTGACTTGGATACTCGTCGTGTGGGTGGTTCCGCTGATTGGGGCCGGCCTGTTGTGGCTCCACACATGGTCCGTTAAGCGGACTTGAATGAACGTCCACTATCGACGCAATCGAATCGTAATCGCATGTACTGCAGTCTATTCCGTAAAGTTTCTGAAACATCTCCGAGCTTTCGTTCGAAGATCGTGCAGCGTGGATGTTCATAATCTGGCGGCTGTAGACGAGGAGTCCAGCCAGCGCCGCTGCATCGATCCCTCGGCTGAGGTCCGTATCGCCGTTTCAGTGCTTCGAGTATGTGCTCGAAAGTTTCCGGAGGATTGGTGCGTCGGCCGACCATTGTCCGCAGCGCGCGAACCGCAGCATCGGGCGACACCGCAACCGTGTCAGCAACAAACACAGCAGGTTTGATCACCTGGATCTGAGCGGTGCATCCGATGCAAGGATACTGATCCCACTGGATAAGGCTGTTATCACGCTTTGATTTATTCACCACTTAGTGCGAGCCCAGTCGGCGGCTGTTTTGTTTGTGTGGGCTTGCAAGGTGATCCATTGCCGAACGCGAGCGATTGCGTTCGGCAAACGCCGTTGATTCGGCAGCCCGTGCACAGCTAAGAGGTGCACTTTGATTGGGTAGAGCTAGTTGGCGGATCGGTGCGCGAAATTACTCGCGCGTTGGGGATCGAATCGGGCGATCCAGGATCGGCTGCGAGTGGGTCTGTACTCCACCTCATCTCGAACGAGCTCCAGCCTGGAGCACCCACGACTGATCCGCTGGGCGTGTCGCCACTCGGGTGTAGGTTTTTGCAATGGCTGGAGCAACCTGGGATGGACTGAGAGCGCGTAACGCCGCTGCTACAGAACTTAATATGTCGGGGTCGATGCGGGCGGCTGGTCCGACGGACACAGGCCGCGTCGACGATGTGTTCTTGTTTTGGCACGGCCGCGGTGGCAAGTGGTGGATCGAGCGTCCCGGCGAGGTCGTATTCGCTTCATCGACACCCGATGAAGAGGTGCCCGTCGCACGGATGGTCGGTGGTCAGATGGTGTACCAACGGACAACCGGCTCAATAGTAATCGGCCGCGTTTTCGGTCCGCGGAGCTTGTTTGGTCCGCGATCGGTGCTGGTGGAACGCGGTCGGGGACTGCGGGCGATCAAGTGTCCGCAGGAAGTCAATGTTGGCGGCCGCCTTTCGTGGTCGGTTATGACCGCCACTCCAGTTGGGACAGTGACCGAGCTGGTGTTCGACGACCGTACAGGCATTGTCGTGCGCGTCGCGAGCGATGACCACGACATGTCCCTGGAAGTGAGTGACCTCGTCGAGCACGATGAGCTGCCCGCATCTCGGTTTCAGTTCGTCGGCCCCGTCGTTGAACCCCACGAACGGATATCTTTCTCGATGAGTTGGTAGCCAGTCCGTCATCTCGTGAGCGACTAACGCATCTGTACCGCCGTCTATTGGATCAATCCCGGTAGCGGTAGCGGGTCTGACGGTTGCCTGGTCAAGTCACGGAAATGGTTTGCACCAGTGTTCGGTTGGTCGTCGCGGTTCGGCGGTCGGCGCCTTCATAGACGTCGATTGCAAATGGGTTACGTCGCAATTCGAGCAGGCCACCTGCGATCGCATCTGCCGGTAGCCAGAACGAGATGTGCGCCGTGGCAGCGGATGCTTGTGTCCCGCCGCCGATCTCGTTTACACGGTGTCGAGTTATTCGCGCGTCACGCGAATAACCAACCTACTACTTGACATAATGTTTCTTATCGGCGCGTCGATATAGCGAGTTCAAGAGGGGCATCGGCGGCGAAACCGGTCTGCGTCTGTTTGATCCAAAACGGATTCAGGGTATGCCCAAGAACGCGTGAGCGTTGTCCGACGTCGCGCAGATTCCACGTCGACAAGCGTACGAGCAATTCGGCTATCAGCCTTTTCTGCCACCAGAGCTCTCACTCATGTCCGATCGGTCGCTCGGGTTCCTGGGTGCGCCGGCGCGATGTCTACACATAATTGAAGGCGTCCGAATTATCAGAGGCCGTTTGTCATGCATCGGCGCCCTTATTTCGATGATGAACGAAGGTGTCGGGCGTAGCTTTAACTGCTCAAAACGTCACTGTGACAATACTTCTGCGTGCGGCTGGCTGTCGGTGAAATCTCTCAAATGGCCGCGGCAATACCTCGCATGCGCGGCTGGTTGCGGTATGTATACTGGTCAGATTGCTGCGTCCTAGCATTTGATGGATAACCAACATTATCCATCAAATGCTAAGATTTCTCTATGGCCTTTGGTGCGATTGATGACGACCGTTCCTCCGCGGATCACCATTCGGCCTATCCAATCTGGTTCTTGGAGTTCATAGATGACCGGCAAACCCTCAAGCTATCGCCGCATACGATTAAGGCCTACCGTCAAGACTTTCTGGCGATCGCATCGCGCCTGGTGCCGGTTCCATCTGAGATGTTGGTCAGCGACATAGAGAAATCGGGAATGCGTGTGGCGTTCGCAACTTACGCTGTTGATCACGAGGCTGCGTCGATCCGGCGATGTTGGTCCACTTGGAACGTGCTGTGTACGTTTCTGTTTACTTCAGAGCTGATCAATGCGAATCCTATGCCGCTGATAGGTCGACCGAAACTCGCGAAATCGTTACCGAAGGCGCTTCCGCCGTCGAGTGTTGAGGCGTTGGTAAAAAACGTTGGAAATCAGAAGGTTTCGCCTCGAAAGACTGATTGGAACGAACGAGACACGGCAATAATCTTGACGGCGGTACTTGCTGGTCTTCGCTCCGAGGAATTAAGGCTGCTGGACGTGAAGGATATTCGGACAATCTCAGATGGGAGCGCCGTGCTACACGTCCAAGGAAAAGGAAACATGGAACGGGCAGTACCAATTGAGGCGGGTCTGCTCGAAGTCATCAGGAAATATCTGGAAAGCCGGCGCGTGCGATTTCCGGATTCGGCCAGATCAGTCGCGCGCAAGGCGGCGGCGGACCCGCTTGCCGGTTGGAAGCGATCACTCCCCCTGTTCGTTGGTCACGATGGAGAACGAATCACCAGAGGCACTTTGCAGTCGCGACTGCGGCGCGCCTTCAACTTGGCCGGCCCTGACGCGCAACGGGTTCCAGGAGCTTTGCTGCACAGCCTTCGCCACACGTATGCGACGGAGCTCGCGAAATCTGATGTAAGCGTTTACACCTTGATGAAGCTCCTCGGTCACGAGTCGATGGCCACATCGCAACGGTACGTTACGGCAGCAGGAACGGAGACCCGAGAAGCCGCAGCGCAGAACCCGCTGTATCACCTGGCGGATGTGGAGGGCGAAACGAAACCATTATGAGTCCGATCACGAGCAAAGAATGTCGTATCGCCTACAGGTATCGGATCCATGCGCCCGTCACGAGGCCGATCCCAATGTAGCTCCCCTGACCGCAATCGACGGACGTAAAGCCTGTCTGGTCGGCCGGCCTACTGGTGCGGTGGTAAAAGATTCGCACACCCGCGGACTCGCCGGTATTGAGCCCGAGGCCAAAACAGTCGAGCTCCACGACGTAACGACCCCCGGATGAACAGTTGGCAGACACCCCATGGCGGTAGTCGTAGATTGAGCAACCCGCGGGCGCGGCATTTGCTTGTCCCGCAGTAACTGCACCCGCTCCTGCCATGAGCGCAAGCGCGAACGCTCCAGTCGCGATCCTTCTGCTGTTTTTCATCGCGCACCTATCGTTGAGGTTGTCATGTGATCTGCCAATCGGCGATTGGTCATCGCTTGTTACCGCGCTCCCCTTGAAACACTTACCCACTCATTAGCGTCACCATGACGATAATGCGGAGGGGCCGGTTCTTGGACTCCGTTGTGGCACGGGCGAGAACCGCGGCGGTCTAAGTCGAAAGGTTCAGCGCGACGGCGCCTTTGGTTGGCTCCGTGACTCCCCCACTGGCGATATCTATTCCTTCACCGGTGCAGCGACGACACTGCGATCGAAGAGACTGTCGCCGCGATGGCCGACTTGCACCGACGTCGTCGCCGCCCAACTTGCGATCGATGGCATCGACATGGAGCTGCTTGAAACCTTCTAGAACACGGCCTGGATTCGCTGTTAGCTGTCTGTGCCCTGCACGTCGAGGTGGGCCAGCACTGCTCGCGCCGCTTCGAGTTCATGGCTGAGCTCGTCGATTCTCTTCTGGGCCGCCGCGCGCGCCGATTCGATCATCGTGTCGACTGCCGTGATCGCGGCATCGTCGCCGAGCATGTGCATCGCTCGCGCCACCCGGTCCGAGGTCACCTCGGTGGGCTTGCCTTTCTTGGTGCCGTGCGACACCAACACCGTCCACGTGCTCTCGCCCACCGACGTGAGGGTGACGCTGACCGCGGTGGCAGGCTTGGCGCGTCGGGGCGCTTTCGGCGGGGCGGATTTCTGTTCCACTGGTCTGGCCTTCACGGGTTCGGGTTGCGTCTTGGGTTCCGGTGCAACGGTTCTGGGTGGTTTCGGGGGGCTTGCGGGTGCGGGCGTCGACGCCTTGACCGGCCGCTGACGCACCGGGGTCGTGGAAGTTGCGGGCGTACGGGTCTTCTGCAGTTCGTCGGCCTCGAACGGCAACTGATCGTTGACGCCCTTCGGGCTGACCATCACCGTTGACCCGGCGACGGAGATCACTCGCGCCGATGCTCCGGCGGCGAGGTCGAGCGACGGCATCGGATCACGGAGGTAGACGGTGACCCGCTTACCTGCGGCGAGTGCCGTGGACATCGTTTCCAGGTCGTCGGTGGTCAATCCGCTGTTTCTGCGCGCGTTCACGCCAACCATATTCGCACATGCGTGCGAAAGAAGTGTGATCGGTTGACTGGTGTTCGAGCAAGACTGTCTCGCGCGACTCGAAATACCGTAGGACGTTCGACTTGGCCAGGCCCACCCGCCGACTGAGCCCGTTGAGGCTCACCTCGGCCACGGGCATCTCGTCGAGCATCGCCGCCGCGCCGCCGCCACCGATCGGCAACCTGTTACGACGACCTGGTGTTCAACCCGTGGCGGACGGCGATGGCGGCGCCGAACCGCCCTGAGAGGACGACGTCATCAACCGGATGATCTCCTCGCGGTCCGCGAGGGAAGGAACACCCATATTCGGCGTGTACCCGTAGACCTTGTCCAAAGGTGTTGAACCGGTACGGCCCTCGATGATGTCGACGGAGGTCGTGTCGATGAGCCCGGGATGCTCGACGCCACACGCCTCGGCGACTTTGACCAAATCGCGGCGTAGCGTTTTGATGTAGTTCGCTGCCCGTTCGGCTTTGACCTCCGGCACCAAGCCGCGGGCCAACCAGCTGTTCTGGGTGGCCACACCGGTGGGACAGGTGTCGGTGTGGCACTTTTGGGCCTGGATGCATCCGATCGCGAGCATCGCTTCGCGGGCAATGTTGACCATGTCGCATCCGAGCGCGAACCCGACGATCGCGTTGTCGGGCAGACCGAGCTTGCCGCCGCCGATGAACGTCACGTCCTCATGGAGTCCATGTTCGGCGAAAATGCGGTACACCTGGGCGAAGCCGAGCTGGAACGGGAGCGACACACTGTCGGTGAAGATCAACGGTGCAGCTCCCGTTCCGCCCTCCCCGCCATCGATGGTCACGAAGTCCACTCCCCTCCCTGTCTGATTCATCAAGTCGGCGAGTTGATACCAGAAATCGAGATCACCGACTGCCGCCTTGATGCCCACCGGCAGTCCGGTTTCGGTGGCGAGCAGTTCGACCCAGTCGAGCAGGCTGTCGGTGTCGGAGAACTCCGCGTGCCGGGAAGGACTGATGCAGTCACGCCCCTGCGTAACGCCGCGCGCGGCCGCGATCTCGGCCGTCACCTTGGGGGCCGGGAGTACGCCACCCAGACTGGGTTTGGCACCCTGGCTGAGCTTGATTTCCAACGCACGTACCGGCGCGCCGCTGACCACGTCCTTCAATTTGTCCAGATCGAAGCGGCCGTCGTCGTCGCGGCAGCCGAAATAGGCGGTGCCGATCTGAAAGATCAGATCACCGCCATGGCGGTGATAACGGGAGATGCCGCCTTCCCCGGTGTTCTGCAGGCAGCCGGCCAGTGCAGCACCCCGGTTCAGGGACTCCACTGCGTTGCCGGAGAGCGACCCGAAGCTCATCGCCGAGATATTGACAACCGACGCGGGGCGAAATGCGGCACGTCGGTGTCGTGCCGCACCGATCACCTTTGCGCAGGGCACCTCGATCTCGTGCGCTGCAGCCGGTGCCGACGGCGGGACGGCGCGACCGAAGGTGCGGTGCTTGATCACCGGATAGCCGGCGGTGTACTCCATATCGTTGTCGGTGCCGAAGCCGAAATAATTGTTCTCCTTTTTCGACGAGGCGTACACCCATCGACGCTGGTCGCGGGTGAATGGACGCTCCTCGTTGTTCGCCGCGACGAGGTACTGCCGCATCTCCGGCCCGATGGCTTCGATGAGGTATCGGGCGTGTCCGACGAGGGGAAAGCTGCGCAACAGGGCGTGCTTTCGTTGGAAGAGATCGCGCACGACCACAGCGGCTGCCGCCGAAGCAGCAGCTGCTGTCACGACAGAAGAAGCCCGCTTCATGACGTCAGCGTAAACCGATCTCATCGCCAGATGTCCCCGTGTCGTCATCTTGATACCCGATCGACCCTGGGGCAACTCGTCTCGCAGGGTTCTCGATTGGAAGTCGCCGACGCGGATGGATGGGCGACCATATACTTCCGCTAGGCTCTCGGCGTGAAGCGGAAACCCGGAAAGACAACGACACCGCCCGCCGCGAATTTCCTTGGGGCCCTGTCTGCGTTCACCCTCGCAGGGTCCTTCTGGGCGCTCGTGCAGGCGGTGGACTGGTCGGGAAATGTGACGAGCCACCGCACTCCCGGGACCGCGCCGTACAAGGGGTACGAGAGCAAACACTGGGGAATGGGTGATCGACTGGTGGTGTTCTTCGGGTTCGATTCCGATTCAACAGCGGTCGTGTCTGACGCCCTGCTCTGGACGTCTCGCGTCGGCTTTGCGGTCACCGCGATACTCATCGTGCTGATTGCACGAATCATGATGGCGGCGAAGTCGACTGGATGATCTCGGTCCAGGAACTCATGGACGATCTTGCGTGTGAGTTCACAAGGGCGACAAGCACTCTCCCGTATGGTCGCCAAAACGGTCACCGAAAGGGACGAATCGGTCGTAGGAATGGAAAGCGGCCCGGACGGTCTTGCCAGTGACTTGCATCACGCGTAGCGTCCGGTGAATGAGCAGTACCACCACTGCGATGCATATGAGCGACGGCATAGTCGATGCGCCGACGTCGCTGCTCTTTGCCGGGATTGCAGTGTGTGGTCTTGTATTCGCGGTCTGGCGGGCGCGATCAGAGCTCGACGAGCGAACCGCGCCGATGGCGGGGCTGGTCGCCGCCTTCATCTTCGCGGTTCAGATGGTCAACTTTCCCATCCTGCCGGGCGTGAGCGGCCACCTCCTCGGTGGCGCGTTGGCCGCGATCCTGGTCGGGCCGTACGTCGGGGCGCTGTGTGTGGCAATCGTGCTCGTGGTGCAGGCATTGCTTTTCGCTGACGGTGGTCTCACCGCACTGGGTACCAACATCACGAATATGGCGCTGATCGGTGTAGCTGTCGGTTATGTCCTTGCGCGACTGCTCGCTCCCCCATTGGTTTCCCGTGGTGATGCGGGAATGGCCGGCATCGGATTCGTTGCGGCCTTGGTCGGTACCGTCGCTGCGGCGATGGGTTTCGTGCTCGAATACGCGATCGGCGGAGCGTCGGGGTCCACCGTCGGTGAGGTGTTCGGCTACATGTTGGCTACCCATCTCCTGATCGGGGTCGGCGAGGGCATCATCACCGCGATCACCGTTGTGGCGGTGGCCAAAGCGCGGCCGGATCTGGTGTATCTGTTGCGCGCCGTGCGCCGAACAGACAGCGCGCGAGGTACTTCGGCCCATACCGGCCGAAAGATGACCAGATTCTTGCTGGTTTTCGCCGCGGCAGCATTTCTGGTCGCCGGCCTCTTGTCTTACGTCGCCAGTTCACAGCCCGACGGTCTCGACGCAACGACGCAGCGGGGGTGCACCGTGGTCGAGGTCGACGGCACCGAACAACTCGACGGTCACTGCATTGCACAGAGCGCCGGTGAACACCATCGCTCCGAATCTTTTCTCGCCGACTACACCATCAACGGCAGCGAGACACTCACCGGCGCAGCGGGAATCGTGGGCGTGATTGCGGTCTTCGCGCTTCTGGTCGCGGTTGTCCGGCTGATCCGGCTGGGTAGACCACACCCGGCATTCGTTGCGCCCGCGAACACCTCCGACACTCGCAGCCAGGCACCATAACAGTGAGCGCGGGTAACTCGCTCTACCTCCCGGGCAACTCACCGGCGCACCGCGCCGCCGCCGAGGTGAAGATCGTTGCCGCGGTCATCGCGGTGTTCGCCGTCGTCGCCACGCCGCGAGAGTTGTTCTGGCCGTTCGGATGTTACGCCGCGATTCTCCTCGGAGTCTGGTGGTGGGCGCATATCCCGTTGCGCTGGATCCTGCCTCGGATGGTGATCGAACTGCCTTTCGTGATCCTTGCCGTGCTACTCCCCTTCGCTGACGGCGGACCACAGACCGAGGTTCTCGGTGTGTCACTGTCGACGCAGGGGCTCTATGCAGCATGGGGCATCGTGGCCAAAGGGACGCTCGGTGTCGGGGTTTCGCTGACCCTGGCTGCCACCACCAACGTCCGCGATCTGCCTGCCGGGCTGACCCGGCTACGGGTACCCGGAATCATCGTCACCATTGTCGTGCTGATGCTGCGGTACGTGGATCTGCTTGTCGCAGAGGCCATGCGGATGCGGATGGCTCGGATCTCGCGGGGCGACGATCCGCGCACCCTGCGCCAGGCCGGGGCCACCGCGCGTGGCGCCGGGGCCTTGTTCCTACGCTCCTATGAACGCGGAGAGCGCGTCCACCTCGCCATGCTCTCGCGGGGATTCAGCGGAACGGTCCCCCACTACGGGGCGATCCCGGCGACCGCGTCGACCTGGGTGGTGGCCCTGATCCCGACCACGGCTGCGGTGGCTGTCAGCGTCTGCGCCTGGTGGTGGCAATGACAGCGTTGTCGGCGGTCGCGGCGGGGACCGTGCGGGTGGTGAACCTCAGTTTCGCCTATCCGGACGGAACCGGCGCGCTGCATGATGTGAGCATCCACCTGCCCGCGGGTGAGCGGGTCGCTGTCCTCGGTCCCAACGGCGCCGGGAAGTCAACCCTCATGTTGCAGCTGAACGGCGTGTTGACCGCGGATTCCGGTGAGGTCCACATTGGTGACATCCGGCTGGGGCCGGACACCGTGCGCGAGGTCCGGCGACGTGTCGGTCTGGTTTTCCAGGATCCCGACGATCAGCTGTTCATGCCGACCGTCGCCCAGGATGTCGCCTTCGGACCCGCCAACTTCGGGGTCGCCGGTTCTGACCTCGACGACCGGGTCGCCGAGGCGCTCGCCGCGGTGGGTATGTCCGACCGCGCCGACCGGTCGCCCGCGCATCTGTCGGTCGGCGAGCGCCGACGCGCCGCCCTGGCCACCACGCTGGCCTGTCACCCTGATGTCCTGGTACTCGACGAGCCGGCGGCCAACCTTGATCCCGTCGCCCGCAGAGAGCTGGCCGAGGTTCTGACCCGTCTGCCGACCACGATTGTGATGGTCACCCATGACCTGCCGTACGCACAGCGGATCTGCACACGAGCCCTGATCCTCGACGGCGGTCGGATTGTCGCCGATGGCGACATTGCCGATATCCTCGGCGACCCGGACCTTCTCGAACGGCACCGCCTTGCCTGAACTGTTCCCGCACCATCTGGTGAGCACCCGCCGGTCGGTTGCCTGGACATGGATGGTTGGCAATGCGGGTATTCGGCGCGACACTGGACGTATGCCCGGTGCCGATATGACCAGCGACGTCGCGGTCGCCCAGGCGCGTGCGATCCTGCAACACCACAGATTGCGGTGTACTGCTCCCCGCGTGGCCGTGATGAGAATACTTGCGGCCGAACCCGCGGTCGGGCATCTGAGCGCACAGCAGATCGTTGAGCGCCTCACCGACCAAGGCGACCTCGTCGACCTGACGACGGTCTACCGCACGCTCACCACCATGGTCGAGGTCGGGATCCTGCACGCCCTCACCGTCGGCGACCGCGTCACCACCTACGGACTGGCCGAACAACCCCACCACCACGCGGTCTGTACCCGATGCGACGCCGTGATCGAAGTGCCCGCCGAGAACCTCTCCGAGGCCCTTGCCCGTGCCAGCGACGGCAGCCAATTCGTACTGCCGGCCACCGCGGGGCTGACCCTGCACGGACTGTGCCCGACCTGCCAGGACAAAGCGAAATAGGTATTCGGTGTCGACGAGTTGGCATCGACACCGAATATCCGTCTTGGGGAGCCTATTTCACGTCGGCCATGGTCTTCCCGACGTCGGCAAGGGTCATCGGCACCCCATAGTCCTGCGTGTACTTGTAAGGCGGAGTATCGCATCGGTATTGACCGTTGTCAGGCTGGAAGTCGGGGGTCTCCCAACCCGACGATGTCGCCTTTTGTGCGTTGAAACACGGGGACGGCGGCGTGGGTTCGGCAAGATTCTGCGGCGCCGTCAATCCGCCGCCCGTCCAGGCAGTCTCGGACTTACCGGCGTTGTAGAGACACGTCCGGGTCAGCTCGTCACCGCAACTCGCCGCCGACTTGGCGAACAGCAACCAGGACGATATCGCCCGGATTGCCGGCAGCGTGAGCTCCGCATCGGGAGCGTATTTGGCGTAGAGCGCGAGCAGTTCCTTCATCGCCGGCTCCGTGCTGTTGAACGGGCTCACCCCGCTGAGGTCGACGTAGTTGTTCTGGTAATCGGCCGACGAACCCAGCAGTTCGATGAACTGCTGTCCGTACGCGTTGTTGTTGGCATCGATCCAGTCGAGCTTGTACTCCATGGCGGTCAAGACACTCTCGAGCTTGGCCAACTGCGTGAACTGACCGTAGAAGATCAGACCCTTGACGCCCTTGTTCTTCATGGCCTGGGCGTAAGGGGTCCAGTCCGAAATGCCCATCGCCGGATACAGGTCGTTGTAGACAAACGTTCCGCCCGCGGCCTCGGTGGACTCGACAGCCTGTTGCCCGATCGACTTCGTCAGCGGCGAATCGCCGTTGATGATCCCCACCGCATTCACCGACTCCGGATATGCCTCGTTCATCAGCCAGCTACGGAAAGCGAAGAACGGATCGTAGCCGGCAGTTGTGGCCGGCGAAGCAGCGATCTGCAGGTCAGAGCCGGTCGCCGCCGGTTGCACCGACTGCGCTACGAAGTCTGGCAAGGTGCAACCGAGGCGTTCCTTGACACCCAGGCCGTCCAACCCACTGCCGCCACCGACCAGGGCGAAGTCCTCACGGCAGGCCGCGATCATCTGCTGACGGGATTCCATCAGCTTGGCGTCGCGGGTGTTGGCGACAATCTTGCGACCATTGATACCGCCGAGGTCATTGCACCACGAGGTGAAGACCTTCGCCGCATTCACAAACTCTTCATTCTTGGTGAAACCCACATCCGAGAACACCCCTACCCGGATTTCGGTGTCGGTAACACCCTGCGTAGGTGAACCTTTCGCAGATCCCGACTGGCAGACATCGGTCAGGTCGCCGAAAGAACTCGAGGCAGATTCCGACGATGCCGAGCCCGCCTCGTCTCCCCCATCCTCACCATCACCTCCTCGGGAACCACAGCCGGCAAGCAGCACCACCATCGCTATCAGAGCGACGAGCAAACGATGTAGCTTCACAATTCTCTTCCTTCTTTCAAGGACATCGGCAGCCCGAGGCGTGCGATGCGTCCAGTCTTTTCGGCATCCGAAATAGGCCTGTCGTGCAGGGATGGTCGGACCTGGATCACAACTGGTGTCCCACAACAGAAACGGGGTTGTCGAGGATTCGCCGGCCGGTCGCCACAGTGGGGCATGGCGACCGGCCGACGCCGTTGGCCACTACTCAGATGGTGACGTTTGCCTTGTCGAGGCAGCGATGCAGGGCATCGAGGTAGTCCGAGGTGCCCTGGAATGGACCGCTCACGCCGATCGCGACCTGGAGGAATGGACTGTATTCATCGTTGACGTGGGTCTCCCATCGCGTGACCTCACCATCGGCATTGGTGTTCACGAAACTGTATGAATAGAAGCCCATTCCGGTGCCGTCGGCGGTATGACCCTGCCACCTGGTCTTCATCACGAACCCGTCGGATGCCGGCCAGTACTTGAAGCTCGCCGGCTTCCAATCGGCGAAGGTCAACGAATACGCCTTGGCCTCCATGGTCGCGGCTTGTGCTGTGTCCGAGGGAAAGTCGCTCATCAGGAACTCTTGATCCCCGGTGAAATACGGTGAGGTGTACACCGCTTCGGGTGCGAATTTCCAGGCCTCGTGACCCTCGTCGTCGGTGTACTCTTCGCCTTCCTGCACGCCCTGACGAAGGTAGGCGTTGCTGTAGCTCTCCGCCATCCGGCCGTGATGAGCAATTCGTTCTTCGAGATTCATTCGGGTGTGCTCCGTTCATTCTCAGATGACAACCAATGTGCCGAGAGCCTCCGCAGTGACGGGGGTCACCTTCCGGCTGAAAGTGAAAGTAGCCGATCGGCTATCCTGGCGTGATGGTTTCAAAGAAACACGCATCCGAGGTGCACCTCGGATCGATCCCGCGCAGTGCGGCGCAGACGCGGATCATCACCGCTGCACTGGCGTTGTTCGCCGAACAGGGCGTCGGCGGAACGTCATTGCAGATGATCGCCGATTCCATCGGTGTGACCAAGGCGGCCGTCTATCACCAGTTCAAGTCCAGGGACGACATCGTCCGCGCGGTCGCCGAGACCGGCCTGGCTCGGCTCGAAGTCGGACTCGAGGCCGCGCAGGGTCAGGAGAGTCGCGAACTCGCGCGCACGTATCTGATCAACGATCTGATCGATATCGTTGTCGAGCGCCGAGCCATGATGGCCATCCTCCAGCACGACCCCGTGATGGCCCGATTCGTCTCAGAACATGAACCGTTTCGGCACCTGATAGAGGGCTTGTACGGGCTATTGGTCGATGACGATGCCGAGACAAATGCCGAGTCGCGGGTTCGCGTGGCGATGTTGTCGGCGGCCATCGGCGGCGCCCTCGCTCACCCGCTGGTCAAGGATCTTGATGACGAGATACTCAGATCCGAGCTTCGGCACCTCACCGGGCGACTTTTCGTTCGCCCCGAGTCGCCCTAGGCAACGCACGTATTCGGCAAATCTCTCGGCGTCTTCATCGGGTGGAGGCTCGCTCGACGAGTTGTGCAGGCACAATGCGTGTTACGGCCTCGTCGGGCTGTTGATCGGCGACCAGCATCTTCACCAATTCGTGGCCCAGTCGTTCGGGACCGAGGTCGAACGTTGTCAGCGGAATCGGACCGGTGCGTGAGACATTGCTGTCGCTGGAGGTGACCACCTGGATGTCTGCCGGGATCGACAGACCTGCGTCGTTGATCGCCTGCAACGCAGGTTGCACCAGCGCTTCGACGAGGATGTACAGCGCATCAATCCGATCGGGTCCCTCGCAGGCCTGCCGCACCAGTCGATGACACTCGTCCCAGGTGGTCGACGGATGCAATTCCAGGACCTGTCCGGCACCGGCTGTCAGGGCCCGGAACGCCTGTGCATTGTCATGCATGTAGGACTGACCGGTGTTGGCGGACAACAACATCGGACGATACGACCGCGTTCGCGTGAACAACTCGACGACCTGGCGGCACTGCTCGGTCTTGTCGTTGTCGGCCCATCGTCCGCGATCGGGGTGCGCAAGATCGCGTCCCATGGTGACCGCGGCGATCCCGCCGTCGTCGAGACGTGCGAGCAGCGGATCGGACGGAAGGGGGTCGATGAGTACCGCACCGTCGAAAGGCATTCCATCCACACGTAATTCGATCGAGTCGCTCGGTAGCAGGACGGGATACCGGTTGTGCTCCCAGGCTGCACTGCAGACCGAATGGACGAGTCGGACGACGAACTCGAGGTCGTCCCACCGCCAGGTGCTCTGCGGCGGGACGCGATCGATCACGGCGATCAGCCCGGTCTTTCCCGATCGTAGGTTGGCTGCGCCCGGATCCGGCCGGTAGCCGAGTTCGTCGGCGGCCTGCTTCACGCGAGTCCGCGTCGCTTCGCTGATGCGTCCGGTGCCGTTGAGTGCCAGGGACACCGTGCTCGCCGATACGCCCACATGCACCGCGACCTCACGGATGCCGACTCGTTTGGGTGATCGCCGAACGCTCGTCATTCACACCCCCTGCAGTCCGGAAGGCCACTTTACGGCACCCGTCGAGGCGCGAAACAAGGCCGTAACAGAACCGCTCTAACCTCCCCTTTCGTATTGGTAAATCGTTTGATCAACGTCCCGTTGGAGGGTTCGATGGAGCAGGTGCCGTTCAAGGCTGGTTTCGACGACCGTGTGCCGTGGCACCGTGCGTTCTTCTACGGCGGGCAGCACCTGTTGGCGCTCACCGGGCTGTGGGTGTTCCCGGCTTCACTGGGTGCCGCGCTCGCGCTGGAGCAACGGGACGTGGCGTATGTGATCCAGGGTTGCTTCTTGCTGGCCGGACTCGTCACGGCCCTGTCGTCGTCGCGGATCCTGAAGCTCCCGATCGTTCAAGGACCCACCGCCGCGATCTTGGTCGCGCTCATCTCGATCGGTGCGACAGACGGACTGGACGCCGCATTCGGCTCGATGTTTGTCGCCGGCCTGCTCTCATTGTTGTTGGCCATTCCCTTCAAGAGGCTCGGGATCTACGGGCACATAGCCAAATTCGTGGCAAATCCGATTGTGTTCGGAACCATGTTCCTCGTACTCGGCGCACAACTGGCCGGGATCGGGGTGGGCGGCTGGTTCGGTCAACAGGGTACGTCGAGCTACGGCTGGCCGAGCGTGTTCGTCGCGCTGGCCGGCCTCGTCACGGTCATTCTCTGTATGGCGCTCGGCGGTGGGACGATCATCAAACGCGGCGCCGTCGTTTGGGGTATCGCCGTCGGTACGGTCGTCGCCTGGATCACCGGTGTGTCCGATGTGCCCGACGTGTCCGGGTCGTCGATCATCGGAGCCCCTGAGCTCCTGCCCTTCGGGTTTTCTGTCTCGTGGGCCGGGGTGTTCCTGATGATGATCGGGTTCTTGCAGGCAGCGTCCGAATCCATGGGTGTCTACGGACTTCTCGGGCGATGGAGTGGCAAGCCCATCGACGTCGACCGCGCAAATCGTGGCCTCAGCGCCGAGTTCATCGGTTCGGCCGTCGGTGGCCTGTTCGGTGGTATCGGCACCACGTCGTATCCGGAGAACGCCGGAGTCCTGCGGATCACCGGCCTCGCGTCCCGAATGGTGACCGCCGCAGCCGGCGTCCTGTGCATCGTCCTAGCGTGTATCCCGAAGTTCGCGATGTTCCTCGCCGGCCTTCCCGGCCCCGCACTGTCCGCCGCGGCCACCATCCTGTTCGGTGTGATCGCGTTCTCGGGAGTCCAGCAACTCGCCTCGGTCGAGTGGGACGATCTGAACATCCTTGTCGGAGCGGTGTGTTTCATCGTTCCGCTCGGATTGCAGTTCATGCCCGAAGATCTCGTCGCCGAATTGCCGGACGCGGCCTCGAGTGTCCTCACCAGCCCGATGATGGTCAGCACGATCTTGCTTCTGACCGTCCATCCCCTTCTCAACGTCGGACTCCGGCGCTTCCTCGAACGCCGACGGGCGCCGATCGAGCACACAACGGACCTCGACCCGCAGAACGTCGGGGCGAACCGGTGACGACAACCATCGATCAGACAGAAATGGGTCATCCAGCATGAGCGCAACGTCCTACACCGCCCAGATCGGTAGTCAATCAGTCGATCTGCCGCTCATCGAGATCAACGACGAGCTGACCATCGCCCTGCTCATGACGATCGATCACGGTGTCGCCTTCAATGAGGTGGCCGGCCGTGAACTGGCAGATCTGCTTCGCGAGGCCAAGGTCGATCTGGTTGCATCCGCTGCGACACTGGGGATTCCGGTCGCGATCGAGGTCACCCGTGCCCTCGGGTTGGACGACTACCTCATCCTCCAGAAATCGAACAAGGTCCACCTGAGGGAAGCGCTCAGCGAACCGTTGAAGTCGATCACCAGTGACGGCCGCCAGCGCCTGCTTCTCGACCCCGCGCGGCTCGGTCAGCTCAACGGTGCCCGGGTGGCATTCGTCGACGACGTCATCTCGTCCGGCGCCTCGGTCCACGCAGCAATCACCTTGCTGGAGAGGGCCGGTGCCGAGGTGGCTGCGATCGGCGCACTGCTGACCGAGGGCGACCAATGGCGGGAGGTTCTGGGCCCGCGGGCAACCATGGTGCGGGCACTCGGCACGATTCCGACGTTTTCCGGCCCGGCCAACCCCACCTGAGCGCAGGTCATCGGACGTCGGCCGCTTCTCGTCTGGCGGTGTCCGAACTGATCAGGCTCGCAACAACTGTCGAACACGCGCGGCCTCGCGGGTCAGGTGGTCGCGTTCCGGCGCGCTTGTCGCGTGACGAGATGCCGCGGCATACAACTCCGCGGCAACCTCGAGGTCGCCTGCGCGTTCGTGCAGGTACGCCGATACCGCAGTGTGGCGAGGTAGTCCTGGATCGACCTCGGCGAGTGCAGCAAACCCGGCCTGGGGGCCATCGGACTCCCCCACCGCCACGGCCCGGTTGAGCCGGACCACCGGATTGTCGTTGATGTGCAGCAGTTCGTCATACCATTCGACGATCTGTACCCAGTCCGTCTCGGCGGTGCTTCGAGCATCGGCATGCAACGCGGTGATCGCGGCCTGGGCCTGGTATTCCCCGAGTCGGTCGCGTGAGAGAGCGTCTTCTGCAGTATCCAGACACCCTCGGTGATCATGGTTGTGTCCCAAAGATTTCGGTCCTGGTCAGTCAGAGGCACCAGACGGCCGCCGGGTCCGGTCCGGGATACGCGGCGAGCATGGTGGAGCAGCATGAGTGCAAGGAGCCCGGTGACCTCGGGTTCGTCGGTCAGGGCAACAACCTGTCGGGTGAGGCGAATGGCTTCGGTCGCAAGGTCGACGTCGCCGCTGTAGCCCTCGTTGAACACGAGGTAGAGCACCCGTAAGACGGTCCCGAGATCGCCGTGCTGGTCAAGCCGAAGACCGGTGATCCGCTTCTTGGCCCTGCTGATCCGTTGGGCCATGGTCGTTTCGGGCACCAGGTATGCCGACGCGATCTGGCGTGTGGTGAGGCCACCGACCGCTCGCAGCGTCAGGGCGACGGCCGCAGCCGCCGACAGCGAGGGGTGCGCACACAGGAAGTACAGCTGCAGCGTCTCGTCCGTTTCGGGTGCCGGACCGGGATCCGGCTCGATCTCGATGGCGAGTTCCCGGCCCCGCCGCGAACTCTCGGCGCGAGCAGCATCGAGAAACCTGCGCCACGCCACGGCCACCAGCCATGCCTTGGGGTCGCGCGGCGGGTCGTCCGGCCAGGATTCCAGAGCCCGGATCAATGCTTCCTGCACGGCATCCTCGGCCGACGCGAAGTCCGCCCCGCGTCGGACGAGGACACCGATCACCGCGGGCACCAGATCCCGCAGCAGGGATTCGTTCACTCGGTCACCGTGGGCGGGTGGCTCAGAAACGGCCGGACCTCGAGCCACTCGTGGATCGGTTTGCCACCGGCCCCGGGCGCCGCGGACAGTTCCCCGGCCAGTTCCACGGCGCGATCCCAGGAGGGAACATCGATGATCATCCAGCCGGCGATGAGGTCTTTGGTCTCGGCGAACGGACCATCGGTCACCGGTGGACGCCCCTCGCCGTCGGATCGCACGAACGCACCATCGGGCGCGAGTGCCTGTCCGTCCACATACTCACCAGATCCTTCCAGGCGGTCTGCGAAATCCTGCATGAACTTGATATGCGCGTCGACCTCATCCGGCGTCCACTGGTCCATCGGTACCGGGTCACCGACGGGAGTCGGGCCGCCTCGGTAGTGCTTCAGCAGCAGATATTTCATGGTGCTTCTCCTTCGTCGTCGCGGCACCTCCTGGCCGCTCGTATACCTGGGACGGTGCCACCACTCCATTCTCGACATCCGTCCGCCACGAAATGATCTGTTTCCATCAAGGGCTGCTCGTGCACGTCATCGGGTCTACCATTCGACGTGGATGTGGTCGTGCCGATATGGGTCGGGGTGCCCGGTCGATCGCCTGACGCCTCACCGCTGACGGTCCAGCGGGTTGCCTGCGGTGTCTGCGCCAACGATCGGATGCGGATGGATCTGGGTCTCTCAGGAAAGTTGGCGGTCGTCACCGGCGCCAGCAAAGGTATCGGGTTGGCGGTGACCACCGCGCTGACGGAGGAAGGCGCCCACGTAGTCGCTGGTTCACGGAGTCGGGGTCCCGATCTCGCCGGTCTGGAAGATGCGGGCCGCGTGACGTTCGTTCCGGTGGATCTGTCGACACCCGAAGGTCCGGTCGCGTTGATCGAGCAGGCCAAAGCACTTGGCGGTGTGGACATTCTCGTCAACAATGCCGGGGCGGTCACCCCGAGGCCGGCCGGGTTCGTGAGCGTGACCGACGACCAGTGGTACGAGTCCTGGGCGCTGGGACTCATGGCAACCGTCCGGACCACGAGAGCTGCGATTCCTGAACTGCTCCGACGTGGCGGAGGAACGATCGTGACTGTCAGCTCGGTCAACGCCTTTCTCCCCGATCCCGGAGTGGTGGACTACAGCGCGGTCAAGGCGGCCCTGACCAATGTGTGTAAATCACTCTCGAAAGAACTCGGTCCGCGGGGAATACGCGTCAACACGGTCAGCCCCGGACCGGTGTCCACCGGCCTGTGGCTCGGCGAGGGTGGCGTTGCGGAGACGATCGCCGCGGCCGGCGGCGGACAAGCCGATGAGGTGGCCAAAAGTGCAGCGGCGCAGTCGGTCACCGGGCGGTTCACCACACCCGACGAGGTAGCCCACCTGGTGGTCTTCCTGGCCGGAACGGCATCTGGCAATGTGACCGGATCCGATTTCACCATCGACGGCGGCCTGATCCAGACGCTGTGAACACCCTCGACCGAACGGAACCGCAATGGCTGCACCGCAGAACAATCCCGTCGTGTTCATCCATGGTTTGTGGATTCATTCGAGCGCGTGGACACCGTGGATGACCCTGTTCGCCGAACGCGGCTACACCACCAGTGCGCCGGGCTGGCCGGGTGACGGCGCCACCGTGCAGGAAACCCGCACGATGCCCGAGAAGATGAACAACGTTGGCATACAGGACATCTACGAGAACTACGTGGACGTGATCGCCGCGCTAGACACCAAACCGATCGTCATCGGACACTCTTTCGGCGGGCTGATCGCTCAAGAACTCCTCGCGACCGACGTCGCCGCCGCTGCCGTCGCGATCGATCCGGCGCCGATCAAAGGGGTCAAGGCACTCCCCTTCTCGCAGCTGCGGTCCGGATTCCCGGTCCTGTCGAACCCGGCGAACAAGAAGAAGACGGTGGCGTTGACGCCGAAACAGTTCAAGTACAGTTTCGGCAACACATTGACGCAAGAGGCTTCCGATGATCTGTTCGAGAAGTGGACGATTCCCGGGCCCGGCCGGCCACTGTTCGAAGATGCGACCGCCAACTTTCGACGGCACTCCCCGGCAGCAGTGGACACCCACAAAGCAGTGCGGGGGCCCTTGCTCTTGATCTCGGGCACCGAGGACCACACCGTCCCGGCGAAGGTGACCCGGGAAGTGCTCGCGCTGTACGCCGGTGGCGATTCGATCACCGAGTATCACGAGTTCGAAGGTCGCGGGCACTGCCTGACCATGGACGATGGCTGGGAAGAAGTCGCAGGCACGACACTGGCCTGGTTGAACGACAAAGGTTTCTGAGGCCCGGGTCGTCCGGTGATTCTCGGTCACGGATGGCCACTGAGCTCGGACAGCTGGGACCTCACAGCGCGGGAGGATCACAATCGGCGTACGGTGATTTCCAATCGTCGGTTCTGCGAGGTGATGCCCGTGGTCCCCGACTGTGTCGACCGAACGAGGTGAGGCATGCCGGTCATGTTTCGCTCATCCGAGCTTCCTGTGCACGAGCGAGCCGACGCCCTGAAGTCGATCTTTCTGGATCAGAGTTGGCCCCAGGATCTCGTGATCGGCGATCCGGCCGCTGCCGATGCCGTACTCGAGATGGCCGAGATCGGACAGACCAGTGTCTTCCAGGCGCACATCACCGGAATCACCCTGAGCCGCAAGCCAAAACAGATCCGGTCCGGACCCTCGGAGGTGCTGGCGCTGGCTCGACAGCGGCGGAGCGTTGGTCGACACGACCAGTTCGGTGTTCAGCGGGACGTGTATCCGGGTGAGTTGATGCTCATGGATATGAACGCGCCCTACTCATTCGGGTGGGACGGACCCGGTGCATCCCAGGCGCTGTACGTTCCGGTGGACCAACTCGGACTTCCGTACGAGGTGACCTCGGTGGCGGCCTCCCGCCTACCCGCCAGCCCGCTGTATGCACTGGTCGGCTCCCACATCTCCGAACTCGCCGCAGTTGGTGACGCACTGGCGGCCACTGCGGCGGCACCTGATGTCGACGAGTCCACCATCGAACTGACCCGCGCGATGCTGGCATCGGCCTACAACGCCGATTACGCGCGCGGCATGATGGCCGAGGTGCTGCTGCCGCGAATCCGCGGGTACATACGTCGACACCTCTCCGACTCGTCGCTCTGCCCGGACAAGATCGCGCGGGCCCACGACATCTCCACCCGAAAACTGTTCCGGCTCTGCGAAGACGCCGACTTCAGCCTCGAGCAGTGGATCATCACCAGCCGTCTCGAGGGCAGCCATGACGAACTGGCGCGTCCGGAAACCCGCAACGTCCCTGTTGCAACCATGGCCCGACGCTGGGGATTCACCAACCCGTCCTATTTCACCCGACGCTTCCGGGAAAAGTACGGCCTCACCCCACGCGCGTGGCGGGACATCGCCGCCTGTGACGACAAGAGCCGATGACACCCCCGCCGCATACGGTCACCGCGGACGGTTGTGGTGCCGCGCCACACCTCGTCGTGACCCGGACTCATCACGGTCGTGGCGACACCTCTGTGCAGAGTTGGGTCCTGGGCGACGGGGTCTGGTTGATGAACCTCCGCTTTTCCGGGCTTTCGGTGTCCTGTCCCCGTCGGCACCGCGCAGATCCACTGAGCCGAGTGCTCACCTTGGCCGTCCTCGAACCCGGTGGGTGGACCCTGTCCAGAGACCAGGCCGGTTCCGAGCAGCGATCCGGTCGACCCACACTGGTGGGTCTCGACCAGTCGAGCGCATTCGACTTCCGCGGACAAGGACCGGGGGCGGCGATCGCGGTTCACATCAACCATGCACGGTTGGCCCTCTCGATCGAGACCGTCCGACGCGGTCTCGACAACCTCCATTCCGGAGTCCCGCTGTATTCGCTCGTGTCGGACCACATCCGGCAACTCGGAGCCGTTGCGGCCAGTGATCCGCATCTGCTCGGCACACTGAACAACTCCACCGTCGGTATCGTCCGGTCCCTGCTGATCAGCGCAGCAGACCTCGTCCGAGCCAACTGTGCTGACGACGACCTGATCACCAGAATCGAGCGTCATATCGACGAACACCTCGACCACCGGGATCTCTGCGCCGACGCCATCGCCGCCGCTCACAACATCTCTGTGCGTCAGCTCTACAAGAACTGGCCGCAGACGCACGGCACCCTGGCCGGATACATCGCCTCACGCCGCCTGGAGCAAGCTCGGGCGTCGCTGCTGAGCCACCGGCATCTGACCATCACCGCGATCGCACGGAAGCACGGATTCACCCACGCCACGCACTTCGCCCAACTGTTCAGAGCGGCGTACGGAGTCACGCCGTCCGGATGGCGACGCGCCAACCGGCCACTGTCCGGGGCAACTCTGATCCCCCCCACTCGGGCTGCCGACGAGGATCAGTATCGGCGCGGGCGATCCTTGACTCTCGATTGAGACAAATCTACACTTTCGTCTCATGACAGACCTGCCGAACGCCCCTTCGGACGAGGCTGATGATTCAACCAGCGTCGACGCGACGGTTCTCCGTGCCGACGACTACGAGCCGCTCGGCCCGGACTCGCTCACCTGGCAGATCTGGGGCACATGGACGGGCATGTTCACCGGACTGTGGGCCGGTTCGATGCAGAACATGCACCCCAAGTTGGGCGCGGCGGTCTGGGAACACTCCGACTTCTTCGGCGAACGCTGGCAGCGCTTGATGCGCTCGCTCTACCCGATCAGCGGAGTGGTGTTCGACGGCGGAACGCAGACCGGACGCGAAGTTCGCGACTATCACCGAGACATCAAGGGCCGCATGGATGATGGCGGTCGCTATCACGCACTCGATCCCGATGTCTTCTACTGGGCGCACGCCACCTTCTGGTACGGCAACATCCGTTTGTGCGAGCGCTTCGGGCCGTGGCTGACAGAAGACCAGAAGCGGCAGCTCTTTGAAGAATCCAAGGCCTGGTACGCGATGTACGGCGTCTCGATGCGCCCCGTCCCCGATACGTACGAAGACTTTCTCGAGTATTGGGATCACATGTGCCGCAATGAACTCCGTGATCATCCGGCAGTAAGGACGGTGCTCGACATCGGACAGCTGCCGCCACCCCCCTTTCTCCGGTTCATCCCGGTCGCCTTCTGGGAGCGGTTCATCGCCCCGGGCAATCAGCGATTCTTCATGTGGATGACCACCGGCTTCTACGACGAGCCGATCCGCGAGATGCTCGGCCTGACATGGTCTGAGCGAGACGAGAAGCTCTTCACTCTCTTCGGCAAAGGGGTGAATCTGGTGATGCACCGATTGCTTCCCCAGCGACCCAGGCGTCATCCGCGTCCACGCGACGCCTGGGATCGGGTCAACGGCCGAGTCGCGAAGGACGCACCGCTGGTGGAGACACCCGAACGCAACTTGCCGTCTGCCTCAGAACGCGACAACCCCATGCACTACTGCCCGGTTCACGCCGCACGACGCGCGACCTATCCCCTACGCGTGAACTGATCGGCCGGACCGGGGTACGCCCGGGTCGGCGTCATCACGCAGGTCCGGACCGTGCTGTGCCGGTGGTTACCTCGGAAAGGTGGTCTGCCCATCCGTGCTCGGTCAGCCAGGTGGTGATCCGTCCGACGGCGTCGGCCAGGTGCGCCTTCATGTGCGGTCCCGAGTAGTAGTGCGTAGCCCCTTTCACCTCATAGATTTCGGCATCGGTGTTGACGAATGCTTCGTGGATGCGCCGGGTGTGACTCGGGGTGCAGGCATCATCGGCGGTGTTCCCGATGACCAGAACCGGCACGGTCACCGCGGGCGCGGAGGTGACCGCGTCGGCATGGGCGTCGTCCAGGCTCCACTGCGAGAGCCAGCTCCGTAAAGTACAGAACCGGGCCAGGCCAACAGGACTCATGTTCACCACCTGGGGATCGCCCAGGTAGCAGACCCCCGGTTCGCGATCATTCGGGTCGACCGTCGGGTCGAGCCAGCGGGGGTCGGCCATCGTGCCGTGGACAACGAACGAGAACTCGTCGACGTCGCGGCCGGCTTCGCGCAATTGATAGAGCTTGGCCTTGACCCAATGGGTGATTCGGCGATTCCTGGCCTCCTGTGCCGCGCGGTAACGAGACAGGAACTCCGAACTGTACGGCGGCTGATTCGGATTCGACGGGTTGTAGAGGTCGAGTTCGGGATCTCGGACCGACGGATCGTGCTCATCGAGGATGGACGCGTCGATCCACTCGGTCAGCGTCTGGTGACGGGACACGTGGGCGGCGAGCAGCATCAGGCCATCGGCCGGCGGCATCGTCAGTGACGTGAGATCGGGTCCATCCCCTGAGGGGGAGGTGGTCACCGTGGGATGTTCGGCCTGGGCCTGGTAGAACGTCGACAGCGATCCGCCCCCGCTCCACCCGGCCAGGACGACATTCCGATAACCCAGAACGTCTTTCGAGTGCCGTACACACGCGGCCAGATCTTCGGTGACCTTCTCCATCAGCAACGCCGTGTCGTTTCCCCGGTACCGGCTGTTGCAGTAGATGACATGGTGACCGGCGCGGGCCAGAGCGTTGATCATCGGCAGATACGCGCCACCACCGATCGGGTGCATGAACACCAGGACGGTGTCGGCGTCGGTGTCGTCGCGGAGCAGGTGGCTTTCCAGTGCGACGTTCTCGCCGGTCCCCCCGTAGATGTCCCGCGTGAGAGACGTTTCGGGAAACACGACCAGAAACGGGGTGCGGCTGTACGAGCTCATCGTTGCTCCTCGCCGACTGTCCGGATATCGGCGTTGACGGTGAGCGGCCGGTGGACGTCGATGGACATGATCGACCAGTTGACCCGGTCGTAGTCGTCCGACTTTCGGCGCGCCCGTGCCCGGGCGACCTCGGGTGGGCCATGGTGGATGCCCTGGGGCGCATGCGAAATGAGGCCGGTCGGCATGGGGATTCCGAACAGGTCGCCACTGTGGAAGAGGGCCACCTCGTCATAGTCGGCATTGCGGTGATACCACGGGAGACGTTCGGTTCCGGGACGCGATTCGGCCGGACGTGGCAGGAAGTTCAGAACCGCCACCCCCTCTGACTCGAGGAAGATCTGCGCGGTCGCCGGTAGATGCACGCTCTCGGACAAGATCGGGTTGTAGTGGCGGATGTTGAACTTGAACGGGAAGTAGTCGCCCTTCCAACCCTCCACGTCGCAAGGATTGTGGTCGTATTCGAGTTCTCCGGTGGCGTCCCGGCGGATCAGCCGGACGCGCCAGGTGGGTCCGCCGTCGGTCAGGACCTCGGGTTCGGGCACAAAGGCCATCGTCGGATCGAACGGGTGATGCCGTCCCAGGACCCCGGGAGCCGGGACCCGGAACTCCTCCACCGATTCGACGATGAGGATCGCGTGTTCACCGGCGGCGGGCACCTGCCGGTACGTCACCGCTTTGGGTAACAGCACCCAGTCCCCGGGCTCGTAGGGAATCTCACCGAACTCGGTCTGGAACACACCGGTACCCCGATGGACGAACATCAGCTCGTCACCACCGACGTTGCGGGTGAAGAAAGGCATCGGGGTGGTGCGCCGGCTCAGGAGGAAGCGGACATCCGGGTTCGAGAACAGGAGCAGCGGTGCGCCTTCGGCGTCGCGGAGATCAGTCGGTTCGAGATCGTCGACCATGACATCTGTGGGCGCGATGGTCCCCGTCGCCCGGTACTGGGTGGGGTCGTTGCGGCGATACAGCTGGGCCTGCCGGCCCACGAAACCATATCGACCGAGTTCGTCGTCTTTGAGGCCGTTGAGGTCGCGATGTACATGATCGGGTGTGGTTCCCTTGCGGAACTGGACAAACGACTCCATCTGCCGAACTCCTTTGCAGTTGCGCGTAGACGCCGCGGTCGGATGACGGCGCGATGGGCGTGATCAGGCCGGGTGGTTCGCGTAGTCCAGAATGACCTCGACCGCGCGCGCCGCACTCTGGCAGGCGCCCTCCATCGTGGTCGTCCAGTCGGTGCGGGTCCAGTCACCGGCCAGGGCCAATCCGCGCACCGCGGTCCGTTGATCCGGCCGGACGCCAGAGGTACCGGGCCGCTGCGCGAACGTGGATTTCGGCATCCGCACGACGTGGCTGTGAATCACCTCCGCATCGGCGGCGGCCGGGTAGTACCGCCGCAGCATCTCCATCTGGATCTCGGTGATCTCGGAATTGGACCTGTGCCTCAGCTCGTATGCCGCCGAGACGGTCGTGGAATAGAAGTGGTTGCGCGACGGATCCCGGCCGTGCATCCGCTGGCGATCCCAGACCTGTTCGAGAACTCCTTCTCCGCCATAGAGGATTTCGCCCCAGTCGGTCATTCCGATCGAACGATCGAGGTACAGATTGACGCTCACGATCGGGACCGGGGTCAAGTGCTCGGTGGCGGCGTAGATCTGCTCGTGACCAGGCACCCGGTCGAGGAGCCCCTTCACATTCCACACCGGGACCGCACAGATCACGGCGTCGGCGGCAATTCGCTCACCGTCGTTGAGGATGACGCCGGTAACGGTGTCGTCGACGACATCGACGGACGCGACGACGGCCCGGTTCCGCACCTGGACCCCGTTGTTGGCGAAGACCTTGTGAGCACCATCGATGAACAGGGTGCCGAGGTCGACGGTCGGGTACCCGATCGAGATGGGTGTCCTGGTCTGACGTGCCTGCCGGATCCCGGTGACGAGCAGATCGGCGGGTACCTTCGCCGACGAGATGTCGGGCTTGTCGCCGGTCAGTCCGATCACGATCCCGTCCCACAGGGCAGCGCGTGCCGACTGTGGCATTCCGATCCGCCGGAACCATTCGTCGGCGGTGATGTCGTCGAGCCATGCGGGCTGTCGTAGCGCCTGCCGGATCAAGGTGACCTGCGCACGTGCGGTCCGCAGCCGGTCCACACCGGTGACACCCGGCAGGTCGCCGAGCGCGGTCCGCAATCCGGCGATGCCACCGAACGCCGACCGACGACTGTCACCGCCGGGCATCCGGACGGTCATATGCCCTGGGAAGCAGACTTTCTCGCGGGTACCGACGCTGTCGAGGTACCGCATCAGATACACGTATCCGCTGGCGAAGACATGCTGCCCGTTGTCGGGTACGTCGTCGACGACCGGCAACGGCATCGGTGTTGTTCGACCACCGACCGACCCCCGGCGTTCCAACAGGGTGACCCGATGACCCGCCTCGGAAAGCCATATCGCCGATGCCAATCCGGCCAATCCCCCACCTATGACCACGCAGTGCATGGGGAGAGCGTAACCGTCACCGTTGACCGAAAAGGTGCGTTCAGATGTTCCGGCTCCGCGTGACCGAAATCGGGAGTGCGGCAGGCGAGATCGCATATCGGTTCCGCTGCGCGCACGTTTGGAATTCGTCAATTTTCGCTGCAGTACGGTGACGGGCCCGAGGCTGCGGCGTAATCGTTGACCATGATCACTTCTCGTCAGGTGAGTTCCGGACCGATTGCGTATTTCGGTCGCGACGACAGCCTCAAGCGTGCTTCGCAACGCTTCATGTCGACATCGCAGACACGGGCCGGTTCAACCCGGCCTGACCACGGCTTACCCGGTGTGGTGGTCGTCGACGTGGACCTGGTTGCATCGTCGAGAGTTGTCTTCGGCGTCGACTGGCCGCGCCGCGGCTCGGGGTCGATCGAGCGCGCGGTGGTCAACACCGTCATGCGATGGACCATCGAGCTCGGTGTGGAACGCGTCCTCGTGGCCAGCCTCAAGCGCGACACCATCACCCCCGATCGTCCGTTTCATCAGTGGGTCAGTTCCCTGTCCAAGGGGATCTGGTACGACCACGCGCTCAATGACCTGCCTGCGCCCTCCATTGCCTCGATACTTCTCCCGGCCACCGTCACACCCAGCAGCGCTGCGGAGATGATCAACGACTGGAGGGGTGACTCTGCGGGCTGAACACCTTCGATGATGACCGGGACAGGACCCGAATCGTTCGAAACCCTTGGGCGATAACCAAATTCGGCTGGTGACCGAGCGGTCCGGGCGCTTCCGTGCGGAACACGTCAAGATCTACCGTTTGATCGTCAAAGTTACGTCAGGATCGCAGCTCGGCAGCCTGCAGCAGGAGTACAGATGTGGTTATGAATGAAGATTCACGGGGTTCCGACGCACACGACCGATCCGGCGTCGGCCATCCCTCGCCGCTGGACGTTCTGGGACTGGCGCAGGGTTCCGGTCCGGACTGGTGGGCTCGATTGTGGGAGGGTTCCCACCTGTGGGGTGCGTGCGAGAACAGTTACCTCCGCCACGGGATATGGCGGGTGCGGATCACCGTGTATCCGCCCGGCGCATCAGCTGCGGATCGCCGGCGTATCCGGGTCTGGCGCGGCGCGGCGATGTGGAGCGCCGCGGCGTGGCTGCTGGGCTCGGTCGTGCTGCAGGCATCCGGGGTCTCGGCTGTTGTGGCGCTCGTGGTACCCATCGTTGCCGCGGTGGCGGCCGCGCTCGTGTGCAGGCGGTATGTGGGGTCACTACGTCATCGGATCAAGACTGTCGTGGTGCTGACGATGGCGGGATGCACACCAAAAACCGTCCTGAACCGGCGGGACGAACTCGTCGCCATGGCCACGACTATGATCGACGCAGATCGCGCGATGAAGGGCGGCGTCATCGACGCCGTTGAGCACGAACTTGTTTGGCAGCGCATATACGACGAGATCGGCTCGATGCAATGCGCCTTGGCGAAGTGACTGCCCGGTGATCCGGGCAGACGAACGAAATGGGTTTGGGTGTGGCGATCATTGACAATGCCGTCTACGTCGACGGAAAAAGAACCACCAACCCCGAAAGCCTCGATATCACCTATGACGTGACGCAGGCCCGTCACGGGATGTCATGGATCGGCTTGTATCGTCCGGACCGTGCCGAAATCGACTCGGTGGCAACAGAATTCGATTTACATCACCTGGCGGTGGACGATGCCATCGCGGCACATCAGCGTCCAAAACTCGAAGGTTACGGCGATCAACTGTTCGTGGTGCTCCGGCCGGCGCGATACGTCGGCCGCGCGGAGCGGGTCGAATTCGGTGAAGTCCACGTCTTCATCGGCCCGGACTTCGTGGTGACCGTCCGCCATGCCGAGTCGCCGGATCTCGCCCGCGTGCGGTTGCGGCTGGAATCGACGCCGGAGCTGTTGTGCCTGGGTACTGCGGCGGTGCTCTACGCAATCATCGATCAGGTTGTCGATGAATACCAGCCGGTTGTCGCCGAACTGCAGGCCGACATCGACGAGATCGAAGATCAGCTGTTCACCGGCCAACCCGAGGTCGCCCGCCGGATCTATGACCTGTCACGGGAAGTCATGGAATTCCAGCGGGCCACCGTTCCGCTGGTGACGATGATCGAGGCACTTCGCGAAGGCACGGAGGAAACCGGCGTCGACATCGAACTGCGCCGCAGGCTTCGTGATGTTCTGGACCACATACTGCGCATCACGGACCGTGCGGAAGCCTTTCGCGCGACCCTGCAGAACGCGCTCTCGGTCCACGGGAGCCTTGTGACACAGCAACAGAACGAAGAGATCCGCGCCATGACGCAGGTCAGCATCGAGCAGAACGAACAGGTCAAGCGCATCTCGTCATGGGGCGCGATCTTGTTCGCGCCGACACTGATCGCCGGGATCTACGGCATGAACTTCGAAGTCATGCCCGAATTGGCCTGGGCAGGAGGTTATCCCCTGGCAGTGGTGCTGATGGTGGCTGCATCAGTGGCGCTGTACGTGGTCTTCCGGCGTCAGAAGTGGCTGTGAAAGCCGAGCGGTTTTTCGTTGCAGAAACGATGAATTATGCGCTCTGGGAACAAAACCGTGCACGATCGGCCGGTTGACGTCTTCAACCGGACCGTACCTTTCTGGCAGGTCGGGCACAACGGCCGACTCGGCGCCGCGTGTGTCGACTTCGCGAGAAAGGACCCACCCATGATCGGCCCTGCCGCAACCCCGGACACCATCGTGTTGATCCATGGCCTCTGGATGACCCCACGTAGCTGGGAAGGCTGGGTCGCTCACTATCAGGCCCAGGGCTACAAGGTTCTGACGCCCGCCTACCCGGGGTTCGAGATCGAGGTCGAGGCGCTCCGGGAAAACCCCGATGTGATCGCCGGGCTGACCGTGCCGGAGACTGTGGATCACCTTGCCGCGGTGATCGAGTCGGTCGAAACGCCGCCGATACTCATCGGCCATTCGTTCGGCGGAACGCTCACTCAGCTACTGGTGGCCCGCGGCCTGGGAGCCGCGGCGGTGGTGGTGGACTCCGCACCCACAGAGGGGGTCCGGGTGAACCCGCCGTCCCAGATCAAATCCCTGTTCCCCATCCTGAAGAACCCGGCGAATCGGCACCGGGCGGCCGGCTTCACCCCGAAGCAGTTCCACTATGCCTTCACCAACACCCTGTCGGTGGCGGAGTCACAGGCGGTCTACGACCGCTATCACATTGCCGCACCGGGCAATTGGGTATGGGCGTACGGCCTCACCGCCAACTTCAAGCCGGGACACCAGGAAACCTGGGTCGACTACGGCAAGGATGATCGCGCGCCGCTGCTGTTCATCGCCGGTGGGGCCGACCACATCATGCCCGCCTCGGTGAACAAATCGAATGCCAAGCACTACCACAGGTCGTCGGCCGTGACGGACTTCTACGAGTTCGAAGGCCGCTCACACTGGACATGTGCCGAGCCCGGCTGGAAAGCGGTCGCCGACCATGCCCTCACCTGGGCACTGGAGAAGGCGACTGCTCCCCCGGTGGTGGCCGAATAGCAACCGGATCACCGGCCGAGCGCACGCACCAACCGGACGACGTGCGGGTTGTCGGCCAGGTCCTCGACCAGGACCGGTTTCCCATCCCCGTCGGCCAGGGGTATCGACCAGTTGGGGTATTGGGTTTCGTCTGTACCGGGCTGATTCTGGATGCGGACCTCTCCCACGGCATCGACAAGCGCGACGCCGAGGAGCATGGACGGGCTGCGGGCGATCAGGGCGTAAAGGCCGTCCACCACCGCCTCGGTGTCGGCGTCGTCGGCGATCAGTCCCCTGGCCCGGGCCATTTCGATGATGGCGTCCCGGTCGCGGGCATCGAGCGCGCGTTCGGTCGCCTCGTCCTGTTCGAGGAGTCCGAGCTCCGCGCGCAATCGGATATGTTCTCCGGCAAGGTATCCCGCGGTCGGTGGCAAGTCGTGGGTATTGACCGAGGTCAGGCACAACCGACGGTATGACTCTGGCGGTATCGGTGCGTGTTCGCCGTGTTCGAACCACAGGATCGACGTCCCCAGGATTCCACGTTCGCTGAGGTAATCCTGCACAAAAGGTTCGAAGACGCCGAGGTCTTCACCGATGACCACCGCCCCCGCGCGTTGTGCCTCGAGAACCAGGATCCCGATCAAGGCCTCGTGATCGAACCGCACATAGGTGCCGGCCGCAGGCGATGCGCCTGACGGGATCCACCAGAGCCGGAACAACCCCAGGATGTGATCGATCCGCAGCCCTCCGGCCCGCCTCAGGACCGTCCGGAGCATGTCCCGATAGGGCCGGTAACCCTGGTCGGCAAGACGCCAGGGGTGCCACGGTGGCTGATTCCACAGTTGTCCCTGTTGATTGAAGGCATCAGGCGGAGCGCCCACCGATACGCCGGCGGCGAGCGCATCACCGAGGACCCACGCGTCTGCACCACCCTGCTGCACACCGACTGCGAGATCGTGGATGATGCCGATCTCCATACCGGCGTCGAGAGCGACCTGTTGGGCAGTGGCCAACTGCTCGTCGCAAATCCACTGCAGCCAGCTGTAGAAGGCGATCCGGTCGGCGAACTTGATGCGGAGGTGTGCCACGCCTTCGGGATCACGAAGCGACTTGCGCCATTTCGGGCCGGCCGCACCGTATTTCTCCACCAGGGCACACCATGTCGCGAACTCGAGGAGGCCCCGACCCTCCTCGGCGAGATACTTGTCGAATTGCCCGCGGCGACGGGGGCTCAGTGGTACCCGGAACACGGATTCGAGGATCCGCAACTTGGCCCGGTAGACGGAATTCCGACGGATCCGGTGAGGGTCCGTGTTCAGCTTCGCGAACTTCGCGGCAAAGGACCGCATCTCGTGATGGGCGTCATCCGGCAACTGCGAGGCTTCCGGGATGTCCTCGACACGAATGTAGATGGGGTTGACGAAGCGTCTGGTGGTCGGAAGGTACGGAGACCTCTCCAACGGCGGCTGCGGCTCGGCGGCATGCAGTGGATTGACGAGAACGTAGTCGGCGCCGTGGACCGATCCGGCGATATGGGCGATGTCGGCGAGGTCGGAGAGATCACCGATCCCCCACGATCGGCGCGAGCGTACCGAATAGAGTTGCGTCGCCAGACCCCACAGCTGGTCATCTGAGAACCGGTCGGTGGTGGTCAGTCGCCGCGGTGTCACAGCGAGCGTGCACTGCGCGTTCGCCGATTCACGCGGGCCGTGATCGGCACCGACCGCAGCATGCAGCGTGTGCCATCCGGTCGGCAGTCCGGATGGGATGGCGAACGTGGCCCGGCCGACGAGTTGTCCGTCGACGTCTCTCGGATCGACCCAGATGTCGAGTTGAGCGACATCGACCCGATCGCCGTCCTCGGTCTGCACCCACACCCGCACCGGGTCACCATGCGGTACATGGACGCCGACGGTGGCGTCGGAACCTTCGGTCACCACCATCGCCGGTGGCAGCGTCCGCCGCCAGGGACCGAGTTCGAGGTCCGTCAGCGAGCGCTCGACCTCGTCCACCGACCCCGCCCGGACACCGAGCGCATCGAGGATGTGCTGCAAGGTCTCGGTGGAGACCTCACGGCGGGTCTTGTCCCACCCCTCATACGATGTGGCGACGCCGCACCGTTCGGCCAGATCTCTCAGTTGCTCGACATAGCCCACATTCATGATGCTGCCAGGTTCGGGAAGGTCGCGCTGATCGAGCAACCTACGGTTGACCCGATGTTCGCAGATCCTTACGCAAAGGATGGTCCGCAGGCACCTGGACCACGATGATCGTCGTACCGTCCGGGTCGGCGATGTGCATTTCGATCAGGCCCCATGGTTCGGTCCGCGCCTCGCGCCTGATCTGAACCCCGCGCTCTTCCAATTCGGCCTGCGTTGCGGCGAGATCACGCACCTGAAGCCACAGCACGGTGGTGCTCGGCACCGCGCCGCCCTCGGACAGATGGGCGGCGACCTCGATCAACGTGCCACCTGCGAAGAACACGGTGCCACCCGGATACTCACGAGAGATGGCGAGTCCCAGCTGATCCCGATAGAACGCCAGCGTGGTCTCGGGGTCGGCCGGGCGCAGGATGATTCGGCCACTGAGTACGTCCATACGTCTTGTCTACCGGACGACACGATCCCCGCCGAGCGGGCATCCTCGTCGACCGGGCGAGCAGATGGTAGTTGTGGAGATGTGGTTCCTGTGATGCAGGAACTCGTCACCGGGGATCCGATGGACGCCGAACGGCGCACAACGCGCCGACTTTGTTAGGAGTTCGACTGTGGGACAACCGATACCGGCACCAGAACCACCCCGGCCCGAACCGGGCACCGAGCCTCCGACACCGCCGCTGCCCGAACCCGAGCGGCCGGTACCGTCACCGGATCCGGTACCCAGCCCGCCCGGGCCCGACCCGGCAACCCCGGTCCCGGGACCGAAAGTGATCTGACGGTCTCACCCGGTTGCCGGTGCACCGGCATCACCTGCGCAATGACGGGTCGATGAGCTGTTGCAGTTTGTCGGCCCGCACCGGAAGGTCTCTGATGCGGACGCCGGTCGCATGGAAGACGGCGTTGACGATGGCGGCCGACGAGCCGACATTGCCGATCTCGCCGATCCCCTTACTGCCCATGGGGTTGAGGTTGTCGTCGTCCTCTTCGATCCACATCGCCTTGATGTCGCGGACATCGGCGTGCGATGGCACGTGGTAATCCGCCATGCTGTCGTTCAGGAATCCGCCGTAGCGGGCATCGGGTACGCCTTCCTCCATCAGTGCCATGCCCAGGCCGAAGGTCATGGCTCCGATGAATTGGGAACGGGCCAGCTGTGGATTCAGTACGCGGCCGACCGCGAACACCCCGAGCATCTCGTCCACCGCAACTTCACCGGTGTCCACGTCGACCGACACGCGTGCGAACTGAGCGCCGAACGCCTCCCGCGGCATCTTCTCACGGGCCTCGACGTCGTCGCTGGTGTCGGCCATGACCTCCAGCGACTCGCGCGGGGAGCCCACCTGGTGCAGGCGGTAGCGCAGCTCGGTGCACGCCTTGTGGACCGCAGATCCCCACGATGACGTGCCCGATGAACCACCTGCGCCGGGCGCGGTCGGAAGTGCGCTGTCGCCGAGGTGCAGACGCACCCGGGCGTAGGGCACTTCCAGGGCGTCGGCAGCGATCTGTGTGAGGACCGTACGGGCGCCTGTTCCGATGTCGGAGGCGGCCACCGAGACGTCGAAGGACCCGTCCGGTCGGGCACAGGCACGAGCGCTACTCGGCGTGGTCAGTGCGGGATAGGAGGCAAGCGCGACGCCGCTGCCGACGAGTTTGCGTCCCACCGATGTGGCCGCCGGCACCGGATTCCGTCGATCCCATCCGAACCGGTCGGCGCCGACTCTCAGCGCCCGCACGACACTGCGCGAGCTGAACGGGACGCCGGTTGCCGGGTCGGACTCGGGTTCGTTTCTGATCCTCAGCTCGATCGGGTCGACGCCGAGTTCGTACGCGAGCTCATCCATCGCACATTCCAGGGCGTGTACACCGGGGCACTCCCCCGGTGCCCGCATCCATCGCGGGGTCGAGACATCCAACGGGGCGACCCGGTGACTGGTGCGACTGTGTTCGGATCCGTACATGTGCCGGGTCGCCTCGGCTGTCTGTTCGACGAACTCGACAATTCGTGACGTCTGCTGAACTGTGTCGTGACAGACCGCTGAGAGTCGACCGTCGGCCTCAGCGGCCAACGCCACCCGGGAGAACGTCGGGGTCCGGTATCCGACAAACCGGTAGGTCGCCGAGCGGGGCAACACCACCCGTACCGTTCGCTGCACATGCAACGCGGCCATCGCGGCCAGCACCGCGTTCGGCCGGGTGCTTCCCTTGCCCCCGAAGCCGCCGCCGACATGCTCGGCGATCACGCGGACGTTGTCGGGATCGGTTCCGAAGAGCGTCGCCAGATCGTCGGCCACGCCCGACGGTGCCTGGGTCGAGTCCCAGATCGTCAGTGTTGCCTTGTCTCCGGTCTGTTGCCATCGAGCGATGCTGGCATGCGGTTCCATGGGATTGTTGTGCATCGCCGGTGTCGAGTACCAGTGATCCACCACATGTGCGGCGGCGGAGAGCGCGGTCTCTGGGTCGCCGCGGGTCGCTTCCGCGGGAAACCCTCCGTTGGCCTCCTCCGGGACATAGAGGTCGGGGTGTTCGGCGTGCAGGATGTTGTCGAAGTCGCCGGCCTCGTCGTACTCGATCACCAGCGCTTCGGCGGCGGCGTTGGCCGACTCGGCCGACGTGGCGATCACGGCGGCAACGATCTGGCCACGATAATGGACATCGGCGGACTGCAGGACATGCAGTTCGGCGTCCTCGATACTGCCCAGCCTCGGTGCGTTCTGGTGCCACAGTACGTCGATCACGCCGGGATGCCGCAGTGCGCTGCCGGAGTCCACGTTGATCACCCGTCCCCGGCCGATTGTCGCGCCGACGTGGCAACAATGCGCAATCGCGGTGTCATCCGGGCTGATTCGGTCCGCGGTGTACAGCGCGGCACCACGCACCTTGTCGGCGCCGTCTACCCGGTGGTGTCCCACTCCCAACGCGGTCATTGCGACACCTGGTCGGTGGGAGTCAGTTCGACGAGTGTCTGGGTGGCCACTGCAGTGATCATCGATACCTTGAATGCGTTGTCTGTCAGGGGTTCTGATGCCGCAAGCTCGGTTTCCATCGCCGCTGCGTATTCTGAGCGCACTGCCGGCCGTCCGATCAGCGCCCGCTCGGCGCTGTGAGCACGCCACGGCTTGTGGGCAACACCGCCGAGTGCGATACGCGCGGCGGTGACGTGACCATCTGCGACTTCGAGGACGGCGGCCACGGAGACCAGCGCGAAGGCAAAGGAGGCGCGGTCACGGACTTTTCGGTAGGTCGAGTTACGCGCTGCGGGTAACGGGGGTATCCGCACCGCGACCACGACGTCGTCGCGGTCCAACGTGTTGTCCCTCTCGGGGTGCTCGCCGGGTAGTCGATAGAAGTCTCCGAACGCGACCGAACGGGGTCCGCCGGGACCGACCACATCGAGGTGGGGGTCGAGCACGGCCATCGCGACCGCCATGTCGGAAGGATGTGTCGCCACACATTTGTCGGACGCACCGAGGATGGCCATCTCTCGGCCCTCTCCCTGCAGTGCCGAACACCCCGATCCGGGTTCGCGTTTGTTGCAGGCCTTATGCGCATCCATGAAGTAGGGACATCGCGTGCGCTGGAACAGGTTTCCGCCGGTGGTCGCCATATTCCGGAGCTGACCCGACGCGCCGGCGAGCAGTGCCCTGGACAACACCGGATAGCGCTCGCGAACAACCGGATGGGCGGCGAGTTCACTGTTCCGGGATGTGGCACCGATCCGTAAGAAGCCGGAATCGTCGAGTTCCACACCGTCGAGCGGTAACGCTGTCACGTCGATGAGCGTCGCCGGCGTGCTCACCCCGAGCTTCATCAGATCGACCAGATTGGTGCCACCGGCCAGCAGGCGCGCATCGGGATCGGCGCCGAGTTGTTCTACCGCCGAAGCCACGCTGTCGGGCACCACATACTCGAACGTCCTCATGACGCCGTTCCCGGCTCGCGGACCCCGTCGGCAACACTGCGTACCGCGGCCAGGATGTTCACATAGGCGCCGCAGCGACAGATGTTGCCACTGAGCCGTTCTCGTATGTCGTTGTCCTCGAGTTCGAGATCCTTGGCGGTGAGATCGTCGGTCGCCGCACTGGGCCAGCCCTTTTTGACCTCGTCCAACATACCCACTGCCGAGCAGATCTGGCCCGGCGTGCAGTATCCGCACTGGAGGGCATCGCAATCGACGAACGCCTTCTGCAGTTCACCGCCGACAGAGGAATCGGACATGCCCTCGATCGTGGTGACCCGGTGGCCCTGCGCCGCGACGGCGAAGACCAGGCAACTGACCACCCGACGATCATCGAGCAAAACGGTGCACGCACCGCACTGCCCGCGGTCGCAACCCTTCTTCGTGCCGGGTGACCCGACACGATCGCGCAACGCATCCAGCAGCGTCGTCCGCGGGTCACACTCGATCGAGGTTTCCGCTCCGTTGATCGTCAGGGTGATGCTCACACCAGGCGGGTCGGAGGAGACGAGATTCGATGGGGGCTGCTCGGCCATGTGTCCGGCATACCCGCGCCCGGACCGGCGCAAACCCCGGCTGCCGGCACCCGCACATCCAGATGGAGCCGATATCTCAGTGGTAGACGGTGAGCGCGCGGGGTTCGACGTCCATCCTGATGTCGTCCACAGGATCCTCGACCTCCCCGTCATGGGCAATGAGGATGGGGCCTGACCGCGATCGGATCTCGATCCGGTCCGACTGCACCGATCCCAACACCCGACTCCGCTCGACGGTGCCGAAGAGAGATGCGATCACGGCGGTGGTTCGGCCCCAGCGCTTGTCGGCGCGGAGGTACTGCAGATCGAGAATCCCGTCGGCGAGATCGGAACGCGTCCCCGGATTCAGTCCCCGAGGCCAGTAGGTGCCGTTGCCTACGAACACGGCCCAGACCGGATGTTCTGCACCGTTGATCTCGAGAACGATCGGTTTTGTGCCCTTCAGTGCGCGGAACAGCGAATAGGCCGCGGCCGGCCACTTTCCGATCTTGTGCTCCAGGCGCTCCCTGAGCCGGACCATGCCGGGGTAGCCGCCAAGACCGGCGGTGTTGAGGAAGATCGCCCCGTTGACCCGTCCGACATCGACTGTTCCGGCAGATCCGGAGGCGACAGCCGCCGCAGTCTCGGCGTAGGTTTCCAGGTCCAGTGTGCGAGCAAAGTGGTTGAGCGTCCCGGCCGGGAAGACGGCCAATGGCAGGCCACGGTCGAGGGCGAGCTGCGCAACCGCCGCGGCCGTGCCGTCACCCCCGGCCACCCCCAGTGCCCGGGCGTCTGCCGGGACCTGTTCGGACAACGGGCTGTCGGGATCCCAGTGGACGATGTGAGCCGATGGGAGTACGCCGAGGATGCGGTTCTCGGCACCATCGGAACTGCCGGCTCTGGAGTTGATCACCACGGTCAGGCCTTCTCCACCGGGTAGGGCCGGTGCCGTACCCGGAGCGGTCCGGGCCGGACCTGCCGGTGCCGCCGGCCACAGGCGATGCCCGGCCAGGGCCACGCCCGCCCCGACCGCGGCCCCCGCGAAAACGTCACTGCGGTAATGGACACCGAGATAGACCCGCGAGTACGCAACAGCGGTGGCCAGGGGCGCCAAGACGATCAACGTCCGTGGACGCTCCAGTGCGGCACCCACGGCGAAGGCGGCCGCGGAGGCGCTGTGTCCACTCGGGAACGAAGAGGTCCAGGGCATTTTGCGAAGCGCAGGCGGTAGCAGTGGATCAACTGGTGGTCGGCCTCGGCTGAACAGCGGCTTGAGCACCGCGTTGGAGAGCAGGCTCGCTCCGGCCAACGACCCGATCCCTCGCAAACCCGCACGCCGATAACGCTTTCCGCTACAGGACAGAACGCCCGCGACGCCGAACCACAGCTTGCCGTGATTGGCCGACAACGTCAGATGTCGCATGGCCGGTTCGACCAGGCCGGCGTCGAACCGGGCGGTGGATCTGCTGCTTCTGCTCACCCGTGCAGTCTAGGGACAGCGGTCGGGCCGGGGCGGCAACACGCCCCGATCAGCTGTGGATGATGCAGGTGGTTGTGCCGTGGGCGATCAGCTTGCCCGCTTCGTCGAAGATCTGTCCCTCCGCGGTGGCGGTGCGACGCCCGGCGTGGATCACCTTGCCATGACCGATGATTCGGCGTCCGTCGGTGGGAACCGATCGGATGTAGTTGACCTTGAGTTCCAGGGTTCCGTATCCGATGCCCGGTGCGAGTGTGGTGTGGACCGCGCACGCCATCACGGAGTCGAGGAGGGTGGCACAAATACCTCCGTGCAGCGATCCGATCGGGTTGGTCATATCCGGGCGGGCCCGCAGGCTGAACTGCACAACACCCTCTTCGAGGCTGTCGATCTCCATGCCCACCAGTTGCGAGATGTTCGGTGGCTGGTCCGGGAGTGAGGTCAGGAAGCGAAGGACCTCGAGCCCGTTCATCTCCTCGATGCGCGGCGCCGCCGGCTCCGAAGAAGCAGGGACTGACGACGGGTTGTCTGTCTGGGCGGTCATGGGCGATCCTCCTGTAGATTGTGGACCAGTCGGTCCACGTGGGTGTGAGCCTAACACCGTAGTGGACCGATCGGTCCATCGACTCTGACAGGAAAGTACGAGGCAACCCGTGAGCGGCGATCCGATGCAGCACTTCGACGACACGGCCGGGCCACGGGAGCGACTGGTCAATACCGCGATCGATCTCGTTCGCCGCCGAGGCGTCTTCGCGACGAGTGTCGCCGACCTACTCAAGCGCAGCGGTTCCGCCCGCAACTCCATCTATCAGCACTTCCCTGAAGGAAAGTCGGAGCTCATCGCCAACGCCACCGCCGCGGCCGGCGAGGAGATGACATCGTTCATCGCACATCTGGCCGCCACCCGGACCCCGACCGACGCCGTCGACGGTTTGATCAAGTGGTGGAAGCGGGAATTGGTCCGATCAGAGTTCGCACTGGGATGTCCGGTGTTGGCCGCGGCCATGTCTGCACCCGACGAGCCGCAGGTCGCAGCCACGGCCAACGTGGCGTTCGACAGGTGGCGAGATCTGGTGGCACAGGCGGCGATCGCCGACGGCGTGGACGCGAATGCTGCCCGGGACTATGGACTCTTTGTGGTGAACGCGATCGAGGGATCGATTGTGCAATGCCGCAGCCAGCGCGATGTCAGGTCACTCAATATCGCGGCCGACCAGTTGAAGGTGCTCTACCGCTCACTACCCAAAACTGATCAACGACCCTCCGCGACGTCGTCGTAGCGCGGTACGACGGCATACACGACGAGATCTCTGGGAGTACCCTTCGCGCGAAAGCGTCTGCGCCGCTTGAGGTATTTGGTCTGGTCGGTGGCGGCCAGGGTCGCTTCGGTTGCCAAGACCTCACCGGCTGACGCGGCGTCGGCCACGCGGGCGGCGATGTTGACATCGACACCGAGGAAGTCGTCACCGACGGGGCGTGGTCGGCCGGTGTGCAGACCCGCGCGCAGCGCCGGCCGGTAGCCGTCGAGTGTGATGGCGCTGACCGCGACCCCGGCTTCATGAGCGGCCTCGATGGCGTCGGTGCCATCGGGGAACACTGCCATCAATCCATCACCGAGGTACTTGGTCACCGTGCCGCCGCGCCTGCTGATGATCTCCTCACTGGCGCGATTGACCTCGCCGAGCAATTTCAGGACGGCGTCATCGCCCGCACCGAGGGCCCAGGTGGAAAACCCCACCAGGTCCGTGAACAGGATCGTGACCGGGCCGCCGTCGTCGGGCCCGGACCGGCCGCGACGCGACACGAATGCCTGCCACGATTCGACAGCGGCCAGACCGAGTTCTCGCACGGCACTGGGGTTTTCGCCCCGCGCCTGCGCGATCAGACCGGCGATCCGGTCTGATCCGCGCATCCGGTCCGCGGTCACCTCGGCGCCGGCGCCCGGGGTTCTGACCCGAACGGCACGCGCGATCCGCACCGCGGTCGCATTGCTGTCAGACCTGGACAGGAACTCTCCCGCCTGGCGGGCCCCGTGGCGTGTCCGGGCGAGGCGACCGGCGATGTCAGGCCACCTTCACTTTCGACTCGCGGAGTTCACGCAAGGCGGTGCGCAGCCCCCGGCGACGGCCGGTATCCGGGTCCGGGCCGAAGGTCGTCTGCATGCCCTGACGAACGTTGAAACGGAGCTCTGAAGCGGTCTCCGGTGCATCGTCGGCGGTTGCCGAGAGCAGGGCATTGGGCAACGCCAGCTTCGCGATGGTGCGGAAGGTCTGCAAGTACTGATGTGCCAACGACCCCGTGGTGTACGGCAGATCGTATTTGTCGCACAGTTCGCGGACACGTACCCCGATCTCCTCGTAGCGGTTGCTCGGCAGATCCGGAAAGAGATGATGCTCGATCTGGTGACTGAGATTGCCGGTCATGAATCGCATCAACCGTCCGGCCCGAATATTGGCCGACCCCAACATCTGTCGCAGGTACCAGCGGGCCTGGTCTTCGTTTTCGTACTCGGCCTTGGTGAACTTCTCGGCGCCGTCGGGAAAGTGTCCGCAGAAGATCACCGCGTACGTCCAGTAATTCCGGATGAAGTTCGCCGTGAGGTTCGCGGTCAGCGTGTGCTTGAAGTTGGGACCGGACAGCGCCGGGAAGATCAGATAGTCCTTGGCGGCCTGCTTGCCGACCTTACGGCCGATGATCTTGAGATCCTTGGCCACGTCGCGCATGCTCTTCTCGCCCTTGCGGACCTTCTCGGTCTCGACATGATGCAGCGCCACGCCGTATTCGAAGAAGGTGCCGAGCAGGAAGTTGTAGACCGGATTGCCCAGGTTCCACCACTCCCAGCGCTGGTCACGCGTGACCCGCAGGATCCCGTAACCCACGTCATCGTCGAGGCCGACGATGTTGGTGTACTTGTGATGGATGAAATTGTGGGAGTGCTTCCACTGAATGCTCGGGCACGTGGTGTCCCATTCCCAGGACGAGGAATGGATTTCGGGATCATTCATCCAGTCCCATTGCCCGTGCATCACGTTGTGCCCGAGTTCCATGTTCTCGATGATCTTGGCGACGCCGAGCATTGCCGCGCCGGCGACCCAGGCCGGCTTCTTGTTGCTCGCGAACAGCACCGCCCGTCCGCCGGCGGCCAGACCGCGTTGCAGCGCAATGGTTCTGCGGATGTAGCGGGCGTCGGAAGCGCCGCGGGATTCTTCGATGTCGCGGCGTATCGCGTCGAACTCTCGGCCGAGAGCCTCCACGTCCGCCTCGGACAGGTGTGCGTATCGATCGATGTCGGTGATGGCCATTGCAACTACCCCCTGTTTGTCTTGTCGGTTCGCACGTGTGCCGGCTCAGAGGTCCAGCGTGCATTCACCAGACGCGGTGCTGATACATGTCTGGATCCGGTCCCCTTCCCTGCGCTCGTCCCCCGAGCGCAGATCACGTACGTATCCGCCGTCCAGTGGGACCACGCACGATTGACAGATGCCCATTCGGCAGCCGAACGGCATCTGGATACCGAGTTCTTCGCCGGCCTCCAAAAGTGTTGTGGCCCCATCGATATGTGCTTCTTTACCGGACTTGGCAAAGGTGACCGTGCCACCCTCTCCGCCCTTGTCTGTCCGGGCGATGGCAAACCGTTCGATGTGGAGCCGTTCGCGGAGCCCATGGCGTTCCCACACCTCCTCGGCCACATCGAGCATCTGCACCGGGCCGCAGGCCCAACATTCGCGTTCCTGCCAATCGGGTACGACGGACGACAGGTCGTTGAGGTCGACTTTGCCATCCTGACGGGTCAGATGCATGTTCAACGCGTACCCGTCGCGACGGTCCTGCAATTCGACGAGTTCGTCGTGGAAGATGACACTGTCGCGATCGGGTGCCGAGTGAATGTGCACCACATCAGGCATCGGCCCCCGGCCGTCCAATGCGCGGAGCATTGCCATCACCGGCGTGATGCCCGATCCCGCAGTGATGAAGAGGATTTTCGCCGGCGGCGGATTCGGCAGAGAGAAATCGCCCTTGGGTGCAGCGAGTCGGATGACGGTGCCCGGCTCGGCGCCATCGACGAGGTGGCTGGACAGGAACCCGTCAGGATTGGCCTTGACCGTCACCGAGATGATTTTTCCGTCGCCTGCGATGGATGTCAGAGAATATGAGCGCCAGTGCCAGCGACCTTCGATCTGAAGACCGATTCCCACATATTGTCCGGGCCGGTACTCGTGGTCGAATCCCCATCCCGTCTTGATGTCGACGGTGGCGGTGTCACGGGTCTCTTTGCGGACCTCGACGATCTTGCCCCGCAACTCACGCGCCGACCACAGTGGGTTGAGCAGATGCAGGTAGTCGTCGGGCAACAAGGGTGTTGTCGCTCTGGCCACCAGTCCCCGTGCGACATTGACCTGCGGCCGCGTGGCCTGTACCTGCTCGGCCGGACGCTTGCTCCATTTCAGGAAGCCCACTACCCCCCCACTCCCTCGCTCATCGCCGCGGATGGAATCCGATGGCGGGTGTGTGCCGCCATCACCTGTAGGAGTTCGAGTGTACATGTGTACACCGGATGGGCGGGCCGATCAGCGTCCGGCCGACTCTGGAACTAGCTGGTTGTGGCCACATCCTTCTCGGGGCTGTCCGAGTCGGCACCGTTCGCGTCGTCGCGGCGGTTGGCGTAGATACTCGACAACGCCGCCGCCCCGATGAAGGCCACGCCTACCAGGCCGGTGATGATCTCGTTGATGTGCCACTTGATCGAGAAGAACAGGATCGCAGCGAGCGCGCCAATGGCCCAGTGAGCGCCGTGTTCGAGGTAGCGGTACTCCGAGAGCGTGCCGGCACGGACCAGGTACACCGTGATGGAACGGACGAACATCGCTCCGATGAAGCCCAGACCCAGGGCGATGATGATCGGGTCGGCAGTGATCGCGAACGCGCCGATGACACCGTCGAACGAGAACGACGCGTCGAGGACCTCGAGGTAGAGAAAGAGGAAGAAGCCGGCTTTACCGGTCGCCTTCGCCAGGTCGGTGGGACCGCCGGACTTCTCGGCCTGTTCGTGTTCGGCCGTGAGTTCATCGGTGTGGAACAACTCGCCGAGACTGTTGACCGCGATGTAGGTGATGATGCCCAGGACACCGGCGACCATCACCGTTGCCCGCTGGTCGTCGGGGGCGAGGAACTCCGCGATCAGTACCAGGCTGCCACCGGAGATGACGACGGCGAGCTGATCGAGCCTGCCGATTGTGGCCAGTGGCTTCTCGAGCCAGGTCAGCCACTTGATCTCGTTGTCCTCGAGGATGAAGTTGAGGAAGAGCATGAACAGGAACATGCCGCCGAACGCCGCGATCTGCGGATGCGCAGCGGTGAGGATCTCTTCATACGATTCCTTACCGGAGCCCTCCTCCGGCACGTTCATGGCCAGATCAAAGGCTTCAACCGGATTCAGACCGGCCGTGACCCAGACGATCAGCAGCGGGAACAGCAGGCGCATGCCGAAAACGGCGATGAGGATGCCGATGGTGAGGAAGATCTTCTGCCAGAACTCACTCATCTTCTCGAGCACGGTCGCATTGATGACCGCATTGTCGAATGACAGCGACACCTCGAGGATTCCGAGGATCAGGCAGAGGGCCAGTGCGGTCCAACCCCCGTAGAGGAATGCAACGCCCAACGAGACGATCGTGACGAGGATCGAAATCCCGAATGTGCGGATGACCACACCTGCTCCTTAATTCTTGCTCTTACGTGTCAACAGCACTATCGCGGAACCCCGGAAGGTTCCGCGATAGTGCTGAATCATACGACTTCAGTTATCTACTCGCCGGTCGGTCGATCAGACGTTGACGCCGTAGTCGCGAGCGATGCCCGCGAGTCCGGAGGCGTAGCCCTGGCCGATGGCGCGGAACTTCCACTCCGCACCGTTGCGGTACAGCTCGCCGAACACCATGGCGGTTTCGGTGGACGCGTCCTCGGACAAGTCGTAGCGGGCGAGTTCGGTGCCGTTGGAGCGGTCGGTCACGCGAATGTAAGCGTTGCGGACCTGCCCGAACGACTGCGAGCGCGAATCGGCGTCGTAGATCGAGACGGGGAAGACCACTGATTCGATGTTCGGCGGGACCGCCGACAGGTCGACGTTGATGACCTCGTCGTCGCCTTCGCCCTCACCGGTGGTGTTGTCACCGGTGTGCTCGATCGATCCATCCGGCGACCGCAGGTTGTTGAAGAAGATGAAGTGCTGATCGGAGATGACCTTCTTGTCGGCTCCGGCGGCGATGGCGCTGGCATCAAGGTCGAAGTCTGCGCCGGTGGTGGAACGGATGTCCCAGCCGAGTCCGACCGCCACTGCGGTCAGATTCGGTGCCTCTTTTGTCAAAGAGACGTTGCCGCCCTTGCTCAAGCTGACGCCCATGTCAGTACCTTCCTGAGGTTGATTCATAAGTTGAGTAGAGCCGGCTCCATGCCAAATGCTGGCGCGGAGCACGAGCCTTGTGGTCAACCGTACGTGAATGTGGACATGGTTGGGACAGTCCGCTCCCTTACCTGCACATTTTTGCGTGATCTATGCGCGAATCGAATGACAGCGGGCGCATTGACCGCCGAAGTCGACCGCAACAGGCGGCGATTGTCGCCGCTCCCAGTAGGATGCGCGTGTGGCCGGGCGCTGGTTTCGACGAGATAGCCGTGACGTCGGTGGCGGGTCCACCGACGTTCTGACCCGTGCCCGCAATGACATGGTTGCCGGGTTCCTGGAACTCGATCAGCGGCTGTCCATCTTGGCCGACGGTGTCGACGCCGCAGCCGCCCTGGGCCTGTCCCCCGAGCTGATCCGATCCTTCGCCCCGATCCGGGATGACTGCTACGAGACCATCAATCAGTATCTGGCGCTCAGCGATCCCGATGCCACTGCTTCGCTGGCCGACTACCAGCAGACGTCCGAGCGGATCACCAAATCCATCCAGCGGTTGGACCGCTTCTATGAGCAGAACTCGACCCAGGTCGAACACGCCAGGACGGCATACGCGGCCATTCCGGACGAGGCCATCCGGGTTCGCCGGGAGTCCGACCGTCTCGTGGACCAACTCGGTAACCTGACGGCCAACCAGCTGGGTTACGGTTCCGTCAAAACTGCTGTGGCACAGTTCGATCAAGCACAGGACCGGCTCGAGGCCGCGCAGCTCCAGGTGTCCCAGGGTGGTGATCGTGCCGAGTTGCAGGCGAGCACCGCCGCGATGACGGCGGCGATCGAGAAGTTGCAGCAGGCGATCGCCGAGGCGCCGGGCAAGGAGGGCCAGGCGCGCGCGGCGCTGGCATCGGTGCGGACGCGGCTGGCGGCGGTCCGCAATCGCAGCGCCCGTATGCCAGAGGCGTACTCGGCTCTCCTGAGGGAGTTCAGTGCGGCATGTTCGGCGGATCTGATCGGCGACGACCAGCGGAGCGCCGCGGATCTTCAGCGGGCCGAAGCTGAAATAGATACCGCGGCAATCGAACTCGCATCCGATCCGGAAGCGTCGCTGGCTGCGATCACGCGGGCCCGTGCGGTGCTCGCCGACGCCGAGCAACTGGTCGACGGGGTCACCGACCGATTGAATGAACTTCGGGTGGTCCAGCAGGACCCTTCGGCGGCCGCAGGTAGAGTTCGTTTTCAGATACGTGATGCACAACTGCTTGCAGTGAACCTGGGATTGGTCAAACAATGGGGTTCGGTGCTCGACGCGCAAGTGCTGCGCGTGGATCGCGCTGTTGCCGCATTGACCGGGCGGCACCCCGACTACTGGGGCTATCTGGTCGACCTGCGAGCCATCTCTGACTTCGTGACCGGAGTCGTGAACAAAATGAAGGATGAGGCACGGCGCTGATGATCGAACAGGCCATCTCCGGCGGCGACGGGGGCCGCACCGGGAAAGTGGATGAACAGAAGACGGACTCTGGTGGAACAGTGCACGGCGCCAATCGAATCCAGCACTTCGCCGCCCTGGATGACGTCGAACGCGAAAGACTGTTCCATTTGTTCCCCGAGACGATCGACGCGGACGCCGGGCCGGAATTGCTCAGCGTCGCGATCGGAGCGACCCTATACATTCCGGCGATTCGGGACCGGCTGGCCGAGCTGATCCTGCGACAGGGCCGTGACGGCTCGACGTCGATGGTCATAGACCTCGAAGACGCGGTCGCGGACCATCGGGTTCATGCCGCCATGACAAATCTGGTGGAGGCACTCGATCATCTCGCCGACCACGCGGCGAATGCGCCGTTGCTCTTCGTTCGGGTTCGCAACGCCGAACAGATCGATGAGCTGGTCAGCCGGCTCGGACGCGGAATCGATGCGCTCGCCGGATTCGTGTTGCCGAAGTTCACCGCCGTCACCGGGGCCGACTACCTGAGTCGGATCGACGGCGCGGCGGCCCAGGCGGGCCGGATGTTGTACGCGATGCCGATCATCGAGTCGACGTCGGTGCTGCACCTGGAAACCAGGATGTATGCGCTGAGCAGTATTCGGGACCTGCTGGCCAGGCACCGGGACAAGGTCCTCGCCGTCCGGATCGGTGGCACCGATATGTGTGGCGCGCTCGGGATCCGGCGCGATCCCGACCTGACCATCTATGATGTGCAACCGGTCGCCGAGGTGATCGGGGCAATCGTCAACGTCTTGGGACGGGCCGATGGCACCGGCTACACGATCACCGGACCGGTGTGGGAGTACTACAACACCCATGAGCGGATGTTCCGGCCGTTGTTGCGACACACCCCATTCGAGCAGATCGACGCCGTGAGGTTCCGCACCCATCTGGTCAGTCGAGACCTCGACGGACTGCTGCGGGAGCTGGTGCTCGACCATGCGAACGGCCTGCAGGGCAAGACCGTCATCCATCCGTCCCACGTCAACGTCGTGCATGCGATGAGTGCGGTCTCGCACGAGGAATACGTCGACGCGGTGGCGGTACTCGGTGTCGATGACTCCGGCGGAGTGGAACCCTCGATCTATCGGAACAAGATGAATGAGCGTCGCCCCCATCGTGCGTGGGCAGCGAAAACGCTTGTCCGGGCCCAGGCATTCGGCGTCCTGCAGCCGGAGATCGGCGTTGTGGACCTGTTGGCCTCGGTGGTGGAGCCGTGAGCGACACCGACAACCGGGCGGTCGTCACCCCCACCGTGCCGTACGCGACATCTGAGTTCGGTCTGCGTGCCGAACATGTCAGCGGCCATCGTGGCCGGCGGGTCGAGGATCTCGTCCGACCGGGCCTGCGCCGCAATCCCAAACGTGCTCATCTCTGGGTGTCGACGGTGCTGGGCAAACACATCCCGGTCTCACCGGAGGTGATCTTCGCCGCCGCCGGGGAACTCGGTGAGCTGGCGACCTCGGCGTTGCACGCGCGTGGTGCCGACGATGCGCTGGTATTCGGATTTGCCGAGACGGCAACCGGTTTGGGGCATGCGGTCGCTCACCGGATGCGTGCCGGACATTATCTGCAGTCCACGCGGCGCAGCGAATCACATGTGCCGGTCGTCGCCCGTTTCGAAGAAGGCCACTCACACGCGACCGACCATCTGGTCGTCCCGACCGATTCTCAGAGCCTGCTCACCGACCTTCCGGTGGTGCTCGTCGACGACGAGATCTCCACCGGGGCCACGGCGCTCGACGCCATCAGGTCGATGCAGGAAATCCATCATCGGTCGCTGTACGTCGTGGCGTCGCTGGTCGACATGCGCACCGATGGCGATGTGGCTCGGTGCCGGGAACGGGCCGAAGAGCTGGGCATCGACATCGACTTCATCAGTCTGGCGCAGGGTGTCACGAGCATTCCCGAGGACCTGCCCGCGCAGGTTGTGGCGCTCCCGCCCGGGCCGCTGCATCAGGCCGGGCGTCCGGGCCGGTTCGTGCGGCTGGACGTGTCGTGGCCGCAGCACATTCCCGATGGTGGGCGATATGGCTTCGACCACAGCGATTGGGTCGAGTTCGATCAGGCCGTGACCGTGCTGACCACACAGGTGGCCGCGGCGCTGGACGCGGCGCGCCCGGTGATCGTCATCGGGCATGAGGAATTGATGTATCTGCCTCAGCGGATCGCCGGTGAGCTGTCCTCGATACTGGACGGCCCCGTCCTGAGTCAGACCACCACCCGCTCCCCCGCACACGTCATCGATCACGGCGGCTATCCGTTGCGTCGTGGCTATCGCTTCGATGCACCCGAGTCCGATGTGGCAACGGATCGCTTCCTGTACAACGCAACCCGGGAGCACCCCGGGTCCCAGCTTGTCGTCGTGCTCGATTCCCCAGCGGACACACCCACACTGACCGCGGCGGGCGGGCTGGTCGAAACACTGCGTGCCGGTGGCGACGACGTCTTCGCGGTGATCGTTCCCGGCACCGATTACCGGGCTCTGCAGGCCAGGCGAGGGCAGCGATGAGCGTGCAACCAGAAGCCGGATTCGGTGTCCCACTGGTGGGGCCGGACTTCGGCAGCTACGCCCCCGACGAGGTGCGGTGGCTCCTCAAGGATCTGTCTCAGGTGGCTCTCGAAGCCGACGTCGCCTCCCGCGAACAGCGGATCCAGGCCGGGCTCGCGCACTACGCCGAAACGCTGCCGGTCGAGTTCCAGCCCGACGCGGCCTACCAGGAACTCTTCCATCGAGTTCTCGACGAGAGTGCGCATCGCCTGGCGGTCGCGGTGGGAGCGGTCACCGATCTGGTGCTCGCCGAGCGCGGAAACGACGTGGTGCTGGCCTCACTCGCCCGCGCCGGTACGCCGGTCGGTGTCCTGATGCGCCGATGGGCTCGCCATCATCACGGCGTGGAACTGCCGCACTATGCGGTCTCGATTGTCCGCGACCGTGGAATCGACGCCAACGCGATGAGATATCTGGCGGCACATCACGATCCGCAGAAGGTGGTCTTCGTCGACGGCTGGACCGGCAAAGGTGCGATCACCCGAGAGCTCGCCGCCGCGCTGGACGAACTCGCCCAGGCCGGCGGCCCCCGTTTCAACCCCGATCTGGCGGTGCTTGCCGATCCGGGTGCGTGCGTTCGTACATACGGGACCCGCGACGACTTCCTCATCGCCTCCGCCTGCCTGAATTCGACTGTGTCGGGCCTGGTTTCGCGAACTGTGTTGAACGATGAACTCATCGGACCCGATGATTTCCATGGGGCGAAATTCTACTCGGAACTGATCGGGCAGGACGTGTCGGCCGTGTTGCTGGATGCGGTCACTGCCCATTTCGACTCAGCTGCAACCGAAGCCGCGGCACGGCTCGCGGACATCGTGTCGTCGGACCGATCCCCGACCTGGTCGGGATGGCGCTCCGTCGAGGCCATTCGCGAGCAGTACGGGATCTCGTCGGTGAACTTCGTGAAACCCGGCGTCGGTGAGACCACCCGGGTTCTCCTGCGCCGGGTGCCATGGCGGGTCCTGGTCCAGGACGCCGATGATCCCGCGCACGAACACATCCGAGCACTCGCCGAGGCTCGATCGGTGCCCGTGGAGGTGGTCCCGGAGCTGGCGTACAGCGCCGTGGGCCTGGTGAAAGAGGTCATGTGAGCGGTTGTCTCCCGGCGGTGCCCACCTCACCGGCATTGGTGGCGTTGGACATGGATCGGACGCTGATCTATTCCGCGAACGCGATCACGCAGGGCGCCGCGGACCCCTCGCGCGCAGGGCAGCTGCTGGCTGCGGCGCGTTGTGTGGAGCTGTACCAGGGAAAGCCGCAGTCATACATGTCGGAGGCGTCGATCGCCTTGCTACTCGAACTGGACCGCATCGCGCAGGTGGTACCGACGACAACCAGGACCATCGAGCAGTTCCGGCGCATCGAACTACCCATGGGTACAACCGAGTTCGCGATCACGAGTAACGGTGGGAACATCCTGGTCGACGGGCGGCCCGACGCGGCCTGGGCTGCGCACGTCGCCGGGTTGCTGGGTCAGCTGGGTGCCGGGGTCGAGGATGTCCATGCGCGATTGAACGTCGATGCACACGGCTCCCCCTGGCTACGCACGCTCCGGATCGCCGATGGACTGTTTTGTTACGCGGTCGTCGAACTCGACCTGCTGCCACCGGATGTCGTGCCGGCGTGGGCGAGTTGGGCGGCCGAAGTGGGCTGGAATGTCTCACGGCAGGGCCGAAAGGTGTATGTCATGCCCAACCCGGTCACCAAGCACCTGGCTGTTCAGGAGGTGCGCAGACGGATGGCGGTGTGGCCTCACATCAGCTTGGCGGCCGGGGACGGCGTGTTGGATCAGCCGATCCTGGTCGGGGCCGACGCCGCGATCCGGCCTCGGCACGGTGAGCTGGAGGAACTCGGCTGGCAGCACCCGAATGTCGCGATCACCAGCGGACGGGGTCTGGCCGCTTCGGAGGAGATGCTGGACTGGCTGGTGGGGCGGGCAGGCACAATGGTGGGAGCCGTTAAACCGGACATGCCGTCCAACGCGCCGACAGGCGTGGACGGGGCCATCGAATCAATACCCAACGAAGGGCACAGGTGATGACAACAACACTGGTCAAGGGGCAGAACGGTCCGCTCAACGCATCGACGGTGGACATCGCCGTCGATCTTGCGGCGGCAGGTGACCTCTCGGCGTTGCTCGTCACCGACAGCGGCAAGGTCCGGACAGACGCCGATTTCGTGTTCTTCAACCAGCCCTCGGGTCCAGGTGTGACCCTGCAGACGGGTTCCGGTATCGGCACCCTGTCGATCGCGTTGGGTTCGATTCCGGCCGACATCGCCCAGGTCCGAGCGGTGATCACCCTCGAGAACGGGACGTTCGGTGCGATCGCTCCCCCCGTCGCGCGGGTGCTGTCCGGTGGGCAGCCGCTGTACGAATACCGCATCGAGGGTCTGGCCAGTGAGTCGATCGTGATCGCGCTCGAGGTCTATCGCCGCGGCGGCGACTGGAAGGTCCGCGCTGTCGGTCAGGGCTACGCCGGTGGTTTCGCGGCGTTGGTCACCGACCACGGTGTGTCCGTGGACGATGCGCCGGCACCGCCTGCCCCACCCGCTGCCGCTCCGGCACCCCCGGCCCCGGCCGCACCGGCGCCCAGCTACTCGCGGCCGCAGGCCGCCCCGGCGCCGAGTTATCCGTCCCAGCCATCGGCTCCGGCCGCGCCCTCCGCACCTCCTGCGCAGCCGGCAGCACCGGCCGGCCGGCCGGAGGTCAGCCTGAGGAAAGGCCACCCGGTCAGTTTGACCAAGGGCCAACGGGTTTCGCTGAACAAGGACGGCGGGGTTGCGCTCACCAACATCCAGATGGGCCTCGGTTGGGATCCCGTTGTGGTGAAGAAGCGGTTCGGTAACCGCAGCGCAGACATCGATCTGGACGCGTCGGTCGTCATGTTCGCCGATACGCAGGCTGCCGACGTTGTCTACTACGGTCAGCTGACGTCGAAAGACGGTTCGATCCGCCACCTCGGTGACAACCTCACCGGAGCAGGCGAAGGTGACGACGAAGTGGTCACCGTTGATCTGACCCGCGTACCGGTGCACGTGAATGCGCTCATCTTCATCGTCACGTCCTACCAGGGCCAGACGTTCGAGCAGGTCGACAACGCGTTCTGCCGTCTGCTGGACCAGACGACCAACTCCGAGTTGGCCCGGTACACGCTTGCCGGTGGAATGCCGTTCACGGGTGTGGTGATGGCCAAGGTGTTCCGTGAAGGCGGAACCTGGAAGCTTCAGGCCATCGGCGAGGGAATCACCGCGCGTCACGCCGGTGAGGCCTTGCCGCAGCTGCAGCGATTCCTGTCGAACGACTTCATGAAGTAGACCCACTCCGGGTGCGGGTCCGAGAGGAACTTTCGTCAGATGAACGAGCTGGTCGCCGGTCAGAACGCTCCGGCCGGTGGACACGCGCTGAGGTTTTCGGTAGCGGCGACGGGGTTCGAGGTCGATGTCGTCGGCCTCGTCGTCGACGACCGTCTCCAGGTGCTCGGCTCGGACGATGTCGTCTTCTACAACCAGCCGGCAACCCGCGGTGTCACGCTGGCGGACGGCCGGTTGGCGATCGACCTCGACGCACTGCGTCCGGGTGCCCGCGTGCTGTGCGCTGTCGGCTTCGATGACGTCCCCGCCGAGCTCGCGGGCACCGGGCTGCGCGCGGAACTGACCGCTGCTGGGCCGGGTCCGGGGTTCGGGTTCAACCTGCGACCGACCTATGGCGAAAACGCGATGCTTTGCTTTGAGTTGTATCTGCGAGCCGGTCAGTGGAAGGTTCGCGCGCTGGGCCAGGGGTACCAGGGTGGTCTTGCCGAATTGCTGTCCAGTCACGGCGTCGAGGTCGACGACGCCGCCCCGTCGGCATCAAAAACCACTGCAGTCCAGCCTGTTTCAGCGTTCGAATCGGACGATGTGCCGCCCGAGATGGTGCGGCTCGGAACCGACTACGGGGCCGCCATCGCCCGCGCCCACGCCATCTTCGAGGATGCTGCCCGCTCGGCTGCGGGCTTTGTCCAGTCTGAAGGATTTGCGCACGACCGTCTCGATCGCGAACTCGCCGAGACGTTGGCCGATCCGGCGCAGCGGAACTCGCCGGCGACGGCCCGCCTACGTGAAGCCGCACAGAAACGGTGCGATGACCTGGTGGCCGCAGCGCAGGAGCGGTTCGATTCCGATTCCCGGCTCCTGATGGCCGAACTCGCTGCCCTGGACCCCCAGCTTCCGCCGGCGATGGCGACGTGGCGGTCGAGTGCATGGTCACGAACCGATGCGCACACCGGCAGCGGGTTACGACTGGGTGAGCTCTCCGCGCCGGAGCGGGGCGAGCTGCGACTTCCCTTCTGTGTACCGACGCCGATCCCGAGCCCGCTGTGGGTGCTCGAGAACGGTCAATCGGTGGTGCCGGTGGTGACCTCCCTGACCTTGCGCCTGGTGACCGCCGCGCGCGCCTTCACCTCGGTGTCCCACGACGATGTGACCGTCGACATCGTCGACCTGACGGGCAAGCTGGTCGCGTTGACCGAGCTGCTCGCGCCGGTGATGCTCGCTCCGGCCGTCACCACACCCGACGCGGTCGGTGCGCGTCTGGACGTGCTCGAATCGGCCGTAGATCTGAATTTGATGTCGTTGCAGGCCGGGACCGATGCGCAGGGCGGCCACGACGACTTCGGTGTCCGGGTGGTGGTCATCGCGGACCTGCCGTTCGGTTGGGAACCGACCGACCTCGCCCGCCTCCTGCGCATTGTCGATCGCGGTACCCGTCTCGGATGGTCGTTCGTCTTTGCCGGATCACTCGACGAACACGACAGCGATCCACTGGTTGCCGCGATCGCCGACACCACCCTCGTGCTACCGGTGACCGAAGATGCGCGGGCGCACGACCCCTGGGTCGGCCTGGAGTGGACGCTCACGGCCGAACTGCTCGATCCGCAATCGGCGACAGCCCAACAGGTCGTGGAGAGCCTGCGCAGCGCCCAGTCACGGTCGATCACCGGACCGCCGAGCTGACCGGCCGGCAGCTACCGCCAGCGCTCGGCTTCCTTGGCCAGCGCCACCAGTTCAGCACCCAGTTCCGCCAACTCGCTGCGATCGGCATCTTCATCGACAGCGGTGGCGATGTCCTCGGCGGCGCACCGTAGCCGGAAGAGGCGTTCGATCAGATCCTCGGCCTCGCCGGCACTGAGAACCACCGAATCTGCGGGGATGGAACTTCCGGCGACCAAATTGCGTTGTTCATATGCGCGCTGACGACAGGATTGCTTGCAGTACTTGCGGCGGCGGCCGACCTCGGACTCGACGATCTCGCGTCCACACCACGCGCAATTGTTGCGTGCGGTCCCGCGACGAGACGCTGTGGCCTGGGGTTCCATAACCAGTGAGGTTACTCCGCACCGACGACCACACCGGGGGGCACCACCCACCAGATCTCCGTCTGCGGCACGACGGCGGGGAACTTAGCAGGACATCCGCACACACGCGTAAGATGGATAGGTAATCCAACGAAGGGATAGTAGTTATGGCAGATCGAGTTCTACGCGGCAGCCGCCTCGGAGCGGTGAGCTACGAGACCGATCGCGATCATGACCTCGCGCCGCGGCGCATGGTGAAGTACCGCACCGACAACGGCGAGATCTTCGATATTCCGTTTTCCGACGAAGCCGAGATCCCGTCGACATGGCCGTGCAAGAACGGTATGGAAGGCACAATTCTCGAAGGTACGGTCACCGAAGAGAAGAAGGTCAAGCCGCCGCGCACGCACTGGGACATGCTTCTCGAGCGTCGTAGCGAAGAAGAGCTCGAGGTGCTCCTGACCGAGCGTCTCGACCTCCTCAAGGCTCGCCGTCGCGGCACCAGCAGCTAGAGGTCTGACAGATCGGCTCAAACGCAAACGAGCCACATATACGAAGACGAGCCACAAATATGTGGCTCGTCTTCGTATATGTGGCTCGTTTGTTGTTGGGCGGGTGGGGTTACTTCTTCCGCAGCTTGTCGAGGCGATGGGTCAGGCCCCAGCGCGGCACCTTGAACGCGGCCTCCCGGACGATGCTTCCGCTCATCTTCGACTCCCCCAGCTCACGTTCGGTGAACGTGATGGGCACCTCGGCCACATCGAACCCGGCGCGGATCGTGCGCCAGCCCAGATCCACCTGGAAGCAGTAGCCGTGCGATTCGATGGCACCGAGATCGAGCGTCTCGAGGACGTGACGGCGATAGGCGCGGTAGCCGCCGGTGATGTCCTTGATCGACACACCGAGCGCGAGCCGTGAATAGATGTTGCCCCCGCGGGACAGGATCTCCCGGCGCCGGGGCCAGTTCACGACGGTGCCGCCCGGTACATAGCGCGAGCCGATGACCAGATCAGCGCCCTCGTTGACCCGGTCGAGCAGCCGGTGCAGCTGCTCCGGAGCGTGACTGCCGTCGGCGTCCATCTCGACCAGGACCGCGTAGTCGCGGGCCAGACCCCATTTGAAGCCCTCGATGTAGGCGGCGCCCAGACCGTTCTTCACAGTGCGGTGCAGGACGTGGATTCGTCCGTCACCGTCTGCGGCTGCCAGTTCGTCGGCGAGTTCACCGGTGCCGTCCGGGCTGCTGTCGTCCACGATGAGGACGTGCGCCGCGGGCTGAACCGCCTGGAGCCGCTTCACGATCAGCGGCAGATTCTCGATCTCGTTGAAGGTCGGAATGATCACCAGGGTTCCCGCACCGTCCACCCCCACGACCGGATCGGTAGTGCGTGAGTTGTCCTCAGGCCCCGTCACCATGCTCCTCCTTTGACCATCCCCGTAACCTAATGCCTTGTACCACCAGGACCAAAAATCCGCAGACCGTCAAGAGTACGGCCAGCCGCTCCGGCCACGGTCCGACCGTGGTGGCCACCGTCTCGTCGGTATGAAGCGGAATCGTCTCCACCAACATCGCCGGCTCGAAGAACCCGCTGCGTGCGGTGGTGTGGCCGTCCGGCGCGACGATGGCGCTGACACCGCTCGTCGCCGCGACAACCACCGCCCGCCCGTGCTCGATCGCCCGCAACTGTGACATTGCCAGCTGCTGGTAGGTCATCTGCGTGCGTCCGAAAGTGGCGTTGTTGGTCGGTACCGACAGGAACTCCGCACCCGAGAGGACCGCCTTACGTGCCGACCGGTCGAAGGCGATCTCCCAGCACGTCGACACACCGACCCGCACGGTTTTGCCGCTGTTGGTCTCGACGTCCACCACACCCGGTCCGGTGCCCGGCTTGAAGTTGCCGGCCGACTCCGCGTACGACGAGAAATGCGTGAAAAAGCTTCGCCAGGGCAGATATTCGCCGAAGGGCTGGATGATCTGCTTGTCGTAGCGACCCTGGATCTGGGTTCCGTCCGACGCCTCGCGCCCATCCCATACCAACACGGTGTTCGTGGGGCGGCCATCGGGATTTCGGATGAGCGTTCCGACGAGGATGGGGGCATCGACGGCGATGGACGCCATCGTGATCTGCTCGGCGGCGTCCTCATTGGTCGTGGGATCGATGTCGGAGGCGTTCTCGGGCCAGATCACGATGTCCGGCTGCGGTTGTTCACCCGCCTGGACCGCGGCGGCCAGTGCCATGGTCTCGCGCACGTGGTTGTCGAGGACGGCGCGTCGCTGGTCGTTGAAATCCAGACCGAGGCGCGGAACGTTGCCCTGGATGGCGGCCACGGTGATCTGATTGTCGGAACTGTTGCGCGCATCGACGGAAGGCCACAGGAACGCGGCCACGATCGGGGTGAGCAGAGTCATGATCAGTGCCGGAACCAGCCGATTCCACTGCCGCGGCGCGGTGGCGGCCCACAGCAGCACCGCCGCCAGGCCGGCACCGGTCAACGCCACGGAGAACGACACCAACGGCGCCCCGCCGAGCGAGGCCAGCGACACCATCGGACCACCGAGCTGACCGAAAGCAGCGCGGCCCCACGGGAAACCGCCGAAGGGGAACGACGACCGCGCCCATTCGACGGTGACCCACGCCAGCGCGAACCACAGCGGCCAGGCCGGCAGTGCGAGCAGACGGATGGCCAGGACCCCGAACACGCCGGTGTACAGCGACATCACCACGGCCAGGGCCACCCAGGGCAGCGGGCCGACGTAGACGCCGACCCACGGCAGCAACGGGAGGAAGAACCCCAGCCCATACGCGAACCCGTGCAAGAAGCCGTCGCGGTACCGGGTGACGTCCTTCAGCGACAGCGCCAACACCATCAGAGAGGCGATGCCCAGAAACCAGAGATCGCGCGGCGGGAACGCCGCCCACATCAACAGGCCACCGATTGCGGCGGCAACGGTCCGTAGGACCAGTGGCGTACGGACGAGAGCACCGACGCGGGCCGAGACTGCCGATCCGCGTGATTCAACCGTGCCAGAGGTCACCGGGTGGCCCGATCGTAGATCGTTCGTCCGCCGCGGACGGTCCGGACACAATCCGGGAGTTTGCGTCCGGGGCGCAGATCCGGCAGCGCCGGGACCCGCGATCGCGGATCGGTCGACCACCGGGCCACCTTGGGATCGGCCGAGCCCACGACCACCAGATCCTCGACCTCCCACACCGCGTAGTCGGCAGGCGCACCGGGAACCAGCGTCCCGGCAACACCGTCGCGGTGACCGCCGGCCCGCCAGGCACCGCGGGTGGAGGCGGCGAAGGCTGCACGTACCGAGATCGCGCTGGTGGGATTGTTGTGATCGGCGGCCGCAGCGATGGCGGCCCACGGGCGCATCGACGTCACCGGGGCATCCGAACTGAAGGACAGGCCCACGCCGGCTTTGGCGAGTTGCGCGAAGTTGTTGAGCGAACGACCACGTTCGGCACCCAGGCGCTGTTCGTAGAGCTGACCCGGGCCACCCCAGAGAGCGTCGAACATCGGTTGCATGCTGGCGATCATCCCGCCCGCGGCCAGCGTGGCGGCCTGCGCGGCGGTGACCATCTCGGCATGTTCGATGCGGTGGCCCAGCCGCGCCAGGGCCGGTCCCCCGACCTCGGCGGCCACATCGGCAACGGCCTGCGCGAGCACGTCCATCGCCCCATCTCCGATGACATGGAAGCCGGCTTGGATGCCGGCCTCGGTGCATGCGCGCAGATGGGTGGTCACGGTCTCGGCATCGAGATAGCCGACACCGCAGGTGTCGACATCGACGTACGGCTCGCGAAGCAACGCGGTGTGCGACCCGATCGCGCCATCGATGAACAGATCGCCGCCGAGCGCGTGGGCACCGGTGGCCTCCAGCAATGCCCTGGCCTCGTCGGAGCTCGTGACCGCAGCACCCCAGTAGCGGCGGATCTCGACATCGTGGGTCAGGTCGGCCAGGGCGAGGAAGTCGTCGAGTCCGCTGATGTCGGGTCCACCGTTTTCGTGGACGGCGACGATCCCGTTCGCGGCGGCATCGTCGAGTGCTGCCTGCTGGGCGCGACCACGTCCGGCGGTACTGAGCAGCGCCCGCGCCGCGCCGCGCACCCGATGGTGGGCGTCGGCGGTCACCGGGCCCTGCGGGTCGTATCCGAAGGCATCGGTCAGCGCGTCGGCGCGGACCCGCAAGGCGGTTGATGCGACAGCGGAATGTTCGTCGATCCGCGCCAGATAGACCGGCCGGTCGCCGACGACGGCATCGATGTCGGCCGTCGAGGGGTGGCCGTCGGGCCAGGTCGACTCGTCCCAGCCCAACCCCCAGATGAGGTCGGTATCGGTGTGTTCCGCGTGGTAGCGGCGCAGCCTCGCGAGGCAGTCGTCCCGGCTGACCGCGTCGCTGAGGTCGAGTCCGCGCAACGCGAGCCCCGTCGACGTGAGGTGGACGTGAGAATCGACGAACGCGGGTGCAACCAGCGCCCCGTCGAGTTCTATGACCTCTGCCTTGGGATGCAGCGCACGACCGACCGGATCAGAACCGACCCAGACGACCACACCATCTTCGATTGCAATAGCAGTTGCATCGGGGGCCACCGGCGAATAGATGTGCCCGCCGATCAGCAGTTGACTCTCCACGACCGTCCAGTCTGCCTGCCGAACGGTGGCGGGCTGTTGTCAGGGCTACCGACGGGGATGCCCGGGGTTCAGAAGTCGGGGTGCGACTTGGGCAGTTGGCGGCGGGTCGGGTCGTGGTCGCCCGGACGGTAGGTGGTGTCGACCACCTGTCCGTCGACAACCGTGACCCCGGCCATCCCGCGACCGTATCGGGCGTAACCCTCCATCGCGCCGACGACCTTACGGGTACCGACGGCGATCACCAATGGGCGCAGGATCAATCGAACCGGCTTGAGCAGCAACAGGATACCGATGACGGTGGTGACCAGGCCGGGCACGACCATGGCGATGGTCGCACCGGCCAGCAACGCGGTATCGGCGACCGGTGCTGCCGAACCGGCGGGGCCGGCCGGCGCTCCGGCGGCCGCGTTCTGTCCGGCGGCCCGGAGGTTGGCGAGAACTTTGCCACCCTGGCGGCGCAGCAACCAGAAGCCCAGGACCACCGTGGCGATCATCAGCAACACCGTCCACGCGAAACCGATCGCGAAACAGAGCCCCACGAAGGCGGCTATTTCGATCGCCACGTAGGTGAGAAAGAGTGCGAGCTTCATGAGTCCATCCCGATCATCGGCAGTGCGTACACAGGGTCAACGATCAGGACGCGCAGTTTTCTCCCGATCTCACGAAATTCAATCGCACCAGGCCGGATGGCGTCGAACGCGGGGGCGTTTCAGGCTCCCTCGATATCGCCCTCGGTCTCGAGGAAGACCCGCCGGAGCTCATCGAGCATCTGTGGTGGAGGTGCCGACCACATTTCCCGCTGCGCCGCCTCCAGCAGACGTTCGGCGATGCCGTGCAGGGCCCAGGGGTTCGATTTGTTCATGAACTCCTGGTTGGCCTCGTCGAGGACGTAGGACTCGGTGAGTTGCTCGTACATCCAGTCGGCCATCACGTTGGTGGTGGCGTCATAGCCGAAGAGGTAGTCGACTGTTGCGGCCATCTCGAACGCGCCCTTGTAGCCGTGGCGCTGCATCGCGGCGATCCAGCGCGGGTTGACCACCCGGGCCCGGAAGACGCGGGTGGTCTCCTCCGAGAGTGTGCGGGTGCGCACGTTGTCCGGACTGGTGCTGTCGCCGATATAGGCCTCTGGATCTTTGCCGGTCAACGCCCGGACGGTGGCAACCATGCCACCGTGGTACTGGAAGTAGTCGTCGGAATCAGCGATGTCGTGTTCGCGGGTGTCGGTGTTCTTCGCGGCGACGGCAATTCGTCGATACGCCGAACGCATGTCGTCGACCGCGGCGACACCTTCGCGTCCGCGGCCGTACGCGTAACCACCCCACGCCGTGTACACCTCGGCCAGATCGGCGTCGCTGCGCCAGTCCTTGGAGTCGATCAGCTGGAGTAGTCCGGCGCCGTAGGTTCCGGGTTTCGACCCGAAGATGCGACTGGTGGCGCGGTCGGTGTCGCCGTGCTCGGCGAGGTCGGTACGGGCGTGGGCGGCAACGTAGTTCGACTCATCGGGTTCGTCGAGCGCGGCGACCATCCGGACGGCGTCATCGAGGATCGTGATCACGTGGGGGAACGCGTCCCGGAAGAATCCGGAGATGCGTACCGTGACATCGATTCGGGGACGGCCGAGTTCGGCGAGGCCGATCAGGTCGAGTTCCGTCACCCGGCGAGATGCCTCATCCCAGATCGGCGTCACTCCGAGCAGTGCGAGAACCTCGGCGATGTCGTCACCGGATGTCCGCATTGCGCTGGTCCCCCACACCGACAAGCCGACGGACCTCGGATACTCGCCGTGGTCCGAGAGATACCGCGCCAGAAGCGAATCCGCCATCGCGCGGCCGGTCTCCCAGGCGAGTTTCGACGGCACGGCCTTGGGATCGACCGAATAGAAGTTGCGGCCGGTCGGCAAGACGTTGATCAGTCCACGTAGTGGTGATCCGCTCGGTCCGGCCGGGATGAACCCGCCGTCCAGCGCATGGAGGATCCGTGGGACCTCCTGGTCGGTCTGGCGGAGCCGAGGCACGATCTCGTTGCCGGCGAAGTCGAGGATCTCGCGGACGTCGGCCGGATGGCCTTCGGTGACGGCCGCGATGGTGGCGGGGTCCCAATCACCCTTGGCGCAATCCACCACCAGCTCCCGCGCGACGGCTTCGATGCTGTCGGTGGCGGTACGGCCGGCCGTGCCGTCTTCGGTAATTCCCAATGCTTCTCGCAGCCCCGGCAGGCTCTGCGTGCCGCCCCAGAGCTGCCGCGCCCGGAGCATCGCCAGCACCAGGTCGACCTCGACGTCACCGGCCGGTGGTTGTCCGAGGATGTGCAGGCCGTCGCGGATCTGCACGTCTTTGATCTCACACAGCCACCCGTCGACGTGCAGAAGCATGTCATCGAAGACGTCTTCTTCGGGACGCTCGGACAACCCGAGGTCGTGGTCCATCTTGGCCGCCTGCAGCAGGGTCCAGATCTGCTGGCGGATCGCCGGGAGTTTGTTCGGGTCGAGCGCGGAGATGTTGGCATGCTCGTCGAGCAGCTGCTCCAAACGTGAGATGTCGCCGTAACTTTCGGCCCGCGCCATCGGCGGGATCAGGTGATCGACCAGCGTGGCGTGCGCCCGCCGCTTCGCCTGTGTCCCTTCGCCGGGATCGTTGACCAGGAACGGATAGATCATCGGCAGGTCACCGATGGCGGCGTCGGTGCCGCACGAGGCCGACATACCCAGGGTCTTGCCCGGGAGCCACTCGAGGTTGCCGTGTTTACCGACGTGGACGACCGCGTCGGCGGCGAAGTGCTGCTGCGACGACAGCCAGCGATAACAGGCCAGGTAGTGGTGACTCGGCGGCAGATCGGGGTCGTGATAGATCGCCACCGGGTTCTCGCCGAAACCACGCGGCGGTTGGACCATCAACACGATGTTGCCGAATTGCATTGCCGCGATGACGATGTCGCCGTCCGAATTGGCCGAGTGGTCGACGAACAGCCGGCCGGGTGCCGGACCCCAATGCTCGATCATCGACGCGCGGAGGTCCTGCGGCAACGTGTCGAACCACTGCCGGTAGTCCGCGGCGGACAGCCGGATCGGGTTGGCGGCCAGGGCTTCTTCGGTCAGCCAGTCGGGGTCCTGTCCGCCGGCCGCGATCAGCGTGTGGATCAGCTTGTCCGAATCATCCTCGGCCAGGCCGGGAACCGAGCCGTCGCCCGACTCCGGCCCGATGTCGTATCCGGCGTCCCGCATGGCTTCGAGCAGCCGGAGCAGGCTCTGCGGGGTGTCGAGTCCCACCGCGTTCCCGATCCGCGCGTGTTTGGTCGGGTAGGCCGACAGCATCACGGCGATCCGGCGATCCGCCGGAGCGATATGCCGAAGTCGGCTGTGGCGCACGGCGATTCCGGCGACCCGGGCGCACCGTTCGGCATCGGGACGGTACCAGGGCAAACCGTCCTCACCGATCTCCTTGAACGAGAACGGAACCGTGATGATCCGTCCGTCGAATTCGGGGACCGCGACCTGTGTGGCGACATCCAGCGGCGACATGCCGTCGTCATTCGCGGCCCATCCGGCGCGGGAGGACGTCAGGCACAGGCCCTGCAGGATCGGGATGTCCAGCCGGGCGAGTTGTTCGATGTTCCAGTTCTCGTCATCGCCGCCGGCCGACGCGGTGGCCGGCGTCGTTCCACCGGCGGCAAGTACCGTGACGACGAGTGCGTCTGCCACCGCAAGCTGTTCGAGCAGGTCATCAGGTGCAGCCCGCAGCGACGCGCAGAAGATCGGCAGCGACCGGCCGCCCTTGTCCTCGATCGCGTCGCAGAGGGCGTGGATGTAGGCGGTGTTGCCTGCCAGATGCTGGGCTCGGTAGTAGAGCACCGCGATCGTCGGTCCGGTGGCCTCGACCTGGGATTTTCGATCCAGGATCCCCCACTGCGCGGTTGTTGCCGGAGCGCTGAAGCCGTGACCGGTGAGCAGCACGGTGTCGGACAAGAATGCGTGCAGGTTCGCGAGATTGTCGGGTCCGCCCTGGGCCAGGTAGTTGTGAGCATCGGCGGCCACACCGGGAGCCACCGTCGACATCGACATCAGGTCGGGATCGGGAAGCTGTTCACCGGAGAGCACCACAGTTGGCAACCCGTCGGCGATCACCGCGTCGAGACCCTGTTCCCACATCCGCCGGCCACCCAGAATTCGAACAACGACCAGGTCGGCGCCGTCCAGGAGTCCGGGCAGGTCTTCGTCGACGAGCAGGCGGGACGGGTTCGCAAGACGAAAGTCGGCGCCGCTGGCCTTGGCGGTCAGCAGATCTGTGTCCGAAGTGGACAGCAGCAAGATCACGAGGACCTCCTTGCCGGGAATGCGCGCCCGGCGGTTGGGGTGTAGCAGCGGAGCAACAAGGGTCTGACTTGGGGTTTACCCCATACAGTGGCGCGACCGTGCCGGACTCTCACCGGCTTCCTCGTTGCGGAATGGCATCAGCATATAAGAACGCATTTCTGCCTTGTATTCCTTGACCGATATATACCCAGGAGAGAAAATACTCGTTGTGAACGAACTGATCTGGCCGGCTCTGGCGGAACCGAATCGTCGACGAATGCTCGATGTCCTGCGGGTGCAGCCCTGCGCCGTGGGCGAGCTGGCCAGACGCGTCGGACTGGCGCAACCGCAGACGTCCAAACACCTGGGCGTTCTTCGTGCGGCCGGCCTCGTGACCGTTCACGCAGATGCACAACGTCGCGTCTACCAGGCCCAACCGTCTGCGCTGGCCGAGATCGACAGCTGGCTCGCGCCCTATCGCCCGATGTGGAACACCGGCCCGGATGCCCTGGGAACACACCTGGACAAGAACCCCCTGGCACCAGAAGAGGACCAGAAATGAGCAGCTCTGCCACAGATCTCGAACTCCACAAGTTCTCAACGGGGTCCCGGCCGGGCAATTGACCGCCAGTACCGTGGACCCCATGAGTCGACCGTCCGATCGTTGCCCTGGTGTGTTCTCGGCGCACCCGGCGGCAGATGGCCACCTCGCACGGATCCGGCTACCCGGCGGACTGATCACACCAAGCCAGATGAAATCCCTGGTAGGAGTGTCGGACGACTACGGAGACGGTCATCTCGAACTGACCTCGCGCGGCAACATCCAGCTGCGTGGGATCGGTGACGTGGACGGTGCCGGTCAGCGCATCCTCGAGGCCGGCCTGATCCCGTCCCCCAGTCACGAACGCGTCCGCAACCTGCAGCTCTCGGCATTGACCGGGCGGCGAGGAGGCCTGGTCGACGCGCGACCGATCCTGAAAGAATTCGACGCCGCATTGCAGTCCGATCCCACACTCGCGGAGCTTCCGGCCAGGATCCTGTTCGGCTTCGACGACGGTCGTGGCGACATCCTGACCCAGGGTCCCGACATCGGCGTTTTGGCGTTGGATGAGCGGGCGTTCGACGTGCTCATCGGCGGAATGCCCACCGGACGGCGGGTGTCGGCCGACGGCGCCGCGGACCTGATGATCGATCTGGCCCATGCGTTTCTCGCCGACCGGACCGACGAGTGGCGCGTCCAGGATGTCGCCGACCGCCCCGCGATCGACGAAGTGTTGGCGACCCTGCCGGAAACCGGCGAATATTCGAGGTCGAAGCCCACGTCGACACCGCAGGTGGGCTGGCTCGCGCAGGACACCGATGACCTCGTGGCACTCGGCTCGGTGGTCGCGCACGGCCGGATCCCGGCACGCGTCGGAGAGTTCCTGGCTGCCATCGAACGCGACATCTACCTGACACCACGGAAAGAGATCTTGATCGTCGACCTGTCAGAAGGCATGGCCGACACCGTACTTCGGGTGCTGGCGCCGATGGGCCTGATCTTCGACGAGAACTCACCGTGGACCAAGGTCACCGACTGCACCGGCTCGCCGGGCTGCGACAAGTCGCACGCCGATGTCCGCGGCGACCTCGAACTGCACCTGACCTCTGGTGGCGCTGCCGTCGACGACCGTCAGCACTGGGTCGGTTGTGAACGCGGGTGTGGTTCGCCGCCAGGGAACCATCTTCGGGTCGAGGCAACACCGTCGGGGTACAAGCGTCGCCGACTCTGATCGGCATCTATGGTGACGAGCACTATGTACACCTACATTCGAGACGGCGCCGAGATCTACCGGCAGTCATTCGCGACGATTCGTGCCGAATCCGACCTCTCCATGTTCGACGATGACCTCTCGCAGGTCGTAGTCCGGATGATCCACGCCTGCGGACAGGTCGATCTGACCACCGACGTCCGGGCCAGTGCAGGTCTGGTGACCGCAGCACGTACGGCACTCGAGGACGGTGCGCCGATCCTCTGTGATGCGAACATGGTCGCTTCCGGCGTCACCCGCAAGCGGCTGCCTGCGGGCAACGAGGTGCTCTGCCTGCTGGGTGACAATCGGCTCCCCGACCTGGCTGCCGAGCTGGAGACCACAAGAACCGCTGCGGCGGTGGAACTCTGGCGTCCCATGCTCGAGGGATCGGTGGTGGCGATCGGGAACGCACCGACCGCACTGTTCGCACTCCTCGAGCTGATCGATGCCGGCGGACCCCGGCCGGCCGCGGTCATCGGTGCGCCGGTCGGCTTCATCGGTGCCGCGGAATCGTGTGCAGCGCTTGCCGATCGGAACGACCTGGAGTACTTGACCGTACTCGGCCGTCGCGGCGGATCGGCGATCACTGCCGCCGCCCTCAACGCACTTGCCTCGAAGGTGGAATGACGATGACCAGCAGCGGAAAATTGTGGGGCGTGGGGTTGGGACCCGGGGACAGCGAGCTGGTCACCGTGAAGGCCGCGCGGGTCATCGGTGAGGTCGATGTGATCGCGTATCACTGTGCACGCCACGGCCGTTCGATCGCCCGGTCGGTTGCCGAACCCTATCTTCGGGATGGTCAGCTGGAGGAACGGCTGATGTATCCGGTGACCACCGAGACGACCGATCATCCCGGCGGCTATCGCGGAGCGCTCGACGACTTCTATGCCGCCTCCGCGGAGGTTCTTGCCGAACATCTGCGGGCAGGTCGCTCGGTGGCGTTGCTGGCCGAGGGTGATCCGCTCTTCTACAGCTCGTATATGCACATGCACAAGCGACTGACCGACCGGTTCGACACCGAGATCATCCCGGGCGTCACATCGGTCAGTGCTTCGGCAGCCGCCACCGGACTGCCGTTGGTCGAAGCCGACGAGACCCTGACCGTGTTGCCTGGCACGCTTCCGAAGGCCGAACTGGTTCGCCGACTGCGGGACAGTGATGCGGTGGCGATCATGAAACTGGGCCGCACCTTCCCGGAAGTGGTTGCAGCGTTGAGTGAGTCGGGTGTCCTCAGCCGGGCGTGGTATGTCGAACGAGCTTCGACGGGCGCACAGAAGGTGATGCCCGTCGTCGATGTCGACGCATCGACGGTGCCGTACTTCTCGATGGTCGTGATCCCGGGCGAGCTCAACAGTGCGCAACCACCGGCAGCGGATTCCGGTGCCATCGGCGAGGTCGTTGTCGTGGGCTTGGGACCAGGCGCCGACCGGTGGACGACTCCGGAAGTGCGCGCGGAGCTGGCCCAGGCCACCGACCTCGTGGGCTACAAGACCTATCTCGATCGGGTGACCCCCCGCCCCGGACAACGTATGCACGCCAGCGACAATCGGGTCGAGTCCGAACGGGCTTGCATGGCGCTGGATCTGGCGAAGAACGGCGCCCGGGTCGTTGTGGTGTCGTCCGGCGATCCCGGGGTCTTCGCGATGGCGGCTGCGGTGGTGGAAGAAGCGGCCGACCCGCAGTGGCGCAACGTCCCGGTGCGGGTCGTGCCCGGGGTGACCGCGGCGAACGCCGTTGCCAGTCTGGCGGGCGCGCCGCTTGGACACGACTATGCGGTGATCTCGTTGTCCGACCGGCTCAAGAGCTGGGACGTGATCACTGCGCGGGTGCGCGCCGCGCTGGCCGCGGATCTGGTGCTCGCGATTTATAACCCGGGATCGGTCAGCCGGAATTGGCAGGTCGCCGAACTCAAGGACCTCGTCCTGGGATCCAAGGACCCGTCGACACCGATCATCCTCGGGCGCGACGTCGGTGGCCCCGAGCAGTCGGTGGTGATCACCACCGTCGGGGAGTTCGATCCGGCCGTGGTCGACATGCGGACACTGTTGATCATCGGTTCGTCGACCACCACGGTCGTGGACCGCATCGGTGGTCCGGTGGCGTTCACCAACCGCCGCTACGAGAGCAACTGACGGACCCGGTCCGCGGCGGCCGAAGCCGTTTCGACGGTTTCGCCGCCGGGTGGGGACGGTCGCCGAACCATGACGACCGGTAGCGAAAGGTGCCGCGCTGCTTCAAGTTTCGCTTGAACCAGTGGACCTCCACTGTTCTTCGTGACGACCACGTCTATGCGGTGTTCGCGCATCAGGGCCAGTTCACCTTCGACGGTGTACGGGCCGCGGCTGCGGAGGATCTGATGCCGGGACGGCACCGACCGCTCGGGCGGGTCCACGAGACGGATCAGGAACCAGGCGTCGTCGATGTCGGCGAAAGCATCGACGTCTTGGCGACCGGTGGTGAGGAAGACTCGGATATCGCCCTTTTCATGGGCCGATTCCGCGACGCTTCTGGCTGCACCGGCGATGTCTGGGACATCGATCCAGTGGTCCCCCTGTTGCGCCGACCATTCGGGTCGTCGCAGTGTCAGCATCGGCACATCGAGACTCGCAGTTGCGGCTCCGGCATTGGCGGAGATCTGACGGGCGAACGGATGCGTCGCATCGACCACTGCCGTGCAGGTGTTGTCACGCAGCCACGTTCGCAGACCGTCGATGCCGCCGAACCCGCCGATCCGGACATCACCGACCGGTAGCGCCGGATTCTTGACCCGTCCGGCGAGTGAGGTGACAACCTGCACTCCGTCCCCGACGAGCTGCGCTGCCAGAGCGCGGGCTTCGGCGGTACCGCCCAGGATGAGGACCGTCCCCTCGCTCATGACAGATGGGGGTCGGTGCGCAGCTTGGTCATCCTGGCAGATGAATAGAGATAACTGTCCGGGAACTCTGCGGCGGCCAGGACGCGTCCGACGAAAATGACCGCCGTGCGCTGGATACCGTGTCGTTCCAGCTGGTTCGGGAGTTCGGTCAACGTGCACCGAACGATCTGCTGGTTGTCGCGGCCGGCGAAGGCGACCACCGCCGTCGGGCAGTCGCTGCCGTAATGCGGCGTCAATGCATCCACGATTTGTTGGGCCCGATGGGCTGCCAGGTGGATCGCCATCGTGACACCCGTGCGGGCGAGCTCTTCGAGTTGCTCCCCCTCGGGCATGTCGGTCGAGAGCGTGGACACTCGCGTAATCAGCAGCGACTGACCGACTCCCGGCACGGTGAGTTCCTGTCCCAATGCCGCAGCCGCCGCGGTGAAGGCCGGAACACCCGGGACGATCTCGTACGAGATTCCTTGCGGCTGCAGCAATCTGATCTGTTCGGCCACCGCCGAATACAGTCCGGGGTCGCCGGAATGCAAGCGCGCCACGTCATGGCCGGCACGGGTCGCGGTCACGATGTGCTCGATGATCTGCGGTAACGGCATCTTCGCGGTGTTGATCAATGTGGCGCCGGGGGGACAATGCTCGAGCATCTCAGCCGGGACCAGCGACCCGGCATAAAGGCAGGTGTTGCACCGCGAGAGCAGCTTTGCGCCCCGAAGGGTGATCAGGTCGGCGGCGCCGGGTCCGGCCCCGATGAAGTACACCGTCATGAGTTTGTCCTCGGCTTGTCGACGATCCACTGTGTCACCGGGAGCGCGGGGCGCCAGGTTGTCATCGATCCGAGTGGCTCGGCGTGGTCGATCTGGAATCGACGAAGCGTACCGCCCAGGGCAGCATGCCATTTCACCAAAACAGCCTCGGATTCGAGGGTGACGGCGTTCGCCACGATCCGTCCACCGTCGAGCAGGGCATCCCAGCACTCCTCCACGACCCCCGGGATTGTCACCCCTCCCCCGATGAAGATCGCGTCGGGATCGGGTGCATGACCCAGCTGATCGGGTGCCGCCCCGAGGACGGTCAATCCTGCGCTCACACCGAGCTGGGCCGCGTTGTGCGCAATGCGTCCCCGGCGTACGTCGTTCGATTCGAATGCGATTGCGGAGCAGGTCCGGTCGGTGCGCAGCCACTCGATGGCGACGCTACCCGCGCCCGCACCGACATCCCACAGCAGTTGGCGTGCGGCAGGCCGGAGGGCGGTGACGGTCAGCGCCCGCACCGCCTGTTTGGTCAGTTGCCCGTCGTGGCTGAAGTCGGTGTCCGGTAGACCTGCCTGGCTGCTGACGGCCGGACCAAGACAGTCAACGGCAACAATGTTGAGCTGGTCGCCGGCAGGTCCCGTCCAGGTTCGCGCGATACCGGTGACCTGGCGTTCCCGATCGGAACCGAGCTGTTCGAGAACTGTCATCTGCGACCAGCCGAACCCATGAGCGGTGAGCAGGTCGGCGACGGCTGCCGGAGTGGTGTTGTCGCGACTCAGGATCAGCAGGCGAACGCTATCGGAGACATCGGAGAGAATCGAGTCGATCGGTCGATCGACAACACTGCTGATACGGGTCGTGGCCAGGTCCCAGCCGAGGCGGGCCGAGGCCAGGCTGACACTCGAGACGGCCGGCAGGATGCGAACATGTTGGGCGCCGACCTGTTTGACGATCGAGGCCCCGACGCCGTGGAACATCGGATCGCCCGAGGCAAGGATGTGAACGGTCTGCGGGTGTGGCTCGGCCAATAGTCGCCGCAAGTGTTCGGACATCGGGCTGTCCCACCGGTGGCGTGCGGCTTCCAGAGGTGCAAGCAGATCCAGCTGGCGCGCGGAACCGTAAATATCGGTGGCAGAGCGCAATTCGTCCTGCGATTTCCCGGATAGGCCGTCCCAGCCGTCGGCGCCGATACCGACGACCACAAACCTCGGTTCACTCATCGCGGCATCCGCCGCCAGATGGCCTGGGGCAGGAGTTTCATCACGAAGAAGACCGGGCGCAGTTTTCCGGGCACCCACACCACACGCTTACCTTGGTGCAACGCTTTCACCACTGCGTCGGCAACCTGTGGTGCGGTGCTCGACATCGGGGCAGGTTTGGTACCGGAGGCCATCAAATCTCTTGTCATGCTGCCGATGACAAAACCGGAGCGCACCAGCAGGAGGTGTACCCCGCTGCCGTGCAAGGCATCTGACAATCCGCTGGCGAAGCCGTCCAGTCCGGCTTTGGTGGAGCCGTAGACGTAGTTGGCGCGGCGGACCCGGACGCCGGCCACAGAGGAGAAGACGATGATGTTGCCGCGCTTCGCGGCGCGCATCGCGACGGCCAACGGGGTCAGGACGCTGATCTGGGCGAGATAGTCGGTGTGTGCGATCTGCAGGGCGTGGGCACTGTCGACCTCTGCCCGCGCCTGATCGCCCAGGATGCCGAAGGCCACGATCGCATCGTCGATGGGTCCGTGCTCGGCAACGATCTGCTGGATGAGGCCCTCATGCGCCGAGGTGTCGTTCGCATCGAACTCGATTGTGTGGACTGCCGCCGCATTCTCGGATTGCAGCCGTTCACGCTGATCAGCGAGGTCCTCTGATCGGCGAGCCGCCAAGATCACCGTCGCCCCGGCAGCGATCCGGGCCGCCACCTCCAGCCCGATCTCACTGCGACCACCGAACAGCACAACCACTCGCCCATTACTCACCGGGCCAGTATCCCAAACGACTTCAGGAGGGGTGAAGGTTGCGTTGGCTAAAGTCGACTTGTGCCCAAAACAGCAGACGACCTCACCCCCGCAGCAATGGCCTTTCTCACCGAACGCCACCTCGGGAGTCTGACCACCGTCCGTGCGTCGGGGACCCCCCATGTTGTCGCTGTGGGATTCACCTACGACGCCGAGGCGAAGATCGCGCGAGTGATCACCTTCGAAGGCAGCCAGAAGGTAAAGAACGTCGACCGCTCCGGATACGCGGCGGTATTTCAGGTGAACGGTCCACAGTGGTTGACGTTGGAAGGCGAAGCATCAGTCCACCGTGACCCAGAGGCTGTCGCCGAAGGTGTTCGCCGCTACGCGGCTCGCTACAAAGAGCCCAAAGTGAACCCACGCCGCGTGGTCATCCAGATCAACGTAGAGCGTGTATTGGGCTCGCAGTCGCTGATGGTCACCGCCTGAGCAATAAGCTAGGCATCTTGGTGCGGGCTATCCGGTTCGGGATCGGGTTGGACCTCAGGTTCGCGGTCCGTCAGTTCCGCCAACTTTTCGGCCAACACCGCCCGGCGATCGGCCAGTACCTTCTCCCAGGCTGCTGCGAGGGTTTCGTTGACATGCTGGGCCCGGTTGACCCGCGGTTTTCGTTCCGGATCCACCGACGCCGGCGGTATCCACCCGACCCGACCCGTGTCGGGGCCTTCGGTGATCATGATCGTCTGCCACTGATGCGGTCCGTCACCGATGAGTTTGTGGTGCGGCGGGCACGCCGATCCCATCATGTCGATGTCGGTCAGACCACCATTGATCCAGGCAAGTAAGTGATGGGCCTCGACCCAGGTCGCCGGATTGGTACAACCAGGGTGTGAGCAGCCTCGATCCCGGACGAACAACGCCAACCGTTGACCTTTTTGGGCGGTCCGTTTGGTCCGGCCGAGATACAACACCTCAGCGGAGTGGTCAGCGAACACGGCCAGATATTTGTCCGACCGGGCCGCCAGATTCAGGGCCTCGTTGACCGGAATATCCACCCCCGACGCCGTTCGGGCGATCCCCGCACACTCGTCGAGCTGCTGCTTGGTCATCGTGACGATCAACTGCGCCGGCAAACCCCGATGAGACTTCCCCAGCAGGTTGCACTCCAAAATCGTTTTCAGGATCGCCTTGAGCGCGTCGTGACATTGTTGGCCTTTCGAGCGGGTATCCCGCTCAGCAGCAGCTCTGATCAGCTCTTTGTCTTGTTTCGGATCATCGGACGCACCGGTCGGCGAGTTGGGGTCGGCTGGATTGTTCATCCCCGGCGCCGCCCACACATCCATCACCGTCCTCAACAGGGCCAACGTTTCCGGGTCCAGGGTGCCGGTGATCTTGGCCATCAAATCCACCCCCTGATCCCCGATACCCATCGACCGTTTACGAGCCCGATCCGAATCATCGGTCAACCGGCCATCAGGGTCGACCCGGGCCAAGACCGCGCGACCGGCTGCGGTCAACTGGGTGGGATCTTGGCCGACGGCCTCTTCGGTCATCCAATGATCCACCACGTCATACACTGCCGGATCAGAGGCCGACGGGATCTGTTTGCGCACATCCAACATGACATCCATATGCGCCGCCCCGATCAAACCTTTCGACCACGCCTGCTCGGCCGCAGGGCATTTCGGCGCCAACACCTCACCCTGCAACGTATGAAACCGGCCCACCGCCTCCAGGGCCCGGATCCGGGACATGGTTTGCCCTTTGGTCAACCGCAACTCGCTACGGGTGAAACCGAACAGTGACGAATACCCGGCTTCGGTAAACGATGACCGATCCGAGACCCGCAACAGGTGACGCAACCCGGTGAACTCGACCTTACGGGCGATCCGTTCATGCACCCGCACAAGCTCATTGACTTCCGCGCCAGACATATCGGAATCAGCGCAGTCCGCGATATCGGCAACGAGCAACTCCAACTCGAGGTACTTGCGCACCAATACCGGAACCGGCGAGGAATCAACCGAAGAGTCAACCGAAGATTCAACAGGCGGATCGTCAGTCATCATGCCCCCCAGCACATCTGATCAGAACGCTTTCAATCAGTGTACCCTGGAGGGCTCAATAAGTCGAACATTTATCCGAACTGATCGAGCCGATCTGAGGCCTGGATCAGACCGACTTCAGCTCGTGTGGTCGGGAATTGAACGCTTCGCAGCCATCTTCGGTGACGACCACGATGTCTTCGATGCGTGCGCCCCAACTGTCGGGGAAATAGATGCCCGGCTCGATGCTGAATGCCATGCCCGGACGCAGCGGAATGTTGTTGCCCGCAACGATATACGGCTCTTCATGAACCGAGAGGCCGATGCCGTGACCGGTGCGGTGAACGAACTTGTCGGCGAGTCCGGCGGCTGCCAATACGTCCCGGGCCGCGGCGTCGACCTCCTCGGCGGTGACGCCGGGGCGCACTGTGGCCACAGCGGCCCGCTGGGCTTGTTGCAGCCACTCATACTGACGCGCGATGACATCGGAAGGTGTACCGACACAGTAGGTTCGGGTGCAATCGGAGTTGTATCCCGGCGCGACCGGTCCGCCGATATCCACGACAACCATGTCGCCGTCCTCGATCACCCGGTCCGACACCTCGTGATGGGGGTCGGCACCGTTGGGGCCGGATCCCACGATGATGAACTCGGCTCGGGTGTGCCCTTCGGCGAGAATGGCGGCGTCGATGTCCGCAGCGACCTCACGTTCGGTGCGACCGGCTTTGAGCCACTCCCCGACCCGCGCATGTACTCGGTCGATCGCGGCGCCGGCCCGGCGTAACGCGTCGATCTCGGCGTCGTCCTTGATCATCCGCAATTCACGCAGGACAGCAGTGGCGAGTTCTGGTGCGCCGCCCCATCGGCCTGCCAGTGGGACCGTGTGCAGCGCAGGCGTCGCGTCGGAGACGGCGTATCGGTCGCCTGCTCCTCCGGCAGCAACAACTGCGAGTGCATAGGCATCCTGGCCGTCAACCCAATCGTGGACGGTCAAGCCGAGTTCGCCGACGGCCGACTCGCGCAGCGCCGCCAACTCCAGCCGTGGCACAACTACTTCGGGAGCCCGGCCCGGACTGATCACCAGGGCGGTGAGCCGTTCGAATGTGCTGGCCCGAGAGCCCGTCAGATACCGCAGGTCGGGTCCGGGAGTGATGAACAGCGCTGACAGGCCCGCTTGCGCCGTGAGCTCCTGCGCCCGATCCAGACGTGACTTGTACACCGCTGCCGAGAATCGTTGATCTGCCATGGATTCAAGGCTATCGGTCGCACCGCTCGTGATGTGGCCGGCCGCCGGACGCGTGTCACAACGCGGCGGAGGTGTGTTCCAGTCGAATCACAACATGCAATGAGCGATCTCTAACCGGGCGAAAACACCGTTTTACGCGGAGAATGCAGGCAACGGAAGATATCAGTTCTGAACATACCCCCAGGAGGTCACCGTGGACCGCGAAGGCGTCCGACGTCGACTACGGGCTGTTCCTACCGATGATTCTCAGGTCCAGTTCGCAAACCTGCATGGATACAAGCGTGCCTATCGGATGGCCGGCTCGGGTCCGGCGTTGCTGTTGTTGCACGGAATCGGCGACAACTCCCTGGCCTGGGAACCTGTGTTCACGCAGCTCAGCGAGAAATACACGGTGATCGCACCCGACTTTCTCGGACACGGTTTCTCGGACCGTCCACGTGCCGACTACTCGGTACCCGCTTTTGCCAACGGAATGCGCGATCTGTTGACGTACCTCGACATCGAAAGGGTGACGATCGTCGGTCATTCACTCGGCGGTGGTGTGGCCGGGCAGTTCGCGTATCAGTTCCCCGAGATGGTCGAACGGTTGGTGCTGGTGGGCACCGGCGGTGTCACCAAGGATGTCAATCCGGTCCTGCGAGCGTTGTCACTGCCTTTCTCCGAGTACGCCCTGGGGGTGGTCTCGGTCCCGGGAGTGTTCTCCGCATTTGCAACGGCTTCGCGCACGTTGCGCGATCGTCTGCCGTTTGCACTGTTCCGTGACAACAACGAGATCGTCCGGGTGCTCGAACGGATGCCGGAAAAGGGATCGGCCGAGGTCTTCGCCCGGACCTTGCGATCAGCTGTCGACTGGCGCGGTCAGGTGGTCACCATGCTCGACCGCTGTTACCTGAGCGCCGGTATCCCGACCCTGATCGTGTGGGGCTCGGACGATCAGGTGATCCCGGTGCAGCACGCCCATATGCTCCACAGCGCGATGCCCGGCTCTCAGATGGTCATCTTCGACAAGGCCGGTCATTTTCCGTTCCGGGATGACCCGAACCGCTTCATCGACCTGCTCTTGTCCTTCGTGGCCTCGACGGCCCCGGCGAACATCAGTCGGGCCGACGTGAAAATCGCGTTGCGACAGGGTCCTTCGAGTCAGCCGCTCACCGGCGATGCCGAGTCGCAACTGGCCGTGCTCGATGTCCTGGGTTCGGACGAACGCAGCGCCACCTGACCGCAGTGCTCCGATGATCGGCGCCGATCTGGCATGGTTTAGGCATGACTGCCCCAGTGATGTTGCTCGATGGTGCCAGCCTCTGGTTTCGGGCCTTTCATGCCCTGCCCGAGAAGATGACGGCACCCGACGGGCGTCCGGTCAACGCAGTCCGCGGATTCGTCGACATGATCGCTTCTCTGGTCACCCGGGAGCATCCGCAACGACTGATCGTGTGCCTGGACCTCGACTGGCGGCCGGCCTTCCGCACCGATCTCATCCCGTCGTACAAGGCGCATCGCGTGGCCGCAGGTGCGAGCGACGGGTCTGAAGAGGTCCCGGACACCCTGACACCTCAGGTCGACATGATCATGAAAGTTCTGGCCGCTGCCGGGATCGCCACGGCGGGAGCGGAGGGCTGCGAAGCCGACGACGTGATCGGAACCCTCGCCGACTCCGAAGCCAAAGATCCGGTGGTGGTGGTCAGCGGTGATCGCGACCTGCTGCAGGTGGTTTCCGACGACCCGGTTCCGGTGCGCGTGCTGTACGTGGGACGCGGCCTGGCCAAGGCCGAGATGTTCGGGCCGGAGGAACTCGCCGAGAAGTACGACGTACCAACAGCGAATCCGGGTTCGGCCTACGCCGAGATGGCGATCCTGCGCGGAGATCCGTCGGACGGGTTGCCAGGGGTGACGGGCATCGGTGAGAAGACCGCGTCGAAGCTGCTTCACGAGTTCGGAAACCTGGACGAACTCGAACGCGCGGCATCGACAACGAGCGACAAGCGGATCTCACCGCGTCAACGCAAGTCGCTCGCCGAGGGCGCGGACTACCTGCGCGGGGCCCGCACCGTTGTGTTCGTCAAGACCGACGCGGAGATCATCGGCGACACCGAAGGTCGCCTCCCCGCCGCACCCGCCGACCCCGCAGCGCTTGCCGACCTGATCGAAGAACTCGGTATCGGCTCATCGATCGGCCGACTGGGCAAGGCACTCGGCTGGCAGATGGGCTGACGCGTCCACCGGCCGTCCGAACTGCCTACTGGGTGGTCGGCTGACCGACCTCGTACTTGCCCTCATCGTCGAGGAACGTGATCTTGACCTGCTGGTTCGCGCCGGCAACGGTCGCGGTGCAGGTGAAGCTGCTGCCCTTCTTGATCTCCTGATCGGCGGGGCACCGGACGTTCTCGACGTCTTTGGCCTGGTAGTCGTTCTCCAGAACCGACGCCACACCTTTCTGGGCCGCGTCTTGGCTGAGAACCTTCGTCACGGCGAATCCCGGAAGCCAGAATGCGGTGACCGCCAGGACGACGGCGGCGACACCGACCACTGCGGCACCGATGATCAGCGGCAGCCTCTTCGACTTCTTCGGTGGTGTCATACCCGCGAACTGGTCGCCACCGGGCTGCCCGAACTGCCCCGGCTGGCCGTACTGCCCGAACTGATCCGGCTGGCCGGGTTGGCCGTACTGGCCCGGTTGACCCTGGGGCGCACCGTATTGCGGCTGCTGGCCGTATTGCGGTGCACCTGGTTGTCCGTACTGAGGAGGCTGTCCCGGCTGGCCGTATTGACCGGGCTGACCGTACTGCTCCGGCTGACCGTATGGACCGGGCTGTTGCGGAGGCTGCTGGCCCCAACCATGCTGGGCGGGTTGACCTTGCGGCGGCTGGCCGCCGGCCGGGTAGCCGTAGGTCTGCTGGTTCCACGGGTCAGAACCCTGACCCGGTTGCCCTTGCCCTGGCTGCCCTTGTCCTGGTTGCCACTGCCCGGGTGCGGAACCGCCACCCTGGTTGTTCGGGTCGTTGGGCCCGCTCATGTATTTCCCTCCACCTGTTCGCGTCGCGCGATCGCAAGTCCAGGACTTCCGAACCCCGAACATACCGCACAACCTATTGCCGTTCGGGCAGGCGCTCAGCGAAAACTCGCGGGCGCTCAGCCGAGTTCGACAGCCACAACGCCGCGCCGAATCGCCGTGATCGCCGCTGCCGCCGAACGGGCCAGCTTCGAGCGATCCGATCCGCCGAGCCCGGCTGCGACCCGCATCTGCTCGAGGAGGTCGATGACCTGACGGCTCCAGCGAACGAAATCTCCGGCAGGCAGAGAGGTGCCCTGCTCGCCCGCTGCCGCGAGTACCTCGGTCAGGCCGCGACCGGTCGCCCACAGGTGAATGGCCGTGGCGAAACCGGCATCCGGCTCGCGGGTCGGTTCCACCATGTGACTCATCTCGACACGCGCCAGGTCTTTCCATGCTGCATGCGTGCGACTCAACGCTTCTCGCACACTGGAGACACCGGTCACCAGATCAGCGCCACCGTACGAGTCTCGGCGTGACTGGTACACCACCGCCGAGGCGACGGCCGCGAGTTCGGCTGCGCCGAGGTGGTCCCAGAGCCCGGTGCGGATGCACTCGCAGATGAGCAGATCGCTCTCGCTGTAGACCCGACTCAGGACTTCGCCGGCGGGCGTCACGGTCATGTCGCCGTTCGACTTGTGTTCGACCTGTTCGAGATAACCCAACTCGGTGAGAACCGCGACGACCCGATTGAAGTTGACGGCCAGTGTGGACGTGCGGGCCGACACCGATTCTTCGAGTGCCGCGATCTCCCGCGACACCCGGTTACGGCGTTCGGCGAGCCGGAACAACTCGTCGTGAGCGGGGATCTGATGCGCCGGGTGCTCACGCAACTCTGTGCGAAGACGGTTCAGGCCAGGGTCATCGGCGGCCCGGGTGCGCCTGGTCTGCTTGCCGCGGGGCATCTCGATGCCCGTGGAACGCAGCGCCGAGGCGAGGTCACGACGACCCCGGCCGGTACGGCGATCGACCTGCTTCGCCAGCCGCATGTGGCCGAGTACCTGTGGTGGGTTGAGGAAATCCCGCGGGCCGACCCGACCGGCCCAGCCGTCCTCACAGAGCACCAACGGTTTTGGGTCGCGCAAGTCGGTTGCGGGCTCCAACACCACCGCCAGCCCACGATGCCGACCACCGGCCAGGCCGATGACCTGACCACGCTTGAGCGCGGCGAGGTCTTCAACCGTGCTCTGCTGCACAGCCATTCGGTTCTCGAACTTCAGCGAACGTTCACGGGCCCGGATCTCTTCACGAAGACGGGTGTACCCGAGAAAGCCGTCGATGCCGGCGTCGAGGCCGCGGCCTTCGGCCCGCGCCTCCAGTTCCACCTCGATCTTGCGGAGTTGGCGGCGTGCGGTGTCGATCTGCCGGGCCTGTCCGACCACGGACCGGTCGGCCTGGAACTGTGCGAACGAGCGGTCGAGCAGGTTACGGGAACCGGCCAGTCCCAGACGGCCGATCAGGTTGACGGCCATGTTGTATTCCGGCGCAAAGGAACTGCGCAACGGGAACGTACGAGCACCGGCGAGTCCGGCGACCCGGGTGGGGTCGAGGTCCTCGGTCCAGACGACCACGGCATGGCCTTCGACGTCGATCCCACGCCGCCCGGCCCGGCCGGTCAGCTGGGTGTACTCCCCCGGCGTCAGGTCGTTGTGTGACTCGCCGTTGTACTTGATCAATCGCTCCAGCACCACGGAACGGGCGGGCATGTTGATGCCCAAAGCCAGTGTCTCGGTGGCGAATACAACCTTGACCAAACCTTTGACGAACAGCTCTTCAACCGCGTGCCGGAAGGCGGGCAGCAGTCCGGCATGGTGCGCGGCGAAACCGCGTGTCAATCCCTCCCGCCAGCTGTGAACACCGAGCACGTCCTGGTCCGAGGGGGTCAGCTCGGCGACATACTTGTCGACGATCAGATTCACCTGCTCGACCTGGTCCTGTTCGAGCAGCCGCAAACCCGAACGCAGGCACTGACTCAGCGCGCCCTCACAGCCGGCCCGCGAGAAGATGAAGCTGATGGCCGGAAGCAGGCCATCGCGATCCAGACGTGCGATGAGCTCGGGCCGCGACACCGGACGGACGCCGCTGCGACGGTGATCGCTTCGCTGACCACGTCCCCGTGGACCGCGGATGGAGAAGTCGTCATCGCGCCGCGCTGCCAGTTCCCGTTGGCGGATGTAGCGGGTCAGCTCCGGATTGACCGCCGGCTTCTTGTTCGGGTCCTTGGGGTCGCGATGATCGAACAGATCGAACAACCGGTTGCCGACCAGCATGTGCTGAGTGAGCGGGATGGGCCGGTGCTCGTCGACGATGACGGTCGTGTCGCCGCGAACGGTCTGGATCCAGGACCCGAATTCCTCGGCGTTGCTGACCGTGGCCGACAGACTCACCACCCGTACCGAGGGTTCGAGATGCAGGATGACCTCTTCCCAGACGGCTCCGCGGAACCGGTCGGCAAGAAAGTGGACCTCATCCATCACCACATGCGACAGGTTCTGCAGCGCGGGTGAGTTCGCGTAGATCATGTTGCGCAGCACTTCGGTGGTCATCACAACGACCGGGGCGTGGGAGTTGATCGACGAATCACCGGTCAGCAAACCGATGTTTTCGGCACCGTGCGCGCGAACCAGATCGGCGAACTTCTGGTTGCTCAGCGCCTTGATGGGTGTGGTGTAGAAGCATTTCGACCCACCGGCGAGCGCCAGGTGTACCGCGAACTCACCGACAATCGTCTTGCCGGCGCCGGTCGGCGCGCAGACGAGGACACCATGACCGTCTTCCAGCGCTATGCAGGCATCACGTTGGAATGGATCAAGGGCAAACGCCTGTCGCCCGGCGAACTTCTCGAGTTCGGTGCGTGTTTCAGAGAGTGTCATCGTAGAGATCGGCTCCACTGCCTCGGGACGTCGCCGACACCGGTTCTGGTGGTTGCACCGGATCAGGAACATGCCCGACCGGGCCTGCCGGATCGATCGGAGCGGCTTCGTCGTCGCTCACGTTGCCCCATTCCTGGGCCTCACGCTTCGCTTTACGGTAATCGTGCAGGTGAGCGACCTGGATGGCGATCTCGAGCAAGATCGAGAGCGCGCCGGCCAGTGCCAGCATGGTGAATGGATCCGAGCCCGGGGTGAAGAAGGCCGCGAAGACGAACATGCCGAAGATGAGGCCACGTCGCCACGCCTTCAATCGCGCATACGTCAGGACGCCAACCATGTTCAGCGCGACGATCAGCAACGGCAGTTCGAAACTGACACCGAAGATGATCAGCAGGTGGATGAGGAAGCTGAAGTACTGATCACCGGCCAGTGCCGTGATCTGCACGTTGTCGCCGATCGTCAACAAGACCTCGAACGCCTTCGCCATCACCAGGTAGGCCAGCGCCGTTCCGGCGAGGAACAGGGCTGCGGCGAAGGAGACGAACGTGACCGCGTACTTGCGTTCCTTCTCGACCATGCCGGGGGTGATGAACTGCCACAGTTGGTAGAACCAGATCGGGCAGGCCATGACGATGCCCGCGGTCAGAGCGACTTTGAGGCGCAGCATGAACTGGTCGAACGGGCCCGTCGCCAGGAGGCGACACGTGTCGTCGCCGGTGAGATTGGCACGGGACGACGCCGGCAGATCACAGTAGGGCTGGCGCAGCAGGTCGCCGAGGGACGAGAGGCCGAAAAACCCGTGCGAATACCAGACGAATCCGAGGATTGTGGTCAGGGCGATCGCCAGGACAGAGATCAACAGTCGGTTACGCAGCTCGCGAAGGTGGTCGACCAACGACATGGTGCCGTCAGGATTCACCTTGCGCTTACGGCGCCGAGGGTCAAAAGGTATGCGCACGTGGTCGACTACTCAGGGGTCGGTTGTAGGCGGGTCACCTGGACACAAGTGACCCACCCACCAGAACGGCGAGGACGAGGATCAGGCGGAACGACGTTCGGATTCGGGGGTATTCGTCGGTGTTCCGTCAAGACCCGAAGTGATCTGTGGCCGCGACTCGGGAGTCTGCGCCGATGCGGGCTTGTCCGAATTGTTCTCGTTCTGCATCTCCTTGACCTCACTCTTGAAGATGCGCATCGAACGTCCCAGACCGCGCGCGGCGTCCGGCAGCTTCTTCGATCCGAAAAGGATCAAGAACACGACCACCACAAGAATGATGTGCCATGGCTGTAATGCATTCATTGTGCAGTTACCTCTCCCGTTGAGTTCCTCCGCAATGCTACCGGACTCGGGCCAACCCTAACGGGTCGAACAACGGCCTCACAGCGAGCGGTCAGCGGATGGACAAGTCAGGTTCAGCGGTACATGGACAGCGCGGCAGTGGCCCGTGCCCGGACCTCGTCGGCCATCTCCGGATCACGGACCCTGATCTTGCCACCGAAGCCGAGGATGAATCGGATGAGCCAGTCGGCCGACCCGTACCTCATGGTGGCGACAACCGGCCCCTGCGAACCGGCCAGACCGTCCGGGTCCAAAGGCTCGATCAGGTAATAGTCGAGAACCCAGACCACGTCCTGATCGATCTCGACCACCGCTTCGGGCAGGTCGGAGTCACTGTCGAACAGGGCCAAGGCGCTGCCATCGGTCGTCGGCGGCGGCGAACTGGTCTCGTCGAGCACCGTTGCCGCTTCGATCCGGTCGAAGCGGAACAGCCGGATGCCCTCGCTGCTCCGGCACCAACCCTCGAGATACCCGCGACCCTGGATCGCCTGGATGCGGATCGGATCGACCACCCGCTCTCCGACGACGTCTCGGGTGGCCGAGTAATACCGCAACCGCACCGCCCGGTGGCCGCGGACCGCCTCACGAACCGCGGTCACCGCTTCGGAGTCACCGGTCTTGGACAGGTCGGCCGGTGTCTCGGTGACCGCCTCACCGAGACTCGATCCCATCGCGTTCTCGATCTTTGCGATGGCTCGCCTGGCCGCGGCGGGATCGACGACCCCGGACGCATCGATCAACGAACGTAGGGCCACGAGCAGCGGAGCGGCCTCGGACCCGGTCAGTTTCAACGGCCGGTCGATGCCGGCCGAGAAGGTCACCGCGACACCGTCCTCGACGCTGTCGGGGGTGAAGGACAAGTCGATCAGGTCGCCCGGCGTGTATCCGGGAAGGCCACACATCCACAGCTGCTGCAGGTCCTCGAGAACCTGCTTGGGTGTGGTGCCCAGGTCGACGGCCGCTTTGGCGGCATTGACGCCGGGATGGGCCAAGAAGTACGGGACCATGGCCAGCATGCGGTTGAGTCGATCGGTTCCCGCACTCATCGGGCCGCCTCGCTGAGTATGTCGAGTTCCTCGATGACGTTCTCACGCAGTTCCGGCGGATCGAGGACGAACGCGTCGGTGCCTGCGCCGAGCACCTGACGGGTCAGACCATCGGTCGACCTCATCGCGATGCTCAGGATGCTGCCGGCCCGCCCCTCGTGTTTCCCGGGCTGCGACGACGTCGCGATGCGGCGCAAACCGGCGGCCCGGTTCTCGGCCACCCAGACATGGGCCGTGACGGCCGGTCCGGATCGATCGACGGCTTCGGCGACGATCTGACGAAGATCGACATTGCTGGGCCGGGTCAGTTCGCCTGCCCTGCCGAATGGGGTCACCGACAGGATGCGGGTGAGCCGATAGGTACGGGTCTGTCCGCGGTCCCGGTCATGTCCGACGAGATACCAGCGCCCGAGATGGGTGACCACACCCCACGGTTCGACGGTCCGGGTCACATGGGGCGACGTCGGCCCCGGCCGGTGCTCGAAACGGACCGGGCGGTTCTCGTCGAGCGCGGCGAGCAATGCACCGAGCACCGCAGGCGACCCGATACCTTGCGGGGCACTCGAATGAATCGCCGTGGAGTTCTCGTCGAACGCCGATCCCGGATCCATCTGGACGCCGGCCGCACGCAACTTCATCAAGGCGCTGTGACTGGAGGCCGCGAGCTCCGGCGATTCCCACAGTGCCGCGGCAAGTGCCACCGCGGCAGCCTCGTCGGGGTCGAGCGAGATATCGGGCAGTTCGTACTCGGCCCGGTTGATCCGGTAGCCGTCGACTGACGAGAATCCCGACGAACGGCCGGTTTCCACCGGGATACCGAGGTCGCGCAGCTCGTTCTTGTCGCGCTCGAACATCCGGTTGAAGGCCTCATCGGACTTCGAATCCTGATATCCGATCACACTGTTGCGGATTTGATCGGCGGAAAGATACTGACTGGTGGACAGCAAGCAGATCACCAGGTTCATCAGCCGTTCAACCTTGTTGGTCGCCACGGGATCAGCCTAGGACACAGACCTTCACATAGATGCGATCAGGCGTTCGACGCGCTCATCGACGTTGCGGAACGGGTCTTTGCAGAGCACGGTGCGCTGGGCCTGGTCGTTCAGCTTGAGGTGCACCCAATCGACGGTGAAGTCACGACCAGCCTTCTGCGCGGCCGCGATGAAGTCTCCACGGAGCTTGGCCCTGGTGGTCTGCGGCGGCGTGTCCACCGCAGCCGCGATCGCCTCATCGGTGGTGACCCGCGCGGCCAGACCCTTGCGCTGCAACAGATCGAACACGCCGCGCCCGCGTTTGATGTCGTGGTAGGCCAGATCGAGCTGCGAGATCTTGGGATCGGACAGCTCCATCGAGTACCGGTCCTGGTAGCGCTGGAACAATTTGCGCTTGATCACCCAGTCGACCTCCGTGTCGACCTTCGCGAAATCCTGGGTCTCGACCGCGTCGAGCATCCGGCCCCACAGGTCGACCACCTGGGTCATCTGCTGATTCGGCTCACGCGTCTTGAGATGTTCGACCGCGCGTGAGTGGTATTCGCGCTGGATGTCGAGCGCGGTGGCCTGACGTCCGCCGGCGAGCCGGACCGGACGGCTGCCGGTGAGATCATGCGAGACCTCGCGGATGGCTCGGATCGGGTTGTCCAGAGCCAGATCGCGGAACGCGACCCCGGCCTCGATCATCTCCAGCACCAGCGCCGCCGACCCGACCTTGAGCATCGTGCTGGTCTCGGCCATGTTCGAATCCCCCACGATCACGTGCAGGCGCCGGTATTTCTCGGCGTCGGCATGGGGTTCGTCGCGGGTGTTGATGATCGGACGGCTACGGGTGGTCGCCGACGAGACACCTTCCCAGATGTGTTCGGCCCGCTGCGACAGGCAGAATGTCGCGGCCTTGGGCGTCTGCAGAACCTTGCCCGCACCACAGATCAACTGCCGCGTGACCAGGAACGGCAACAGGACGTCGGAGATCCGCGAGAACTCCCCGGCCCGGACCACCAGATAATTCTCGTGGCAGCCGTACGAATTGCCCGCGGAGTCGGTGTTGTTCTTGAACAGATAGATGTCGCCGCCGATGCCTTCGTCGGCCAGCCGTCGCTCGGCATCGATCAGCAGGTCTTCCAGGACCAACTCGCCCGCCCGGTCGTGCTCGATCAACTGTTGCAGGTTGTCGCATTCGGCGGTCGCGTACTCGGGGTGCGAGCCCACGTCGAGATAGAGGCGCGCCCCGTTCTGCAAGAACACATTGGACGACCGGCCCCACGACACCACGCGGCGGAACAGATACCGCGCCACCTCGTCGGGACTGAGCCGCCGATGTCCGTGAAAAGTGCACGTGACACCGAACTCGGTTTCGATACCCATGATTCGTCGCTGCACGTTTACAACCCTACTGCCGTGTGACCAGAGAAGAACTTCTTCAGTTGTTGGTTTCGCGGGCCGGAAGGAGGTCGACCAGGGTCGATCCCGTCAGACGCCGGAACGCGCGGCGCGGGCGACCGTGGTCGAGGATGGCCACTTCGAGGTCACCCGGCTGCAGTGTGCGAGGTTCGGGCGTCGACGAACTGCTCGACGAAGACGACGAACCATTGCCGGCCGGTGGTGTTTCCAAAGCCGTGACCGCCGATGCCAACGCAGCCCTCAGGTCTGCCTCCGGATCGTAAGAATCCTTCATCGAGGCCGTGATCGACTCGGTGGAACCGCCCATCACCAGGAAGCGGGTCTCGTCGACGATCGAGCCGTCGTAGGTGATCCGGTACAGCTGGGACGGACCGGGTTTGCCGGGACGGCTGACCTCGGCCACGCACAACTCGACCTCATAGGGCTTCGGTTGTTCGGTGAACACCGCCCCGAGCGTGCTGGCGTAGGCATTGGCCAGTGACAGTCCGCTGACGTCGGCGCGGTCGTAGTTGTATCCGCGCATGTCGGCATGCTGGATCCCGGCCTTGCGCAGGCTTTCGAACTCGTTGTATTTGCCGACCGCGGCGAATCCGATGCGGTCATAGATCTCGCTGACCTTGCGCAACGTGTTCGACGGGTTCTCCGCCACGAACAGGACCCCGTCGGCGTAGGTCAGTGCGACGACGCTGCGACCGCGGGCAATGCCCTTGCGGGCCAGCTCCGAACGATCGCGCATGATCTGTTCGGCACTGGCGTAATACGGGAAGGTCATGCGTCACCGCCCTTCTGGAAATCGCGGTTGGCGGTGTCGTCGTCGGTGCCGTGGTAATCCGCCGATCGCCTGCTGATGACACCGCGTGCCGACTGCTCGATCGTGGCGGCGGAGACCTCTGCGGCACCATCCGCGGTGACGGTCACGGCAGTGGGATACAGACCGCGCACCATGTCGGGGCCGCCGGTTGCCGAATCGTCATCGGCCGCGTCGTACAGCGACTCGATGGCGACTGCCAAGGCTTCGTCCGCGGTCAGATCGCTGCGGTAGAGCTTCTTGATGGCCGACTTGGCGAACACCGATCCGGAGCCGATGGCCTGATAGCCGCCGTGCTCCTCGTGGCGGTCGCCGGCGACGTCGAAGGAGAAGATCCGTCCCGGACGCGCCGGATCGACACCGTCGGGGTCGTACCCGACGAGCAGTGGGATCGCGGCCAGCCCGGCCATTGCGGCCTGCAGGTTCGACCGGACCATCGACGCGAGCCGGTTCACCTTGCCGTCGAGGGTGAGGGAAACGCCCTCGATCTTCTCGTAGTGCTCGAGTTCGACGGCGAACAGGCGGATCATCTCGATGGCCACACCTGCGGTACCGGCGATACCGGCAGCCGAGTACTCGTCGGTGATGAAGACCTTGCGCATGTCGCGGCTGGCGATCAGGTTGCCGGAGGTGGCGCGCCGGTCACCGGCCAGGACCACACCACCGGGATAGGCCACGGCGACGATGGTGGTGCCGTGCGGGATGTTTGCAGCCATATCCGGCGAAACCCTGTTCCTGGGCAACAGATCTGGTGCGTTGTTACGCAAATAGTCGGAGAAAGATGAGATGTCCTGGCCGAGGGACCGGATCCGATCGGTCACTGGCCGCCCTTCTGTACATAGGCGCGGACGAAGTCCTCTGCGTTCTCCTCCAACACGTCGTCGATCTCGTCCAGCAGGTCGTCGGTGTCGTCGGCCAGCTTCTCGCGGCGTTCCTGACCTGCACCCGAATCTGCACCGGCGCCGTCGTCGTCGTTACCGCCCGTGCGCTTGGTTTGTTCCTGCGCCATCGCTGCCTCCTTCAGACCACGGTCCCGCTGGGACCGTACGTTCTATCACCCTACCGGTCGAATGTGATCTGGCCACGGATATGCACGTGCGGAGGCGGCGATTTCGCTGCCCCCGTGCTCGGTTCTAGGTGGTGAGTTGGTTGACCAGATCGGCTGCGGAGTCGACCGAATCGAGCAACTCGCCCACGTGCGCGCGGCTCCCACGTAGTGGTTCGAGCGTCGGAATCCGCACCAGCGACTCCCCGCCTAGGTCGAAGATGACCGAATCCCAACTCGCGGCCGCGATGTCGGCACCGAAGCGGCGCAGGCACTCCCCCCGGAAGTACGCGCGGGTGTTCTCCGGCGGGCTGCCGATCGCATCCATCACCTGTTGCTCGGTGGTCAGCCGCTTCATCGATCCGCGGGCGACCAACCGGTTGTAGAGTCCCTTGTCCAGTCGGACGTCCGAGTACTGCAGGTCGACGAGGTGCAGTCGCGGCGCCGACCAGGCCAGGTTCTCGCGCTGCCGGAAACCCTCGAGCAGCCGGAGCTTCGCGGGCCAATCCAGGAGGTTTGCGCATTCCATCGGGTCGCGTTCGAGTTTGTCCAGCACGTCGGCCCAGGTGTCGATGACATCCTTGGCGCGCGCGTCGTCGCTGTGATTGGCATCGTGGAACGCACTGACGCGTTCGAGGTAAATCCGTTGGAGCGCAAGGGCGGTCATCTCGCGTCCGTCGGCGAGCGCAACCGTCGCCTGCAGGGTCGGGTCGTGGCTGATGACGTGCACGGCGTGAACCGGTCGGGCCAGTTCGAGATCCCGCAGTTCGATGCCCGCCTCGATCAGGTCGAGGACGAGCGAGGTGGTGCCGACCTTCAGGTAGGTGGCGGTCTCGGCGAGGTTGGCGTCACCGATGATCACGTGCAGCCGGCGGTACCGCTCGGGGTCCGCATGCGGCTCGTCGCGCGTGTTGATGATCCCGCGCTTGAGCGTGGTCTCCAGACCGACCTCGACCTCGATGTAGTCGGCGCGCTGGCTCAGCTGGAAGCCCGATTCGTCGCCGGACTGACCGATGCCGACCCGGCCTGAACCGGTGAAGACCTGCCGGGAGGCGAAGAACGGTGTGAGACCGGTGATCACCGCGTTGAACGGGGTCGACCGGGCCATCAGGTAGTTCTCATGCGTCCCGTACGACGCACCCTTGCCGTCGATGTTGTTCTTGTACAACTGCAGTTTCGGGGCTCCTGGAACGCTGGCCACGTGCCGGGCCGCGGCCTCCATGACCCGTTCGCCCGCCTTGTCCCAGATGACCGCGTCGAGCGGGTCGGTCACCTCCGGCGCCGAATACTCGGGGTGGGCGTGATCGACGTAGAGCCGGGCGCCGTTGGTCAGGATCATGTTGGCGGCACCGACCTCGTCCGCGTCGATGATCGGAGCCGGTCCGGACCCGCGCCCGAGGTCGAAACCGCGAGCGTCACGCAGGGGCGATTCGGGCTCGTAATCCCACCGCGTGCGCTTTGCACGAGGGACTCCGGCCGCGGCCGCGTACGCGAGCACGGCCTGCGTCGAGGTCATGATCGGGTTGGCACCTGGATCGTTCGGAGCCGAGATTCCGTATTCGACTTCGGTTCCGATTATGCGCTGCATGGGGTTGAGCGTAGCGGGGCATCATCTTCCGGTCGCGGACGAGCGTACGGATGGGTAGGGTTTGCGCGGTGAAAGCACTGCGCCGCTTCACCGTCCGCGCCCACCTGCCCTCGTCCCTCCAGCCCCTGGCAAAACTGTCGACCAACCTCCGTTGGTCGTGGCATCCGGCCACCCAGGAACTCTTCTCGTCCATGGATCCCGCCCTGTGGTCCACGCTCAAAGATCCCCTGCGACTTCTGGGCGACATCGGACCCGACCGGCTGGCCGAACTGGCCGCCGACAGCGACTTCCTCGCCCGTCTGGGCGCACTCTCTGCCGACCTCGACGAGTACCTGGCCGAGCCCCGGTGGTTCCAGGGACAGGTGGCCGCGGGCAACCGGTTCCCGACCGGCATCGCGTACTTCTCGATGGAGTTCGGCGTCTCGGAGGTCTTGCCGATCTACTCCGGCGGTCTGGGCATCCTGGCCGGCGACCACCTCAAGGCGGCGTCGGATCTCGGGCTGCCGCTGATCGGCGTCGGCCTGCTCTACCGGTGTGGCTACTTCCGGCAGTCGCTGACCGCCGACGGCTGGCAGACCGAGCGGTACCCCAACCTCGACCCGCAAGGGCTGCCGGTCCGAACGGTCAACGATGCCGGCGGCAACCCGGTGACGATCCGCGTGCCGATGCCCGACAACCGCGTCCTGCGGGCCCGACTGTGGATTGCCGAGGTCGGCCGAATCCCGTTGTTGCTGCTGGACTCGGACATACCCGACAACGACACCGACCTGCGCGGGGTGACCGACCGGCTCTACGGCGGCGACCAGGAACACCGGATCAAGCAGGAGATCCTGGCCGGCGTGGGTGGCGTGCGCGCGGTGCGCGAATACACGCGGATCCAGGGTCTTGCCGATCCCGAGGTCTTCCACATGAACGAGGGTCACGCCGGATTCATGGGCGCCGAACGTATTCGGGAGCTGGTCTCGCTCGACGGGGCCGCACTCGACTTCGATTCCGCCCTCTCCGCCGTCCGCGCGTCGACGGTCTTCACCACCCATACCCCGGTCCCCGCCGGTATCGACCGCTTCCCCGTCGACATGGTGCGGCGGTACTTCGGTGACGACCACGGGCAGTCGACTCTCCTGCCGGGTCTCGAGCTGTCCCAGATCCTGGCACTGGGCAGTGAAAGCGACCCCGGCGTGTTCAACATGGCCCACATGGGACTGCGTCTGGGACAACGGACCAACGGTGTCTCCAAACTCCACGGCGCGGTCAGCCGGGAGATGTTCGGCGCGTTGTGGCCCGGTTTCGACGCCTCACAGGTTCCGATCGGATCGGTCACCAACGGCGTTCACGCGCCGACCTGGTGCTCACCGCGCTGGACGGAACTCGCGGCAAACGGCGGCGACGATGTGCCCGACGAGTCCGCTACACTCGCCGCGATGAAAGACGTGCCGTCGACCGAACTCTGGGCGACGCGCAACACGCTGCGTACCGAACTGATCGCCGAAGTTCGGCGCCGACTCCGGCGATCCGGACTCGAACGTGGATTCTCCGCCGCCGAATTGGGTTGGACCGCAGGTGTTTTCTCGTCGCGCGTCCTGACCATCGGGTTCGCCCGGCGGGCGGCGACCTACAAGCGGTTGACACTGATGCTGCGTGACACCGACCGGCTCAAGGCGCTCCTGCTCGACAAGGATCGTCCGGTCCAGCTCGTGGTCGCGGGCAAGGCCCACCCAGCCGACGACGGCGGCAAGGCCCTCATCCAGCAGATCGTCCGGTTCGCCGACGCCAACGATGTCCGGCACCGGATCGTGTTCCTGCCCGACTACGACATGGCGATGGCGCGGTACCTGTACGGCGGATGCGATGTGTGGCTGAACAATCCGCTGCGCCCGATGGAAGCGTGTGGGACCTCGGGCATGAAGTCCGCACTCAACGGCGGCCTCAACCTGTCGATCATGGACGGCTGGTGGGACGAGATGTCCGACCACGCCAACGGTTGGGCGATACCCACTGCGGACGGCGTGACCGACGACGAGCGCCGCGACGACCTCGAGGCGGCCGCACTGTACGAGCTGCTCGAGAACGTGGTGGTCCCGAAGTTCTACGACTCCGGTTCCGATGGTGTCCCGGCTCGCTGGGTCGAGATGGTGCGGCACACCCTGCACACGCTCGGTCCGCAGGTGCTGGCCTCGCGCATGGTCCGCGATTACACCCAGAAATACTATGCGCCCGCCGCGATCTCGGGACAGGCCACGACGGAGAACCACTTCGAGGGCGCAAAAGACCTCGCCCACTTCCGCGCCCAGATCGACCGGTCGTGGCCGTCGGTCAAGATCCTCGACGTGGACAGCGCAGGTCTCGACGACACACCGTTGCTCGGTTCGACGATGACATTGACCGCCCACGTGGATCTGGCCGGTCTGCGCGCCGATCAGGTGGTCGTACAGGCCGTCATCGGGCGCGTCGACGAGGCCGAGAACCTGACGCACGTCGCCACGCCGGCGATGTCCCTGGTCACCGAACATGCAGAGCCGGGTGGAGAGGCGATCTTCGAGGTGTCGATTCCGCTGCCGATGACCGGTCCCGTCGGCTACACGGTGCGGGTGATGCCCTATCACCGATTGCTCACCAGCACAGCTGAACTCGGGGTCGTCAAGGTCGCCGGCTGACCGTCGGCCGAACAGAGCAACGCTCCGCATCATCAGATGCGGAGCGTTGTTCGGTGTTCGAACCTCGGGTACCGACTACAGGTACTGGCCGGTGTTGGTCTCGGTGTCGATGGCCCGGCTGGCGCCCGAGCTCTTTCCGGTGACCAGCGTGCGGATGTAGACGATCCGCTCACCCTTCTTGCCGGAGATACGAGCCCAGTCGTCGGGATTCGTGGTGTTCGGCAGGTCTTCGTTCTCGGCGAACTCGTCGAGGATGGAATCGAAGAGATGCTGGATGCGAAGACCCGACTGACCGGTCTCCAGCTGCGACTTGATCGCGTACTTCTTGGAGCGGTCCACCACGTTCTGGATCATCGCGCCGGAGTTGAAGTCCTTGAAGTACATGATCTCTTTGTCGCCGTTGGCGTAGGTGACCTCGAGGAAACGGTTGTCGTCGCTCTCGTCGTACATCCGCTCGACCACCCGCTCGATCATCGCCTTGACGCAGGCATTGCGGTCGCCGCCGAACTCGTTGATGTCGTCCGGGTGCACCGGCAGCGTCGGAACGAGGTACTTGGAGAAGATGTCCATCGCCGACTCGGCGTCGGGACGCTCGATCTTGATCTTCACGTCGAGACGGCCGGGTCGCAGGATCGCGGGATCGATCATGTCCTCACGGTTGGAGGCGCCGATCACGATCACGTTCTCGAGGCCTTCGACACCGTCGATCTCGCTGAGCAGCTGCGGCACCACGGTGGTCTCCACATCGGAGGACACACCCGAACCACGGGTCCGGAAGATCGAGTCCATCTCGTCGAAGAACACGATCACCGGGGTACCTTCGGACGCCTTCTCCCGGGCCCGCTGGAAGATCAGCCGGATGTGACGCTCGGTCTCACCGACGAACTTGTTGAGGAGCTCGGGACCCTTGATGTTGAGGAAGTACGACTTCGCCTCACGGGCGTCGTCGCCGCGGACCTCGGCGATCTTCTTGGCCAGCGAGTTGGCGACGGCCTTGGCGATCAGCGTCTTACCGCAACCGGGAGGACCGTAGAGCAGAACGCCCTTCGGGGGCCGGAGATCGTATTCGCGGAACAGGTCTTTGTGCAGGAACGGCAACTCGACGGCATCGCGGATCTGTTCGATCTGCCTGCCGAGACCACCGATGTCCTCATAACCGACATCGGGCACCTCTTCGAGGACCAGGTCCTCGACCTCGGCCTTGGGGACGCGCTCGAAGGCGAAGCCCGCCTTCGTGTCGATCAACAGCGAGTCTCCGGGCCGGAGCTTGCGGTTGCCCTCTTCTTCGGCCAGCACGGCAGCACTGAGCGGCTCGGCCAGCCAGACCACCCGCTCCTCGTCTGCGTGGCCGACCACCAGCGCACGGTTCCCGTCGTCGAGGACCTCGCGAAGCGTGCTGATCTCACCGATGGAGTCGAACTCGCCGGCCTCGACGATCGTCAGGGCCTCGTTGAGGCGGACGGACTGGCCGCGTTTGAGGGTTTCGACATCGATGTTCGGCGAGCAGGTCAGGCGCATCTTGCGTCCGGAGGTGAACACGTCCACCGTCGAATCCTCGAACACACCCAGCAGCACGCCGTATCCGCTCGGCGGCTGTCCGAGACGGTCGACTTCTTCACGTAGGGCGATCAGTTGCTGACGCGCTTCTTTGAGGGTGTCGAGCAACTTGGCGTTGCGGGTGGTCAGCGTTTCGATGCGGGCCTGCAGGTCGGTGTCGCTCGCGGCCCGTCCGAACGGGGGATCCGAGCGGGGCACGCTCGGCGGCCGGTGTGAGGGCGAACCCCACTCTCCTTCGGGCGTGACGTCCGCGTTCAGACCGTCGCCCCCCACGGGCTCGTTGCTGCCTGATTCCGTCATTTCTGACTCCTCTCCGGCGAGTCGACTCGGCGTCACCATCACCAGGCGAACGTACGGTCGATCCTGTAACCCGAGGCTACCGGCGAAACGTCCGCCGTGCCCCATGCCTCGCGGACCGTGATGTTGTCGATGTGTTAATTGTCTGTCGCCGCAAGGTTTTCCGACTTTACTCGGATTGCTCCGGGATCGGCTGGTTCTTACTCGGACGCCGGTGCGGGCGTGGTGCGACGGTCCCTTCGGCCAGGCGGCGAGCGGTCACCAGAAATGCGGTGTGACCTTGCATTTTGTGGCTCGGCCGAACGGCAAGGCCGACAACGTGCCAATCACGGACCAGCGATTCCCAGGCTCGGGGTTCGGTCCAGCAGGTCTGCTCGCGAAGGGCTTCGACGACCCGGGAGAGCTGGGTGGTGGTTGCCACATAAACGGCCAAGACCCCGCCTGGCTTCAATGCGCGTTTGACGGTTTCGAGTGTTTCCCAGGGCGCGAGCATGTCGAGGACGACCCGGTCGACGTCCGCGGTGCCCGGGTAGTCCGAGAGGTCCGCGATGGTCAGATCCCAGTTGGGCGGCGGTCCGCCGAAGAACTCTTCGACGTTGCGGACGGCGTGTTCGGCATGGTCGTCGCGGACCTCGTAGGAACGGACGGTCCCGTGCTCGCCGACGGCGCGGAGCAGTGAACAGGTCAGGGCGCCGGAGCCGGCCCCGGCCTCGAGCACGGTGCACCCGGGATGGATGTCCGCCTCCATGACGATCTGCGCCGCGTCCTTGGGATAGATGACCTGGGCGCCACGCGGCATCGACAGGACGTAGTCGACGAGCAGGGGCCGCAGGGCGAGGTACGGCGTGTTGGAGGTCGAGGTGACCACGATGCCCTCGTCGGCACCGATGAGGTCGTCATGGGCGATGCCGCCCTTATGGGTGTGGAAGCTCTTGCCGGCCTCGAGGCGCACGGTGAACTTGCGGCCTTTGGCATCGGTCAACTGGACACGATCCCCGATGGCAAACGGGCCTGTGGTGGACATTACGGGAGCGTGCCTTCCTGGCGAACAGCGGAAAACTTCCCTCACACGCAGCGCGAATACCGGGGATGTCAGAGCGTGATGACATCGCCTGCGGCTGGTCCGGCGCAAATGATGAGGGTTGTCGTTGGTCAGGCATACCCTGCCAGGTGTGAGCGTGAGTACCGAATCCCACCCCGAGAGTGAGTCGGAGACCACCCCGGGTGCGCACCCGATACGGGTCCCGGCGTTGTCTCCGAGCCGGGCCGGAGACTTCAAACAGTGCCCGCTGCTCTATCGATATCGAGCCATCGACAGGCTCCCCGAAACCCCGACGCAGGCCCAGGTGCGCGGCACGGTTGTGCATGCCGCCTTGGAGAACCTGTTCGACATGCCGGCCGGGCTGCGGGTGCCGGAATCCGCCGAACTGCTCGTCGACGGCGCGTGGGGCGCTCTCTGCGAGCAGTCGCCCGAATTGCATGACCTGGTCCCCGACGATCAGGTCGACAAGTTCTTGTCCGACGCGCACAAGCTGATCACCACCTACTACACACTCGAGAACCCCACCGCGTTCACGCCGGAGTCGTGCGAATTGCGGGTCGAGGTCGACCTGGCCGGTGACGGCGACGAGGACGGTGTCCTCCTGCGTGGGTTCGTCGACCGGATCGATGTGGCGCCCGACGGCCGGGTGCGGGTCGTCGATTACAAGACGGGCCGCTCGCCGGGTGAGAGTTTCGAATCGCGTGCGCTGTTCCAGATGAAGTTCTATGCGCTGGCCATCTTCCGCCTCCGCGGCATCGTGCCCGCACGGCTCCAGTTGCTCTATCTCGCCGACGGCCAGTCGCTGGTCTACACACCCGACGAAGCTGAGCTGGAACGCTTTGCCAAAACCTTGAAGGCGATCTGGAAGGCGATTCTGACCGCAGGCGAGACCGGGGATTTCCAGCCCAAGAAGAGCCGGATGTGCCAATGGTGCGACCACAAAGCGCACTGTCCCGAGTTCGGGGGCACCGTTCTCCCCTATCCCGGATGGCCGACGGTCCCGGGCGCGACCGGTATCGAACCCATCGCCGGCGGTTAGCCACTCCGGAGCGGTGAACCACTCGGATGGCAGGATCGACAACTGTGTCCGAACAAGCCGCTTACTATCTTCCGCTCGGTCGCAACGGCGATCACGAACATTTCATGCCCACCGAACACACGGTCAGTGTGTGGGGCGATGAACTGCAGCATGGCGGGCCGCCCATCGGGCTGCTGGCGCGATCACTACTGCGGCACCAGCCCGATCCTGCGCAGGAGTTCACCCGGATCACGGTCGACATCCTCGGTGCGATCGGGATGACGGAGAACCGGATTCAGACGACGGTACTGCGGCCCGGCAAGCAGATCAGCCTCCTGCAATCCGAGCTGTCCGTCCGTCAGACCGACGGCACGTACCGGATCGCCGCCCGCGCTCAGGGCTGGCGGATCGCGACAGCGCAGACGTCAGAGGTCGCACACATGCCGGTGCCACTGATCACTCCCGCGCCGGACGAGATCGAAGCAGTACCCGGAATGACCGGTATCGGGCCGCTGGTCGGCGAATGGGCGACCCGAGGATTTGTCGGAACCCTCGATTGTCGGCTGGCCTCGGGCGATGCGGACGCCGGACGCGAGGTGTGGGTGCGGCCGAAACTACCGCTGGTGGCCGGTGAGCAGACCACCGACATCGAGAAGTTCTTCACCGTGCTCGACATCGCCAACGGCGTCGGCTCGCGGCTCGCCTTCGGTGAGTGGACGTTCATGAACACTGACACCACCGTGCATCTCTACCGGCAGCCGCTCGGTGAATGGACCGGAATCAAAGCCCGGATGACCGTGGGCCCGCAGGGATATGGGTTGACCGGGGCCGAACTGTTCGACAGTTCGGGTGCGGTCGGACGATCAGCTCAAACCCTGCTCATCCGAGCGGTGGGATGAGCAGGGTTCACTGAAGCTGTGCCGGGTGAGAAGTAGGCCTCAGAAGCGGCAGGACCGGATGTCGGAGGCCAGGATGGCCTTCGCGCCGAGTTCGGACAGCTCGTCCATCAGGTTCTGGTGCTGCTTGCGTGGGACCAGCGACCGGACGGCCACCCAGTTGTCGTCGGCCATCGGTGCGATCGTCGGCGATTCGAGGCCCGGCGTCAGCGCCATGGCCTGGTCGAGGATGGCTCGGGGGCAGTCGTAGTCGAGCATCACGTACCGCTGTCCGTAGACGACGCCCTGCACCCGGGCGATGAAACGCTCGGCGGCCTTGCTGCGTTCGGCACCCTTGCGTTGCAACAGCACGCCTTCGGAATCGCACAGGGACTCGCCGAATGCGGTCAGCTGGTGCTGGCGCAACGTCCGACCGGATCCGACCACGTCGGCGATCGCGTCGGCCACACCGAGCTGGATCGAGATCTCGACAGCGCCGTCGAGACGGATGATCGTCGCCTCGATACCGCGGGCGGCCAGATCGGAACGCACCAGGTTCGGATAAGACGTGGCGATCCGTTTGCCGGCCAGGTCGGCGATCGTCCAGTTCGAATCGCTCGGTGCGGCGTAGCGGAATGTGGATGCGCCGAATCCGAGTCCCAGACACTCTTCGACGTCGGCGCCCGAGTCGAGCGCGAGGTCGCGACCGGTCAGCCCGAGGTCGAGTTCACCCGACCCCACGTAGATCGCGATGTCCGTCGGGCGAAGGAAGTAGAACTCCACCTCGTTGGCGGGATCGAGCACCGTGAGGTCTTTGGAGTCGGAGCGGCGACGGTAGCCCGCCTCGCTGAGGATTTCGGCGGCGGACTCGGACAGCGCCCCCTTGTTGGGAACGGCAACGCGCAGCATGTGAGTGGGGTCCTATCGGAAATGTGGTCGGGCAGGAGTTCGGCCGGTGTTCGCGGGATGGATCGAGCTCACAGATGCTTGTAGACGTCGTCGAGCGTCAGTCCACGATTGATCATCATCACCTGCAGCCAGTAGAGCAACTGAGATATTTCCTCGGACAGCGCCTCGGGAGACTCGTGCTCGGCCGCCAGCCAGACTTCGCCGGCCTCTTCGATGATCTTTTTCCCGAGGGTATGGACACCCTTGTCGAGTGCTGCGACGGTGCCGCTGCCCTCCGGCCGGGTGGTGGCCTTGTCGGTCAGTTCGGCAAACAGCTCATCGAAGGTCTTCACGGTGCTCAATTGTCCCATTGAATGCCTCCGCCACATCGTCGAGGGTCAGTCCGATCAGGTTCTGGCGTTGCGTCCGCCCCTCGCCGGCCGGGATCGGAGTGGCCGAGGGCACCACGAGGACCGGACAACCGGCCGCACGGGCCGCCTGCGTTCCGGTGGGTGAATCCTCCACGGCCAGGCAGTCGGCGGGGTCGATTCCGAGCAGTTGCGCTGCCCGCAGATAGGGGTCGGGCGCGGGCTTGCCGAACTCCACCTCATCACCACAGACGGTGACGGTGAAGCGGTCCCGGCCGAGGGTGCCGAGTGCTTCGTCGGCGAGTTCGCGCTCGGTGTTGGTCACCAACGCCATCGCAATGCCTTGCGCTGCAATCAGATCCAGCGTCTCCCGAGCGCCGGGCATCCACGGGATGCCGTCCTTGAACAGAGCGCTGACACGGGCTCGCAGCCAGGCGGAGCGGCCGGCGTAGTCGCGCTGCGCGACCGGTAGTCCGGCGGCGTCGAACACCTTGGTCAACGCGTTGGTCATCGAATTGCCCAGAGTCGACTCGCGAACCTCATGGGTCAGCTCGAAGCCCAGGTCGGTCGCCAGATCGGCGATGGCGATATCCCACAGCTTTTCGGAGTCGAGAAGGGTGCCGTCCATGTCCCACAGAATTGCTTTCGGAAGATCGCTCACCGGCCCATCATGGCGGACCTCAACAGGTGAATCGAAATCGCCAGATGTACACATGGCGCGGATCACTCCCTACCCCTTTCAAGATATAGCGCACCCCAGGGCTTGCGGCCAGGCCCGGGTGATGCCGCAGACTCGCTGAATCAACTCTTGTAACGGCACAAGGAGTCCTCACTATTTCCACCGCCGACAGCGTGTTCAACCTTCCCGACCGTCTCTTCCACAAGACCGATCCGGCCCTGATTGCACGCGACGAACAGCACCTCGCCGCCATTGCCGAGAACCTCACGCAAACGATTGCCGACCTGTCGCCCCGACGCCGCGCCGAACAGACGACCTACAGCAGTACCGGCCGCGATGCGATGGACCGGGACATGGAGATCCACCGTCTCGGTGCGCGTCTGCGATCGCTGAGTCGCTTCGGGCCGGACCTGTGCCTGGGGTACATGGCTTTCGCCGCCACACTTGCGAATCCGATGGGTTTGGCGAGCCGACGCAGATACCGCTGGTCGCGCGGGAAGATCACCGACTATTGGGATGAGGTGTTCGGTGCCGAGGGACTGGGCTCGGCTGCCGCACTCGATGACCAGTCGGTGTTCATCGCCGGTCTGGGAACTCATCGATCAGCAAGGATGCGAGATGTGCTCGGCGCCATCGCATCCGACCAGGACGCGATCATCCGCGGCGGCTCCCGACCCAGCGTTTGGTGATCCTCACGTATCCAGGCGACTGAACTGTCAGTAGGTCGGTGGCGGGCTGTTCCTTCCAACTTCTTCGCGGAGTTCGAGTGCGAGTTTCTCCTCTAGCGCACGTTGTCGGCGATTGGCCAGTCGTTCCTGTTGGCGGCGTGCGTGTTTGGCAGCGGTGCGCGGCTGCGTTCTTGGTGATGCGGTCGGTGGTGGTCGGCTGCGTGTGCCGCGTTGGTTGTCGAAGACGATCAACCTCAACGTCGGGAACAGATCGTCGCCGGTCCAACCCGGGCCGTGGTAGTTGCGGCGCTCGGGTGTGGTGAAGATCAGCCGGGTCCGCCCCGTCCGAGGGTCGGGGTACTGGTCATCGAGCCAGTCGCTGTACGTCTTGAGCAGGTGGTGAAAACGGCACAGCGTCTTCATCTCTGAGGGATGGGTGCATCCACCGGCCTCGGGATCGTTGTGGTTGTACTCGCAGGTGTGGTCCAGATCGGCATCCCAGGCCTTGTGCTCGCACCCGGGCCACATGCAATAGACATCCCGGATCCGGAGGTAGGTGTCCAGGACGACCGAGGGCCGGTACTGGTCACCGGGTTGGGTTGCCGGCAGCGGAATCACCTGCGGGAACGGTGCCGCGACGATCGCATTGTCGTCGCCGTCATCGGGGAGGTCTCCGGCTGGCGGGTTCTGCGGTCCGCGCATGTATATCTTCGGCCGCTTCGGATTCGGTGAATCATCCTGGGGCGCTCGTTCTGGCTGCACAGATTCTGGCTGCTCGGCTGCTGGTCGCGCCGGGTCTGTCTCCGGCTGCGGCTGTCCGGGCTCGGGCTGAGGCTCGGGCGGTGTGGATTCCTGTTGTGCAGATGCAGGAGCAGGCTCTGGCTGCGCGGGTGCAGGTTTGTTGCCCATCGGCCGCTGCACTGTCTCGGGGCGGGCAGCGATATCACGGACGTGATCGCCGGAGATGACACCGTGTCCGTCCATGAAGCCCGGATTCTCGGCGCGACCATCGACGGTGGCCTGATCAGCGATCACATGCAGCACGATCTTCACATCCACACCCGAAACCACCTGTCCGGCAGGAACGGTGACGATCTCGGCGGTGCACGGATGCTTCGGGTCATTCGGGCACTGGCAATAGAACTCGCGGGCCATCACCGTGGCGAACAACGCATCGGCCATCCGATCAGCCTTTTTCCGCGGGTCAGCCTTGCACGTGGCCATGGCCAGTTTTTCCAACCGCGCCATGATCAACGTCAATTCCTCAGCGGTGGAATGCGCATCCAAAACCGCCATGCCGTGGTCGGTGTTGTTGGCCCACACCCCACGATTGTTCTTCGCATCCTCCCGGTTCTTCCGGACCAGATCCGGGTCCCGGCGGAAGATGATCGCATCGACCATGTCTCGCATCCGACCCTTCGACCACGCCCCCGGACGGTTCAATCGTTCAGCGATCGCCGCATCGATATCGGCCATATGGGCTGAGCCTTCGATCAACTCGGTCCGCGCGATGATGTCAGGAATATGATGCGCGGCGATGCGCCCGGCTTTCAACAATTCATTGACCGCAGGCAGCCGATCGCGCAACGCCACCCCACGATTGATCTGCAACTCCGCAGTCCGCTGCGTCAAACCCTGTGCGGCAGACAATCTCGCCGCACACTGCGCGAACGGATCCAGCGCCCGCATCTCCGCCTCAGACCCGGCGGTCGGCTCGACCAGATGTCGGTGCAGCATCGCCGCAGCGGCATAGCGTTCCCACTCCATCCGCGACTGCTGGGCCATCGCGAGCTCGGTGTTGCGCAGCAACTCATTGACACCCGCTGATTCGACAGGACCGATTTCATCGTCCCCACCTGCATCTTCGATCTCCCCCTCGAACATACATTTGATTCTAGACCGGGGGTACGACAATCCATTTGGATGATCGCTAGCGGTTGCCGGCACTCCAGGCGTATGGGAGTTCGGTGCCGTTGAGGACGTGGTCGCCGATGGCGCGGGTCTTGAAGATCGTCGGATTGTGGAGCGCGATGGTACGGGCGTTTCGCCAATATCGGTCGAGCCGTAGCCGTTCCGAGGTGATCGACGCACCACCGACCTCGAAGAGCTCGTTGGTTGCCCGGAGCACGATGTCGACGGAGGTGACCTGCGCCTGCGACGCCGCGAGTTCGGCGCGATCGAGTTGCTCCGGGGTGACGGCGCTACCGGCAGCCAAGACCTCATCGAGGATGTCAGCCACGGCCAGAGCCGACGTCCGAGCGGTGAACGCGGCCGCGGACAGCTTGCCGATCACCTGCTGAACCAGTGGGTCCTCGCGGGGGAGGTCCGCTGCCGCATGGGTGTACGAGCGAGTGCGATTTCGGACCCATTCGGCAGTGCCGGACGTGGCGCGCTGGGCGATACCGGCGAGTCCGGCCAAGTGCACCAACTGTAGGTAGGAAGTCCCGTAGGTCTTGCCGGCGCCGCCGTAGCCCGGCCCCAGGATTCGTTCCGGGGCGACGACGACGTTGTCGAATTCTGTTGTTCCACTTGCGGTCAGACGCTGTCCGAAACCGTCCCAGTCGTCGTGCTGTGTGACACCCTCGGCGTTGGCGTCCACCAGGACCGATACCCGCTCGCCGTCATCGTCGGCCGCGACGAGGATGTAGTTCGAATACAGCGATCCGGTGCTGTAGTACTTGGTGCCGTTCAGGAGCCACGTGCCGTCCTGCTGGGTCAGTCGGGTCTGGTATCGGTCCACCGCACCGACCCCGGGTTCGGTGATGGCGTTGCCGACGAGGATGCCGCCGGCGACCGCGCGTAGCCAGGTGTCGCGCTCGGTGCTCGGCGGGCTCAGCAGCTGATCCTCGACAAAGCTGAAGTGCACCCGAAGGGCCTGCGGCAGATTCGATTCGCGGCGGCCAGGTCGATCAGCAGCCGGAATTGCTGCCGCACAGTGGCACCGAGTCCGCCGAACTCGACCGGAACCCGTAACGCGCCCAGCCCCGCCTCACGTAGTAGATGGACCTCATCGTGTGCCAGGCGCCGGTCGACCTCACGTGCCGTGGCCCCGGCCGCGATCGTCTCGAAAACCGGACCGAAACGCGCGTCGAGTTCGGCATCGGTGATGGCACCCGGGGCGGAAATTGTCGAAGTCATGCCCCGAGTGTCGAATACTTCGGATCCGAAGACACCGGTTGCACTCAGCCTGAGTGCAACCGGGTACTCACGTGTTGAAGTACTTCGCTTCCGGGTGATGTAGGACGAACGCGTCGGTCGACTGTTCCGGATGCAGCTGCAACTCCTCGGAGAGTTCCACGCCGATCCGCTCGGGTTCGAGCAGGTCGATCATCTTGACGCGATCCTCCAGCGACGGGCAGGCCCCGTACCCGAACGAGAAGCGGGCACCCCGATACTTGAGGTCGAAGAAGTCCTGGGTGTCTTCCGGATCTTCGGAGGCCACACTGGTGTCACCGAAACGCAGTTCCTCACGGATCCGCCGGTGCCAGAACTCGGCCAGTGCCTCGGTGAGCTGGACGCCGATGCCGTGGACTTCGAGGTAGTCGCGATAGGCGTCCTTCGCGAACAGTTCGTTCGCGAAGTCCGCGATCGGCTGACCCATCGTCACCAACTGGAACGGCAACACGTCGACCTGACCGGTCTCGATGGCCTCTTCCCGCGAACGGATGAAGTCGGCGATGCACAGGAACCGGCTGCGTTGCTGCCGCGGGAACTCGAAGCTGTGTCGGATGGGCGCGTCGGGACGCGGCTCGGTGAGCACGTGCACCACGTCGCCCTCGCTGACCGCCGGGAAGTACCCGTAGACCACCGCGGCATGCTGCAGGATGTTCTCCGTCGCCAACCGGTCGATCCAATAACGCAGGCGCGGTTTGCCATCGGATTCGACGAGGTCCTCGTAGCTCGGTCCCTCCCCGGCGCGTGCGCCGCGAAGTCCCCACTGTCCCAGGAACAATGCGCGTTCGTCGAGCAACGTCAGGTAATCGGCGACCGCAACACCCTTGACGATGCGGGTACCCCAGAACGGCGGTGTCGGGACCGGAAGTCCGGCCGCAACATCGGAACGTTCCGGGACGACGACCGGTTCGGCCTCGGCCTTTCGCTTTTCGGCGATGCGCTTGGAACGCTCGTGGCGCGCCTTGCGCTCCGCGGTCTTCTCCGCAGCCGCGATGGCCTCGGGGCTCTCCGGGTCGAGCCCGCCACCACGCTTGACCAGCATGATGTCGTCCATCAACCGCAGCCCCTCGAAAGCGTCCCGCGCATAGTGCACATCGCCGTCGTAGGTCTCGCTCAGATCGTTCTCCACGTAGGAACGGGTCAGCGCCGCACCACCGAGGAGCACCGGGTACTTCTCGGCGAGACCGCGGCTGTTGAGCTCCTTGAGGTTGTCCTTCATGACCACGGTCGACTTCACCAGCAGCCCGGACATCCCGATGACGTCGGCATTTTTGTCCTGGGCGACTTCAACGATGGTGGAGATCGGCTGCTTGATACCGATGTTGACCACTTCGTAGCCGTTGTTGGACAGGATGATGTCGACGAGGTTCTTGCCGATGTCGTGGACATCGCCCTTGACGGTCGCGAGGACAATCCGGCCCTTGCCGTCTTCCCCGGTCGCCTCCATGTGCGGTTCGAGGTGTGCCACGGCGGTTTTCATGACCTCGGCGGACTGAAGCACGAACGGCAGCTGCATCTGGCCGGATCCGAACAGCTCACCGACGGTTTTCATGCCCGACAGCAGCGTCACGTTGATGATCTCGAGCGGTGGCTTCTCGGTCATCGCCTCGTCGAGGTCGTCTTCGAGCCCGGCACGCTCACCGTCGACGATGCGACGCTCGAGTCGTTCGAACAGCGGCAGTCTGCCGAGTTCTTGCGCACGGCTCTCACGGGCCGACGCCGCCGAGACCCCTTCGAACAGGGCCATCAGCTTCTGCAGCGGGTCGTAACCCTCACGGCGACGGTCGTAGATCAGATCGAGCGCGACCTCGCGCTGCTCGTCGGGGATCTTCGACATCGGCAGGATCTTCGACGCGTGCACGATCGCGGTGTCCAGGCCCGCCTGCACACACTCGTGCAGGAACACCGAGTTGAGGACCTGGCGGGCAGCGGGGTTCAGGCCGAACGAGATGTTGGAGATACCGAGGGTGAAATGCACCTCCGGGTGGTTTTCCTTGAGGATCCGGATGGCCTCGATCGTCTCGATGCCGTCCTTGCGGACCTCTTCCTGGCCCGTGGAGATCGGGAAGGTGAGGGCATCGATGATGATGTCCTCCTCCTTGAGGCCCCAGTTCTCGGTGATGTCGGTGATCAGCCGTTCGGCGATGCGGACCTTCCACTCGGCGGTGCGGGCCTGTCCCTCTTCGTCGATGGTCAGGGCCACCACGGCAGCGCCGTGGGTCTTGACCAGCTTCATGATCTTGGTGAAGCGCGAATCGGGGCCGTCGCCGTCCTCGTAGTTGACCGAGTTGACCGCACACCGGCCGCCGAGGTGCTCGAGGCCGGCCTCGATGACCTCGGGTTCGGTCGAGTCGAGCATGATCGGCAGCGTCGACGACGTGGCGAGCCGGCTCGCGAGAGCCGACATGTCGGCGGTGCCGTCACGGCCCACGTAGTCGACGTTCAGGTCGAGCATGTGTGCGCCGTCGCGGGTCTGGTCCTTCGCGATGTCGAGGCACTTCTGGTAGTCCGCGGCCAGCATGGCGTCGCGGAAGGCCTTCGATCCGTTCGAGTTCGTGCGCTCACCGATCATCAGGATCGACGCGTCCTGCGAGAACGGGACGGCGCTGTAGAGCGACGAGACCTCGGCCTCGTGCTCGGGCTTGCGCTCCGCCTTCTGCACGCCGGCAACAGCGTCGGCCACCTGCCGGATGTGTTCGGGTGTGGTGCCGCAGCAACCACCGACGAAGGACAGTCCGAACTCCTTGACGAAACCACTGAGCGCGTCGGCGAGCTCTTCGGGTGTGAGCGGGTACTCCGCGCCATTCGGGCCGAGTTGGGGCAGCCCGGCGTTGGGCATGACCGAGATGGGTACCTGCGCGTGCTTGCTCAGGTACCGCAGATGCTCGCTCATCTCCGCGGGGCCGGTCGCGCAGTTGAGACCGATCATGTCGATGCCGAGCGGTTCGAGCGCGGCCAGCGCAGCACCGATCTCCGAACCGAGCAGCATCGTCCCGGTCGTCTCCACGGTGACGTGGGCGATGATCGGGATCCGTCGCTCGAGGTCGGCCATGGCCTGTTGTGATCCGAGGACCGCGGCCTTGACCTGGAGCAGGTCCTGCGAGGTCTCGATCAGGATGGCGTCTGCGCCGCCGTCGAGCATGCCTGCGGCACATTCGTAGTAGGCGTCGCGGATCGAGGCGAACGTGGTGTGGCCGAGGGTGGGCAGCTTGGTGCCCGGACCGATGGAACCCAGGACGAACCGGGGTGTGCCGTCGGCGCTGGGACCCACTTCGTCGGCGACCTCACGGGCCAGCTTCGTTCCCTTGAACGCGAGCTCCCGGATGCGGTCGCCGATGTCGTAGTCCCCCAGGTTCGACATGTTGCAGCCGAACGTGTTGGTCTCGACCGCATCGGCGCCGGCTTCGAAATAGGCACGGTGGATCTCGCGGAGCACGTCGGGCCGGGTGTCGTTGAGGATCTCATTACAGCCCTCGAGACCGAGGAAATCATCCAACGTCAGATCTGCGGCCTGCAACATGGTTCCCATGGCACCGTCACCGATCAAGACGCGTTTACCCATTGCGGTGAGCAATTCCGTATCAAAGGACGGCGATGTGGCACTGGACATGGTTATCAGGGTAGTTCGCTCTCAATTGGGGTTCGGTCGTAGGCTGGTTCGGTGAACGCCGAGCAGAGCGCAAGCCTCCCACAGTTGCGCCGCCCCACGCTGGTTGCTGCCTTTGAGGGTTGGAATGACGCCGGCGATGCGGCCAGTGGAGCCGTGGAGCACCTGGAACTGGTCTGGGACGCAGTACCGCTCGCCGAAATCGATTCAGACGACTACTACGACTTTCAGGTGAACAGACCCACGATCAAGCAGATCGACGGAGTCACCCGAAGGATCGATTGGCCGACCACCTCGATCTCGTACTGTACGCCGCCCGGTTCGGACAGAGATATCGTCCTGCTGCGCGGCATCGAGCCGAACATGCGATGGCGCGGTTTCTGTGTCGAAATCCTCGACATCGCGCGAGAACTCGAGGTCGAGACGGTGGTGATCCTGGCCGCACTTCTGGCCGACACGCCACATACCCGGCCGGTCCCGGTGACCGGCGCCGCGTACAGCGCCGAATCGGCCAAGCAGTTCAAGCTCGAGGAGAGCCGCTACGAGGGTCCGACCGGGATCACCGGTGTCCTGCAGGACGCCTGTGTCGCGGCGGGTATCCCGGCCATCTCGTTCTGGGCCGCGGTACCCCACTACGTCTCGACGCCACCCAACCCGAAGGCATCGGCGGCGTTGCTCAGCCAACTCGAAGAGGTCCTCGACGTGGAGGTCCCGCTCGGCGAGTTGCCGGAACAGGCCGAGGAGTGGGAGCGGGCGGTCACCGAGATGACCGAAGACGACGACGAGATCTCCGATTACGTGCGCGGACTCGAAGAACGCGGCGACGCCGAGGTCAGTGTCGACGAAACACTCTCGAAGATCGACGGCGACGCGCTGGCCGCAGAATTCGAGCGCTACCTGCGCAGACGTGGTCCCGGCGGGAGCTTCGGTGCATGACGGTTCGTTCCGCGAAGGCGTGATCACCGACCTGCTGTGAACGCGGTGAGATCCTGACAATGGACTCGTAACCCCGTCGAAAGTGCTGGTTCATCGAGTTCACGTTTAGTGACGGCATGTCCAGTACACCGAAGTTCCTGCAGGGTGTCTTTTCTTTCACCGGTAGCGGTCTGACCAAGACAGCCCCCTTGGATCCGTCACTGACCTACCAGGTTCCGGCCGGCATGACCGTCCAGCCGCTGTATTTCCGCGGCGGCAACAGCAGTGACGAACTCGTCTACGTGACACTGCTGCGTGATCAGCAACCCATGCGGTGGTTCCCGATGGGCGCCAAGGCGTCGGTGAACGTGCCGCTGCGCGTGGTCGAGGACGTCGACCCGGACAGTGTCCTGGAGTTGGTGTTCGCCGCGCCCGAAGGATGCACCGGGGAAATCGTCGTCGACTTCGGGTTCGTGCAGTTCTGATGTCGGCGACACAGCAGCGCCGTCGTCTGGTGGTGGTCGGCAACGGCATGGCCGGAGCCCGCACCGTCGAGGAAATCTTGCAGCGCGGCGGTGGGTCGCAGTTCGAGATCACCATGATCGGCGACGAACCGTACGGCAACTACAACCGGATCATGCTCTCGCACGTGCTGGCCGGGGAGAGTTCGATCGACGACGACGACCTGATGCTCAACCCGATGGCCTGGTACCGCGAGAACGACGTCCGGCTCTACGCCGGCGACCGTGCCGTCGCCGTCGACCGGTTCGCCAAGATCGTCACCTGCGAGAGCGGCCGCACCATCGGTTACGACGTGCTGGTGATCGCCACCGGCTCCAACACCTTCTTCCCGAACATGGACGGCCTGCGAGAGGCCGACGGCAGGCTGGCGCGCGGGGTGTTCGGGTTCCGCACCATCGAGGACACCAACGGCATGTTGCAGATGGCGCTGTCCCGCGACGGGATCCGCGCCGTCGTCATCGGCGGTGGCCTGCTCGGACTCGAGGCCGCGTACGGGTTGCGGACCCAGGGCATCGACGTCGATGTGGTGCACTCCCCCGGTCATCTGATGAACCAGCAACTCGACGAGCGCGGCGGGCGCGTTCTACGGAACAAGATCGAAGAACTCGGGGTGGGTGTTTACACCTCGAAGCGGACCACCGCGGTACTCCGTGCCGAAGACGGCGCGGTCGCCGGGGTCGGCTTCAACGATGGCACCAGTCTGCCCGGCGACATGATCATCGTGACCGCCGGAATCCGGCCCAACGTCGAGCTCGCCCGGGCCGCGGGTCTGGTCATCGAACGTGGAATCGTCGTCGACGACCAGATGCGGTGTGAAGACGAGGGTGCCATCTACGCGGTCGGCGAATGCTGCCAGCACCGGGGCGAGGTCTACGGCCTGGTGGCCCCGCTGTGGGAGCAGGCCGGTGTCCTGGCAGATGTCCTGACGGGGTCGAACCCGGATGCGGCGTACCACGGGTCGCGATTGACGACGAAGCTCAAGGTCGCCGGAGTCGACGTCGCGGCGATGGGCGTCAAGGGACCCGAGCGTGACACCGACGAGTTCGTCCAGTTCTACGAACCGCGCAGTGGCACCTACAAGTCGGTGGTCGTCCGCGACAACAAGCTGATCGGGGCGATGCTGCTCGGCGACATCAGCAAGGTCAACTTCCTGACGCAGGCCTTCGACGAGAAGGTGGCGCTCCCCGACGAGCGCATCAGCATGCTCTTCGACATGGGTACGCCCAGTGCGCAAACCGGTGCCGCCGAACTCGCCGACGATGTTCAGGTCTGCAACTGCAACGGAGTCACCAAGGGCGACATCGTCGCCTGTGTCCACGCCGGGGCCACGACCGTCGGAGAGGTCGTGGCGAAAACCAGGGCCGGCAAGGGCTGCGGTTCCTGCAAGGGATTGGTCGGCGACATCGTGGCCTGCGCTGCGGGCGGCGAACTCGCCTTGGACCCGTCCGCGGACTGGTACGTGCCGTCGATCCCGCTGGCCAAACCCGAACTGATCGCGCGGATTCGGGAGCTGAACCTGCGGTCGGTGTCGGCGGTGATCGGTGCGCTGTCTCCCGACGGTGACGAGGTGACCGCCAAGATGCCGCTGGCGTCGCTGCTCCGGATCATCTGGGACGCCGACTGGGAGGACGAACGCGGCGCACTGTTCATCAACGACCGCGTCCACGCCAATATCCAGCGCGACGGCACCTTCTCGGTGGTCCCCCAGATGAAGGGCGGCGTCACCAATCCCGCGCAATTGCGCCGGATCGCCGATGTGGCAGACAAATACAACATCCCGATGGTGAAGGTCACCGGGGGGCAACGGATCGATCTGCTCGGCATCCGCAAAGAAGATCTACCCAAGGTCTGGACAGATCTCGACATGCCGTCCGGGTACGCGTACGGCAAGAGTTTCCGGACGGTCAAAACCTGTGTGGGCCTCGACTTCTGTCGCTTCGGCCTGGACGACTCGACCGCCCTGGGCATCGCGATCGAGGAGAAATACCAGGGCCTGGAAACCCCGGCGAAACTGAAACTCGCGGTCACCGGATGTCCCCGGAACTGCGCCGAGGCACTGTGCAAGGACTTCGGGGTGGTCGCGGTCGGTGACGGCCGGTGGGAGATCTACGTCGGCGGTGCGGCCGGCGCCCACATCCGCAAGGGAGACCTGCTCACCACGGCGGTGGGCGTCGACGAGGTCCTCCGCATCTGCGGGGTGTTCATCCAGTACTACCGCGAACAGGCCAAGTGGCTCGAACGCACCTACGCCTGGGTGCCGCGCGTCGGCATCGAGGAGCTACGGGCCATTCTCATCGACGACCGGGATGGCTTGGTGGACGGATTGTTCGAACGCATCTGCGCCTCGGCGGCGGCCTACACCGATCCGTGGAAGGAACGGCTCGAACCGAAGTCGCCCGCACAATTCACGCCCTCGTTGCCGCTGATCGAGCTCCCCCTGGTGCCGGTCCGATGACGGAGACGAAGCCGGAGGCGACGCAGGTTGGTTCGATCACCGATCTGACGGTCGGTGAGGGGCGAACCTATGTGGTTGACGGACAACAGGTTGCGGTGTTCCTGATGTCCGACGGTTCCGTCCGCGCCCTGGGCGCCCGTTGCCCACACCGGGGTGGCCCGATCGCCGACGGTCAGACCGACGCCACCAAGGTGATGTGCCCGCTGCACCAGTACACGTTCTCTTTCGAGGACGGCAGTTGCACCAACGGCACCGACATCGATGCCCTACCGGTCTATCAAGCCGAGGTCCGCGACGGCGGGATCCATATCTGGACGTGACCAGGCCACGTGAATCCGGGCGGGGTCAGGGCGGTCAGGAGATCCGTTCGATCGACACGACAGGTGTTGTGATGCGCCAGGTTCGAACGTCGGGGTCCTCGGCGGCCCGGACCCAGAACTGCGCGGACTCGCCGACCCGGCATGCCTTCACGCCGAGCAAGGGGATGTCCTCGGAATCCCGGCGGAGCTGACTCACCGCCCAGGCCTCGTCACCGTCGCTGCCCACGCCCGGTGCGCGAAGCAGGGTCATCTCACCGAAATCGAGTAGGTAGGTCGACGTCCGCGTGGTCACTGCCCACACACCCACAGCTGTACCGGGATCGATCTCTTGAGCTTTGGCCACGATGTGGAACCTTACCCAAGCGGAGCGATGCGTACACCGAGGAGCGCGTCAACGGCATCGGCCACGTCGGCGGGCGCAGAAGGCACCTTGCCGAGTCCGCCCAATGTGTCGTGGGCCCAGGCGTCAATCGCGACAAGTGCTTTGGGGGTGTCGAGGTCGTCGGTCAGATGCTGACGCAGTCGCTCGATGGTCGGCTGGGCATCGGGGCCGGACTCGCAGGCGGCGGCGTTGCGCCAGAGTTCCAGCCGGGCCACCGCCTCGGCCAGTACCTCATCGGTCCAGGGCCGGTCGGTGCGGTAGTGCTCGGCGAACAGACCGAGGCGGATGGCACCGGGGTCGACATCGGCGGCCCGCAGCTTGGAGACGAAGACCAGGTTGCCCTTCGACTTCGACATCTTCTCGCCGTCGAGACCGATCATGCCGGTGTGGACGTAATGCTTGGCGAACCGGCGGGCTCCGGTCAGCGCCTCGCCGTGGGCAGCGGAGAACTCGTGGTGCGGAAAGATCAGATCGCTGCCGCCGCCCTGGACATCGAATCCGGCGCCGATCCGGTTCAAAGCGATTGCCGTGCACTCGATGTGCCAGCCGGGCCGACCGGGTCCGTGCGGCGAGTCCCACGACGGCTCACCTTCGCGCGCGGCCCGCCAGAGCAACGCGTCGAGCGGGTTGCGCTTGCCGGGCCGATCCGGGTCGCCGCCACGTTCGGCGAAGAACCGCTGCATGGTCGGCAGGTCGTAACCCGACTCGTATCCGAACTGCTCGGTGGCGTCGACGCGGAAGTAGACGTCGGGGTATTGCTCGTCGTCGACGATGTAGGCGGCGCCGGAGGCCAGGAGCTTGCCGACGACCTCGACCACCTCGTCGATCGATTCCACGGCACCGATGTAGTCGCGCGGTGGCAACACCCGCAGCGCCGCCATGTCCTCGCGGAACAGATCGGTCTCGCGCGATCCCAGGTCGACCCAGTCGATACCGTCGCGCTGCGCCCGTTCGAACAGCGGGTCGTCGACGTCGGTGATGTTCTGGACGTAGTGCACATCGTGTCCGAGATCGCGCCAGAGGCGATTGACCAGATCGAAGGTCAGGTAGGTGGCAGCGTGCCCGAGATGCGTTGCGTCGTAAGGCGTGATGCCACAGACATACATCGTCGCAGTCTTACCGGGCACCACCGGGCGGATCTGCCGGTCAGAGGTGTCAAAGAGCCTCAATGCCGGTCCTTGACCGGGAACAACGGGAACAACGGTTTCAGACCACGACTGCATGAGGTCCACCTTATGGGCGCAGCACGGGGCCGCGCTCTCGGGGCCGAGAAGAACGGGTCAGAAAGCGGGCCACGGGATGGGCCGCGACCGATCGGCCTGGGGCATCACGGGTCGTTCGACCATCTCGGCGGTGCGGTTGATGAGCGCTGCCACCTCGGCGGGTGTGATCAATTCGGCGAGCTGGTCGCGCAACGGCGAGTCCTCGCTGCGCAGCGTCTCGAGCAGGCCGACGACGTCCTCGAGCAGATGCGCCGGGATGGATTCGGCGGCCCATCCCCACAGGACGGTCCGGAGTTTGTCCTGGGTGTGCATGCAGATGCCGTGGTCGACGCCGTATACCTGGCCGTCGAGGCCCTCGAGGACGTGTCCGCCCTTGCGGTCGGCGTTGTTGATGAGGATGTCCAGGACCGCCATCCGCTGCAATCGCGGATCGTCGGCGTGGACCAGCACCACCTCTTCCCCGCGGGAGTCCACGGCGGACAGGATCAGCTTCCAGCCCTCGGGCACCAGGTCCGGTGAGCACAGGTCCACCAGATCGAGGCGGGTCGGCAACCCGTCGGCGGGTTCGGGCGTATCGATCCACCGCTGCACCATCCCCGGACCGAACGGTCCGTCGCGCAGCAGCGTCGTCGGGACCACCGACCAGCCGAGCGCGTCGGACACCAGATACGAGGCCACCTCGCGTCCGGCCAGGGTGCCGTCCGGGAAGTCCCAGAGCGGCTGTTCCCCACGGACCGGCTTGTACACACACCGGACCTGCTCGTCACCCAGGACGGCATCGCAGACAAGTGTGGCGTTGCTGGCGTTGCGGATCTGCCCGATCAGTTCGAGTTCACCGGTGGCCAGGATGTGCGCCACATCAACAGGCCGGTCACCGGTCGGCGTGCTTGCTGTCACCGGCCGGACTCGTCACCGGCATCCGGACCGGAGGGGTCATCGGGATCGTCCTCGTCGAGCAGGGTCGGATCGTTGAACAGATCGGGGTCGACGAACTCGAGCGACGGGCCGAACGTGGCCTCGCGGTGGTATCCGTTGGTCCGGACGCAGATGTGCCCGGTCGAATCGAGCGGATCGCCGCACAGCGGACACGGCTCACGACCGGCCGAGATGACGCGGCTGGAACGGGCGGCGAACTCCCGGGCCGCACCGGTGCTGAGGAACACCCGGACCGCGTCAGGTCCCTCTTCGGTGTCGTCGAGCACAACACTCTCGTCGAACTCACCCTCGGTGATGGCGAGCAACTCGACCACGACCGCCTCCGATTCGGAGTCCCAACCCAGGCCCATGGTGCCCACCCGGAACTCGGCGTCGACGGGCATCAGCAGCGGGCTGAGGTCTTCGACCCGGGCCAGCTCGGCAGGCAATGGTGTCCCGAACCGGCGGTGCACCTCTTCGAGCAGGGCACCGATTCGATCGGCGAGGATCTGGACCTGCTGCTTTTCGAGCATGACGCTGATGACCCGCGTCTCGTGGATGGCTTGCAGATAGAAGGTCCGGTCACCGGGCTGGCCGACCGTTCCGGCTATGAAACGGTCCGGGCTGCGGAAGACGTGTATCGCTCTGGCCATGGCACCTCCGTTCTCCTGAAATTGATTATCCCCAATCGGGGCGGGTTCGCCCAAGGCGTTGCCGGTTGGTGTCGCGACGGTGGCGACATCGCGCGCTCAGGTCCCGGTGGAACCGCCGACGACGGCATCGTCGGGGTGACTGTGCCCGGACTTCTCGGACTTCTCGGACTGCTTCGGCTGCGCCGGGATCGACGGGAGGGTCGAGGTGCAGTTGACCGCATGCACGTACGGTCGCGCCACGCTGTACCGGACCACGCTGGCGGACGCCGGTTCGACGACGATCCGCTGGAACGAGTCGAGGTGCATGCCCATCGCGTCGGCGAGGATCGCCTTGATGACATCACCGTGCGTGCACGCAATCCAGATGCCGGATCCGTCTTCACCGGAGAAGCGTGCGTCGAGTTCCCGGATCGCGGACACGGCCCTGGCCTGGACCTGAGCCAGCCCCTCCCCGTCGGGGAAGATGGCCGCGGACGGCTGCTGCTGCACCACCCGCCAGAGCGGTTCCGAGAGCAGTTCCTTGATCGATCGTCCGGTCCACTGGCCGTAGTCGACCTCTACCAGCCGCTCGTCGACGATCTCGGGGCAATCGAAATGGTCCACCAGCGGCGCCACGGTCTGCTCACAGCGCAGCAGCGGTGAGCGGACGACCGCCACCGGGCTCTGCAGGCCGCCGAACCGTTCGATCAGACCGGCGGATTGGGAGCGACCGTGATCATCGAGTCCCACCGATGCCGAGCGGCCGGCCAGCACACCCGAGGTGTTCGCCGTTGATCGTCCGTGTCGAAGCAATATGACCGTCACGTGTCATACCTTATGCGCCGGAGCGGTTACCCGACTCGGCGCGAGCGCGTCGTCGCACGTCACAGCCCTGCGCCGAAAAATCATGTTGCGCTGATCACGCCGCCGGCGAGCAACCCGAACACGAGCAGGCCCAGGATCACGCGGTAGCCGACGAACCAGTACAGCGAATGGTTCGCCACGAACTTCAGCAACCAGGCGATGGCGGCATAACCGACCACGAATGCGACCAGGGTGGCGACCAGCAGTTGCATGCCGGACGACTCCATGCCGTCGCCGGTGGGATTGAATGCGTCGGGCAGGCTGAACAGTCCCGATGCGGTCACCGCAGGAATTGCCAACAGGAATGAGAAACGCACCGCAGCTTCACGTTTGAGACCGAGGAACAGGCCCGCGCTGGCGGTGGCGCCGGAACGCGAGACTCCGGGGATCAGTGCCAGACACTGGGCCAGGCCCATGACGATCCCGTCACGGGTGGTGAGTTTTTCGATGGGACGTTCTTTCCGGCCCAACTTCTCCGCTGCGGCGATCACCACGGAGAAGATGATCAGCATGCTCGCCACCAGCCAGAGATTGCGGGCACCGGTACGGATCTCGTCTTTGAACAGCACGCCGAGGACACCGATCGGGATCGTGGCGATGATCACATACCAGCCCATCCGGTAGTCGAGGTCGCGGGCGTCCTTGTTGAACATCCCCCGGAACCACGCCGCGATGATGCGCACGATGTCCTTCGCGAAGAACACCAGCACGGCGGCTTCGGTACCCAGCTGCGTCACCGCGGTGAACGACGCACCGGCGTCTTCGCCGAACCAGATCTCGGAAACAATGCGCAGGTGACCGGAGGAAGAAATCGGCAGGAACTCGGTCAATCCCTGTACGGCCCCAAGGACTATCGATTGGGCCCATGTCATGGTGTCACTCACGGGGGCAGATGCTACGGGAAACCTCCGTCGCCTCCTCGAGTTGCGACACCGCCGCCCCCGTGGCATGGCGCGCCGGGCGAACAAGCAAGATGGGTGGCATGAATGTGCGCGGTAAATCTCTGTTCGTAGCGATGGCGGCCGCCGCGCTGGTGTTGTCGGGATGCTCAGATTCGGGTGACACCCCCGATGTTCCGACCATCGCTCCCCAGACCCCGATCGCCGCACCCGCAGCCGATCCGGCCACCCCGCCGGCGGGCACTGTGGTGCCGGTGCCGAACGCCGGTACCGCGATGGCCCTGTGCCCCGGGACCGACCAATTGGCGCTACTCGCCGACGACGGCCGCTCGGTCCTGTTCTACCCCACCGGTGGCCTGACTCCCGGAGCGCAGCCCTCACGCACAGTTGGGTTGAGCGACAAGGCAACCGGCTTCGGAACCTTCCAGGACGGCAAGCTCCAGGTGCTGATCCCGGGTGCTCTTCTGACCGTCGATTCGGCGACCGGTGACACGGTCCGCACAGACGTCCCCGGCAATCCGGTGTCCGCGATCGTGACCTCGGACGGCCAGACCCTCGTCGGTACCGACAAGGGCAGCCTGATGGTCGTCGATGCCGACGGCAAGGTAGTCGACACGATCACCGGATTCGTCCGGGTCGACGCGATCGCCGAACACGACGGGCAGGTCGTCGTCCTCGACCGCGCGCAGTCGTCGGTGACCGAGGTCGACGTCGACGACCGCGATCTGGGCGTGTCACTGCGCTCGGGCGACGGTGCGACGAACCTCACTGTCGACCACTACGGCCGGTTCCTGACCACCGACACCAAGGGTGGCGAGGTCCTCGGGTTCTACGGCGACCCGCTCGTGAACAAGTTCCGGCATCCCGTGGCTTTCGGGCCCTACGCCGTAGACTACGACGACACCCGCAACCTGGCGTGGGTGGCGACCACCGGAAACAACAAGGTCACGGCGTTCGAGCTCGCCACCGGAACCCCGGTCGAGGTCAAGCAGTTCGAGACCGTACCGCAGGCCAACTCGATGGTGGTCGACCCCGAGACCGGCACGGTGTATCTGCTGTCGGCCGATGGTGGTGGACTGCAGATCATCAACCCCGATCAGCAGTGAGGTGAGCTGAGACCTTGGCAGGCACGCGCAGCCGTGGATTTCCACGCGAATGGGATATGTCGACCGACGACTACGAATACGTCCCGTTGCGCCTCCCGCCAGATGTGACCCGGGTAACCGCCTCCATGCGCTTGTCGATCCAAGCCGAGTTCGGCGGTTGGGAACTGTCCCGGGTCCGGCTCTACCCCGATGGCAGCCGCAAGGTGCTGCTGCGCCGTCGCCGTCCGCGACCGGCAACCCCCGATGAACCCGATACTGGAATGAGCGCGTGATCGCTACTGTCTACCGCCGGCTGTACCGGTGGCTTCTGACCCTGATGTTCCTGATTCCGCCCGAGCGGATCCACACGATCGCGGCGAAGGCCATCTCGTGGACCGGCCGGTTCAAGCCGCTGCGCATCATCGCCCGGCGGATGCTCGTGACGGACGACCCGGTGCTGCGGTCGCAGGTCTTCGGGCTCGAGTTCCCCGCGCCGCTCGGACTCGCGGCCGGATTCGACAAGAATGCCGAGGCGATCGACGCCTGGGGCGCGCTGGGATTCGGGTTTGCCGAGATCGGCACCGTCACCGGGCAGGCCCAACCCGGCAACCCGGCTCCGCGGTTGTTCCGCCTGCCCGCCGACCGGGCGCTGATCAACCGGATGGGCTTCAACAACCATGGTGCCGGTGCCGCCGCCAACCAGTTGCGCCATCGCAAGGCGACGTCATCGCTGGTCCCGATCGGCGCCAACATCGGCAAGACCAAGGTGGTCGAACCGCAGGACGCGATCGAGGACTACCTGATCAGTGCCCGTCTGCTCGGTCCCCTGGCCGACTTCCTCGTGGTGAATGTGAGTTCGCCCAACACCCCCGGACTCCGCGATCTGCAGGCGGTCTCGTCGCTGCGCCCGTTGTTGTCCGCGGTGACCGAGGCCGTCGAGATTCCGGTCCTGGTGAAGATCGCCCCCGATCTGGCCGACGACGACATCGATCAGATCGCCGATCTCGCTGTCGAATTGGGGCTCGCCGGCATCGTCTGCACCAATACCACGATCAGCCGCGAAGGTCTGACCACGCCGGCATCCGAGATCGAGAGCATCGGTGCCGGCGGACTTTCCGGAGCACCGCTGGCCGATCGCTCCCTCGAGGTGCTGCGGCGCCTCTACGGTCGCGTCGGCGGACAGATCACCCTGATCAGCGTCGGCGGTATCGAAACCGTCGACCAGGCCTGGGAACGGATCTGCGCGGGCGCCTCGCTGATCCAGGCATACACGGGCTTCATCTACGGTGGCCCGTTGTGGGTCAAGCTGATTCATCAGGGACTGGCCCAGCGGGTGCGTGCCGCCGGTTATCACTCCATCGCCGAAGCGGTGGGCAGCGCCGCCCCCGGGCGCTGACCCGGGAACGGCGCGGCGGGTGCGCCGCTAGCGCTCGTAGGTGTTCGTGATGATCGCGCGTGCGATCGCGTGGCTGAACAGGTTGAACCCGAGGTACGCCGGGGTTGCGCCGTCGGGCAGTTCCAGGCTCTCCACGTCCACCGCGTGCACCACGGTGTAGTAGTAATGCGTGCCGTGCCCGGGAGGCGGTGCGGCACCGATGAATCGCGGCACGGACGCATCGTTGTTGAGGGCAACGGCCCCGGACGGCAACGAGCCCTCGGCACCATCGCCCACGCCGGCGGCGAGTGAGGTGACCGAGACCGGGATGTCGGCGACGGCCCAATGCCAGAAGCCCGATGCGGTGGGCGCCTCGGGATCGTAGACGGTGACGGCAAAGCTCTTGGTCTCCGGCGGGAAATCGGACCAGGTCAGCTGAGGTGAGATGTCCTCACCACCGGCTCCCATGATTCCCGACACCTGGGGATTCTCCAGGGCGGCTCCGTCGGTGATGCTCTCGGAGGTCAGGGTGAAGCCGGGAAGCTTCGGCAGTGCGTCGTACGGGTTGTACCTCGACATCGTTGTTCGCGTCCTTTCCGTAGGTGGCCCCACCATCATGCTCGAGGTGGACCGGGGATGTGGCCGGGACGTTCATCGTCGGCGCGCCGAAACCGCGCGCCGCGGTCTCAGCTGTGCATCAGGAAGTGCTCGAGCACCTCGGTCCCGAACAGCAACGACTCCACCGGTACCCGTTCGTCGATGCCGTGAAACAGTGCGGCGAAATCGAGTTCGGTCGGCAACTTCAGGGGCGCAAAGCCGAAGCAACGAATCCCCAAGCGGGCAAAGGCTTTTGCGTCGGTGCCGCCGGAGAGCATGTATGGGACGGTCCGGCCCTGTGGGTCGTGCGCGAGAATCGCATCGTTCATCGCATCGACGAGATGGCCGTCGAACGTCGTCTCGTACGAGTCGAGTTTGGTGATCCATTCACGGGTGACGTTGGGTCCGATCAATTCGTCCACCTCGGCCTCGAACGCGGCCTGGCGTCCGGGCAACACCCGGCAATCGACCACCGCGGTGGCGGTCTGCGGGATGACGTTCGCCTTGTAACCGGCCGAGAGCATGGTCGGGTTGGCGGTGTCGCGCAGCGTTGCCCCGATGATCCGGGCGATGGTGCCGATCTTGAACAGCGCGGTCTCCAGATCCGGCGTGTCCGGGTTCAGCGACAGTCCGCTCTCCTCGGAGACCGCTGCCAGGAACTGCGAGACCGACTCGGTCATCACCAGCGGGAACTGATGTCTGCCGAGTCTGGCCACGGCTTCGGCGAGGATCGTCACGGCATTGTCGTCATTGAGGAACGAGCCGTGCCCGGCGGTGGCCGTCGCCGTCAATCGCATCCACCCCAGCCCCTTCTCCGCGGTTTCCACCAGGTAGAGACGCTTCTGGCTGCCGTCCGGGCGATCGACGGTCAACGAGAATCCGCCCACCTCGCCGACGGCCTCGGTGACACCCTCGAACAGGTCGGGCCGGTGGTCGACGAGCCAGTGCGAACCCCACTTACCGCCGGCCTCCTCATCGGCGAGGAAAGCGAAGACGATGTCGCGCGGCGGCGTGGTGCCGGCCCGCTTGAACTGACGCGCCAGCGCCAGCGCCATGCCGACCATGTCCTTCATGTCGATCGCGCCGCGGCCCCAGACGTATCCGTCCTCGATGGCTCCGGAGAACGGGTGCACACTCCAGTCCTCGGCTTGGGCGGGCACGACGTCGAGATGCGAATGCAGGAGCAGCTTGCCCCGGCTGCGATCGGCCCCGGGCAATGTCGCGAACACGTTGCCACGGCCGGGTTGTCCGGACTCGACATACTCGGTCTCGTAGCCGGCCTCTTCCAGCTTCTGCTGCACCCACCGGGCGCACTCGGCCTCGCCCTTGGTGGTGGCCAGTTCACCGGTGTTGCTGGTGTCGAACTGGATGAGCCGGCTGACGAGGTCGACCACTTCTTCGGTGGCGGCAGGCGCGTTGGGGTTCACCTGCACATTCCTATCACCACCAGTGCCTGCCCCGATGTCCGGGCGAGACGGCCCGGCCCGCCGGGTCCGACCCGGTTTTCCGGGTCCGGTTCAGGTCAGATGGTCGAAATCGCCTCTCACCCAGCCGATGTGGCGGTCCGCCGACGACCGGACGATCGCCCGGGCGTCACTGTCGAGGTAGTCGGCGAAGTTTCCGTACAGCCGATCGAAATCGAACCGGCACAGCGAGGTGGTGATGCGCTCGACCACCGCGGCGGACAGTGGGATGCGGTTGGGGTAGCTGCGCATGAAGCCGACGCTGCGGCGATCGGGATTGGGCAGCACGGTGTCCCCGCTGAGCATCACTCCCCGACCACCGGCGCCGGCTTCCCAGTGAGCGACAGCGCTGCCCGGGAAATGACCGCCGGGCTGACTCAGGGTGACCCCGGGAAGGACCGTGAGGTCCCCGCTCCACGGTTCGATGACCGGATCGGGGCGGGTGACCCACTCGAGGTCGGATCGGGCCACCAGGACCGGTACGCCGCCCAGCGCCCGCGACCATTCCACCTGTACCCCGAACATGTGTGGATGACTGGCCGCGATGGCCGCCGGCGTTCCCGCGGCCCGGACCGCTTCGAGCGCCGCGTCGTCGATGAAGCCGATCGGATCCCAGAGCAGGGTGCCGGCATCGGTGCACACGAGTTTGCTGTGTTGACCGATGCCGACCCCGGGCGAGGTGGACAGCCCCAGCAAGCCGGGTTCCAGTTCGGTGACCACCACGCGTTGTCCTTCGGAGGCCAACTCGCCGATCGTGGTCCACTGCTGTCCGTGCGGCGGAACATATTGGCGTTCGTCCGCACAGATGCGGCAGATCTCGGGTAATTGCGCGGACTGTTCCACCGCACAGGTCCGGCATACGATGGTGGTGACATCCATGGATCCATTCGTAGCAAATCTGCGAACAAAACGGCTCTGTACAGGCGATTTGGGTTGCGGGCTCAGAGTCGGTTAATGTTGTCCAGCGCTGACAGAGAGGTTTCTGACAGAGCGAAACGAGTCCGAGTGGCGGAATGGCAGACGCGCTAGCTTGAGGTGCTAGTGTCCTATTAACGGACGTGGGGGTTCAAGTCCCCCCTCGGACACTCATAAGAAATCCCCGACCTTCTGGTCGGGGATTTTTTGTTGCTCGACGGACATGGGTGGTCGGTTGATGGTCCGAGGCACTATGACGCGGCCACTACACTGGCTAACCGTGCACGACGTACCCACCGAATCCATTGACGCCGCCGACATGGCGGTCTTCCGCCGCGTCCTCGATCAGGTCACCGAGCTCGATGCGCAGCATCCGGACTCGGTCGCGGTGCAGCGTGCGGTGGCGCAGATGTTCAAGCACGCCAAACGCAACCGTCGCCGGGAGCGGAATCAGATCCGTTCGGATGCGGACCGAAAAGTGTTGGCGGCCACGGCAACCGGATCGCCGGACCGGATCGACGACGAAACCGCGGGTCTGCCGCTGACCGGCGCTCCCGGAACGAGCGCCGGAACTCTGATCCGCCCGCAGAACTGTTACATCTGCAAAGTCGAATACACCCGGGTCGACGCCTTCCACCACCAGCTCTGCCCCGAATGTGCGACGTCGAATCGGCACAAGCGTGAGCAGCACGCCGACCTCACCGGTCGTCGGGCACTGCTCACCGGTGGACGCGCCAAGATCGGCATGTACATCGCCCTGATGTTGCTGCGTGACGGCGCAGAACTGACCATCACGACCCGTTTCCCCCGCGATGCCGCGCGACGGTTCGCCCGCCAACCCGACTCCGATCAGTGGCTGCACCGCCTCAACGTCGTCGGGATCGATCTGCGTGACCCGGCGCAGGTCGTTTCCCTGGCCGACTCGGTTGCCGCCGAGGGACCACTCGACATCCTGATCAACAACGCCGCGCAGACCGTCCGCCGCTCCCCTGGCGCGTACAGCTCCCTGGCCGACGCCGAGCTCGCCCCACTGACCGGTTCGGCTGCGACGGTGCCGCTGCTGACGATGGGCGACAGCAGCGAACTGCATCCACATGCGCTGGCCTCGGGCGGCGACAGTGACGCCGCCGCCCAGGCGCTCGCCGCACTGGCCATGACCGCAGGTTCTTCGGCTCCCGCGCGAATCGCGGACGGTACGGCGATCGACGCCGGCGGGCTGCTCCCCGACCTGGTCGACAGCAACAGTTGGGTCGAGACCGTCGACCAGGTGGACCCGCTGGAGTTGCTCGAGGTACAGCTCTGCAACAGTGTCGCGCCGTTCATCCTGCTGTCCCGGCTGACCCCGGCGCTGAAGGCGTCGCCGTTCCGGCGCAAATATGTGGTGAACGTGTCGGCGATGGAGGGCATCTTCTCCCGCGGATACAAGGGTCCGGGGCATCCCCACACCAACATGGCCAAGGCAGCCCTGAACATGCTGACCCGCACCAGTGCCGGCGAGCTCTATCAGGACGGCATCCTGGTGACCGCGGTCGACACCGGCTGGATCACCGACGAACGCCCGCACACGAGCAAGATGCGACTGGCCGAAGAAGGCTTCCGCGCGCCATTGGATCTGGTCGACGGCGCCGCCCGCGTCTACGACCCCATCGTGCAGGGCGAAGCCGGTGTGGATCTGTACGGCTGCTTCCTGAAGGACTTCGAACCGTATCCGTGGTAATTGGTTGACGGTGAAAACACCGGAGATCAATCCGCTCGGCGCGGCGATGTTGTCCGTCTGCGGCGAGACGCTGGAATCGATGGTGTCGATCCTGAAAGCGCTCGGTGACGATCGCGCCAACACCAGACCGGCGTTGCCGGGCGCGAACAGTCCATACGCCATCGTCTTTCACTGTGTCGGCGTCATCGAGTACTGGGCGGGTTCGGTCATCGCGGGTCTGAGGATCCCGCGCGATCGCGACGCCGAGTTCCTCGCCACCGGAGCGGTCGAAGAGTTGATCGAGCGGGTCGACGCAGTGCGTGCCCGGCTACCGGGATGGGTTGCGATCGCGATCGACGAAGGCATCCGCGATCGGTCTGCGGCGGGATCCACCCGCACCGAGGCCGCGACCGCATCCCCCGAGTGGGTTCTGCTGCATCTGCAACGCGAGTTGGCCCAACACCTGGGCCAACTCGAATTGACGAGGGATCTACTGAATCAGGACTGACGTGCGCGCACCTGGTAGGCCGCCCCGGCGTTTTCCCGCCTCTTCATGGCCTGGATCGAGGCATGGTGGCGGCGGGCGTGGTAGGCCAGCGGGAAGTAGGTCAGCCGTTCCGGGAGTACCTGGTAGGACCCCCGGATCACCTTGTGTATCCGCTCGAGGTCGCGTTGTTCCTTGTTACTCCAGGTCAGGCCGAGGATCTCCCGAACCCTGGGGTCCATCACACCAACGGTCGTCAGGTAGTTCAGGTCTTGCAGGGGCTTGCCGGCGAACTTCGCCAGTGCCCGGGTGGCCGGCCGCAGGCTTTTCGGTACAGAGTCCGGAAGGGGCGGCGCTTCGCGCATCTGCTTGATCAGTGTCAGTGCCACCTCGTGGGCGACGAGTTTGTTGTTGACGAAGTCGTCGAAGTATTCGTTGAACTCCCCGATCGTCTCGGGGTAGCCCCTCATCGGGACCTGCACGATCTTGGCGATCCGCCGGTTGTCCCGCAGGATCTCGAACTTCTCGTCCTCGGTGAAATCACGGCCGATCAGCAGAGGTCCGGCGGCGAGTGTTGTCGGGAACGCGGTGGCGATCACCCACTGGTAGGCCTCCGGGTTCAGCGCGCTGATGTGCTTGCCCTGGGCGTTTTTCATCCGCAGCGGCTGATGCATCTTGCGGAGGCGGTGACCCTCGGCGATCGCCTCTTCACCGCCGTAGACCCAGCGCAGAACCGAATCGATGGAACGGATCGCACGGCCTGCCGGATCGGTCCGGAACACCGAGTACTTGCCGACGACGTCCCCGATGACCGGGTGCATCACCTGCATCACAAAGGCGGCCCCGTTGATCGGGAGAAAGGTGAAGTGGCCGGTCTGCTCGGCGGTGATCGAGTCCGGCGGAACCAGTTCGATGTCGCTGTCGGCGTTGTTGATCAGCGAGTCTTCGCCCTCACCGGGCGGGACTGCGCGCACCTGGGGGCCGGATTCTGCGATGGTCATCGAACATCCTCTCGACGAGCAACAGGGACCCAAAGGGGAAACGTCCGTGATCAGATTAACAGTCTCGATGGGTCCTGAACAGGGCCGCGCCGGCGGGTTCCCGGTACCGCGGTCGGCTCGGCGTTCTCCCCAGCTAGGGTCGAACGGTGATTTCAGTGCCCCTCATCTTCGACTGCGACACCGGAATCGACGATTCCCTGGCCCTGCTCTATCTCCTTGCGCACCCGTCGGCAGATGTCCGGGCCGTGTTGTCCACCGGGGGCAATGTCCCGACCGATGTGGTCTGCGCCAACAATCTGGCCTGGCTGCAGCTCTGCGGCCGCGACGACATCGAGGTATGCGTGGGCGCCGACGGGCCACTCGAGGCGCCGTTGATGACCACCGAGGACACCCATGGCCCCATGGGCATCGGATACGCCGAACTGCCGGTCGCGACGTCCACGCAGTCCCACCGGGATGCCGCTGACGCCTGGATCGAACTGACGGCCCAGAGTCCCGGCGACTACGTGGGTCTGGTGACCGGCCCGCTGACCAATCTGGCCCTGGCCATCCGGCGGGATCCGTTGCTGCCGAGCAGGCTTCGACGCCTGGTCATCATGGGAGGGGTGTTCCACCAGAGCGGAAACACCACCCCGACCACCGAGTGGAACATCGCCGTGGACCCCGAAGCCGCCAAAGAGGTTTTCGCCGCCTTCGGTCAGGACGGGGCCCCGCGTCCGATCATCTGTCCTCTCGACCTGACCGAGACCATCCGGATGACACCCGACCATCTCGGACGATTGGCTGCGCTGGCCGAATCCAGCCCGGTCGAGCAGCCGGGGCCCGACGACGAACCCGGCACCCGATCCGTGGCCGACAACGTGATCGTCCGCCATCTCGTGGATGCGGTCAGGTTCTATTTCGAGTTCCATGAGGCGCAATCCGAGGGCTACATCGCGCACATGCACGATCCGTTCGCCGCAGCGGTCGCGCTTGATCCGTCGGTCACCGGTACCCGCCTGGCCTGTGTCGACGTCGAGATCGACGGAACACTGACCCGCGGCACCACGGTCGCCGACGAACGTGGCTTCTGGAATCGTCCGGTCAACGCCGAGATCGCGACAACCACCGATCCGGACCTGTTCTTCGACGATTTGATCGAACGGATTGCGGCCTTTGCGGTCGCCGTGCAGCATGGGACGGGTACCCGACGATAGGTGCGCCCAATGCCATCTGTGACAGATATTTCGAAAGAACTGTTGGCCATCGGGACAGGTGCGGCTCTGGCCACCAGCGTGAACCTGGCCATCGGCGATCGCCTCTCACCCCGAGCCCGCACCGTTGTCATCGGCGCAGGTTTACCGGTGGTCGCGGCCGTCTATCCGCTCACACGTTCGTGGCGTGGTGCGGATCCGGGCGCCGTGCGGCGCGAGGTCATCGCACTGGCCGCTGCCGGTGCGATCGCCACCGGCGCCGCACTGCTTCCGGCGGGCCCGGCCCGCACGGTTGCCGCAGCGGGATGGATCGCCCATGCCGGATTCGACTATCTGCACACCCAAGACCGTTCGTCGAAGCTGCCAGGTTGGTATCCCCCGGTCTGCGCAGGCTATGACGTCGTGGTCGCGGGCCTGGTGGCCTACGAAGCGGACCGTTAGCTGTCGAAGGCCTCGACGATCGCCGCCGCGGCCAGCGCCGGGGTGAGCGTGCCGGAACGCACCTCGTCTTCGACGCGGTGACGGATCGCCCGAACCTCGGGATCGGCGTCGAGCCGGCGCAGGAGCTGATCGGTCACCATCGCCCACATCCACTCGACCTGCTGACGGTTGCGGCGGGCCTCGAATTCTCCTGCCGCACTGAGGACTTCCTTGTGCTTGAGCACGGTCTGCCAGAACTCGGCGACGCCGGTCCCCTCCATGGCGCTCATCGTCAGCACCGGCGGACGCCAGATCGCCTCGTGCGGCGTCAGCAGGCGCAGCGCGCCCTGCAGTTCGCGAGCCGCGTTCTTGGCCTCGTTCAGGTACTTGCCGTCGGCCTTGTTCACGATCACGATGTCGGCCAGCTCCAGGACACCTTTTTTGATGCCCTGCAACGAATCCCCGGTGCGCGCGAGTGTCAGGAAGCAGAACACGTCGACCATGCCCGCGACCGTCACCTCGGACTGTCCGACACCCACGGTCTCGACCAGCACCACATCGAAACCGGCAGCTTCGAGCAGCACGATCGTCTCGCGGGTCGCCTTCGCGACACCGCCGAGCGTGCCCGAGGTCGGCGAGGGCCGGATGTAGGCGTTCGGATGCACCGACAGCTGACCCATCCGGGTCTTGTCACCGAGGATCGAACCCCCGGTGCGGGTCGACGACGGATCGACGGCCAGCACGGCAACCTTGTGGCCCTGCTCGATCAGGTACATGCCGAGCGCTTCGATGGTTGTCGATTTGCCGACGCCGGGCACGCCGGTGATACCGACCCGGTAGGACTTGCCCGAGTCGGTACCCAGGGACAACAGCAATTCCTGTGCCTGGGCGCGGTGATCCGCCCGCGTCGACTCGACCAGGGTGATGGCTCGCGCCAGATCAGGTCGTTTGTCGGCGCGGACGGCATCGGCCAGCGCAGCCAGATCCAATGGGGGTCTAGGCATGTGCTTGTCTCACACTCACGAAGTCAGCTCATGCCCCAACTCGGTGGCCAGCTTCTTGATCAGCTCCACCGCGGAGTCGGCGATGACCGTTCCCGGCGGGAAGATCGCGGCCGCGCCGGCCTCGTACAGCTCATCGAAGTCGCCGGGCGGGATGACCCCGCCGACCACGATCATGATGTCGCTGCGCCCGACCTTCGCGAGGGCATCGCGCAGTGCGGGCACCAGGGTGAGGTGACCTGCTGCCAACGACGACACACCGACGACATGCACGTCGTTGTCCGAGGCCTGCAGCGCCACCTCATCGGGGGTCTGGAACAGCGGACCGACGTCGACGTCGAAGCCGAGGTCGGCAAAGGCGGTCGCGATCACCTTCTGTCCGCGATCGTGGCCGTCCTGGCCCATCTTCGCGACCAGCACACGCGGGCGCCGACCTTCTGCTTCGGCGAACTTGTTGACCAGCTCGATGGCGTCGTCGATGTTCTGCACAGTCCCGGCCTCGTGTCGGTACACACCGCTGATGGTGCGGATTTCTGCCTGATGGCGACCGTAGACCTTCTCCAGTGCCTCGGAGATCTCGCCGACGGTCGCCTGATGGCGGGCCGCCTCGATCGCCAACGCCAGCAGGTTGTTGTCCAAACCGCCTTCATCGGAGGCCGCGGCCCGGGTCAGGTTGGCCAATGCGGCCTCGACCGCAGCCGGATCGCGGTTGGCGCGAAGCCTTTCGAGCTTCTCGATCTGCTCGCCGCGGACCTTCGAGTTCTCGACCTTGAGGACCTCGATCTCCTGGTCCTCGTCGACCTGGTACTTGTTGATGCCGATCACCGGCTGCTGGCCGGAGTCGATCCGGGCCTGCGTACGCGCCGCGGCCTCTTCGATCCGCAGCTTCGGGATGCCCTCGTTGATGGCCTGCGCCATGCCGCCGGCCTCTTCGACCTCGGCGATGTGCGCCCGCGCCTTGTTGGCCAGTTCGTGGGTCAGCCACTCGACGTAGTTGGATCCGGCCCACGGGTCGATCGGCCGGGTGGTGCCCGACTCCTGCTGCAGGAGCAGCTGGGTGTTGCGGGCGATCCGGGCCGAGAAATCGGTGGGCAGTGCCAGCGCCTCGTCGAGGGCGTTGGTGTGCAGCGACTGGGTGTGACCCTGGGTCGCGGCCATCGCCTCGATGCAGGTACGCGCAACGTTGTTGAACGGATCCTGTGCGGTCAGCGACCATCCCGAGGTCTGCGAATGTGTACGCAGCGACAACGATTTCGGGTTCTTGGCGTCGAACTTGGCAACGAGCTCACTCCAGATGAGCCGCGCCGCACGGAGCTTCGCGACCTCCATGAAGAAGTTCATGCCGATGGCCCAGAAGAACGAGAGCCGCGGTGCGAACTTGTCGATGTCCAGACCGACGTCGACGCCGGCCCGCAGGTACTCGATGCCGTCGGCGAGGGTGTACGCCAACTCGAGATCGGCTGTGGCACCGGCCTCTTGGATGTGGTAGCCGGAGATCGAGATCGAGTTGAACTTCGGCATCTTGAGGCTGGTGTACTCGAAGATGTTCGAGATGATCCGCATCGACGGCTTCGGCGGATAGATGTAGGTGTTGCGGACCATGAACTCTTTGAGGATGTCGTTCTGGATGGTCCCGGCGAGCTTCTCCGGAGGCACACCCTGCTCCTCGGCGGCAACCACGTACAGCGCGAGAATCGGCAGCACTGCACCGTTCATCGTCATCGAGACCGACACGTTGCCCAGATCGATACCGTCGAACAGCTGACGCATGTCGAGGATGGAATCGATTGCCACACCGGCCATACCGACGTCACCGGCCACCCGGGGATGGTCGGAGTCGTAGCCGCGGTGGGTGGCCAGGTCGAATGCCACCGACAGACCTTTCTGGCCGGCCGCGAGGTTGCGACGGTAGAAAGCGTTGGACTCGGCCGCGGTGGAGAAGCCGGCGTACTGCCGAATCGTCCACGGCTGGTTGACGTACATCGTCGGGTACGGACCGCGCAGGAACGGGACCGACCCCGGCACGGTGTCGAGCGGGTACGGGTGCTCGCCGTCCTTGGTCACCGCGTCACGGTCGGCGCGGGTGAAGATCGGCTTCACATCGATCTGCTCCGGTGTGCTCCAGGTGACCTGCTCGGTCGAATACCCGTGTGCCTGAGCCAGATCGGAGATCAGCTTCTCGCTGTCGCCGGTCGTCGCTGCCGCATCCGTCAGCGGCACGTCCGCAAAACTCGCGATCTTCTTCTGTGTACTGGTCATTGGTTCTGCGCCTCGATCTTGTCGAACAGTCCGGTCAACGTGGTGATGGCGTCGATACCGATCTGCAGGAATCCATCCGGGGTATCGGCGTCGTCGGCCCAGGCCTTGGGTGGACCGGCCAGCAGCACGGTCTCGACACCGGCGGCACGGGCAGCCGACAGGGCGGCGGCACCATCGGTCGCGTAGCGAGGATTTGCCGCACACAGTACGGCGACTGCGGGGTTGCCCGCCGCCGAGATCGCAGCGGCCACCGAATCACCGTCCAGCGGACCGGGATTGACGGCTTCGATACCCCCGGCGGCCAGCAGGTTGGCAACGAACGTGGTGCGTCCGTTGTGTTCGGCCACCGAGCCCAGCGGCAGCATGATCGCCGTGGGACGACGGCCGTGAGCGGCGAGGTAGGCATCGGATCGATCGCGCAGACGCTCGAACGGCCGCGCGATCCGGATCAGGTTGGGCGCGGAGGCGGGCAGGTCGGCGACATCGGCCGCACCTGCGGTACCGAGCGGCTTCTCCCCCAGGTTCGGGAACTCGTTGATACCGGTGAGCGCGGTGGTGCGGTGTGCCACCGCATTGTCGCGGGCCTCGACCGACTTGGCGATCTGCTCGCCGATCCAGCCGTCGGCCAACGCCTGACGGTAACCGCCCTTGCCCTCGATCTCCTGGAACAGCGCCCAGGCCGCGACGGCCAGGTTGTCGGTCAACGACTCGACGAACCAGGAGCCACCCGCGGGGTCGATGACCTTGGCGACGTTGGACTCTTCGAGCAGCAGCAACTGCGTGTTGCGGGCCATGCGGCGCGAGAAGCTCGGGTTGGTGGTGCGATCGGCGGGCGCCAGCGCCGCGTCGAACGGCAGCACCGTGATCTGGTCGGCGCCACCGACTCCGGCACCGAATGCCGCGGTGGTGACGCGCAGCATGTTCACCCAGGGATCGCGCTGACTCATCATGCCCAATGCGGTGACGCCGTGGGTGAGCGCTGCGCCCGCCGACGGTGCGCCGCTGACCTGCGCCACGCGGCCCCACAGTCGCCGGATCGCCCGGAACTTGGCCATCGTGCCGAACTGATCGTCGGTGGCCGAGAGCGCAAAGCTCAACTGCGCAAGCGCTTTCTCGGTCGACAGGCCGGCGGCGGCGAGCTCGCGCAGGTACTCGACGCCCGCGGCGATCACAAAGGCCAGCTCTTGGACGTCGGTGGCGCCGCCGAGTGCGAAGTCGGTGCCGTCGACACGGATGGCCCGGACACCGGCGCCGGATTCCGTGGCCACCGTGATCGCATCCGCGAGCTCGACGGTCGGCCGGCCGGACAGGGCCGCGGTCAGTGGCGCCAAGCCGTAGGAGGCGACCGTGCTCAGCGACGCGGTGTCGGGCAGCAGCCCCTGAAGAGCGCGGGCCGCGTCGATGCCGTGTGCGCCAGCGTCGACGGTGACGGGGACGAGGTCGAGGAACACCCCGTCCAGGACTGCCGCCAGTTGCTCGGGGGCGATCGCATGCTCGCCGACCGCCAACCACAGACCGCTCACGCCGTTGTCGAGTGCCTCCAGGATCGCGGCATTGAGCGCCTTCGGATCCTGGGGTTCTCCGGTCGGATCTCCGAAGCGTTCGGTGACGCGCCAACCCATGTTCACATCGCGGGTGGCGTCGCTGCCGCGGACGAACGGGTACGAACCCGGAAGGCCTGGCTCGTCGAGCTCGTCGCGTCGTGTGTACAGCGGCTTGATGACCAGTTCGTCCGGCGTGATGGTCGACAGCAACGCTTCGGGTTGCTCGGTCAGGTCCGCGGCGTCAATCCGCTTGGACTTGGCCAGCACCTGCGCGGCAGAGTCGGACCATCGCTGGTAACTGGCCTCCAGGTCTTGGAGGTCGGAATGGGTATCCGGCATTCGGGGTGAGCCCTTCGATCGGCTGGTGACGTCGTGATCTCGGTCGCATCAGAACGTGGAATCGACACTATCCGATCGATCACTCGCGCCAAAAGTCGAGGTGGGTGCTATCGCAGTGGTGTCGCGCACACCGGGGAGCCGGGCCGTCGGCCGTATGGTTGAGCCCGTGAAAACCTATGGTCGCGTCACCCGGCAGACTGCGGTGACCCGAGCTGTGATCGGACTCATAGCGGTGGTTGCGGTGCTGCTTGCCGCCTACCTGGCGCCCATCCCATCGGTTTCCCGACTCCGGGAGTGGGCGGATTCGTTCGGCCCGACCTTCGTCTGGTTCTTTTTCATCGGCTACACGATCATCGTGATCTTCCCGATCCCGCGGTCGGCGTTCACCGTTGCCTCGGGGTTGCTGTTCGGACCGGCTGTCGGCTTCGTCGGCGCGATGGTGGCCACCACCGTGGCGGCGATAGCCGCGTTCTTCCTGGTTCGCAGATTCGGCCGGGCCCGAATCCAGCCGTTTCTCCACCATCCGGTCGCCAGGGCGGTCGAGTTGCGGATGGAACGACGTGGCTGGCTCGCGGTCGGGTCATTACGCCTTATTGCGGCCTGCCCGTTCTCGGTGACCAACTACATCGCCGCGCTGTCATCGATCAAGTTCGTGCCTTTCCTGCTCGCGACCGTGGTCGGGGTCCTGCCCGGAACCGCGGCCGTGGTGCTGCTCGGTGACGCGCTCACCGGCGAGGGTGAGATCTGGTCGCTGGCATTGTCGGCCGGCCTGTTCAGTGCCGGGGTGATCGGGCTGGTCCTCGATGCGCGCCTGGGTGTCGACGCCTCGGCCGAAGACGAGTCCGCACCGCAACCCGCCGCCGACTGTGCCGGTACCTCTGACACCACCACCCCGGCATCAAGCTGGAAAGCTTGATTGCTTTCTATCAAGCCCATTAACTTGATAGTCTCTTATCCAGGTTCAATCCTTGATGAGCAATCGAGGTGTCCGGCCTACGTGCGTGGAGGCAGCGATGTATGTACTGACCGTCGATCAGCGACGCAGCCGGAGCGAACCGGACCGGGTCCCGGCTGCCCTGACCGCACTTGGCAACGTGCCGACCGTCCGGCCCTTCGACCGCACAGCCGGGGATGAATTCCAGGCGGTCCTGGACGATCCCGCGGCGGTCGCCGACGCGGTCACGATCCTGGCGGACGATGGCCACTGGAGCATCGGCGTCGGGATCGGCGCCGTCGAACTACCGCTGCCCGAACAAACCCGGGCCGGACGCGGTCAGGCCTTCGAACGCGCCCGAGATGCCGTGACCTCCGCCAAGAACACGCGGTACCACGTCAGTGTGGTCGGATCCGGGACCGCAGCCGACAGACATGCGCAAACCGCGCTCCGATTGCTCGTTCGGACCGCGGCCGGACGGAGCGCGGCCGGACGGGAAGCAGTGCGGCAGATGCGCCTGGGCCGCAGCCAGTCAGAGGCGGCTGTCACACTCGGGATCTCACCGCAGGCGATGTCCCAACGACTTCAGGCCGCGGATTGGCACATCGAGGAGGACACCCGCGTGCTCGCCACCCATCTACTAGAAGTCGCCCGCGCATGATCGTCGCGGCGATCGTGTTGCTGGCAGCAACCGCGGTCCTGCCCCTGGTCATCAGCCGGCTGCCCCTCGGCCATGGGCGCCGGACGAACATCGCCGCGGCGATGATCGCGCCGGCGGTACTCGGCCTTGTGGCGATCCTCGGGCTGATCGCCGATCCGGCCGCGGGCGCCGGAGAGGTGGTGATCCATTGCCTCACCGTTGCCGCTGCGGTCACCGGCGGCACCCTGATGGTGCGTGCCGGGCTGCTGCTGGGCGGAATCGAACCCTGGCAACTCGACACCCCCATTCGGCCCCCGAACCCGGGCGCCGATCCGGCGCCGATACCGACCCCGCTCCGTGGTGGCCGCGTCATCGGGTATCTCGAACGCATCGTGGTGGTCGCGGCGCTGGGTCTGCAATGGCCCGAGGCCATCGCCATCGTGCTGGCGGTCAAGGGGCTCGGTCGTTATCCCGAACTACGCGAACCAGGTGCGGCCGAACAGTTCATCATCGGGACGCTGGCCTCGGTCCTCTGGGCCGCGGCGACCGCCGGTGCGGCCTACCTGCTGGTGCACTGAGCGCGCCTGCATACTTCCGCCACCGCGGATGTCTCAGCCTTGTCCAGGTTTGTCCGGCCCGGACGCGCTGCCGGCCGGGGCCTGGTACTGAGCGGGGGCCGGGAGTGTGGGTTCCACCGGGCGGGCCGAGAGCGGAGGCTGATCGGCTATCGGTGTCCTGGCAACTGCTTCGGCCGCGGCCACCGCCTGCGCGACCACGGGATCGGTGGCCTTCTCGAACCAGTCCGCGATGTCGGAGTCGTCGACCGGCGCCGGACTGTCGTCGGCCGGGGCCTCGTAGCGGAAGACACCGTCATCGGACCGGATCCCGAACGATTTGGCAAAACCCTGCAGTGCCGAACCGAAGTCGGTCGGGACCACCCATACCTTGCTGGCTTCGCCCTTGGCCATCTCCGGGAGTTGCTGCAGATACTGGTAGGCCAGAAGTTCGGGCGTGGGCTTGGCGGCCTTGATCGCGGCAAAGACCTTTTCGATCGACTTGGCCTCACCCTGGGCGCGCAGGTATTGCGCAGCGCGGTCACCCTGCGCCTGAAGGATGAGCGATTGCCGGTCACCTTCGGCAGTGAGGATCGCCGCCTGCTTGGCGCCCTCCGCGTAGAGGATCTGGCTCTGCTTGTTGCCCTCGGCGGTCTTGATCGCCGATTCGCGCTGGCCCTCGGCGGCGAGGATCGTCGCGCGCTTCTCGCGGTCGGCCTTCATCTGCTTTTCCATCGATTCCTGGATGGAGGGCGGCGGCAGGATCGATTTCAGCTCCACTCGGGCCACCCGCAGACCCCAGCGACCGGTGGCCTCGTCCAGCACACCGCGCAGCTGCGCGTTGATGTATTCACGCGAGGTCAGGGTCTCTTCGAGGGTCATCCCGCCGACCACGTTGCGCAGCGTGGTCGTGGCCAGCTGTTCGACTCCCACGATGTAGTCGTTGATCTCGTAGACCGCGGCCTGCGGGGTGGTGACCTGGAAGTAGACGACGGTGTCGATGTTGACAGTGAGGTTGTCCTCGGTGATGACCGGCTGCGGTGCGAATGAGACCACCCGCTCCCGCAAATCGATGCGGGCGCGGATGCGGTCGACAAACGGAATCAGGAGTGTGAGCTGACCGGAGGTGGTTTTGATGTACCGGCCCAGTCTCTCGATCACCGCCGCCTCGGCCTGCGGGATCAACGCGACCGACTTCACCAGGATCACCGCCACAACCAAGACCAGAACCACGATCACCACCAGTCCGACCAGCATGGTGCTCATCCTTTCCACACCACGGCGGTGGCGCCTTCGATGTCGAGAACCGTCACCGATTCGCCTTCGGCAAACCGGTCAGCTGGATGCGCGGCCCGGGCCGACCACACGCTTCCGTCGAACTTCACCTGCCCGGAATCGCCGTCGATGGCGGCAACGACCACGCCGTGACGGCCGATCAGGCCTTCGGTGTTGGTGGCTAGTCGGGGCCGGTTGTACATGTGCCGTTTGGCAACCGGACGGACAGCGAACAGCAAGAGCAACGACGTCAGGGCGAAAACGGTGCCGTCGACCCATAGTGGGGTGTCGAAGACGGCGCTGACCCCGGCCGCGGTCAGGGCACCGCCGGCGAGCATGAGCAGGATCAGGTCGCCGCTGAGTACCTCAGCGCCGACCAGTATCAGTCCGGCCACGAGCCAGATGACTGCGCTCACACATCCACTGTGCCACGCAAAGCGGGCCCGGGTTGTCTCGTTATTCGACTGCGGTCACAAAATCGATCAGTTCCTCGACGGCCCGGATCAGCGGGACCTCGATGTCACGGAAACTCGACACGGACGAATTCACCTTCCGCCAGCCGTCTTGCGGTGTTCCCCAGTTCAACTCCTGGCAGATACCGGTCTTCCAGTCGGTGCCCCGTGGGATCTTCGGCCAGGCCTTGATCCCCACCGCGGCGGGCTTCACCGCTTCCCAGACGTCGATGTAGGGATGTCCGGTGACCAGGACGTGTTCGCCGACCCGTTCGGTGAGCCGGGATTCCTTCGATCCGGCCACCAGATGGTCCACCAGGACGCCGGCCCGGCGGGTGGGTCCGGGCTCGAACTCGGCAAGCGCCTCGTCGAGATTGTCGAGCCCGTCGAGACTGGAGACCACGATGCCCTCGACACGCAGATCGTCGCCCCAGATCCGCTCCATCAACGCCGCATCGTGAACGCCTTCGACGAACAGCCGACTCGCGCGGGCGACCCGGGCACGCTGCCGGGCCACCGTCCGCGACCCGGACGCGGTCCGCGCCGGTGCCGAGGGCGCCTTCACAATCGGCTTGGTCAAGGTCACCGGTTTGCCGTCGATCAGGAACGCGGCGGGCCGCATCGCGAAGATCCGGGTCAGTCCGCGACGGTCCTCCAACCGCACGAACTCGCCGTCGTAGCTGCGTTCGAAGCCGACCACGGCACCACAGAACCCGCTGGCCGCGTCCTCGACGACGAGGTCACGCTCGGCAGCGACCTCGGGAACGACCGGCCGGTTGCTCTTCCGCGGTCCCGACAGGACGTCTCGACCATAGCGATCAGAACCATTGCTGTTCACCGACACCACGTTAGGGCCCGGCGCAGGGCCACGGTGCTTGCCACGCCGGGCCGCGGCACCGGCAGTAAGATCGGTCCAGACGCAGGCGAGAAGTGAAGGGCAGTGATGACCGACAATGTTCTTGAGTACCCGAACGACACCGCGGGCATCGCAGGTGCCCTCGGTGCGTGGGGTGCGGCGTGGCAGTCAGGCCGCTGCTCCCCCGATGACCTGCTCGACGTGCTCGCCGGATGGAGTTCGCGCCACCGGGTGATCGCCGCGGATAATTCTGCCGCCCAAGAACTTTCGTTGAATCCGGAAGGCGAGGAGAGCGACGCGCTCCTGCGCCTGATCCGCGAGGGGTCCACTCACGGCCTGGCACTGCTGCTGGTCGCGCCCGGCGACATGCTCGGTCTGCCGCCGCGCGGTCCGGTCACCACCGCTGCGCTCGACGCCGGTGAACTCCTGGTGGTACCCGGACGTTTCGCGCTCATCCCCCGCCGGCTGGACCGCTACACCGTCGGCTGGGGTGTACACACCCTGATCGGCGCCCCCGCAATCCCCATCACTCATTCCCTCGGTGAGGTCGAATACGAACTCAGAGAAGGCATTCGGTCGGCGACGCAGATCCTGGCCGAGCTCCGGATGCCACGGACGGCCTCCGCGGAAGGACGTCCGGATCCGCGCGACGTCGTTGCGCGGATGACCCGGCTCGCCGCCCAGCAGCTGCCACCCGGGGTCAATCCACGAGCCGAGCGGATCCTCGAACAGGCCGCCCACGTGGCCGCCATCCTGTCGGTGGCCCGCGCTGCGGCGCCGGACTTCGGGGTCGTCGCGGACCAGCAGCACAGCGGTGACACCGCCCTGCGGGAGCTCGGTCGCACGGTCCGGATCGCCAGGATGAGTGCCACCAACGCCGTCATCGACGAATTGGTGTCCAGCAACCACGTCTGAGGCCGGCCGCGCCGGACGGCTTATGTGGGAGGGCTAAGTGGGACGCCGGACCGGTTCGCAGCACCCACGGGCGCAGGGTGCCCCGTTGTCCGTCATGCCGAGCCTGAACTCGACGTCGCCAGTGCGTTGTTCGGCGATCAGTTCGGTGATCATCGCGATGAATCGCGGATCGGTCCCCACCGTCGCCGCCCGGGCGTAGCCCAGGCCCAGTTCCTGCGCCTTGTCCAGCCCCTCGTTGTCGAGATCCCAGACGACTTCGAGATGGTCGGAGACGAAACCGATCGGGCACACGATGACCGCGCGGACGCCGCGGGCGGCGACGCTCTCGAGGTGATCGCAGATATCCGGTTCGAGCCATGGGATGCGAGCCGGCCCCGACCGCGATTGCCACACCTGATCGAACTCGGCGAAGCCCGCGGCCTCCGCGGCCAGCCGGGACGCCGCGGCCACCTGGCGGCTGTACAGGTGCCCACCGTCGGCGGGTGGGCCGGCCGCCCGGTCGGCCGAGAGCGGTATCGAATGGGCCGTGAACACCAGCCGGGCGTCGTCGCGAAGCTCTTCTGGCAGTTGGGCTTTGGCGGCCGCAATCGAATCAGCCCACGACGCCGTCATCGCCGGGTGCTGCCAGTATTGCGGCAGCTTGCGAACGAACATGTCCGCAGCGTCGGATCCGAGTGACCCCAGCGCCCGGGCGATGTCCTCGTCATACTGGCGACAACCCGAGTACCCGCCCCACGCAGAGGTCGGGAAGACCAGGACCCGCCGGTGCCCGTCGGCATGGATCTGCGCCAGCGTGTCCTCGACCATCGGGTGCCAGTTACGGTTTCCGAAATAAACCGGCAGGTCGATGCCGGCCCGGGCGAGCTCGGTTTCGACAGCGCCGATCATCGCCTTGTTCAGTGCGTTGATGGGCGACACCCCACCGAAGTGGTAATAGTGCTCGGCGACCTCATCGAGGCGTTCCGGCGGCACACCACGGCCCCGGGTGACGTTCTCGAGGAAGGGCCGGACGTCGTCCGGCTTGTCCGGTCCTCCGAAGGACAAGACCAGGACGGCGTCGAAACCGGTTGTCGCGCTCACTACGTCGCAAAGCCTTCGGGGAGCCAGGTGTTGTGGCTCGCGCCACCGTCGACGTAGACGATCGAGCCGGTGGTGCCGGGCAGCCAGTCCGAGAGCAGTGCGCAGACCGACTTGGCGACCACCGAGGGATCGTCGACGTTCCAGCCGATCGGCGAGGCGCCATCCCAATATTCGTTGAGCTGGTTGAGTTTTTGCGCGTCACCCGTTGCGGTGCCGGCAATAGCCTTGGCGGCAAGGGTTTTGATCGGTCCGGCAGCCACCAGGTTCGACCGGATCCTCTTGGCCTCGCCGACTTCCCGGGCCACGTAACGGTTCACCGATTCCAGCGCGGCCTTCGCCACGCCCATCCAGTTGTAGTACGGCATCGACGTCCGCGGATCGAAGTCCATGCCGACGATCGAGCCGCCCTCGTTCATCGCGGGCAGCACGGCGCGGGCCAGCGCCGCGTAACTCCACGCCGACACCTGGAACGACTGCGCCGCATCCGGACCCGGTCCCTCGAGGAACGGCAGCGCCTCCGGACCCATCAGGGTGCGGGGTGCGAACGCGATGGAATGCAGCACACCGTCGATGCCCTCGGGCGCGATCTCCTTCAGGCGATCGGCGAGGGTTCCGAGATGCTCCTCGTTGGTGATGTCCAGCTCGAGTGCCGGCGGTACTTCCTTCGGCAGACGCTGAGCGATCCGGTCGATCAACCGCAGGCGGTCGAATCCGGTGATGATCACGCGTGCGCCCTGTTCCTGCGCCATCGCGGCGGCGTGGAACGCGATCGAGGAATCAGTGATGATTCCGGTGATCAGTACTGTCTTGCCATCGAGTATTCCGCTCAATGTCTGCTCCCTCGAGGTGGTTTCGTGTGTCGGTGGTGGGTGGATGTTGATGAAACGCCGGGTGCGAACCCGCGCCTCAGTGACCCATTCCGAGGCCACCGTCGACGGGGATGACCGCGCCGGAGACGTAAGAGGAGTCGTCGGAGGCGAGCCAGCTGACAACTGCGGCGACCTCTTCGGGCTGCCCGATACGTGCCGCCGGGATCAGCTTGACGGCCTGCTCCTTGTACTCGGCGGGCAACTCGTCGGTCATGTCGGTCTCGATGAGTCCGGGTGCGACGACGTTGGCGGTGATCGAGCGCGACCCGAGTTCACGGGTCAGCGATCGCGCCATGCCGATCACGCCGGCCTTGGACGAGGCGTAGTTGATCTGGCCGGGCGTTCCCATCATCGCGACGGCGGAACCGAGGAAGATGAACCGGCCCCAGCGCTTGCGCAGCATCGACCGGCAGGCTGCCTTGGAGACCCGGAACGAGCCGGTGAGGTTGGCGTCGATGACCTTTTCGAACTGCTCCTCCGTCATCCGCATGAGCAGGGTGTCGTCGGTGATACCGGCGTTGGACACCAGGACCTCGACCGGTCCCTGATGCTCTTCGACCGCCTTGAACGCCGCGGTGATCGAGTCGTTGTCGGTGACGTCGCACTGGACCCCGAACAGTCCTTCCGGGGCTCCTGAGCCACGATGCGTGACGGCCACCTTGTGGCCATCCGCGGCGAGCCGTTGCGCGATCGCCAAACCGATTCCACGGTTGCCGCCGGTGACGAGAACCGAGCGGGATACCTTCGTTTTGCTGTCAGCCATGACGGTCAACCTATCGCTTTGCGGACTGTCGAGGTGTAACAGGCCCCGTCACGGGAGCCGCCGATTGATTGCTACCGCGCTCACCGCAGCCGCCAGCACCAGCAAGGTGCCGACGATCAGCCACGGCCGGGACGCATCGCCGCGCTGGGTCTCGTAACCGATCTGGTTCTGCAGATTCTCGTACACCTGGTTGAGCTCATCGAGACTCGACGCGGTGAAGAACTTGCCGCCGGACAACTGCGCGATCCGCTGGAGGGATTCGTCGTCCACCGGCACCGGGATCCGGTCGCCTTCGAGGTCGACGGTTCCGGTGGAGGTACCGAACGAGATGGTGTTGACCGGGATTCGCTCCTCTTTGGCCTTCCGGGCCGCGGTGAATGCGCCCCGGGGGTCATCGGGGTCGCTGGGGACGGTCTCCTTGCCGTCCGACAGCAACACGATCTGGGCGGGCGGTGCGCCCTCCTCGCCACCGAGGACGGCGTTGAGGGTCTTGATCTGTGTCATCGCGGCGAGGATGCCCTCGCCGGTCGCGGTCTTGTCGTCGAGCGTGAGCTTGTCGATGGCGTCTTTGGTGGCCTGGCGGTTCGGGGTCGGTGAGACCAAGGTGGTCGCCGTGCCCGCGTAGGAGATCAGGCCGAGGTTGATGCCCTCGGTGAGTTCGTCGGCGAACTTCTTGCCCGCCTCCTGGGCCGCCTCGAGTCGGGATGGCGAGACGTCGGTGGCATCCATCGACCGGGAGACGTCGATGACCAGGATCACCGTCGCCTTGTTCCGCGGCACCTTGCGGTCCGCCTGTGGCCCGGCCATCGCCACCACCAGCACCGCCAGCGCCAGGACCATCAGCACGATCGGGATGTGCTGGGCCCGGTTCTGCGTCTTGGGTGCCACGCGGTTGAGCAGATCCAGATTGGCGAACTTCAGGGCCCGGCTCTGGCGCCTGCGCTGCATGTAGATGTAACCGGCGATCAGGCCGGCGACGGCGAGCAGGACCAGCAACCACCACGGTGACGCGAGATCGAACCAGCTCATCGGGTCGACCCCGCGTTCATCCCCCGGCGCCGCTGCGCGATGAACCGGACCACATCGGCGATCCAGTCACGGTCGGTGCGCAATGCCAGTGTCGGTGCGCCACAACGCCTGAGCGTCCGCTGCACCTGCTGTCGATGGTCTTCGGCGGCGCGGGCGAAATCGGCGCGGACCTTGTCGGTGATGGTGATCTCGCGGATCTGACCCGATTCGGCGTCGCGCAGGACGACCTCACCGACGTCGGGCAGTTCCAGGTCGCGGGGATCGAGCACCTCCACTCCCAGGACATCGTGATGACCGGAGATCGCACGCAACGGCCGATCCCAGTCGATCGGGCCCAGGAAGTCGCTGACCACCACGGCCAGCCCCCGACGACGTTCGGGCCGGCGTAGGGCGTCGATTCCGGCGTGCAGGTCGCCGCGCACGCCCTCACTCGAACGCGTGGTGGTGGCGATGGTCTTGAGGGTGTCGAGGGCATGGGCACGACCGCTGCGGGCCGGGATCCGGACCACCTGGTCGCCGGTACAGACCACGGCGCCCATCCGGTTGCCGCCACCGAGTGTCAGATGCGCGATGGCGGCGCAGGCGGCCACCGCCAGATCACGCTTGGTGGTGTTGACGGTGCCGAAGTCCAGACTGGCGGACATGTCGACCACCAGCCACGTCTCCAGCTCGCGGTCGGCGACCATCTGCCGCACGTGTGGCTGCGTGGTGCGCGCGGTGACCGACCAGTCCATCCGCCGGACATCGTCGCCCGGCTGATACGGGCGGGCCTCCCCCGGTTCGGTGCCGGGTCCCGGGATCAATCCGAGGTGATCACCCTGGAGTACGCCATCGAGCTTGCGGCGGACAACGATCTCCAGCGTCTTCAGTGCTGCCGTCAATTTGGGATCTTCCAGCGTGCCCGCGCCAAATGACGGAAGTGCGCTGTTATCCGCCATAGTGCGACTGGTTGCCCTGTCCCGGGACACCCTGCGCTGCGGCCGGCTTGCTCAGCGGGTTGGGCTGCTGCCGATAGGCACCCTGCTGCTGCGGGTAGCCGGGTTGCCGGCCCACCGGCTGCTGCGGGGGCTGGTGGGGCTGATTGTTCGGGTGCTGCGGCCCCGCCTGCGTGGGCGCGGACGGCACGGTGTTCAACGGCTGTGCGCTGACCTGGGGTAGCCCGATCGTCTGGAGAACGCGGGTGATGACCATGTCGGCGTCCACCTCGTCGGCGAGCGCGTCATAGCTGAGGACCAGACGATGCCGCAACACGTCCGGGATGACCTCGACGACGTCCTGCGGGATGACATAGTCACGTCCGCGCACCAGCGCCAGGGCACGGGCCGCGGCGATGATGCCCAGGGTGGCGCGGGGCGACGCACCGTACGACAACCATCCGGCGACGTCCTTCAGACCCAGCTCGGACGGGAACCGCGTTGCGTGGATGACCCGCACGACATAGTCGATGAGCGCATGGTGGACGAAGACGTTGGCCGCCACGTTCTGCAGGCGGACCATGGTCTGCGGATCGAGGACCGGCGCGGCCTTGGGTGGCTTGTTGCCCATGCGGTAGACGATCTCGCGCTCTTCTTCGATCGCCGGATAGTCGACCAGGACCTTGAACAGGAACCGATCTCGCTGGGCCTCGGGCAGCGGGTAGACGCCCTCGTTCTCGATCGGGTTCTGCGTGGCCATCACCAGGAACGGATCGGGCATCGGGTACGTGGTGCCACCGATCGACACGTGCCGTTCGGCCATCACCTCGAGTAGCGCAGACTGCACCTTGGCGGGCGCCCGGTTGATCTCATCGGCCAGCAGGAAGTTGGCCACCACGGGTCCGAGCTCGGTGTCGAACTCTTCGCGACCCTGGCGGTAGATCCGGGTGCCGATGAGGTCGGTGGGAACGAGGTCAGGGGTGAACTGCACCCGCGAGAACGATCCACCGACCACCGTTGCGTAGGTCTCGACGGCCAGCGTCTTGGCCACGCCCGGAACACCTTCGAGGAGGATGTGCCCCCGCGCGAGCAGGCCGACGAGGATCCGCTCGACCAGCCGATCCTGCCCGACGATGACCCGCTTGACCTCGAACATGGCCTTTTCGAGCAAGGCGACGTCGGCCTGCGTGAGCTTGAATTCCTCCACTGAAACCTTGCTCTCGTCCTGCGCTGAGGTCACCGAAACCCTCCGGGGTTCTGATCGATCGTTGTCCTGACTGAACCGAGGGTACTGGAGGCACCCGGACGACCCCGCCGGTGTCAGGTCAGACGCACGACATAGGGCATCGCACCGCTGGTGCGCAGTGGCGAGATCTTCACGACGTCACCGGACTGCGGGGCCTCGACCATCTGGTTGCCGCCCAGATACAGCGCCACGTGCTGGCTGGCGTTCGGGCCGTAGAAGATCATGTCGCCGCGCTGCATCTGCGAGAGCGGGAACTGCGGGCCGGACGTGTACTGGTAACCGGTGTAGTGCGGCAAGGAGATTCCGATGCCGGCGAAGGCGTAGATCATCAGGCCCGAGCAGTCGAATCCGACCTTGTTGTAGTCGCCATATGAATCGGCCACGCCGCCGTCCCGGATACCGAGTGTCGGGCCGTTCGCATTTCCGCCGCCCCATGAGTAGGAGACACCGAGTTGCGAGAGCGCGCGGTTCACGACGATCTCGACCGCCGCCGGTCCGGAGGCGCCCGGCACGACCGGTGTCGTGGGGGTGGTCGGGACCGTCGGTGTGGGTACCTGCGGCACAGACGGGGTGGGCACGCTCGGCGCCGGGGTCCCGATGTCGGTGTGCGGCGGTGTCATCGAGCCGATGATGGCGGCGAGGACCTGCTGGGAGGTGTCCAGCGCCAGCCTGGCACTGGCCTCACCGGCGGCCCGGAGGGCGTCTTCGTGTGCCTTCTGCTCGATGGCGGCCTGCTGGTCCGGGAGGATCGCGGTCGGCGTGCCGGGATACGGGGCTGCGGGCTGGCCGCGGAGCTTGTCCAGTTCGACCTGTGCGGCGGCGCGGTCCTGCTCGAGCTTCGCGCGCCGCGCATATTCGGCCTTGACCGCTTCGGTGGCCGCGGCGATCGCGGTTTGTGCGTCCGCCTGCCGGGTCTCGGCCGAGGCCGTTGCGAATTTGGCCTGTTGCTCGGTGGCCTTGGCGGTGGCCGCGCGGTTCGCCTCTTCGTTGCGGGCCTGCTGCAGCCGGGCGATGGTGGCCTGCTGATCGCGACTGATCTGGTCGACGACCGATGCGCGGTCGAGCAGCGCGCCGGGGTCACCCGAGAGGTAGCCGAGCAGCGAACCCTGGCTGTTGCCCATGGCGTACAGGTCGCGAATGAACGCATCGAAGTCGTTCTGCGCGAAGGCGATGGCGCCGGAGGACTCTTTCAGGGCCTCCTGGGCACCGCGGACGGCGACGCCGGCGAGCCGCTCGGACTCCCGGGCATTCTGCAGATCGACCAGTGCCCTGTTCACGGCTTCCCGCTTGACCGCGACCTCGCCGTCGAGATCGACCATCGTCTGGTTCGTCTCGGCGATCGAATTGATCAGTGTGGCGATCTGCTCCGCACTGCTCGGCGGAGCGGCGACCGCGGTTCCCGTGGCCAACTGTGCACAGGTGACCGTCACTACTGCCAGTAATGCGGTCACCGAGGACACTCGAATGCCACGTTTTCGCGGCAGTAACGCCTTCCCTCGACTCACTAATTGACTCCCTCGCAGATCTGACAAGTGCGCCGATATCGCTGCGGAAGCAGCGGAACACACCCGGCCATCGCCACGATGGTGATCAACTTCCCCATTAACCCCATCGGTGACATACGAACCGTACGTCACAAAAACAACCAAGGAAACATGAGTCACAAATTACATCGCAGTCATTACCTGCAGAAACCCTGTGATCACCACGGATGTGCAAGGTAACAAATTGGACATGCGCGAATTACATTTGTGTAGTTCAGTCGCGTGAATCAGAATTTATCGCTGGAAACGCGATCAGAGCCGGTTGATCAGAGTCTGTGTGCGTCCGCGTCGGCGGTTGCCGAGGTGTCCGCGTCCGCGGGAGCACCGGCCGTCGACAGCGGGTCAGTTCCCTTGCGCAACTGCAACTTGCGGGCGATGACCGCGCCGACCGCGACGATGGCGACGAGAATCATCGTCACGACGGTCCAGGGCACATCGGTCTGATCGGTCATCCGGTCGACCATCTGTTGCGCGGCCTGCGGCGGATTCGCGATCGCCAGATTGTCGGTGGCATTCTCGAGTTCGACGCGGCTGAACTCGTCGCTGGAACTGCCCACATAATTGCCGCCCAGCACAATGACGGTCCCGCCGGTCTCGGATTGCAACTCCGTGGCGATGTCCCGGTAATAGGTGATGCGCGGATAGATCTTGTCGGTGACGACAAAATGGATGTCGTAGCCCTTGTCGCGGGCCTGACCCACGGCCGCCAGGATCGCCGGGGCCATCTCGGGCGGAGCGACGACACCCTCGTCGGCCAGCCCGGCCGAGAGCTCGGCGATGTCGACGTCGCTCGGGACGATCGTCAAGTTGGGCGTCGGTGCCATCTACCTACAGTCTCCGTTCGGGGCCACGGCGAATCCCCGTCGTTTCCGGGGACTTCAGCTTGTGTCCAACCTACGGCAGCACAGTACGACACAATTGACGGCGTACGGCATTCCCCTGGCGTGTCGTCACCACTCAGATACGCCAGGTCCCCCCCGCCGGTTTACCAGTACGCTCGTACTGCTAGAATCGGAGGGAGCACGGATCGGCGCAGCCCGTCGATTCGTTCCTGCCGGTGAAGACGCCGACATGGGAAATGATCCGGCGTTGCCCAGCCGGTGAGACAACAAGACTGGAGCTGACGTAAGCGATGAGTATCGATACATTTGGCGCCCGCGGCACGTTGACCGTCGGTGAGAACTCCTACGAGATCTTCCGCCTCAACGCGGTCGAGGGAACAGAAAAACTCCCCTACTCCCTCAAGGTGCTCGCAGAGAACCTGCTCCGCACCGAAGACGGGGCGAACATCACCAAAGATCACATCAACGCGATCGCGAACTGGGATCCCAACGCCGAGCCCGACACGGAGATCCAGTTCACCCCGGCCCGCGTCATCATGCAGGACTTCACCGGCGTCCCCTGCATCGTCGACCTCGCAACCATGCGTGAAGCCGTCACCGCCCTCGGTGGCGACGCCACCAAGGTCAACCCGCTCTCGCCTGCCGACATGGTCATCGACCACTCGGTGATCCTGGACGTGTTCGGTCGCGCCGACGCCCTCGAGCGCAACGTCGACCTCGAATACCAGCGCAACGGCGAGCGCTACCAGTTCCTGCGTTGGGGCCAGGGCGCGTTCGACGACTTCAAGGTCGTCCCCCCGGGCATGGGCATCGTCCACCAGGTCAACATCGAGTACCTGGCACCGACTGTCATGACCCGCAACGGCCAGGCCTACCCCGACACCTGCGTCGGCACTGACTCGCACACCACCATGGTCAACGGCCTCGGCGTGCTCGGCTGGGGCGTGGGTGGCATCGAGGCAGAGGCCGCGATGCTCGGCCAGCCGGTCTCGATGCTCATCCCGCGTGTTGTCGGCTTCAAGCTGACCGGTGAGATCCAGCCCGGCGTCACCGCGACCGACGTCGTGCTCACCGCCACCGAGATGCTCCGCAAGCACGGAGTCGTCGGCAAATTTGTCGAGTTCTACGGCGCCGGCGTCGCCGAGGTCCCGCTCGCGAACCGCGCAACCCTGGGCAACATGAGCCCGGAATTCGGTTCCACCGCCGCGATCTTCCCGATCGACGAAGAGACCGTCAACTACCTGCGCCTGACCGGCCGCAGCGACGAGCAGCTCGCACTGGTCGAGGCCTATGCCAAAGAACAGGGCATGTGGCACGATCCCGAGCGCGAGCCGGTGTTCTCCGAGTACATCGAACTCGACCTGAGCACGGTCGTTCCCTCGATCGCCGGCCCGAAGCGCCCGCAGGACCGCATCCTGCTGTCCGAGTCGAAGGACGCCTTCCGCAAGGACATCCACACGTATGTGGAGAAGAACAACGACGCCGAGCACACCCAGCTCGACGAGGCCGTCGAGGAGTCGTTCCCGGCGAGCGACCCGGCAACGCTGTGTTTTGCCGACGACGGCGCCAACGAAGGCCGATCTGCAGCCAACGGCAGCAAGGGCCGCCCCTCCAAGCCGATCAAGATCAGCGACCCCGAGCTCGGCGAGTTCGTCATCGACCACGGCGCCGTGGTGGTTGCGGGTATCACCTCGTGCACCAACACCTCCAACCCGTCGGTCATGCTCGGCGCAGCGCTGCTCGCCCGTAACGCGGTCGAGAAGGGCCTGTCGACCAAGCCGTGGGTCAAGACCAACATGGCTCCCGGATCGCAGGTCGTCACCGACTACTACGAGAAGGCCGGCCTGTGGCCGTACCTCGAGAAGCTCGGCTACTACCTCGGTGGCTACGGATGCACCACGTGCATCGGTAACACCGGTCCGCTGCCCGAGTCGATCTCCAAGGCGATCAACGACAACGACCTGTCGGTCACCGCGGTGCTCTCGGGTAACCGCAACTTCGAGGGACGCATCTCCCCCGACGTGAAGATGAACTACCTGGCCTCCCCGCCGCTCGTGATCGCCTACGGTCTCGCCGGAACCATGGACTTCGACTTCGAGACCGACGCGCTCGGCAAGGACACCGAGGGCAACCCCGTCTTCCTGAAGGACATCTGGCCGTCCACCCAGGAGATCGAGGAGACGATCCAGTCGGCGATCAGCCAGGACATGTTCCGCAAGTCCTACGCGACGATCTTCGCGGGCGATCACCGCTGGCAGAACCTCTCGACTCCCGAAGGTGCCACCTTCGAGTGGGACGAGAACTCGACCTACGTCCGCAAGGCCCCGTACTTCGACGGCATGGCGGTCGAACCGTCACCGGTCACCGAGATCAAGGGCGCTCGCGTGCTCGCACTGCTCGGCGACTCGGTCACCACCGACCACATCAGCCCGGCCGGTCCGATCAAGCCCGGCACCCCGGCGGCGCAGTACCTCGACGCCCACGGTGTGGAGCGCAAGGACTACAACTCGCTCGGTTCGCGTCGTGGCAACCACGAGGTGATGATCCGCGGCACGTTCGCGAACATCCGCCTGCAGAACCAGCTCCTCGACGGCGTCTCGGGTGGCTACACCCGCGACTTCACCCTCGAGGGTGCCCCGCAGTCGTTCATCTACGACGCCTCGCAGAACTACCAGAAGGCCGGCATCCCGCTGGTCGTGCTGGGCGGCAAGGAGTACGGTTCCGGCAGCTCGCGTGACTGGGCCGCCAAGGGCACCAGCCTGCTCGGTGTCCGCGCGGTCATCACCGAGTCCTTCGAGCGCATCCACCGCTCGAACCTGATCGGCATGGGTGTCATCCCGCTGCAGTTCCCGGAGGGTGAGTCGGCCACGTCGCTGGGCCTGGACGGCACCGAGGTCTTCGACTTCACCGGTATCACCGAGCTGAACGAGGGCCGGACGCCGAAGACGATCAAGGTCACGGCCACCAAGGAAGACGGCTCGGTCATCGAGTTCGACGCCAAGGTGCGCATCGACACGCCGGGTGAAGCGGATTACTACCGTAACGGCGGCATCCTGCAGTACGTGCTGCGCAACATGCTCAAGAGCTAGAGCGGACGCAGTCGGTTGCCCAAGGTCAGTCAAGACCATCTGGAAGCGCGGCGACGACAGATCCTCGACGGTGCGCGCCGTTGTTTTGCCGAGTTCGGCTACGACGGCGCCACCGTGCGTCGGCTCGAGGAGGCAACCGACCTGTCGCGGGGTGCGATTTTCCACCACTTCCGGGACAAGGAGGCACTGTTCCTGGCCCTGGCCCACGAAGATGCCGAACGCATGGCAGATGTCGCGGCCAATGAGGGCCTGGTTCAGGTCATGCGGGACATGCTCAACCGTCCCGAGGAGTTCGACTGGCTCGGTACGCGGCTGGAGATAGCCCGAAAGCTGCGTACCGACCCGGGGTTCCGCACCGAATGGAAAGCTCGTTCGGCGGAACTGGAGTCGGCCACGCTGGCGCGTCTGGAGCGCCAGCGTACGGCCGGCCGCCTGCGCGATGATCTGCCCACGAGTGTTCTGGTCGCCTACCTCGACCTCATCCTCGACGGTCTCACGACCCGTCTGGCATCAGGTGCGGCCACCGATGATCTGCACGCGGTGCTCGACCTCGTCGAAGAATCGGTACGCCGGTCCCAGTAATGGATGCCGGTCGACCTCGGCTGACTCCGAAATGCCCGCGTAACCGGACGTTCCTGTGATAGTCCTGGCTAACATATCGCGGCCGGCCGGGCCGTGATCGCCAGCGCGGAGGTCGCCGATGTTCCCGGGAAATTTTGTCGACAGTACGCCGGGCAAGCTTGCCATCGTGCGCCCCGCGACCGGCGAATCGATCACCTATGCCGAGCTCGATCGGCTTTCGACGAAGCTGGCCCATTACCTCCGGGACGCCGGCCTGGGCCGCGGTGACAACGTGGCCATGGTGTCGAACAACGACATCCGCATGCTCGTGATCTATTGGGCCGCACTGCGTTCGGGCATGTATGTCACCGCCATCAACAATCATCTGACCGCCGAGGAAACCAACTACATCCTCGGTGACTGCGCTGCGGTAGCGCTGTTCGCTTCTCCTGAGGTCGCCGATGCGGTGAGCCGATCAGCCGAGGTCGCCACCCTGACCCACCGAATCGCCTGGGGCGGTGAACTTTCCGGATTCGATTCGTACGACACGATCGTGGCCCAGGCTTCCGATGCGCCGCTCGACGATCAGCCGCGCGGCCAGGACATGCTCTACTCATCCGGCACCACCGGCCGTCCAAAGGGCATCAAGGTCCCGCTGCAGGACGGACAGGTCGACGAGATCCTCGATCCTTACACGCCGGTCTTCTCCGCCATCTACGGTTTCGACCAGGACTCGGTGTACCTGTGCCCGGCACCGCTGTATCACGCTGCCCCCCTGCGCTATTGCGGCATGGTGAACTCACTGGGCGGGACCGTCGTACTGATGGATCGGTTCGATGCCGAAACCGCATTGCAGCTGATCGCCGAATACCGGGTGACGCACAGTCAATGGGTCCCGACGATGTTCATCCGGATGTTGAAACTGCCCCAAGACGTTCGGTCGAAGTACGACGTCAGCAGCATGAAGGCGGCCATCCACGCCGCGGCGCCCTGTCCCCCGGAGGTCAAACGAGCGATGATCGAGTGGTGGGGGCCGGTCATCAACGAGTACTACGCGTCCACCGAGGGTGCCGGCGCCACATTCATCGACAGCGCCGGTTCGCTGGCGCATCCGGGATCGGTGGGCAAACCGCTGCTCGGGATCGTCCGGATCTGCGGTGACGACGGTGCCGAACTGCCCACCGGTGAGATCGGGACCGTGTACTTCGAACGCGACGAGCTCCCGTTCCAGTATCACAACGATCCCGAAAAGACCCGACAGGCACAGCATCCCGAACATCCCGCCTGGACCACCAGCGGTGACGTCGGATATGTCGACGCCGACGGTTACCTCTACCTCACCGACCGCAAGTCCTTCATGATCATCTCCGGTGGCGTCAACATCTATCCGCAGGAAGCCGAGAACATCCTCATCGGACACCCCGATGTCTATGACGTCGGCATCATCGGCGTCCCGGACCCGGATCTCGGTGAGGTGGCGAAGGCCTGTGTCCAGGTCGAACCCGGCGTCGTCGGGAGCCAGGAGCTCGCCGATGAACTGATCGCGTTGGTCCGCTCCCGGCTCGCCCACTACAAGGCGCCGAAAACCGTCGACTTCGTCGACTCGCTGCCCCGCACACCCACCGGCAAGCTCGTCAAACGCGAGCTGCAGAAGCGTTATGTCTGACCGGGTCCCGGCGCGCGACAGCGCGACCGACCGATCCACGGAAACGGAATCGACTCCGTGTACGGCGCCGGGGTCGGTGGCGGCTCCCTGGCGTTCGGTGCGTTCACCCCCACCCCGCGAAAAGTCGACTTCGAGATGGTGTTCCCCGCGGTCGCGAGCTATGACGAATTGATCCGGGACCACTACCCGACCGCGCGCATGATGCTCGGCGTTGGTCCCATGCCCGACGACATCCTGGCTCACCCGCAATATCGCGGTGCGCGGGTGTGGACGAAGACCCTGAAGGACTACGGCGTCGAACCAGTCCCCCAGGACTTCGCAGTCGACTGGGACATCGTCCGCGACGAATTGGCCGGCAGGGCAAAGGCGTCCCTGTCCGTCGGCGGCGGACCGTACGGTGTGAACTCCGGTGCCAAGAACTCCATCGACCACAACTACCTCCCGGCCGCCGAGGCCACCGGCAACGTCACCATCAGACCGATGCACGAGGTCTTCGAGATCCGCCCGCGGGAACGCGCGAAGGGGTTCGTGGTCAAGGCCCGGCTCATCGATGACCAACACCGCACGGTCAGCATCGCGACATTCGAGGCCGATTACCTGTTCATGGCCGCGGGGTCGTTCCACACGACCTCGCTGCTCGTGACCGCGCGGGCAAACGGGACCCTGCCGAACCTGTCCACCCACGTCGGGGACGGATTCGGTTCCAACGGCGACTTCCTGATCATCCGGACCCTGCTGCGGGACGACGTCGGATACGCCCAGGGCGGCCCGGGTCTGTCCCGCATGTACGAGGACCGGCTTCCGGGCGGTCCGGTGTCGATGATCTATCAGGCGACGCCGTTCCCGCAGGTGGCCGGCGGGTTCACCACCACCCACATGGTGCAGACCCACACCCCCGACCGCGGCACCATCACGTTCGACCGTGCGGCCGGCAAGACGGTTCTCGACTACCCGTTCCCCGGCGGCCGGTCCACCGGCGACCGGCGCGCGATGGCGTTTGCCGGGCACTTTCACGAGCGCACCGAAACCCGTTTCGGGCGTCCGGCCAACGGCATCCCGGTGTATCCGCGGGAGGCGGACTTCGGTTCGGCCGCCACGTTCCACGGTCTCGGCGGGGTGGTCATGGGCAAGGCCGCCGACGAGAACGGCAAGATCCACGGCTACGAGAATCTCTACGTCACCGACGGTTCGTTCATGCCCGGCGCCGTCGGACTGGTCAACCCGTCTCTGACCATCACCGCGATCGCCGAGCGCACGATGGACCGGTTCGTGGCGACACTGTGAGTTCACCGGCGCATCGTCGACCAGCGGATCTGTGTGGATGCTGAAAGCGATTAGGCAGAAAGCTTCGTCGGGGCTATAAGTTTTCCAACCCTTCGGGAAGGCGAACCATGAGCGCCGGCCAGACGATCTCGTCCGGACAGTCCGTTCCCAGACGCGCCGTTCTCAAAGCGACGGCGGCCGGCGTGGCGGTGGCCGCCACCGCCAGGGTGTCGGCGCGCGCCCGCGGGGTTCCCGGCGACGGATCGGCGCCGACCGCGATCGTCATCGGCAGCGGTTTCGGTGGTGCGGTGGCCGCGCTGCGGCTCGGCCAGGCCGGTGTGTCGACGACTGTTCTGGAGCGGGGCAGGCGATGGCCGATCCGACCCGACGGCAACACCTTTGCGAGCGTGAACCAGCCGGATGGGCGGGCCGCCTGGTTCAGCACGCGAACCCACATCAACGGGTTGCTCTCGCCGCCCATCAACCCGTATCCCGGCCTCATAGACCGCATCTTCGGCAACGGCGTCGATGCGATCTACGGGGCCGGCGTCGGCGGTGGATCACTGGCATTCGGCATGTTCACCTCGGTGCCGCGCCGGGTCGATTTCGACATGATCTTCCCGGCGTCGGCGAACTACGACGAACTCGTCGCTACCTACTATCCACGGGCCAAACAGGTCTTGGGCACCTCACCGCTGCCCGCCGACATCCTGGCGCATCCGCAGTACCGCGGTGCGCGCGCATTTTTGAATACGTTGCGCGACTACGGAACCGAGCCGGTTCCCACCGATTTCGCCGTCGACTGGGACATCGTCCGCGAGGAGCTGCGGGGCCTTCGAAAAGCGTCGGTCAGCGTCGGCGAAGGACCGTACGGCATCAACTCCGGTGCCAAGAACTCCGTCGACCACAACTATCTGCCGGCAGCCGAGGCCACCGGCAACGTCACGATCAAACCGATGCATGAAGTGTTCGACATCCGGCCACGCGAGCGGGGCAAGGGGTTCGTCGTCACGGCCCGTGAGATCGACGAGAACCACAACACGGTCCGTGTCTCGACATACGACGCCGACCACCTCTTCATGGCCGCCGGATCCTTCTACACCACATCACTTCTGGTCTCGGCGAGGGCGCGGGGCGCACTTCCGGCACTGTCGACGAACATCGGTCGGGGCTGGGGCACCAACGGCGATTTCCTCATCCTGCGGACTCCGCTCCGTCAGGACAACGGGGCCGCCCAGGGCGGACCGGGCAACGTCAAGATGTACGAGGACCGATTGCCCGGTGGTCCGGTCGCGATGAACTATCAGGCCACACCGTTCCCGGAGTATGCCGGTGGGTTCTCCACCACGAACCTGATCCAGACCCACACCGATGAACGCGGGACGATCGACTACGACCGCGCCACGGGACGGACGGTTCTCAATTTCCCGTACCCCCGCGAGAACACGCTCGTCGACCAACGCGCATCGCAGTTCGCCTGGCACTTCCACGAACAGACCGAGACCCGATACGGATTCCCTGCCAACGGGATCCCGATCTACCCGCAGGCTGCCGACTTCGGTGCGGCCTGTACCTATCACGGTCTCGGTGGTGTGGTGATGGGTCAGGGCGCGGACGAGAACGGCCGCGTCGGCGGTTACGACAACCTCTATGTCGTCGACGGTTCGTTCCTGCCCGGTGCCGCCGGGCTGGTGAACCCGTCCCTGACCATCACCGCGATCGCCGAGCGCACGATGGACCGGTTCGTCGCCACCCTCCACCCCCGATGATGTGCCCTTTTGGCGGGGCCGACCTGGGGAAATGCTCGCCAAAAGGCCACATCATCGGGGTGCGGGAGCGGGGGGTCAGGCGAGTTCGATGATCTCCTGGTACTCGGCCGACCAGTGGTCCTCGGTGCCATCGGGAAGCAGGATCACCCGTTGCGGATCAAGGGCCGCTGCCGCACCCGGGTCGTGGGTCACCAGAACCACCGCACCCTTGTAACTGCGCAGCGCATCGAGCACCTGCTCACGCGAGATCGGGTCGAGGTTGTTGGTGGGCTCATCGAGCAGCAGCACGTTCGCCGCCGACGACACCAGTCCGGCCAGGGCCAGACGGGTCTTCTCACCACCGGACAGTGTCCCGGCCGGCTGATCGAGCTGCGGGCCGGTGAACATGAACGCACCGAGCAACCCGCGCAGGTCCTGCTCCCCCGCGTCGGGGGCGGCGTGACGGATGTTGTCCCAGACGCTCGCGTTGTCGTCGAGCGTGTCGTGTTCCTGTGCGAAGTAACCGATCTTCAAGCCGTGGCCGGGTACCAACGTGCCGCGTTCGGCCTTCTCGGTTCCGGCCAGCAGACGCAGCAGTGTGGTCTTGCCCGCACCGTTGAGTCCGAGCACCACCACGCGACTGCCGCGGTCGATGGCCAGGTCGACGCCGGCGAAGATCTCCAATGACCCGTACATCTTGGTCAGACCCGATGCCATCAGCGGGGTCTTGCCACAGGCGGCAGGCTCCGGGAACCGGATCTTCGCGGTCCGGTCGGACACCCGCTCTTCGTCGAGATTATCGAGCATGCGTTCGGCACGCTTGAGCATGTTTTGTGCGGCAACGGCTTTGGTCGCCTTGGCACCCATCTTTGCGGCCTGGACCCGCAAGGCGCCGGCCTTCTTCTCGGCGTTGGCGCGTTCCCGCTTGCGGCGCTGCTCGTCGGTGGCGCGGGCGTCGAGATACTTCTTCCAGCCCATGTTGTAGATGTCGGGCTCGCCGCGAACCGCGTCGAGGAACCAGACCCGGTTGACGACGTCCTCGAGCAACTCGACGTCGTGACTGATCACGATCAGTCCGCCCTCGTGGTTCTGCAGGAATCCACGGAGCCAACCGATCGAGTCCGCGTCGAGGTGGTTGGTCGGCTCGTCCAGCAGAAGCGTGGTACCCGACTTGCCGCCGCTGCCATCGGAGGCCGCAAACAGGATGCGCGCGAGTTCGATTCGGCGGCGCTGACCACCGGAGAGGGTACTCAGCGGCTGAGCCAGTACGCGGTCGGGCAGGCCGAGGCTGTTACAGATGCGGGCGGCCTCCGATTCGGCGACATAGCCACCGAGGGTCGAGAAGCGATCTTCGAGCTGTCCGTACCGTTGGACGGCCTTGTCGAGGTCCTTCTCGTCGACGGCTTCTGCCATCAACGCCTGCTGCTTCTCCAGATCGCGCAGCAAGGTGTCCAGGCCGCGGGCCGAGAGCACCCGATCCTTTGCGATGACCGCCAAGTCGCCCTCGCGGGGGTCCTGGGGCAGGTAGCCGAGCTCACCGCTGTTGACGACCGAACCCGCGTAGGGCTCGCCTTCACCGGCGAGAATGCGCATCGTGGTGGTCTTGCCGGCACCGTTACGGCCCACCAACCCGATGCGATCGCCGGGTTGCACCCGTAGCGCCGGACCAGGGGCGCTCAATAGGGTGCGTACGCCCGCGCGTACCTCGAGGTCAGTTGCCGTAATCACGACTTACCAGTCTACGGCAAGGCGTTACGGTGCTTGTATGACAAGTCGTATCGCGGACCTGGCAGTGGTCGGAGCCGGGCCGGCAGGACGTGCGCTGGCGCACCGTGCGGCGTGGGCCGGACTGCGCGTGGCCGTCGTCGATCCGCAGGTCGAGAGTCTTTGGCAGGCAACATATGCGGCGTGGGCCGACGATCTCCCGAGCTGGCTCGACGACTCGGTGATCGCGGCCAGGTGTGACGGTGTGGCAGTGTTCACGCCCGCGCACCGCCGCCTGCAGCGGCGATACGTGACATTGGACACCGCAGCACTGCAGCGTTCGCTGACACTCGACGAAGGCGTCGCGATCCATGCACAACGGACCTCGGAGGTGCACTCCCACTCGGTGCGTCTGGACGACGGAACGGTGATCGAGGCCCGGGCGGTGGTCGATGCGCGGGGACTCCGGGACCCCCAGGCGCCGGCGCAGAGCGCCTATGGCATCGTCGTGGATCGCGCTCACGCGGCACCGATCCTGGACGCCGACGACGCGATACTGATGGATTGGCGCGGCGCGAGCGCCCATCGAACCCCTACGTTTCTCTACGCGATCCCGTTGGACGACAGTCGGGTTCTGCTCGAAGAGACATGTCTGGCCGCCTCACCGGCCATGCCCATCGCCGCGCTCCGCGAACGGCTCGGCAAGCGGCTGGCAGGGTTCGACATCGATCCGGGATCCCTCGAGCCGTCACGGACGGAGACCGTACGTTTCGCGTTGTCGGACAGTTCTGGGTTGCCCTGGGCATCTGCGGGTCCGCTGCGGTTCGGGGCCGCCGGTGGAATGGTCCATCCGGCAACCGGTTACAGCGTGGCCGAGTCACTGTCGTCGGTCGATCAACTCGTCAGCGCCTACGCGCGTGGGCGCAATCCGGTCAAGGCGCTGTGGCCGCGGCAGGCCCGGGCTGTGTACCGGCTCCGGCTACGCGGACTCGGGGTGCTGCTCAGCCTGTCCTCGGCCGACCTGACCGCCTTCTTCGAGGCATTCTTCGCAGCGCCGGCGAGACTGCAGAACGCGTACCTCAGCGATCGTCTCCATCTCGGCGGCACACTCGGGGCCATGGTCTGCACCATCTCTCACGCCGATATGCGGCTGTCCGGCGCCATCGTCCGTTCGGCGATCAGCGCCGGCGGCCCCGGTCACTGATTGGGTGCCCGGTGCAGCAGCACCTGGACCGAGACATCGGCCCCGGCGAACGAACGTTGCAGTTGGTGACGGACCGCGCGCAGTAGCTCGACCAGGTCCCGGCCTTCGGCAGCGGGATCGGCGGTCACCGTCAATTCGAGCGTCGGCGTTGTGCCGTCCACGAAGGACCGCGTCTGTGTCGAGGTGATTCGGGGGTGCCGCTCCAGCGATTTCGCGGCCGCTTTCCCGACGTCGGACATCGACACCGCGCGCTGCCCACCCACCACGCCTGCCGCTGATCCCACCACCACGGATCGAAATCGGTTGGGACGCAGGTTTGCCAGCACCAACCACAGTCCTGCCACCGCCAGGACGACGGTGGCCACCAGCATGGCCCACGGCCACCACGACTCATCCGGTGCGGTGTAGATCTCGTAGTCATTGATCTGCTCGATCTCGTCGACGACCACCGACACCCCTTGCCACCACAGCAAGGCGACCACACCCCCGCCGAGAAGGATGAGGCCGACCAGACCGACCACGAGCCGGTCAGTGATGTTCAGGATGCGCCTCATCCCTGCTCCCCCTCATCCGCGGAGGCCTTCGCCGGATCGGTCGCGGGTGCCGCCCGGTAGTCGAGCACCACGCGCGGCGCCGTTTCCAACCGGGCCAACGCGACATCCAGACGCTCACGGAGCGGGGCACTGTCACTGCCTTCGCGGCCCTGCACCTCAATCTTGGCGCGGCCCCTGGCAACAGTGGTGGTCGCCGACACGGTGTTCTCGTCATCGAGTGCGATGGCGCTGATCCGTCGGGCGATGTCGACGTCGCGGGTCCACAGACCCGGCACCGCCAGAGCTCGGTGGGTGCGATTGCGGGGCCTGATGGCCAGGTACAACAGCCACAAGCCCACCACGACAGCGGCGATGGCGACCGCGACCATCCAGGTCTGCCAGGCGGTGCTCGCGATCGTCTGTGTCGCTTCGCCGATCCAGGCATCGGCGTCGTAATAGCCCTGTGCGACGGCGAACTCGCGGCCGGCGAGTATCGCTGCGACGACCAACAGCACGCCGATCAGTGGCGCGACCCGCCCGGCGCCCGGGTATGCCCGCGGGGGCCGTCCTCCACGTTTGTCGACCTCGTCGCCTGAATGCTGTTGCACTGCGACGATATTCGCAATCTCTTCGGACAGGAGCAGCCCTTCCGACGGGGCCACCGACACCACATCGACGTCGACCCGCGACGGACGCCGCCCGGTGAACCGGATCAAGGCATCGGCGACATGCTCCTGCACCTGCGCGGAGATCTCCGCGGCCGACGCGGGCCAGCTCACGGCGATCTCGATGGTTATCGCCGGATGCCGGGTGCTCGAATCCGACAGCGCACGAGGGAGATTGCGGCCCGTCAACGAACCCAGTGTCACCGAGTACGGCACCACACCGGGCACTTCCACAGCCGCCTGCCGCGCAATCTTCACGTTGACCTTCGGCTCGATGTGCAATGTGCCACGGACTGCCGGCCGAACCGGGCCGCTCAGCTGCAGATCAGGCGCCTGAGGCGGCTGCGCGACGGTCGCCTCAGCCACGGCCCTTGCTCCGCAACAGCACGCTGAGATCGATTCGTCCGTCCCGATGGGCTCCGACGGCGAGCCCGACAGCGGCAAACACCAGCGCGATCATCAGGCCCGTGAACCCGCCGGTGGTGATCGCCAGGGCAAGCAGCAGACCGACGAACAAGCCCACGACTGTATTGCTCATGATTCTCTCGATTCTGGTGCATTCACTTCACGTCCCCCGACCACCGCCGGGCCGACTGCGTCTCCGACCGCAGGGTCGACTGTGTCTCCGGCCGCAGGGTCGACGGCATCTCCGGCGGCAGGAGCGAGCACATCTTCGACCACCACCGTGCACGGCAGCGGACGTTCCAGCTGCGCCACCGCCGCGGCCCGCACCGCGTGGGCCACTTTTTGGATATCGGCGTCGAGGTAGACGACGATGTGAACCTCGACACCGGCTTTGCCGGTCCGGACACCGGATATGCGGCGCCCCGGCAGATAGGTGGCCACGTCACCGAATGTCCCGGCGTGGAGTCCGGCCACACCCTCGACCGCCAGGACTGCGTCGCGCACCCGCTCGGCGACCGCCGCGGACGACCCGATCACTGGACTCGTGGGGTGGTCTGACCGTCGAGCCCGGTTGGCGGGTCGTCGGTGTCCAGGTGGACGTCATAGACCGAGACATTGACCTCGGTCACCTCGAGACCGGTCATCTTCTCGATCGCGTCGATCACATTGGCCCGGACCGATTCCGCCAGTTCATGAATCGCGACGCCGTAGTTCGCGACCATTCCCACATCGACCGCCGCCTGACGTTCGCCGACTTCGACCGATACGCCCTGGGTGATGTCCGGCGACGCCCCCGGGATGTTCTCGCGCAGTTTGCCGACGGCGCGCGCGGCGCCCCCACCGAGGTCGTAGACCCCGTCGATCTCTCTGGTGGCGATCGCGGCGATCTTGGACACCACCACGTCGGCAATGGTCGTCGTTCCGCCCGACGCCCCGGAATCATCACCGGTCTCCGGGTCTTTACCGATGCCGGCGGGATTTGTTTCTGCGGTCATCTCGGCTCCTCCACTTCGTCATTTCCGGTTCACTGGTATGACGAGATGGCGGAGCATAATTGCACGCACGGTTGTGATCCACGCCATATCCAGAACTGGCATGCTGAACCCGTGGACACGGAAAGCGAAGCATCGTTGATTCGCTACGCAGCGCTGGGTGACCGCTCCGCCTTCGAGGATCTGGTTCGACGTCACCTCAGGCCCCTGCTGCGTTATGCCAATCGGCTGACCGGCTCACCGTCCACAGCAGAGGACATCACCCAGGAAACGTTTCTCGCCGCCTGGCGCGGTTTGCCGGGATTCGGCTTCGAATCCTCTTTCCGGACCTGGCTGTTCACCATCGCCTCACGCAAGACCATCGACCTACGGCGACGACGGACCGCAATCCTGGTCGCCGATGAAATGCTCGAACGTCCCGATCCACACGCATCCGGTCCCGACGATCAGGCGGTGGGCCGGTCGCTGCTCGACGCGCTGCAGTACGAACTGGGCCGGCTGAGCCCACAAGCGAGGGCATGCTGGTGGCTTCGTGAGGTCGAGGGGATGTCACATGAGGACATCGCCACCGCGTTGGCGATCACCCGGGGATCGGTGCGCGGTCATCTCCAGCGGACGCGGGCGCACCTGGCGGTTCGGCTTGCCCCATGGAAGCCGGCGGCCGGGGAGAATCCGGACAGGGTGAACGCCTACAAAGGGCATCAAGACCTACGGAAGGATCTGAGATGACAGAACCGGTCACCGACCCCGATCTGTGGTGGATCAACGACGCGGCCTCGGCGCTAGACGATCAGATCCCCGAGGCCGCCGTCTTCGAGGGCATCCGGGCACGTCTGCACCAGTCGAACCGCCGGGGTGTACCGGTCTCCACCGACAGTCCCGGGATCCTCATCAACACCCGGGCGCTTCGCCTACTACTGGCACGCGCCCTCTGGGAGATCGGTGGCAAAGGTGTCGCGGCCGTCGAATTCGACACCGAATCGACAACTCTGACCGCCGTCGACATCGATGTGATCGGCCGATACGGCGATGATCTCGTGGCCGACGGCGACCGAGTTCACAACGCGGTCGCCGAATGCCTACGAAAAATACTCGGACCGGTCACGGCGTCTGCGGTCAGCCGGCGCCTGCACTGGTCCGATCTCGAAGAACTGCCCGCCTCAGAAGAGGTCAGACAGTGAAACCGAGCGCCCGCAACTGCTCGCGGCCGTCATCGGTGATCTTGTCCGGGCCCCAGGGCGGCAGCCAGACCCAGTTCAGCTCCATGTCGGTGCACAATCCGGAGGTGACCAGGGCATTGCGCGCCTGGTCCTCGATCACATCGGTGAGCGGGCAGGCGGCCGACGTCAGCGTCATATCGATCTTCGCAACGGCGTCGTTGTCCACATCCAGGCCGTAGACCAGGCCCAGGTCGACGACGTTGATACCGAGTTCCGGGTCGACCACGTCGCGCATGGCCTCTTCGATGTCGTCGATGGACGGCAACGATGTCTGCACCTCCGCCGGAGTCGCCGCCGGCGTTGCTGCGACCTCGGTCGAGCCCTCAGGTCCTGATGTTGTGGTCATACCGACTCCCTAGCCGAATTCTCTGTGCCGGCAACGGTCTGTGCCAGCGCGTCCTTGAATGCCATCCATCCCAGCAGCGCGCACTTGACGCGAGCCGGATACTTGCTGACCCCGACAAAGGCGACGCCATCGCCGATCACGTCTTCGTCACCTTCGTCGGTGCCGCGTGAGGTCATCATCGTGTTGAACGAACCGACCGTTGTCAGTGCTTCTTTCACGCTCAGACCGACCAATTGCTCGAACATCACCGAGGTCGAGGCCTGCGAGATGGAGCAGCCCTGTCCGTCGTAGGAGACGTCGGCGACGGTCTCGCCGTCCTCGGACAAGCGGACCCGCAAGGTGACCTCGTCGCCGCACGTCGGATTGACGTGATGGACTTCGGCACCGAACGGATCACGCAGCCCGCGTCCCTGGGGGTGTTTGTAGTGATCGAGGATCACTTCCTGGTACATCTGTTCCATACGCATCAGGCGATCACCTCCGAGGCGGCGGTGTCGGCCGGTGCCGTGCGCACACCGAAGAACTCCTGCGCCTTGACGATTGCCCTGGCGAGCGCGTCGACCTCATCGAGTGTGTTGTACGCAGCAAACGATGCCCGCGCGGTGGCGGCAACCCCGAAACGCTTGTGCAGCGGCCAGGCACAATGATGTCCGACGCGGATGGCGACACCTTCGTCGTCGAGGATCTGACCGAGATCGTGGGCGTGGATGCCGTCGACCACAAACGAGATCGCTCCCCCGCGCTGCTGCGAGGTGGCCGGACCGATGATCCGGACACCGTCGATGGCGTGCAGGGCAGACAACGTGGCCTCGACGAGCGAATGCTCATGTGCGGCAATCGCATCCATGCCCAGGTCTTGCAGGTAGCGCACCGCCGCGCCCAGACCGATCACCTGCGAGGTCATCGGTACACCGGCCTCGAAGCGCTGCGGTGCGGGTGCGTAGGTCGAGACCTCCATCGAGACGGTTTCGATCATCGAACCGCCCGAGATGAACGGCGGCAGCGCGGCAAGCAGTTCGCGCTTGCCGTACAGCACACCGACACCGGAGGGGCCGAACATCTTGTGGCCCGAGAACGCCGCGAAATCGACATCGAGTTCGTGGAAGTCCACGCTCATGTGCGGCACCGACTGGCAGGCATCGAGTACCACCAGGGCCCCGACGGCACGCGCGCGGCGGACCATCTCCGGCACGTCGGCGATCGCACCGGTCACGTTCGACTGATGCGTGAACGCCACCACCTTGACGGTGTCGTCGAGTTCGAGTGAATCGAGGTCGATCCGGCCCTCGCCGGTCACCCCGTACCACTTCAGCGTCGCGCCCGTCCGACGGCACAGTTCTTGCCACGGAACCAGATTCGCGTGATGCTCGAGCTCGGTGACCACCACGGTGTCGCGGGGTCCGAGGGCATTGCCCCCCAGTACGGCGGCACTGCGGTCGTCGCCGAGGGTGTAGGTCACCAGGTTCAGCGCCTCGGTGGCGTTCTTGGTGAATGCCAACTCGTCGACATCGGCGCCGACGAACCCGGCAACCAATGCCCGCGCGTCCTCGTAGGCATCGGTCGCCTCTTCGGCCAACTGATGCGCACCGCGGTGAACCGCCGCATTACAGGTGACCAAAAAATCGCGTTCGGCATCGAGAACCTGCACCGGACGTTGGCTGGTGGCACCGGAATCGAGGTACACCAGCGGCTTGTTGTCCCGCACCGTACGACCCAGGATCGGGAAATCAGCGCGGACAGCAGTCACGTCCAGCGCATTCGAAGCGATCGTCTCATCGATGCTCGTCATGTCTGGCCTCCTGAAAGATGTTCGGGCGAAAGGTGTATCCGGTCTCTACGCGGTTGCGGTCTGCGTGAACCGGATGTAGCCGTTCTCCTCGAGCTCGTCGGCCAGCTCCGGGCCACCCGACTCGACGATGCGGCCGTCGACGAACACGTGGACGAAGTCCGGCTTGATGTAGCGCAGGATCCGGGTGTAGTGGGTGATCAGGAGAACCCCACCGTTTTCCCGCTCCTTGTAACGGTTGACGCCCTCGGAGACGACGCGCAGGGCGTCGACATCCAGACCCGAGTCGGTTTCGTCGAGGATCGCGATCTTCGGCTTGAGCAGACCGAGCTGCAGGATCTCGTGGCGCTTCTTCTCGCCACCGGAGAATCCCTCGTTCACGCTGCGCTCGCCGAACGACGGGTTGATCTCCAGCTCGTTCATCGCTTCTTTGGTCTCTTTGACCCACAGGCGCAGCTTCGGCGCCTCGCCGCGGACCGCGGTGGCCGCGGTGCGCAGGAAGTTCGACATCGACACGCCCGGGACCTCGACGGGGTACTGCATCGCCAGGAAGAGTCCGGCGCGCGCCCGCTCGTCCACCGACATCTCGAGGACGTTCTCGCCGTCGAGGGTGATGGTGCCCTGGGTCACCTCGTACTTGGGGTGCCCGGCGATGGCGTACGACAGTGTCGACTTGCCGGAGCCGTTGGGGCCCATGATCGCATGGGTCTGACCCGACTCGATGGTCAGGTCGACACCCTTGAGGATGTTGATGGGTTCGGCATCGGCGTCGGTCTGCTTGACGTTGACATGCAGATCACGGATTTCCAAAATAGCCACGGTATTTGAGTTCCTTGCTGATATCTGGGGAAGAGTTTGTGCTTGCCGGCGATCAGGCGCCGGCGGCCTCGAGCTCGGCTTCGATCGCGGCCGACAGACGGTCCCGCAACTCCGGCAGCGCGATCCGAGCGATCACCTCGCCGAAGAATCCGCGGACCACCAGGCGGCGGGCCTCGTCTTCGGAGATGCCACGCGACTGCAGGTAGAACAGATGCTCGTCATCGAAACGGCCGGTGGCGCTGGCATGTCCGGCGCCGACGATCTCGCCGGTCTCGATCTCGAGGTTCGGCACCGAGTCCGCGCGGGCGCCGTCGGTCAGGATCAGGTTGCGGTTGAGTTCGAAGGTGTCGGTGCCCTCGGCCTCGGCGCGGATGAGCACGTCGCCCACCCATACCGTCCTGGCCTCACGGGCACGGTCGCCTTCGACACCCTGCAACGCACCCTTGTAGACCACGTTCGACCGGCAATGGGGCTGCGAATGATCCACGAGCAGATGCTGTTCGAGGTGCTGGCCGGCGTCGGCGAAGTACAGACCCCACAGTTCGGCGTCGCCACCGGGTGCGTCGTAGTGCACCACCTGGCTGAGCCGGACCAGCTCGCCACCAAGGCTGATCGCGAAGTGACGCAACACCGCGTCGCGGCCGAGCCGGTTGTGGTGGGCGGGCACGTGGACCATGTCGTCGGCCCAGTCGTGCACGTTGAGGACCGTCAGGTGCGCACTGTCGCCGACGATGAACTCGATGTTCTCGGCGTAGGTGCCACTGCCCTTCTGATCGATCACGACGGTTGCCTTGGCAAACGCCTCGAGCCGGATCTGCAGGTGACCGAACGCCGTCTGCCCGACACCCGGACCCTCGACGGTCACGGTGATCGGTTCGGCGAGTTCGACCTCTTTGCCCACGGTGACCACGGTCGCCGAGGTGAACGACGAATAGGCCTGCGCCGCGATCCGATCGAACGGCACGCCGCCCTGGCCGAGTCGTTTGTCGTCGCGACCGACCGTCTCGACTCTCACGCCCTCAGTAGCGCCGGAGACCTCAACGGTCGCCTCGGCGCTGCGCTCGGCGCCGCCGTCGTGCAGGCCGCGCAGCTTACGGAAGGGCGTGAACTTCCACGCCTCGTCCTTGGAACGGGGTACCTCGAAGGCGTTCACGTCGAACGACGTGAACATCTCACCCTTGTTGACCGCCGGCCGGGAGTTCTCACCCTGCACCGCACCGACAACACCTGTAGCAGAACTCATCCGACGGAGCCTTCCATCTGCAGTTCGATCAGCCGGTTCAATTCCAGCGCGTATTCCATCGGCAATTCCTTGGCGATCGGCTCGACGAATCCACGCACGACCATCGCCATTGCCTCGTCCTCGGACAGACCGCGGCTCATCAGGTAGAAGATCTGGTCGTCGCTGACCTTGGAGACCGTGGCCTCATGGCCCATCGTGACGTCGTCCTCGCGGATGTCGACGTAGGGATACGTGTCGCTGCGACTGATCTGATCGACCAGCAGCGCGTCACATTTCACCGTCGAGCGGCTGCCGTGAGCACCCTTGTTGATCTGGACCAGACCGCGGTACGAGGCCCGCCCGCCGCCACGCGCCACCGACTTGCTGACGATGTTCGACGAGGTGTTGGGGGCCAGATGCACCATCTTCGATCCGGTGTCCTGGTGCTGTCCGGGTCCGGCGAATGCGACCGAGAGGACCTCGCCCTTGGCACCTTCACCGGTCATCCACACAGCCGGGTACTTCATGGTGACCTTGGAACCGATGTTGCCGTCGACCCACTCCATGGTGGCGCCGGCCTCGGCCTTGGCCCGCTTGGTGACCAGGTTGTAGACGTTGTTCGACCAGTTCTGAATCGTGGTGTACCGGCAGCGGCCACCCTTCTTCACGATGATCTCGACCACAGCCGAGTGCAGCGAGTCGGTCTTGTAGATCGGCGCGGTGCAACCCTCGACGTAGTGCACGTAGGCACCCTCGTCGACGATGATCAGGGTGCGCTCGAACTGACCCATGTTCTCGGTGTTGATCCGGAAGTAGGCCTGCAGCGGGATGTCGACGTGGACACCCGGCGGGACGTAGATGAACGATCCACCCGACCAGACCGCGGTGTTCAGTGCGGAGAACTTGTTGTCACCGGCCGGGATGACCGTGCCGAAGTACTGCCGGAACAGTTCGGGCTGCTCCTTCAACGCGGTGTCGGTGTCGAGGAACAGCACACCCTGCGCCTCGAGGTCCTCACGGATCGAGTGGTAGACGACCTCGGACTCGTACTGCGCCGCCACACCGGAGACCAGCCGCTGCTTCTCCGCTTCCGGGATGCCCAGTCGATCGTAGGTGTTCTTGATGTCTTCGGGCAGATCGTCCCAGGTGGCTGCCTGCTTCTCGCTGGAGCGCACGAAGTACTTGATGTTGTCGAAGTCGATGCCGTCGAGGTCGCTGCCCCAGTTCGGCATGGGCTTGCGGTCGAAGATCGACAGCGCCTTGAGGCGCGCCGCGAGCATCCACTCGGGCTCGCTCTTCTTGGACGAGATGTCCGCGACAACCGCTTCGGAGAGGCCGCGCTGGGCACTGGCGCCTGCGACATCGGAATCGGACCAGCCGTATCCGTATGAACCGAAAGAGTCGATCGTCTCTTCCTGCGTCAGAACGCCCGCCGTTGCCGCGGGGGTCGGGTCTGTGACCGTCATATGTGGCTCCTTCCGGAGGCTACCGATGCCGACGCGGACTGAGCGTCGACCTGATTCGCCCCCTGCATTTTTGCAAGTGGCACGTGGGTGGTGCAGGCACAGTCGCCGTTGGCGATCGTCGCCAGGCGCTGCACGTGGGTACCGAGTTTCGCGGTGAACACCGCGGTTTCTGCCTCACACAATTCCGGGAACTCGGCGGCCACGTGCGCCACCGGGCAATGGTGCTGGCAGATCTGCACACCATTACCAACGCGACGAGTGGTCGCAGAAAATCCCGCACTGGTCAACGCTTCGGCAATTTGTTCGGCGGTGCTCTCGAGCTCCTCTGCCGAACTGCCCGATACCGGCACGTCAGCGACGATTTCCTGGGCACGTTCCATGGCGAAGTCGGCAACCGCCTCTTCGCCACCGATCTTGCGCAGGCGACGCATCACAGCGCCGGCGAGGTCGTCGTAGGCGTGCTTGAGGCGACCACGACCGCTCGGTGTGAGCTGGAAATGCTTGGCCGGGCGTCCGCGTCCGCGGTGTGCGTATCGCGGCGCTGCTGTCGCGATCACATCACCCGAGGCGATCATCGCGTCGAGATGACGACGTACCGCGGTGGGCGTGATGCCGAGCTCGTCGCTGATGTGTACCGCCGTGACCGGTCCCTGTTCGAGTATCAGGGTGACCACCGCGGCCCGGGTCTGGCCGTCGTGACTGACCGGGACCGGAGAATCAGCGCCCAGATGTGTGCCCGGAGCAGCAGACATCGATGCCCCTTCCGGGGCATGCGAGGTACCGGCAACCGTTTTCACAACACAAGTGTTACCGAAATAGATTCCGATTGCTAGCAAGGGTCACCTTGCTTGATCAACGCCACACTTTCAGACGCTCCCGGCGCATCGGCCCCGCAGGGCCGGCCGGGCGGAAACCGTCGGCCGATTACAGTCTCACCTGTGCCGGATACAGCAGCCCCCGAAGTCGACCCTCCCGTCGACCCCAAGAAGGCTGCCTCGACGCCGGACGACGAGCCGGCGTCTCGGGGCCCGGCCCGCGGACAGTTCCGCAAAGCGCTCGAATACCTCGGCCTACGGCGGGTGGGCGAACCCGAACCGGACAAGGACGCGACCGGCGACTACGGCGTGGCGGTCGCCCGGCTCCACGACGACGAGTCCGAAGCCGGACCGCTCACACCCGCCGAGAACAAGCGTTTGTTGCGCATCCGGGTGTTCGGGACCCTGGGTTCGATCCTCGTCCTCGTCGGGTCGCTGGGAACCGGCGCACTCCCGGTTCTGCAGAATCCGCTTGCCGGCATGCGGGTGTTGTCGCTGCCGTCCCGAATGTGGCCCACTGCGCTGACGTTCTCCCTCACCGGGGTCGTGATCCTGGTTCTGGCGTGGCTGCTACTCGGAAAGTTCGCAGTCGGGCGCCTCGGGGTCGACGTGCTGAAAGATCGGTCACCGCAGAGGCGGATGACCCGCAGCCAGGCCGATCGCACGCTGCTGGTCTGGATCCTGCCGTTTGTGCTGGCCCCACCGATGCTCAGCAAAGACGTCTACTCCTACCTCGCGCAGAGCGAGATCGCCGCGCGCGGCCTCGATCCGTATTCGATCAGCCCGGCGGCGGGCCTCGGCATCGACCACGTCTTCACCCGGTCGGTGCCGAACATCTGGCGCGAGACCCCGGCCCCCTACGGACCCCTGTTCCTCTGGCTCGGCGACCAGATCACCCATCTGACCGGCGAGAACATCCCGGCGGCCCTGGCCGCGCACCGGGTGCTCGCACTGCTCGGCGTGGCGATGATCGTCTGGGCGCTGCCCCGCCTGGCCCGTCGTTGCGGCGTGTCCCCGGTCGCGGCTCTCTGGCTCGGCGCGATGAATCCGCTGCTCATCCTGCATCTGGTCGGTGGCATCCACAATGAAGCGCTGATGCTCGGCATGATGCTCGCCGGCCTCGAACTGTGCTTCCGCGGCATCGACTCACCCGAGCGGTTACGAAAGCCCGGTTCCTGGCTTCCCACTCCACCGGGATGGGTACTGATCGCCGGCGTGGTGGTCATCGCGGGTTCCTGCATGATCAAGGTCTCGTCGATCCTGGCGCTCGGATTCGTCGGCGTGGCACTGGCCCGCCGCTGGGGCGCCACCCTGCCCGCGCTGCGGCACGCACCGGTCCGCGAATACTGGCAACGGTCCAGACGCAGTGTGTGGGCGCTCCTGGGTGCTGCGGGCCTGCTGACCGTGATCCTGGCGGTGGTGATCGTCGTCATCTGTGTCGGCACCGGACTGGGCTTCGGCTGGACGAAGACGTTGTCGACCGGCGGGGTGGTCCGTTCGTGGATGTCGATGCCGACGTTCATGTCCGTGACCACCGGACGGGTCGGTGTCCTGCTCGGACTGGGCGATCAGACCCAGGCGATGCTCGACGTCGCCCGCCCGATCGGGCAGGTCATCGCGGGCATCCTGGTGGTCCGCTGGCTGCTCGCCGCCCTGGCCGGCCGAATCCATCCCGTGGGTGCGCTCGGGTTGGCGATGGGCAGCTTCGTGCTGTTCTTCCCCTTCGTCCAGCCCTGGTATCTGCTGTGGTTCATCATCCCGCTGGCAGCCTGGGCCACCGGTCGATGGTTCCGGATCATTGCGATCACCCTCTCGGCGATCATCTCCGTCGTCGTACTGCCCACCGGGGCCGGCACCCGCGGCTTCCAGCTGGCCGAGGCGATCGTCGCGGCGGTTCTGCTTGTGGCGATACTCACAGCGCTGTTCTTCGAAGAGATGCCGTGGCAACGGCGTCGGCGCATGAACGCCGAGGACGCCGAGGACGCCGACAAGGCAACCGCCCGGAATTGACCACGAACCGGGCACTTCAAGGTCACCCGTGTTCGGTTCCTGAGCGCGGGCCGCTTACTCTTGGACGTTGTGAACAGCCCGTCGTACGCTCCCGGGGTCACCGGTGCCGCGGCGACCGGTCCGGCCCTGTCGGTCAAAGGCCTCGTGAAGAGATTCGGCGAGACAACCGCGGTCGGCGGTCTCGACTTCGAGCTCCAGACCGGCGAGATCCTGGCGATCCTGGGACCCAACGGGGCCGGCAAGACCACCACCGTCGAGATCTGCGAAGGCTTCGCCGCGGCGGATTCCGGTGAGGTCACCCTGCTGGGCCTCGATCCCATCGCCGACAACGAAGCCGTTCGCAGTCGGATCGGTGTGATGCTCCAGGGCGGCGGCGCTTATCCGGGTGCCCGCGCAGGTGAGATGTTGCGGTTGTGTGCCGCGTACTCCGCCGATCCCCTCGACCCGGACTGGTTGCTGCGCAACCTCGGTCTCGTCGACGCCCAGCGCACGCCGTACCGGCGCCTGTCCGGTGGACAACAGCAGCGCCTGGCGCTCGGCTGTGCGCTGGTGGGCCGGCCCGAGGTGGTCTTCCTCGACGAACCCACCGCCGGAATGGACGCGCACGCCCGAATCATGGTGTGGGAGTTGATCGATCGATTGCGGGCCGACGGCGTCTCGGTGTTGCTCACCACCCATCTGATGGACGAGGCCGAAGCGCTCGCGGATCAGGTACTCATCATCGATCGCGGGGTCGAGGTCGCCAAGGGCTCCCCCGCCGAGCTGACCAGCCGAGGAGCCGAGAACGAGTTGCGGTTCCACGCACCCCGCGGACTCGACATGGCCGCACTGGGGTCGGCTCTGCCAGAGGGTTATTCGTGCACCGAGTTCTCGCCCGGCGGATACCTGGTCACCGGCCACGTCACCCCGAAGGTGCTGGCCATGGTGACCGCTTGGTGCGCCCAGATCGATGTATTGGCAACCGACCTGCAGGTCGAGACACGGAGCCTGGAAGACGTCTTCTTGGATCTGACCGGCCGGGGGATGCGCGAATGACCACTGCACGACCGAACAGTGACAACCGTTTCGCCGCGGGCACCTTCACCCCGCGGCCACGCCCGGCACCGATCCGGAAGATGCTCACCGCGCAGTCCCGGATCGAACTGCTCCTGCTGCTGCGCAACGGTGAGCAGCAACTGCTGACCATGTTCATCCCGATCACCATGCTGATCGGGTTGTGCCTGTTGCCCATCGGTGACTTCGACGAGTCCCGCGCCGACATGTTCGTGCCCGCGATCATGACCGTCGCGGTGATGTCGACCGCATTCACCGGTCAGGCGATCGCCGTCGGATTCGATCGCCGGTACGGAGCACTCAAGAGACTCGGTGCCACACCCCTACCGCGGTGGGGTGTGATCGCCGGCAAGTCCATCGCTGTGGCCATCGTGGTCAGCATGCAGGCGGTGATCCTCGGCGCCATCGGACTGATTCTGGGCTGGGAGCCGTCACCGGCCGGACTCCTGCTCGGAATTCTGGTGATCGCCATCGGCACGCTGATGTTCTCGGCGATGGGCCTTCTGCTCGGCGGCACCCTCAAGGCCGAGGTCGTGCTGGCCCTGGCGAACCTGCTCTGGTTCGCATTCCTGGGCATCGCCTCGATCGTCGTGATCGGCGACAGCGTCCCGACCGCGGTCGAGTGGTTCGCCAGGTGCACCCCGTCCGGCGCCCTGAGCGAGGCCCTGCATCAGGCGACGTCGGGTTCGCTGGATCTGGTCGGTATCGCGGTGCTCTCTGCCTGGGGTATCGCTGCAGGCACGGCGGCCGTACGTTACTTCAAGTTCACCTGAGCCGCGACCATCAAACCGGGCAACCTACGATCATTACCGTGTACCGCTTGTTTGTCCGGCTAGTCGACCGGCTCCCGCTCCCCTCCCGCCGCTTCCAGATCCTTTCCGCTCTGGCGGTGGTACTGACGCAGGCGGGCATCGCGGTCACCGGATCAATCGTCCGGGTGACCTCGTCCGGGCTCGGGTGCCCGACCTGGCCCCAGTGCTTCCCCGGCAGCTTCACCCCGGTCAAGCACGAGGAGATCTCCGCGATCCACACCGCGGTCGAGTTCGGCAACCGGCTGCTGACCTTCCTGGTCACCCTCACCGCCGCGATCATCGTGATCGCCGTGACGCGGGCCCGACGCAGGTATGAAGTCCGTCTCTACGCCTGGCTGATGCCGGCCTCGACGATCGTCCAGGCCGTGATGGGTGGCATCACCGTGCTGACCGGTCTGCTGTGGTGGACGGTCGCGATCCACCTGATCCTGTCGATGGGCATGGTGTGGCTGGCGGTCCTCCTGCTGGAGAAGGTGCGCGAACCCGACGACGTCGACGCCGTCGCCGTCGTGCCCGCCCCCATCAGGTGGCTGACGGTGTTGTCGGCAGTCCTGATGACCGGCGTGCTGATCGCCGGGACGATGGTGACCGGCGCCGGACCGCATGCCGGTGACAAGAGCATCGACAAGCCCGTTCCACGGTTGAAGATCGAGATCACCACGCTCGTGCATCTGCACGCCGACCTGTTGATCGCCTACCTGTCGGTATTGGTCGCCATCGGCTTTGCACTGTTTGCCGTGAAAGCACCCCAGCGGCTCAAGCGTCGCCTCTACGTGGTGGTCGGGGTGGTCGCCGCGCAGTCCCTGGTGGGCGTCACCCAGTACCTCACCGACGTCCCGGAAGTCCTCGTGGTGATCCACGTCGCGGGCGCCGGCGCCAGTGTGGCCGCCACGGCCGCGCTGTGGGTCGCCATGCGGCCCAGAATTGCCCCGACCGGCCTCGGGACCCAGCCGTCGTCCCGGCCGGCCGAGGCCGCCACCGCGTCTTAGGTGTTGGCGACCCAGCCCGCCATCTTGCGGTAGTGCGACGGCTTCACCGTCGCCGTGGAGGTCAGTTCCCGGTCCCACTCACCGACCTCGAGGCCCTCGACCTGTTCGACGATCGCCTTGGCGGTCTCCAGATCAGGCACCACCTGGTCGCCCAGGATGCCGCGCTGGCCGCCGACCAGGGTGATCCGTACCCCGGCTGCGCCGATGGGCTGCAAAACCGCTGTTGCCGATCCGCCCTCGCGCGCCACGTATTTGCTGATCGCTGCGATGACCGCCTTGTGTTCGCTCATGCGCCACAGCTTAGTTGGCGCGTACCTGCTCCCGGATGGGACACCCCGTCTGCGTACCCCCCGCGCGGATGGGTACAACTACAGGCATGCACGCAATCCAGGTGAGTCGTCACGGCGGGCCCGAAGTTCTCGAATACGTCGAACTGGAAGACCCCCGGCCGGGACCGGGCGAGATCATGGTGCGTACCCACGCCATCGGGGTCAACTTCATCGACACCTATCAGCGCGCCGGGATCTACGCGATGCAGTTGCCGTACATCCCCGGCAGCGAGGGTGCCGGGGTTGTCGCTGCGGTCGGTGACGGTGTGGACTCGCCCTCGGTGGGTCAACGGGTCGCCTGGTGCGACGCCCCGGGCAGCTACGCCGAATTGATCACCATGCCCGCCCGCGTCGCGGTCCCCGTGCCCGACGACGTCGGCGATGAGGTGGCCGCCTCGGCGCTGCTACAGGGCTGTACCGCCCACTACCTGCTGGACGGATCGGCACATCCGAAGGCTGGCGACACCGTGCTGGTCCATGCGGGTGCCGGTGGGGTCGGTCTGGTCCTGACACAGATGGCGAAAGCCAAGGGCATCCGGGTGATCACCACCGTGTCGAACGACGCCAAGGAAGCGCTGTCGCGGGGTGCGGGCGCCGACGAGGTCCTGCGGTACGGCGACGATCTCGCCGAGCGCGTCCGCGCCCTGACCGGCGGCAAGGGTGTGTCGGTCGTCTATGACGGCGTCGGTGCCGACACCATCGATCAGAGCATTGCCGCCACCGCGGTCCGCGGCACCGTCGTCCTGTTCGGCGCCGCCAGCGGACCCGTCCCGCCGTTCGATCTCCAGCGGCTCAACGCGGCCGGTTCGCTGTCCATCACCCGGCCGAAGCTGGGAGATTTCATCGCAGACCCGGCCGAACGCGCGTGGCGGGCCGGCGACGTCATGGGTGGTATCAGCAGTGGGACGGTCGACGTACACGTCGGGCACCGCTACGAGTTGCCTGACGCCGCCCGTGCCCACGCCGACCTCCAGGCGCGCGCAACCAGCGGGTCCGTGGTCCTGCTTCCGCGTCAGTTCGGAGTGAACACCGGGTTGTCGGCCGACAGGTCGACGTCCCCGTAGAGATATTGGGTGTCGGTCTCGGTCTTCGTCTCGGCCGGTCGTGATCCCGACGCCTTGGTGCGGAACGTCACCGACCAGATCAGCTCGCCGTCGACCGACACCGCGTGCGGATCGTCGTACCCGAGCCGGGTTTCCAGAGCGTCGATCTCCGGTGCGGTCCAGACCGCCGAACCCGGTTCCGGATCATAGGCGTAGACATCCTGTTCGCAACCGGGCTTGTCGGCGCTCGCATCGGGCTCTTTCGACAACGCACAGTTGTCGACGTAGGCCTGCACCGCGGTCCGCACTGCCCTGGTCCCGGTCGCGCTCAGTGCCACCGTCGGTGCGCTCGTCGATCCGTAGCTGCTCCCCGACATCGCGAACTCCGACTTCTTCTCGTCGATGACGGTGAAGTTCTTGTCCGCGGTCCCCCACTCGATCGGACCTGGGAAGACGTAGATCTTCGCCTCGTTGTCGACCGGCACCCCGAACACCGTCAGGCCAGGGATCTGGTTCTTGAAGTACGAGATGTCGATGCCGACGGCTCCGTCGTCGAGACGCCAGTTCCCCCCGGCCTTGCCGAGTCTGAAGGTCTCGTCGGCCTTCCGGTCACCGAACATGTAGGTGACCTGCACCGACGCCGCATCGCCGGACTCAGAGGTGTCGATGATCTTCACATCGGTGATCGGGGCGATCTTCTGCTGTTCGGTCAGGACCTCGTCGGTGAGCAGTAGCTCGGAGGCCTGGGCCTTCATCAGACCGCGTGCTTTGGCGGAATCGCCGTCCGCCAGCGCTTGCAGGTAAGACTTGACCGTCGCGTCGGGTTCGCTCGATGAACCGCCGCCACCGAGAACGACGAACGTCGCGACCAGGGCTACGACGACGACCGCCACGACCGCAGCGAGGGCGATGAACAGGGGCTTCTTCGATGGGGCGGGAGCCATCGGGCCACCGCCGCCGGGTGGCCAGGGCCCCGGCTGGGCATACGGCTGATAGGCGCCGTAACCGGGATCACGCTCGGGAGCGTGGCCGGGCGGCATCTGGCCGGCCGGGTGCTGTGGTGGGTACTGGCCGAACTGCGGTTGACCAGCCTGGGTCGGTTCCGGATACGGCTGCCAGCCGGCACCTTCCGGACCCGGACCCGGACCATACGGATGTGACACATTCCCCCCGATTCGTGTGACACCGGCCCATCACCCCATCGGCCGATTCGAAGACATTGACTGGATGTGGGCCACACCTCTGCACGAGCAGGCGTCCGGTGACCGGACGGGCGCGGCCCCGATCAGAACAGGCTGGACAGAGTCGGCAAACCGATGACTGAATCGATCGCCAGGCCGCAGAACACCACGGCCAGATACTCGTTGGACTGCAGGAAGACCTTCAGCGGGACAACCTCTTCTCCGCGCAAGGTACCGCGGTAGAGCTTGTGCACGACGTAGATGAACCAACCGCCCGCGATGACCGCGACCACGGTGTAGATCCAGCTCGTCGCCCAGCACAGGATCAGCGTGCTCAGCACGGTCGCCCAGGTGTAGGCGAGCATCTGTCGGGTGACCTGCACCTCGGTGGCGATCACCGGGAGCATCGGGACGCCCGCAGCGCGGTAGTCCTCCTTGTAGCGCATGGCCAGCGCCCAGGTGTGCGGCGGAGTCCAGAAGAAGATGACCGCGAACAACACCAGGGGTTCCCAGCTCAGGCTTCCGGTGACGGCGGTCCAGCCGACCAGGACCGGCATGCATCCGGCGGCCCCACCCCAGACCACGTTCTGCCAGGTCCGGCGCTTCAGGACCATCGTGTAGACGAAGACGTAGAACGCGATCGTCGCCATCACCAGCAGCGCGCTGAGGAGGTTGGTTGTTGTGAACAGCACCACGAACGACGCTGCTCCCAGGACCAGGCCGAAGATCAGGGCGTTCCGTGTCGACACCGCGTGGCGAGCCAATGGCCGCCGTTCGGTGCGCTTCATCTTCTGATCGATGTCTGCGTCGACCACCATGTTCAAGGTGTTCGCGCTGGCCGCGCCGAGCCAGCCGCCGAGCAGCGTCCAAGCCATCAAGACCGGGTCCACATGCCCACGATCGGCCATCAACATCACCGGAATCGTCGCCACGAGCAACAATTCGATGACGCGAGGCTTGGTCAACGCGAGATACGCGAGCGCCAATCCCGAAATCCGCCCACGAGCGTTGGTGGTCGGCTCCACGGGAGCAACCTCACCACCATCTGACGCTGGGGAGGAGGCGAAACCGTGTCCGCTCACACGTTCCCCAATCCGCACTAGATCTCCTGACTCATGCTCATCTACTACAGGGAATGGTAGACGGAGGTCCGTCGCAAACAGCAATCGAGGTCCGATCGGTCGCTCAACTGTGGCGTCGGTTACCACGAGCCCTCGACCACCGGTTCGCGTGCCGTGGTCCGCGGCGACGGCTCGAGGCGACTACCCTTGGTGGCGGACTGTGCATCGCCCAGGCCCCAGTGACAAATGTCGAGCCCCGGAATCAGTAGTTGAGCTTGAGGAGTTCAGAAGATCGTGTCAGCACCAGATGAGATTCGCACGTTAACTCAGGCTTCATACCCCGCCGACTGGACCGCGGTGGACACCAAAGCAGTTGACACGGTTCGTGTTCTGGCCGCCGATGCGGTGCAGAAGTGCGGTAGTGGACACCCTGGCACAGCCATGAGCCTGGCACCGCTGGCGTACACACTCTTCCAGCGGATCATGCAACACGACCCGACCGACACCGATTGGATGGGCCGCGACCGGTTCATCCTCTCCTGTGGGCATTCGAGCCTGACGCTGTACATCCAGCTGTATCTGGGTGGCTTCGGTCTCGAACTCGAGGACATCGAGGCGCTGCGCACCTGGGATTCCAAGACCCCGGGCCACCCCGAGTACCGCCACACCCGCGGCGTGGAGATGACCACCGGCCCGCTGGGCCAGGGCCTGGCCTCCGCGGTGGGCATGGCGATGGCCGCCCGCTACGAGCGCGGACTGTTCGACCCGGATGCCCCGGTCGGCGGTAGCGCATTCGACCACTACATCTACGTGATCGCCTCCGACGGCGACATCGAAGAGGGCGTCACGTCCGAGGCGAGCTCCCTGGCGGGCACCCAGCAGCTGGGCAACCTCATCGTCTTCTACGACAAGAACCACATCTCGATCGAGGACGACACCGACATCGCCTTGTCCGAGGACGTGGCCGCGCGTTACGCCGCGTACGGCTGGCACGTGCAGCACGTCGACGGCGGCGAGAACGTCGCCGCGATCGAAGAGGCCGTCGAGAACGCCAAGGCCGTCATCGACAAGCCGTCGATCATCGTGCTGCGGACGATCATCGGTTACCCGGCCCCGAACAAGATGAACACCGGCGGGATCCACGGGTCGGCACTCGGTGCCGACGAGGTGGCCGCCACCAAGAAGGTCCTCGGTTTCGACCCTGACAAGACCTTCGAGGTCTCCGACGAGGTCATCAGCCACACCCGCGCACTGGTCGATCGGGGCGCCGAGCTCCGCAAGGCCTGGGAGAAGTCCTTCGACGAGTGGGCGCAGGCCTATCCCGATCGCAAGGCGCTGCTCGACCGCCTCGTGGTCAACGGCCTGCCCGACGGCTGGACGGATGCGCTACCGAAGTGGGAGGTCGGCGACAAGGACGTCGCAACGCGCTCGGCCTCGGGCAAGGTGCTTTCCGCCCTCGGCCCGATCCTGCCCGAATTGTGGGGTGGCTCAGCCGACCTCGCCGGCAGCAACAACACGACGATCGACGGTGCCGCCTCGTTCGGCCCCACAAACATCAGCACGAAGCAGTGGAGCGCCAACCCGTACGGCCGGACGCTGCACTTCGGTATCCGCGAACACGCGATGGGCGCGATCCTCTCCGGCATCGTGCGACACGGCCCCACCCGGGCCTACGGCGGCACCTTCCTGCAGTTCGCCGACTACATGCGTCCCGCGGTGCGTCTGGCCGCCCTGATGAAGACCGATCCGATCTACGTCTGGACCCACGACTCGATCGGTCTCGGCGAGGACGGACCCACGCACCAGCCGATCGAACACCTCGCATCCCTACGCGCGATCCCCAACCTCGACGTGGTCCGTCCCGGGGATGCCAACGAAACGGCATACGCCTGGCAAGCCATCATGACCCGGCGGCACAATCCGGTCGGACTGGCCCTGACCCGTCAGAACCTGCCGATCCTTGCCGGCACCTCGGCCGACGGCGTGGCCATGGGTGGATACATCCTGTCGGAGCCCGAGAGCGAGCCCCAGGTGATCCTGATCGGAACCGGATCCGAGGTGTACCTGGCCGTCGAGGCGCAAAGCGCATTGAAGGACAAGGGTATTGCCGCCCGCGTGGTGTCGATGCCGTGTGTCGAGTGGTTCGACGAGCAGGATGCGTCGTACCGCAACTCGGTGCTGCCGCCTGCCCTGAAGGCCCGCGTGGTCGTCGAGGCCGGCATTGCGATGCCGTGGTATCGGCTCGTCGGCGACGGCGGCGAGATCGTCTCGATCGAGCACTACGGCGCATCGGCCGACTACAAGGTCCTGTACGAGAAGTTCGGGATCACCGCGGAGGCTGTGGCCGCCGCAGCCGAGCGCGCCATCGCAAAGCAGTCCTGAACTCCCCCACCACCTGTATTGGAGCGCGACATGAGCGAACAGAACGCCAATCTTGCTGCACTGGCCGAGGCCGGCGTCTCGGTCTGGCTCGACGACCTCTCCCGGACCCGGATCGAGTCCGGCAACCTCGCAGAACTCATCGCCACGAAGTCGGTTGTCGGTGTCACCACCAACCCGTCGATCTTCCAGGCCGCCCTGTCGAAGGGCGACGCCTACGACGCACAGGTCAACGAACTCGCCGCCCGCGGTGCCGACGTCGACGCAACCATCCGAACAGTCACCACCGACGACGTCCGCAATGCATGTGACGTGCTGGTTCCGCAGTTCGAAAGCTCCAGGGGCGTTGACGGCCGGGTCTCGATCGAGGTCGATCCGCGGCTCGCGCACGATGCGGACAAGACGGTGGCCCAGGCGATCGAATTGTGGAAGATCGTCGACCGGCCCAACCTGCTGATCAAGATCCCCGCCACGGAGGGCGGGATCCCGGCGATCACCAAGGTGATCGCCGAGGGCATCAGCGTCAACGTGACGCTGATCTTCTCGGTCGAGCGGTACCGGGCCGTCATGTCGGCCTACATCGAGGGTTTGCAGCAGGCGTCGACCGCCGGCCACGATCTGTCGAAGATCCACTCGGTCGCGTCATTTTTCGTCTCGCGCGTCGACACCGAGATCGACAAGCGTCTCGATGCGATCGGCAGCGACGAGGCCAAGGCACTCAAGGGCAAAGCCGCTCTGGCCAACGCCCGTCTCGCCTACGCGGCGTATCAGGAAGTGTTCGAACAGGGTGACGGGTTCACCGCACTGGCCGCCGCCGGCGCCAACGCACAGCGTCCCCTCTGGGCATCGACCGGCGTCAAGGACCCGGCCTACCCCGACACGCTCTACGTCGGTGAACTGGTCGCACCGAACACCGTCAACACCATGCCGGAGAAGACGATGGACGCATTCGCCGATCACGGTGCGGTGAACACCGAATCGGTCGTGGGTCAGGGGCCGGCATCCCAGCAGGTCTTCGATTCGCTCGAAGCCGTCGGTATCGATGTGACCGACGTGTTCCTGGTGCTGGAATCAGAAGGTGTCGAGAAGTTCGAGTCGGCGTGGCAGGAATTGCTCGACGCCACCGCCGAGCAGCTCGCCGCCGGCGCGAAGAGCTGATCGACCTTGCCCAACCGTCCCGCCGACCAGTGGGTCAACCCACTGCGCGATGAACGCGACAAACGGCTCCCCCGGATCGCGGGACCGTGCAGCCTGGTCATCTTCGGTGTCACCGGTGACCTCGCCCGCCGCAAGCTCATGCCCGCGGTGTACGACCTGGCGAACCGGGGGCTGTTGCCACCCGGTTTCGCCCTTGTCGGCTTCGCACGTCGGGACTGGGATCATGAGGACTTCGCACAGGTCGTGCACGACGCCGTGCGCGAACATGCCCGCACCCCCTTCCGGGAAGACGTCTGGGAACGCCTGAGCGAGGGGTTCCGGTTCGTCCGAGGCGCTTTCGATGACGGTGACGCCTTCGATCGCTTGCGGGACACCCTGTCCGAACTCGACGAGAAGCGCGGCACCGGCGGCAATCACGCGTTCTACCTCTCTATCCCGCCGGCCGCGTTCCCCGTTGTCTGCGAACAGCTTTCCCGTTCAGGGCTGGCCGAACAATCGGAGGACACCTGGCGCCGGGTGGTCATCGAGAAGCCCTTCGGACACGACCTCGGCAGCGCCAAAGAGCTCAATGCGGTGGTGAACAACGTCTTTCCGGAGAACTCCGTCTTCCGGATCGACCACTACCTCGGCAAAGAGACGGTCCAGAACATCTTGGCGTTGCGGTTCGCCAATCAGCTGTTCGATCCGGTGTGGAGTTCGCACTACGTCGACCATGTCCAGATCACGATGGCCGAGGACATCGGTCTGGGCGGCCGGGCCGGCTACTACGACGGCATCGGTGCGGCCCGCGACGTCATCCAGAACCACCTGATCCAGTTGATGGCACTGGTGGCGATGGAAGAGCCCATCTCCTTCGAACCGCACGAACTCCAGACCGAGAAGATCAAGGTCCTCTCGGCCACCAAGAACATCCTGCCCCTCGACGAGAACACCGCGCGTGGACAGTATGAGGCGGGTTGGCAAGGCAGCGAAAAGGTTCCGGGGCTGCTCGACGAGAGCGGCTTCGCCCACGACTCGACCACCGAGACCTTCGCGGCGATCGCCGTGGAGGTCGACAGTCGACGATGGGCCGGCGTGCCGTTCTATCTGCGCACCGGAAAACGGCTGGGCCGCCGCGTCACCGAGATCGCGCTCGTCTTCAAGCGGGCACCCCACCTGCCGTTCGACCAGACGATGACCGAGGAACTGAGCCAGAACGCCCTGGTCATCCGGGTGCAGCCCGATGAGGGCATCACACTGCGCTTCGGCTCCAAGGTTCCGGGTTCGTCGATGGAGGTGCGCGATGTCAACATGGACTTCTCGTACGGTCAGGCCTTCACCGAGTCCTCCCCCGAGGCGTACGAACGCCTGATCCTCGACGTGCTGCTCGGGGTGCCGTCCCTGTTCCCGGTCAACGCCGAGGTCGAGTTGTCCTGGCAGATCCTCGATCCGGTGCTCGAACACTGGGCGGCCAGCGGTAAGCCGGACGGTTACGAGGCCGGGACCTGGGGCCCGCAATCCGCAGAAGACATGATGGCGCGTCACGGCAGGGCCTGGCGCCGTCCCTGACCGCTCTCGCCTCGAAGGAGCGCACCAATGATCGTCGAACTGCCCGATACCAACACGACCGCCATCAGCAAGGAACTCATCAAGATCCGCGACATCGGCGGAGCTTTCACCTCCGGTCGTGTGCTGACGTTGCTCGTCAGTACCAACGAGGGTGAGCCGGCCGAGGCGGCCATCGAGGCGGCCAACGAGGCCAGCCGGGAACATCCCTGTCGCGTCATCGTGGTCTCCCGCGCCGACCGGGGTGGTCCACCGAGGCTCGACGCCCAGATCCGGGTCGGCGGAGACGCCGGGGCCTCCGAGGTCGTTGTCCTGAATCTGTTCGGCGACCTGGTCAATCACGGCAAGAGCGTGGTGATCCCGTTCATGTTGGCCGACACCCCGGTGGTGACCTGGTGGCCCGGACACAGTCCGGAGAATCCGGCGGCCGATCCGATCGGTCAGCTCGGCAAGCGGCGGATCACCGACTCCACCAAGGCAACTGATGTCCCGGCAACCCTGGCGCAGCGCCTGGCCACCTACGCCCCTGGCGATTCCGACATCGCGTGGTCGCGGATCACCGTGTGGCGGGCACTGCTCACCTCGGCCCTCGATCAGCCACCGCACAGCCCGGTGACCGCGGTCGAGGTGCAGGGTCCGGCAGACACCGCCGCCGTCGAATTGCTTGCCGGCTGGCTCCATTCGGCACTCGGAGTACCGGTGACCCGGTCGGTGGGCGCCTTCCAGGTGACGGTCACCAGGGAAGCCGGACCACTGGTCCTCTATGTCGGAATGGGCAACCAGGCGATCATCTCCATGGCCGGTAAACCCGACGGCAAGGTGGCGTTGCCCGACCGGGAACTTCGCAGCTGCCTGTCCGAGGAACTCCGCCGGCTCGATCCCGACGTGATCTATCACCGGGCCCTGCAAGGGGTTTCGGGATTGATTCGCGCCGAAGACAAGATTCACGCTTGACACACGCACGTCGATCAGGAGGTCCGACTCAACGATGAGTGTTCACCCAGAAGTTGTCCGAGCCGACGACAAGGACACCCTTGTCGCCGCGGTCACCGAACGGTTCATCACGACCGTCACCGCGGCGCAGATCGCCCGCGGGTTTGCCTCCGTGGTCCTGACCGGCGGCAGCAACGGCATCGCCCTGCTCGAGGCGCTGGCCAAGGATTCCGGCGACATCGACTGGTCGGCGGTCGACATCTACTTCGGCGACGACCGTTTCGTCCCGGCCGACGACCCGGACCGCAACTCCGGGCAGGCCCGTACCGCCCTTCTCGATCATGTTGCCCTCACGCCCGATCGGGTCTTCGAGATGGCACCGTCGGGTGGTGAGTTCGGTGACGACATCGACGCCGCCGCAGCGGATTACGCGCGCCGGCTCGCAGAGCGTGCCGACGAGGGTCAGAGCGTTCCGCATTTCGATCTGCATCTTCTCGGCATGGGTGGTGAGGGACATATCAATTCGCTGTTCCCGCATTCCGAGGCCACCAGCGAGTCTCAGGCGTCGGTGGTCGCGGTGCGGAACTCACCGAAGCCCCCGCCGGGGCGGATCACGTTGACCCTGCCCGCGATCTGCCGGGCACGCCAGGTCTGGTTCCTCGTCTCCGGCGCCGAGAAGGCCGAGGCTGTCGCGGCCGGCATCGGCGGTGCCGACCCGATGGACTGGCCGTGCGCCGGGGCCCATGGGACCGACGAGACGGTCTGGTTCGTCGACCGGTCTGCGGCAGGCAACCTATCCTGAGGTGATCGTCAGAGCAGGCCGAGGCGTTGACCCACAGACACCGCGTCACGGCGATGCCGCACGTCGAACTTCCGGTAAATGCCTCGCAGATGGGTTTTGACCGTGTTCACCGACAGGTGCATCAGCCCGGCGATCTCCTCGGTCGTGCGGTCCGTCGCCAAGAACCGCAGGACGTGGATTTCGGCGCGGGTCAGCGGCGGGTAGTCGGGTACCCCGTGGCTGGAGAGGACCGAGAGCACGGCGTCGGCGTAGCCGTTGACCGCGCCGAAACTGCCCCGATACGTCGTGATGATTCCCGCGACGATCGGCCCGCATTCCACGAGTGGCCGCATCACCCCGTGCTCTGCCGCCGCCTCCAGTGCTCGGGTGATCGCCGCGTAGGACTGCGCGGACAGACCCGCCTGCTCGCAGGCATGAGCTTCGAGCGTCCAGGCCGACACCTCCACCTGCGGACCGGACCCGGCGCCTTTGAGCAAGGGTGCCAAAAGCTTGCGCGCCGCTTGCGGCCGGGACTCCCCGACATCGATGGCCACATCGACGAGCGTGGCCTCGTCGGAGTATCCGAATGCGCGGTCCGCCTTGCGGGCCAGGTCCCGAGCCCAGTCGAATCGCTTGACCGCCAGGCACATGTAGGCAACGCGTGGAAGCAGGAACAGGATCGGGAACGGTGAGGCCGCGCTGACGAGCAATGCGGACGTGGCACTGTACGCGGTCGCGGTCAGGATCAGCCGGTTCGGCGAGCTGTCGAACGCCAGGATGTTCAGTGCGATGGGCACATGACGGCCCAGCGCGTCGAACACCTCGCCGGCTTCGGAAACGTCTTGTACCGGTTGGGGTTCGAACTCGCCGATCGGTTTGCCCTGCATGAATCGGGCATACGCCAGCACGGTGTCCAGGCGAGCCACCTGCGGCGACCCGGTCACCATGGGGTCGACGGCCGAGACGTCCCGGATGGACGCCAGTGCGTAGCGGGCACGTTCTTCCATCAGTTCCGGCAGACCCCGCACACCTGCCACCGATGCCCGGTTCGCCATGGCGCGCACGGCCAACCGGTTCAACCCGGCAGACTTTGCCAGCGCGATGGCCCGCACCGACGACTGTTCACCCTCGGTCGGCAGATTCAATCGGGTGTAGGCAGACCCGAGGACGGTGTGGGCGTACGCATCCACCGCCCACCCGCGCTCCCCCACGGTGGACGCGACGGTCTTCGCCAGGTCGACCAGATCGAGATCGTCGCGAACGAGCGCAACGTCGAGGCACAGGGCCCGGTAGAGCAGTCCGCCACCATCGACGGTGAGGTCGTCCTCGGCCAGGCTCACACATTCCAGATACGAGGCCGCATAACGGTCGTCGCCGTGTTCCATCGCGGCCAGCGCACGAAGGAGAACCGCCACCGGGTCCTCTCCCAGCGAGGTGTCATGCCCGTCGAGGACCGGCAGCAGCAGGTCACGCCGACCCTGCAGGACCAGTTCGACACCGCTGTGAAAAATGGTCTCGCGCAACATCTCAGCGTCGCCGAGATGGGCAGCGTGGTCGATCGCCTCCGCGGGCCGCCGGTGCGCCGACGCCCATCGGATCGCCCTGGTCTGCAACCTTCGCCCGAGCTCGGGCGCGGACCGTTGCAGCTCGGCGCGCAGGTAGGTCGCGACCAACGGCAGGAATTGATAGCGGATCGCGTCGGGCTCTCCGGCGGGAACAGCCGCCGCGATCCCCAGCCCGATGATCTCGGGGATGTAGGCATCGGCGTCCGCGCCGTCCATCGCCCGGGCCAGGTCGGCATCGAACTCGGCCACCGTCGAGAGCCGGGTGACCAATCTGCGGACCCGCGGTGTCATCGGGTCCAGCAACTCGCGTCGCAGGTAGTCGGATATCAGGCGCGGACATGCGGCCAACTCGAGCAACGCCAGTTCGAGATCCTCACGCCCGGCCAGGAATATGGCCGCCATCCGAACGAGGATCACCCACCCGCCGGTCAGCTCCCTGACCCGGGACAACTGGGTGGCCGTCGGCAGCAGGCCGTGCTGACGCAGTGTCCGGTCGACCTCTGCATCGGTGAGCACCAGATCCTCCCGCCCGATCCGGGCTCCGACACCGTCCCCGATCAGGTGTTGCCAGATCAGTGGCGGGTCGTGGCGGGCGGCCACGACGACATTGAGGTGCGGCGGCCGATGGCGCAGGAACCGGTGAAAGGCGTCGAGGACCAGTGGGTCGGTCGCGGTGTGGGCATCGTCCACAACCACTGTCAGTGGACCGGATTCGGCATCGGCGACGAACGTTTGACCCGTTGCCGTTTCACCGAGAACGAGATCGTCACCGTCAAAGGCATCCACCCCGAGCCACACGACGCGGCCGACGACATCTGATTCCGTGCGGCGGATCAGCCACTGCTCGAGGAACGTGGTCTTGCCGTACCCACCTGGTGCGCTCACCAGCACGAGAACGCCGCATTGATCGTCGAACAATTCGTCGAGAGTGCGTTCAGGGCGCATTCGCGCAAAAGCACGGATCGATTCGGGTCCGGCTCGAGATACCGCCGTCGAGCGCCTCAGAGCTTTCGACATGGCCACCCTTTTCTAGCCTCTCGTTGCTCAGAGGCTAACAACAATTACGACTGACAAAGCCTGATTACGGTTCATCAAGGAAGGTCACAGACACATGCGTTTATTGGCCCAACCCGGCGCGCGGTCAAGACATCACCCGAAACAGGTGATGTCTTACCGCTCAGAACACGCCGATCATGGCAAGACCACGTTGGCAATACGTGCTGCCTGATCCGATCGTCGGCCCAGGGGTTCTTGATCGTCCGAACCGAGGAGCATCGTCATGAACAGCCCGACAGACCGTCAACCGGTCCAGCCCGACCGTCACCCAGTCCGGCAAGGCTTTGCCGGCGGAACCGTGTTCGCCGCCGCAATTCTTTTGTTCGTCGTCGGCGCACTCGGCATCCTCCAAGGCATTTCCGCTCTGGTCGAAGACGAGGTTTTTGTCGTCGGGCCGGAATACACCTACGAGCTCGATCTCACCGCATGGGGATGGATCCATCTCATTGTCGGAATCATCGCAGTCCTGATCGCCATCGGCTTGTTCACCGGTGCCACCTGGGCACGGATCGCGGCGGTCATCATCGCGGCCCTGTCGATCATCGCAAACTTCCTGTGGCTGCCGTACTTCCCGCTGTGGGCGATCCTGATCATCGCTGTCGACCTCGTCGTGATCTGGGCCGTGACCACCTGGGACACCAGCGACCGGCTCTAGTGAGGCACTAGCCGCTGTTCCGCAACGCGGTGGCGAGTCCGTTCATGGTGAGCTGGATACCCCGGCGAACCAGGTCGGAATCATCGCCACCGCGGTAGCGGCGCAACAACTCGACCTGCAGATGATTGAGCGGCTCGAGATACGGGAATCGATTGAAGACCGAACGCTTGAGGGCGGCGTTGTCGGCCAGCAGATCGTCCGTCTTGGTTATCTTGAAATACATCTCGGTGGTCCGCGCGTGTTCGGCGGTGATCATCCCGAACACTTTCGTCCGCAGTGCCTCATCGGGCACCAATCGTGAATAGTGTTCGGCCAGTCCCATATCCGACTTCGCCATCACCTGAGCCATGTTCGACATCACGGTCCGGAAGAACGGCCACCGCCGGTAATAGTCGGCCAGGGTTTCCAGACGGCTCTCATCGCCGGCGATCCACTGTTCGAACGCCGCGCCGGTGCCGTACCAGCCGGGCAACATCACTCGCGACTGCGACCACGACAACACCCACGGGATCGCCCGCAGATCGGAGATCTTCTCCGTCTGCTTCCGGGACGCCGGACGGCTCCCGATGTTGAGCGATCCGATCTCCGACAACGGGGTCGAGTTCACGAAGTATTCGACGAACCCCGGTGTTTCGTGGACCAATTCGCTGTATGCCTTACGCGCCAGGGTCGCCAGTTCGTCCAGAACCGCATACGCCGCCTCTGCGTCGGCGCCGAGTCCTTCGGTGTCGAGGAGCGACGATTCGATGGTGGCGGCCAACAGCGTCTCCAGGTTCCGGCGGGCGACGACCGGTTCTGCATACTTCGCCGCGATCACCTCACCCTGCTCGGTGATCCGCAGCGAACCCTGCACCGCACCCGGTGGTTGCGCCAGGATGGCCTCATAGCTCGGACCGCCACCGCGGCCGACGGTGCCACCGCGGCCATGGAAGAGCCGCAACCTGATTCCCGCCTTCCGCGCTGCCTCCACGAGATCGAGTTCTGCGCGGTAGAGCGCCCAGTTTGCGGCGAGGTAACCACCGTCCTTGTTGGAGTCGGAGTAACCCAACATGATCTCGGCCATGCCGTCCTGTTGATCGACCAGCGCCCGGAACAGCGGTACGTCAAGGGCCGCAAGCAGTGTCGCCGCACCCTGCTGGAGATCTTCGATCGTCTCGAACAGCGGGACCACCCGGACCGACGAGCGCGGTGGGGCGTCCGGCGAGCCGGGATCGAAAAGGCCCGCCTCCTTGAGCATCACCAGCGCCTCGAACAGGTCGCTCACCGAGGTGCACATGCTGATGATGTAGTTGGGGACCGCTTCGGGGCCGTATGCGGCCACCGCGGACGCCGCCGCCCGCACGATCCCGAGCTCTTTGCTCGCCAGCTCCGAGAGCTGGGCACCCGGACCCGTCAACGGCCGGCGGTTGCTCAGTTCCGCGGTCAGGATCTCGACCCGTTCCGCCTCGGACAGTGAGAGGTAGTCGGGATGGACCCCGGCCCACGCGAGCAGTTCGGCGATCACCTCCTCGTGGGTGTCGGAGTTCTGCCGCATGTCGAGGCCGGACAGATGAAAACCGAACGCCCGCACCGATTCCCGAAGTGTCAGCAGACGATCGTCGGCCAGCTCGTCGTCGCTGTTGGCACGCAGGGACGCATCGATCACGTCGAGGTCGGCGAGTAGATCTGCGGCGTCGGCATAACTGTCGGCGCCATCGGCCGGGAAGCCACCGTCGTTGACGGCGACAAACCGTTCGCCGAACAGTCTCGACGCCGTCGCCGCCAGGCGGGCCCGGATGGCCCGCAATGCCGACCGGTAGGGCTCATCGGCGGCGGTGGTTCCCCGCTCCACTCCCCCGAGTTCGAGCACCGCGTCACTGACCACGGTCAGGCGCGAGGACAGGCTCAGTTCCTGCGCCAGCAGTATCAGTTCCGAAAGATGATGGGACACAGCGGTTTCTGCCGCACGCCGGGTGGCCATGGAGACGATCTCGCCGGTCACAAAGGGGTTGCCGTCACGGTCCCCGCCGATCCAGGAACCCATCCGCAACAACGGATCGTCGGTGATGCCCGCGGTCGGATAGTGCTTCTGCAACCACGCCCGTAGCTCGGCGTTGACCCGCGGGATGACCTCGAAGAACCCGGCGTCGTAGTAACGCAACCCCACCTCGATCTCGTCCTGGATCTGCAACCGTTCCAGGCGGATCAGCGCGGTTTCCCACAGCGTCAGGATCTGCCGGTTCAGGGCGACATGGACCTCGTCCCGCTCGGCAGGGGTCAGCTCGGTCCGCCCGGCGAAGCGCATAAGCTCGGTGATCCGATGCTGAACCTCGAACACCGTTCGCCTGCGGGTCTCCGTGGGATGCGCGGTGATGACCGGGACGACGGTGGCATCGGCCAGCGCCTTGCCGACCTGCTCATCGGTCAGACCGGCGGCGTCGAGTTTTCGGTAGGTCGCGGCCAGGGACGAATCCTGTGGGGGATCGCCGGCCCGCACGTGGATGGCCCGACGACGTTCGCGGTGGATGTCCTCGGCGAGGTTGGCCAGCAGGGCGAAGTGGCTGAATGCGCGAATCACCGAGATGGCATCGGCGACGTCGATGTCGCGGAACAGCTCTTCGAGTTCGGTGCGGTCGATCTCGGAGCGTCGTACCCGGAAGGACTCCACTCGGGCTTTTTCGACGAGGTCAAACGTGGCTTCGCCGGCATGCTTGCGCACGATCTGTCCGAGGATTCCACCGAGGAGACGGATGTCCTCGCGCAACGGTTCGGTGAGCTCGCGATCGGTACTACCGGGTTCCGGACGGGGCACAGCGGGGCGCGTATCAGTCACCCGTCCAGTATCTCCGGATCACGGGCGGTTGCGCACGCCGACCGCCCGTAACGACGCAGAGGGTTTACGAGAGCTTGATGTCCAGGCCGATGCCCAGGATGAAGATCGTCCAGATGATTCCGACGAAAACCGTCAACCGGTCGAGGTTGCGCTCCACGACGGACGAACCCGACAGACTCGACTGGACGCCACCACCGAACAGCGACGACAGGCCGCCGCCTTTTCCACGATGGAGCAAGACCAGAACGATCAGCAGAACGCTGGTGATCACAAGTCCAATGTCCAGGGCAAGCTTCACGTGTTGATTCCAATCAGATCTGAAGTTCGAGCGGCCGATCTACGACTGTACCCGGCCATACCGCAAAACCCGGAAATGGGGCGTTCGGGCGGACGCCATCTGCGTTTTTGCGTTGCCCGAACGCCCCCATTCACCAGATCAGGGCAGTGGACCACCAGCGGCGATGGCCGACAGGGTGGCGAACTCGTCCGACTTGAGCGACGCTCCGCCGACCAGTGCACCGTCGACGTCGGTCTGTCCGACGATCTCCCCCACGTTCTTGGCGTTCACCGAACCGCCGTACAGGATGCGAACCGAGTCGGCGACCTTCGCATCGGCCAATTCGGCCAGTGTGGCCCGCAGTGCGGCACACACTTCCTGTGCGTCCGCGGCGCTCGCAACCCGTCCGGTCCCGATGGCCCAGACCGGTTCGTACGCGATGACGACCTTCGAGATCTGCGCGGCACTCAGTCCGGCAAGTGAACCCTTGAGCTGCTCGATGTTGTATTCGACGTGCTCACCGGCCTCGCGGATCTCCAGGCCCTCACCGACGCAGACGATCGGGGTCAGGTCGTACTTCAGCGCGGCCTTGGTCTTGGCCAGCACCACCGAATCCGTCTCGCCGTGCATGGTGCGACGCTCGGAGTGTCCGACGATCACAAAGGAGCAACCGAGCTTGGCCAGGAACGACCCGCTGATCTCACCGGTGTAGGCACCGGAATCGTGCGCCGAGAGGTCCTGCGCACCGTAGGTGAGCAGGAGCTTGTCGCCGTCGACCACGGTCTGCACGCTGCGGATGTCGGTGAACGGCGGGATCACCGTCACGTCGACCTTGTCGAAGTACTTGGACGGCAATGCGAAAGCGATCTTCTGAACCAGCGCGATGGCCTCGAGGTGGTTCAGATTCATCTTCCAGTTGCCCGCGATGAGCGGTTTACGCGATGCCATCTCAGTTCTCCAATACGGTCAGGCCGGGCAGTTCTTTGCCCTCGAGGAACTCGAGCGAGGCCCCACCACCGGTCGAGATGTGGGAGAAGCCGTCTTCGGGCAGGCCGAGCAGCCGGACCGCGGCGGCACTGTCGCCACCGCCGACAACGGAGAACGCGCCACCGCTGGTGGCACCGATGATCGCCTCGGCCAGCCCCTTGGTGCCTGCCGAGAACTTCTCGAACTCGAACACACCGGCCGGACCGTTCCAGAACAAGGTCTTGGCCTCGCCGAGTACCGCGGCGAACCGGTTGACCGACTCGGGTCCGATGTCCAGACCCATCCAGCCGTCCGGGATCTCTTCTGCAGAGACCACCTTCGACTGCGCATCCGCGGCGAACTTGTCGGCGACGACAACGTCGACCGGCAGGTGGATGACGTCGCCGAAACGCTCGAGCAGGGAGCGGCAGACCTCGATCTGGTCTTCCTGCAGCAGTGAGTTGCCCACCGGCAGCCCGCGTGCGGCCAGGAACGTGAACGCCATCCCGCCACCGATCACCAGGGTGTCGACCTTGGGGGCCAACGCCTCGATGACACCGAGCTTGTCGGAGACCTTCGAACCACCGAGCACCACCGCATACGGGCGGGCGGTGTCGGTGGTCAGCTTCACCAGAACCTCGACCTCGGCAGCGACCAGGCCACCGGCATAGTGCGGCAACAGCTTTGCCACGTCATATACCGATGCCTGCTCGCGATGCACGACACCGAAGCCATCCGAGACGAATGCACCGTTGTCACCGGTCAGTTCCACCAACGCCTCGGCGAGCCTGCCCCGCTCGGCGGCATCCTTGGAGGTCTCGCGCGGATCGAACCGCACGTTCTCCAGCATCATCACGTCCCCGTCGGTGAGTCCCTCCGATCGTGCGAGGGCGTCACCGCCGACGACATCGGTGGCGAGCTGGACATTGCGTCCGAGCTCGGCGCCGAGTCGTTCGGCCACCGGAGCCAGCGAAAACGCCGGATCCGGTGCACCTTTCGGGCGACCGAGGTGCGCGGCCACGATGACCTTTGCACCAGCGTCGGACAGGGACTTGATGGTGGGCACCGACGCCAGGATGCGACCTGGATCGGTGATTCTGCCATTGTCGAGCGGAACGTTGAGGTCGGATCGGACCAGGACGGTCCGGCCTTCCACTCCGGTCTCGAGCAGGTCGGCGAGGGTGGGTACCGAGATGGTCATCAGATGCGTTGTCTCTTTGCGATCGGTGATACGGGGTACAGGCGTGATGCGTGGCGGCGGTGATTCCGCCGAAAACCAAAGGGCGAGAACCCCTTAGAGGGACTTGGCAACCAGTCCGATGAGATCGACGAGGCGGTTGGAGTAGCCCCACTCGTTGTCGTACCAGGACACGATCTTGACCTGCTCGTCGATGACCTTGGTCAGCGGCGCATCGAAGATCGACGAATGCGCGTCGGTGACGATGTCCGACGACACGATCGGGGCGGTGCTGTACTTCAGGATGCCCTTGAGCGGTCCCTCGGCGGCGGCCTGCATCGCAGCATTGATCTCGTCGACGGTGGCCTTCTTCTTGAGGATGGCCGTCAGGTCGGTGACCGAACCGGTCGGGATCGGCACCCGCAGCGCGTAGCCGTCGAGCTTGCCGAGCAGCTGCGGGAGAACCAGACCGATGGCCTTGGCTGCACCGGTACCCGTGGGAACGACGTTGAGCGCGGCGGCGCGGGCACGACGCAGGTCGCTGTGCGGGCCGTCCTGCAGGTTCTGGTCCTGGGTGTATGCGTGGACCGTGGTCATCAGACCCGAGACGATGCCGAACTCGTCGTCGAGGACCTTGGCGACCGGGCCGAGGCAGTTGGTGGTGCACGAGGCGTTCGAGATGATGTTTTGGCTGCCGTCGTACTTGTCGTCGTTGACGCCCATCACGATGGTGATGTCCTCACCCTTGGCGGGCGCGGAGATGATGACCTTCTTGGCACCGGCCTCGAGGTGGCCCTTGGCCTTGGCGGCATCGGTGAAGATACCGGTCGACTCGACGACGACATCGACACCCAGGTCGCCCCAGGGCAATTCGCTGAGCGGTCCGCGGTGCGCGAGTGCCTTGATCTTCTTGTCGCCCACGACGATGGTGTCGTCGCCTTCGAGCGAGACATCCTGCGGCAGACGGCCGAGGATGGAGTCGTACTTGAGGAGGTGTGCCAGGCTCGCATTGTCGGTGAGATCGTTGACTGCGACAATCTCGACATCCGTGGTGCCCAGCGCCTTCTGCGCCTCTATCGCGCGGAAAAAGTTGCGGCCGATCCGGCCGAATCCGTTGACGCCTACCCGAACGGTCACTATGAGCTCCTTAGCTTTGCGGTGTGCTGGGCCATCGTGTGGCCCCGCCTCTGCGGCAATGCTCAGCCTAGTCGGCGCCCGCGGACCTGGCACCCCCGGTCCGCCTGCGCCGATGCACGCGACATGCACGTGACGTGCATAAGGCCGGCGAACCGGGCGTGCGCCCGCTATTCGTCGTCGAGGAGGTCTGCGGTGACGGCCGACTCGGTGTCCGGAATGCCGTCGGTCCTGGCCTTCTTGTCAGCCATCGACAACAATCGCCGAATACGTCCTGCCACAGCATCTTTCGTCATCGGCGGATCGGCCAGCTGGCCGAGTTCCTCGAGCGAGGCCTGCCGGTGGGTGATACGCAGCTGACCGGCGGAGATCAGGTGATCGGGCACCTGATCGCCGAGGATCTCCAGAGCACGTTCGACCCTGGCGGCCGCAGCCACCGCGGCGCGGGCAGATCGGCGCAGGTTGGCATCGTCGAAGTTCGCCAGACGGTTGGCCGTCGCGCGGACCTCGCGCCGCATCCGGCGCTCTTCCCAGGTCAGCCTGGTGTCCTGGGCACCCATGCGGGTCAGCAGTGCACCGATCGCCTCACCGTCGCGGATGACGACCCGGTCGGCGCCGCGGACCTCACGGGCCTTCGCGGTGACACCGAGCCGGCGCGCGGCGCCCACCAGCGCCAGTGCGGCCTCGGGTCCGGGGCAACTGACCTCCAGGGCCGACGAACGGCCCGGCTCGGTCAAGGAACCGTGGGCCAGGAACGCACCTCGCCAGGCGGCCTCGGCATCTCCGACACTGCCGCCGACCACCTGTGCCGGCAGGCCCCGCACCGGGCGCCCGCGCATGTCGAGCAGACCGGTCTGGCGCGCCAACGCCTCACCGTCCTTGGTGACCCGGACGATGTACCGGGCACTCTTCCGGATGCCGCCGGCGCTCAGGACGTGCGCCTCGGAGTTGTAGCCATAGAGCTCGAAGATCTCGCGCTTGAGTCGGCGCGCGACGTTGCCGAGGTCGACCTCGGCTTCCACCACCACCCGGCCGGCCACAATGTGGAGTCCGCCCGCGAATCGCAACAGCGCTGAAACCTCTGCCTTTCGGCAACTCACCTGCGTCACCGCCAGCCGACTCAGTTCGTCTTTGACCGCGGATGTCATCGCCACCGGACGCGTTCTCCCTCTGTGGATGTCGTTTCAACTATCGGTCGGTAGCCTGCCGATTCACTATCGCACAAGCCACCTATGAGAGCGGCAACCCTGCCTGGGTCATGGGTGTGGGTACCCGCAACCGCGAGTTCACCATCGTGCAGCGTAGCCCCAAATTTGGCCGCCGCCCGCTCAACGTGTTCACGCTCGGATCCCACGGGCACCGAACCCGAGTCGACGAGCACATGATCGACCCGGAAGTCGTCCGCATGGGCCAGGAGCACGTGCAGATGCCGCTCCACCGAAAAACCGGTCGTCTCACCGGGTTCCGGGGCCAGATTGACGATCAGCACCTTCTTCGCGGACGTCCGCTTCAATGCGGCTAGCTGACCGGGCACCAGCACGTGCGGGATCACACTGGAGAACCAGGAGCCCGGACCCAGCACCACCAGGTCGGCGGCCTCGATGGCCTCGATCGCTTCCGGGCAGGCCGGCGGGGGGTTCGGCGAGAGGCGTACCCGGCGCACGATGCCCGGGGTGGTGGCGACCGCGACCTGGCCGCGGATCGCCCGGCTGATCCGGGGATCGTCCTCCAGGCCGGAGACATCGGCCTCGATCTGGAGTCCGGTGGTCGACATCGGGAGGACCCGGCCGCGGACCCCGAACAGCTCGGTCATCATCTCGAGCGCGACCACCGCATCACCGGTGGCCTCGGTCAGCCCGGCCAGCAACAGATTGCCGACCGGATGTCCGGCCAGTGCGCCGCGACCACCGAAGCGGTGCTGCAGCAACGAGGCCCACTCCTGCGGAGGATGTGCACCCCGTCCGGTGCCGTCGCCATCACCCGGAGGTTCGGTGGCCGCGAGCAGTGCGGCGATCGCCATCCGGAGGTCACCGGGCGGCAGGATGCCGAGTTCGGATCGCAGCCGGCCCGAGGATCCACCGTCGTCGGCAACGGTCACGATCGCGGTCACGTCGTCGCTCAGCAGGCGCATCGCCGTCAGGGTTGCGTACAGTCCGTGCCCCCCGCCGAGAGCCACGATCTTCATTCGCGCCCCAGATCGCGGTGGGCCACCCGGACCGAGAAGGAACCGTCATCGTCGGTGGCCTTGGACAGGGCCGCGGCCAGTGCTTCGCTGATCGCGACGCTGCGATGCTTGCCACCGGTGCATCCGATGGCAACGGTCATGTAGCGCTTGCCCTCACGCCGGTAACCGTCGCCGACGAGCCGAAGGATCTGCTCGTACTTCTCGAGGAACTCCGGTGCACCCTCCTGGCCGAGGACGTAGTCGCGGACCGGTTGCTCCAGACCGTTGTGGTCTTTGAGTTCGGGCACCCAGTACGGGTTGGGAAGGAAACGGACGTCGGCGACCATGTCGGCATCGATCGGGAGGCCGTATTTGAACCCGAATGACTCGACCACCACACTCACGTCGGCGACCGACGCCTCGGCGTACGCGCCCTCGATGATCACCCGGAGTCGCTGCACCGACAGACCCGACGTATCGACAACGAGATCGGCCCGTTCCTTGACCCCGGCCAGCATCTCGCGTTCGGCCACGATCGCCGAGATCAGAGTCCCGTTGCCCTGCAGCGGATGCCGCCGCCGGACCTGCTCGAAACGCTGGACCAGGACCTGGTCGGACGCCTCGATGAAGATCACCCGCGGCTCGATACCGACCCGATCGAGGTCGGCGCGCAACGTCTCCAGTGCGGAGGCGTACGAATCGTCCTGGATCCGCATCACGATCGCCAGCCGGGAGATCGCCGAATCGGCACCCCGGGCCAGTTCGACCATCGATCCGATCAACGTGTGGGGCACGTTGTCGGCGACGTACCAGCCGGCATCCTCGAGGAGGTTGCCCACGGTGCTGCTGCCGGCGCCGGACAAGCCGGTGACCAGTAAGACGTCGGGCGTCTGTGCGGGCGGTTGCGGCGCGACCGCGTTCTCGACTTCACTCACGGTGTGGGTCCTGTCTGCTCACTCGACTGATTATGTTCGACAAGTGCCGCCTGCACCGCACGTGCAGTCATCTGCCCGATACCCGGCACCTGGGCGATCTCCTCGACCGTGGCCTTGCGCAGGTTCGCGACCGACCCGAAATGGGACACCAGCGCCGCGCGCCTGGTACTACCGAGGCCGGGTACCCCGTCGAGCGCGGAGGCCGTCATCCGCTTGCTGCGCTTGCTCCGGTGGAAGCTGATGGCGAAGCGGTGTGCCTCGTCGCGGATGCGCTGGAGCAGGAACAGCGCCTCACTGGTGCGCGGGAAGATCACCGGATCGTCGTCGCCGGGCACCCACACCTCCTCGAGGCGCTTGGCCAGGCCCACCACGGCCACATCGGTGATGTTGAGCTCGTCGAGCACGGCCGCGGCCGCATGCACCTGCGGGGCACCGCCGTCGACGACGAACAGGTTGGGCGGGTAGGCGAACCGTCGGGGACGCCCGGTTTTCGGATCGATCGCCGCCTCCGGGGCGACGTCTCCCCCATCACCGCCCTCGGCGACCTCGATGCCCGCGGTGACCTCGGTTGGGGCCGTGGGCTGACCGTCGGCGACGTCGACCCGATGTCGCAGGAACCGGCGCCGGGTGACCTCCGCGATCGACGCCACGTCGTCCGAATGACCGTCTCCGGCAGCTTCTCTGATCGCATAGTGCCGGTAGTCGGACTTGCGCGGCAGGCCGTCCTCGAACACCACCAGCGACGCCACGACATCGGTGCCCTGCACATGCGAGATGTCGATGCATTCGATCCGCAACGGCGCCGAATCGAGTCCGAGGGTGTCCTGGATCTCGGTCAGCGCCGCCGACCGGGTCGTCAGATCCCCGGCCCGCTTGAGTTTGTGGTGTGCCAGCGCGTCCGCGGCATTGCGGTGCACGGTTTCCATCAGGGCCTTCTTGTCGCCGCGCTGCGGGATCCGGAGGTCGACGTGGCTGCCACGCAGCCCCGACAACCAGTCCCGGACCTCGTCGACATCGGGCGGGAGAGCCGGCACGAGCACCTCCCTGGGCACCGGGTCGGTTTTCGCGTGGCCGTCATCGACCGACACCGACTCGGCCTGATCGGCCTGTTCGCCGTAGAACTGGGTGAGGAACTGGCCCACCTGATCCGCCAGGTTGTCGTCGCCGGACTTCTCGACGATCCAGCCGCGCTGCCCGCGGACGCGTCCGCCACGGACGTGGAAGACCTGGACCGAGACCTCGAGCTGATCGCCTTCCATCGCAACGAGGTCGGCATCGGTGCCGTCCCCGAGGACCACCGACTGGCGTTCGAGGGCGCGACGCAGTGCGGCGATGTCATCGCGCAGCCGCGCGGCCCGCTCGAAATCCAGTTCGGCGGAGGCCTTTTCCATCTGGCCCTGCAGGTTGTTGATCATCCGGTCGGTGCGGCCGGCCAGGAAGTCACAGAAGTCCTCGACGATCGCCCGATGCTCGGCAGCGCTGACCCGGCCGACGCACGGCGCCGAGCACTTGTCGATATAGCCGAGCAGGCAGGGCCGGTCGATCTGATGGTGCCGCTTGAAGACCCCTGACGAACACGTGCGGGCGGGAAAGACCCGGGTCAGCAGATCAAGCGTCTCGCGGATGGCCCAGGCATGCGAGTACGGACCGAAATACCGCACCCCTTTGCGCCGGGGACCGCGGTAGACGAACAGCCGCGGGTACTCCTCGTTCATCGTCACCGCCAGCATCGGATAACTCTTGTCATCGCGATAGCGGACGTTGAACCGCGGATCGAACTCCTTGATCCAGTTGTATTCGAGCTGGAGGGCCTCGACCTCGGTGGCGACCACCGTCCATTCCACGGAGGCGGCGGTGGTCACCATCTGGCGGGTGCGCGGATGCAGCGTCGTCAGGTCGGCGAAGTAGGACGTCAGGCGAGAGCGGAGGTTTTTCGCCTTGCCCACATAGATCACTCGCTGATGCGCGTCCCGGAATTTGTAGACGCCGGGGTCGGTGGGAATACTCCCCGGGACCGGTCGGTACGTCGTCGGGTCAGCCACGAAATCCAGGCTAGTACCCCGCAGTGACACATCGTGAATCCCCCACGTGAGGGGCTGCCGGGAATCAGCGGTGTCAGGCCGCTCGGGCGAAACGTTCGTGCAGGGCCCGCACCTCGGCCATGGCCGCCACGGCCCGGTCACCGTCGTTGGCCTGGATGGCCAGGATCGGCACGTGCTCATCCTCGGGCAGTTCCAGGCGCGCCCAGCTGCCACTGTGCGGGTACCGGATGCCCTCGATGATCGACCAGTCAAAGATCCGCTCGTTGAACAGATTTCGGACCGCGATGCCCTCGGCGCCGACCCGGATCCGGGCCCGGGCGAGCAGGAGGAACGAACCACCGATGATCATGCCGAGCCCGACCATCGCAATCTGATCGGCAAGTTTGAAGACGATGCCGGAGTCACCCACCTGGAGCAGCAACGCCACGATCACATGCACGATGACGACCGCCACGGCGGCGATCAACGCGTAGAGCGGTGACTTGCGCGGCCGGTAGACCATCAGCCATCGGGGTTCGTCCGTCACCACAGCGACTGTATCCGTCTTTGCCTGAGAGCTCATCAGATCTCGGGGTGGTATTCGCCGCGGGAGAGCGCCCGCAAGGTCAACGCCGAGGCGATCGCCGCAGTTGCGGCCTGAGCGCCCTTGTCTTCCTTCGAATCCGGCAGACCCGCGCGGTCCAGGGCCTGCTGCTCGTTGTTCGTCGTGAGCACACCGTTGCCGACCGGGGTCGACTCGTCGAGCGAGACCCGGGTCAGGCCGGCGGTCACCGCATCACACACGTAGTCGAAGTGCGGGGTGTCGCCACGGATCACCACACCCAGCGCGACCACGGCGTCGTGATTGCGGGCCAGCGCCTGCACGATCACCGGGAGTTCGATCGCACCGGCGACGCGCACGATCGTCGGCTCGGTGATCCCGACGTCGCCGGCGGCCTTTTTCGCACCGTCGAGCAGCGACTCACAGATCGTCGAATGCCATTGCGAGGCAACGATGGCCAGTCGCAGGCGGCTGGCGTCACCCAGGTTCAGTGTTGGTTCCCCGGCGCCGCTCATGCTGGACTGCCTCCGCTCAGTTCGGTGTCCTCGTGGTCGTCGAGCCCGACGAGGTCGTGGCCCATCCGGTCCCGTTTGGTACGCAGGTACCGCAAGTTCTCCGCATTGGGCCGAACCGGCATCGGCACCCGCTCGGTGATCTGCAGGCCATAGCCGTCCAGTCCGACGCGCTTGGCGGGATTGTTGGTCAGCAGTCGCATCGACGAGACACCGAGATCGACGAGGATCTGGGCACCCAGACCGTAGTCGCGGGAGTCCGCGGGCAGACCGAGTTCGAGGTTCGCGTCGACGGTGTCGGAGCCGGCGTCCTGCAGCTGGTAGGCCTGCAACTTGTGCAGCAGCCCGATGCCGCGGCCTTCGTGGCCACGCATGTAGAGCACGATGCCGCGGCCTTCGGCGGCGACCATCTCCATCGCGGCGTCGAGCTGCGGGCCGCAATCGCAGCGCAGCGAACCGAAGACGTCTCCGGTCAGGCACTCCGAATGCACCCGGACCAGGACGTCGTTGCCCTCACCGTCTGGGCCGGCCACATCGCCGAGGACCAGGGCCACGTGCTCGACCTCGTCGTAGATGCTGGTGTAACCGACGGCCCGGAATGCACCGTGGCGGGTGGGGATCCGGGCATCGGCAACCCGGACCACATGCTTTTCGTGACGACGGCGCCACGCGATCAGATCGGCGATCGAGATCAGCGCCAGGTCGTGTTCGTCGGCGAAGACCCTCAGTTCGGGGGTCTGCGCCATCGCACCCTCGTCCTTCTGGCTGACGATCTCGCAGATCACGCCGGCGGGCGCCAGATCGGCCATCCGGGCCAGATCCACCGCGGCCTCTGTGTGACCGGGGCGGCGCAGGACGCCACCCTCCTTGGCGCGCAGCGGGACCACGTGGCCCGGGCGGGTGAAGTCGCCTGCGGTGGTGGTCGGATCGGCGAGCAGTCGCATCGTCGCGGCGCGGTCGGAGGCACTGATACCGGTGCCGATCCCCTCGCGGGCATCAACGGTCACGGTGTAGGCGGTGCCGTGCTTGTCCTGGTTCACCGAGTACATCGGCGGCAGACCGAGGCGATCACAATCGTCGCCGTCGAGCGGCACACACAGGTATCCGGAGGTGTACCGGACCATGAACGCGACCAATTCGGGAGTGGCCTTCTCGGCCGCGAAGATCAGGTCGCCTTCGTTCTCGCGATCCTCGTCGTCGACGACGACGACTGCCTTACCTGCCGCGATATCGGCGAGCGCACGCTCGATCGTGTCGAACTTGGTGCCCTGATGTAGGCCTGTGGTGGTGCCCACCTGGTTACTCATTTCTCCACTCCGATCGCGGATAGCCGTTCGACGTATTTGGCTATCACGTCGACCTCTAGGTTAACGACTGCACCGGCGGCCGCTTCCCCCAAGGTGGTCAACGCGAGAGTCGTTGGGATGAGGGATATCTCAAACCAGTCCGGGCCGATCGACGAAACGGTCAACGAAACGCCATCGACGGTGATAGAACCTTTTTCGACGATGTAGCGGGCGATGGATCCGGTGGTCCCGATCCGCACGACGGTCCAGTTCTCTCCGGGTGTGACCGATTCCACGGTCCCGATGCCGTCGACATGGCCCTGGACGATGTGGCCGCCGAACCGGCCGCCTGCGGGCATGGCGCGTTCCAGGTTGACCGGGCTGCCGGGCGCGAGGTCGGCCAGCGAACTGCGCCGTAGCGTCTCGCCCATCACATCGACGGTGAAGGCGCCGTCGTCGACCAGGTCCACCACGGTCAGACAGACCCCGTTGACGGCGATCGAATCCCCGTGTCCGGCATCACTGGTCACCAACGGACCCCGAACGGTGAATCGTGCCGCATCGGTCAAGTCTTCACGCGCAACAATGCTGCCGCGCTCCTCGACGATTCCCGTGAACATCGCCTACTCCTTCAATCGCTTCGCGATCTCAGGGCGGCACATGGCCGGGTCGTCAGAAGACCCGCCAAGTGGAGTTCTCTCACGTCCGGACTATGACCGTCGGCTCCGGGATCTCACCGGAATCTGCTCGACCCCTCACCGGGTGAGGGCGCTCGCGGGCTCAGTGTCCAACAGGTGTCGATCCACTTTTACCGCCGGTGGGGAATTACACCCCGCCCCGAGAACTTCCACCTTAGAAACTATCACATCGGACGTATATCGTGATCTGCGCTAACGACATGTTGGCGCCGGTCAGGACGGTGAATCAGTTTGCATTCAGCGTGAGCAGAACGTCATCGCCGAGGGTTTCGACGCCCGCGGTGGTGAACCGGCGTGCCTGCGACAACGTCAGCACCGAATCGTCGACCACCGCCGCGGCTCCCCCGCCGATCACCAGGGGCGCCAGATACGCCTGGACCCGGTCGACGAGTCCGGCCGCGAAGAACGCCCCCAGCAACCGTGCGCCGCCCTCGATCTGGACGTTGGTGAGCTCTCCCAGTTGCTCGATCACCCGCGCCGGGTCGTGTTCGGCGATCTGCAGCGTGGCCGCGCTCGAATCGAAGATCTTCGCCTCGGCCGGGATCTCCCGGCGGCCGACGATCACCCGCAGCGGCTGATGTTCGCGCAGTGAGCCGTCGGGGTATCGGGCCGTCAGCGACGGATCGTCCGCGAGGACGGTCCCGGTGCCGACCACGATGGCGTCGATCTGCCCGCGTTCGAGATGGACTCGCTCGCGCGCCGCACTGCCGGTGATCCACTGACTCGTTCCGTCCGGCGCGGCGATCCGGCCGTCGACGGACGCCGCGAACTTGGCGGTCACCATCGGCCGGCCGCGCTCTTGCCGGAACAGCCATTCCCGCAGCGGGCCGTCACGTACCTCGTCGATGCCGACCCCGGCCTGTACCGCGATGCCGGCTTCTTCCAGTCGGGCGTGACCTCCGCGCGCCAAAGGATTGGGATCCGACACCGCGTAGACCACTGCCTGCACCCCGGCCGCGATCAGGGCTTCGGTACAGGGGCCGGTGCGACCGGTGTGGTTGCAGGGTTCGAGGGTGACGACCGCGGTACCGCCGGCGGCCCGCAATCCGGCCTGCTCGAGAGCGACGACCTCGGCGTGCGCGCCACCGGGCGGCCGGGTGTGCCCGACGCCGGCCACCGAACCGTCGACGTCGAGGATCACCGCGCCGACCGGCGGGTTGGGGGTGCTCTGGCCGCGAGCACCATACGACTCGGTGATCGCCCGGCGCATCGCCTCCCCGATCAGCCCCGTCATGTCAGCGCGCGGCCGGCAGCCGCCTGCGCGCGCAGCGATTTGACGGCCTCGGCCGGATCGCTCGCACCGTAGACCGCGGAACCGGCGACAAAGCAGTCCACGCCGGCTTCGGCGGCCTGTTCGATGGTGTCGGCATTGATCCCGCCGTCGATCTCCACCAGGATCCGCAGTTCGCCCGAATCGACCAGCGACCGCACCCGGCGCACCTTGTCGAGCACGGAGGCGATGAAGGACTGTCCACCGAAGCCCGGTTCGACGCTCATCACCAGCAGGGTGTCGAAGCTCTGGAGGATCTCCAGGTACGGATCGAGTTCGGTGCCCGGCTTGATGCTCAGGCCCGCCTTGGCGCCGGCAGCGCGGATGTCCTTGGCGACCGCGATCGGATCGTCGGTGGCCTCGGCGTGGAAGGTGACGTTGTGGGACCCGGCCTCGGCGTATCCGGGCGCCCAGCGGGCCGGGTCCTCGATCATCAGGTGGCAATCGATCGGGATGTCGGTGGCCTTGAGCAGGCTCTCGACCACCGGCAGTCCCAACGTCAGGTTGGGCACGAAGTGTCCGTCCATCACGTCGACGTGCAACCAGTCGGCGCCCTTGACCGCATCGGCCTCGGCCCCGAGTTTGGCGAAATCGGCGGACAGGATGGACGGCGCGATCATGGGTGGCATCTGCATGCCAACAATCCTATGTGCCCCCGCAAAACGAGCCGGGAATGCAAAGACGAGCCACATACTTGTGGCTCGTCTTCGTATTTCCGGCTCGTCTGCGGTCAGTCCTTGCGGAGTGCGGCGAAGAACATCGCATCGGTGCCGTAGAGATGCGGCCACAGCTGCACGTACGGTCCGGGACCGACACCCTCGATCGGCACCAATTCGCGGGTGTCGATGGCGGTGATGGGCAGTTCGGCGACGGCCCGGTCGACAGCCTGCGTCGTCTCGGCGGGGTGCGGCGAACAGGTGGCGTAGACGACAACCCCGCCCGGACGCAACAACTTCACCGCCGATTCGAGCAACTCCCGTTGCAGCACAACGAGTTCGGCAACATCATCGGGTGTACGCCGCCAGCGGGCCTCGGGACGGCGTCGCAGCGCACCCAGGCCGGTGCACGGTGCGTCGACGAGAATCCGGTCATATCCGGGCTCCAGGCCGGGGTCGCGGCCATCGGCGACCTTGACGTCGACCGGCAAGTCGCGCGTCGACTTACGGACCAATTCGGCTCGGTGCGGTGCCTTTTCGATCGCGTCGACGCGGGCACCCTCGATTTCGGCCAGAGCACCGAGCAGTGCCGCCTTGCCACCGGGCCCGGCGCAGAGGTCGAGCCAGCGGCCGTTGTCGTCGCCGACCAGCGGCGCCTGCGCCAGTGACCGCGCGACCAGCTGGCTGCCTTCGTCCTGCACGCCGGCCAAGCCCTCTCGGATCGGGTCGAGGTCACCGGGATCCCCACCGTCGAGGTAGACGCAGTACGGCGAGTACCGCCCGACCTCGCCGCCGGTGATCAACGCGAGTTCTTCGGCGGTGAGCAGTCCGGGGCGGGCCACCAGATGTGTCAGCGGCCGTTCGTCATCGGCGGCCAGCGCCGCCTGCAGTGCCCCGGCCGAACCGCCGAGGGCCTCGTCGAAGACCTCGGCGATCCACTTGGGGTGGGCGTACTGGAATGCCAGGTGACCGATCAGGTCCTCGGTGATCGGCGGCGCGAGTTCCTGTACCCAGAGGTCCTCGTCGCGCTGGGAGACCTTGCGCAGGATCGCATTGACGAAGCCGACCGGTCCGTGCCCGACCCGCGAACGCACCAGATCCACTGACGTCGACACCGCTGCGTGCGCACCGATCCGGGTCCGCAGAAGCTGATAGGTACCCAGGCGCAGGACGTCGAGAACGGGCCCGTCGATGTCCTTGACCGGCCGCTTGGCGACATACGTGATGATCGCATCGAGCATGCCCGCGGCCCGGCACGTGCCGTAGGTGAGCTCGGTCGCCAGTGCCGCGTCGCGGCCGGTGATCTTCCGCTCGCGCAACATCTTCGGCAGGATCAGGTTGGCGTAGGCGTCGCGTTCGCGGACCGCGGCCAGCACGTCTACCGCAGCGATGCGGGCCGGGTCGATCGGTGTGGACTCGCGTGGGGTCCCGGCCTGGTTGTCGGCGGTGGGCTTCCCGGTGGGTTGGTTCATGACAGTGCCTGTCCGTTGGTCAGTCTGGCCCCGCGTGCCCAGTCGGCACCGGCCATGGCCTTTTTGCCTTGTGGTTGAACCACATCGAGGCGGATGGGATCGGTTTGGGTTCCGACCATGAGTGCTTTTTTGGTGACGAGCAATTCACCGGGTGCCGGTCGTTCGTCGACATCGCTCACGATCGAGCACTTCGCGATCTTGACCCGCAGGTCACCCAGGTTCGTCCAGGGACCGGGCGCCGGTGTCATCGCCCGGATGTGACGATCGACGAGATGGGCGGGCAGGTCCCAGCGGATGCGGGCGTCGTCGATGGTGATCTTGGGTGCGGTGCTGATCCCGTCGGCGGGCTGCGGCACCGCGATCAGCGTGCCGTCCTCGAGTCCGTCGAGGGTCGAGACCAGCAATCCGGCTCCGGTCTCCGACAACCGGCCGAGCAGGTCGCCCGCGGTGTCGGTGGGCCGGATCCGTTCGGTGACGACACCGAACACCGGGCCGGTGTCCAGGCCCGCCTCGATCCGGAACGTGGTCGCACCGGTCACCTCGTCGCCGGCGGCGATCGCGGCCTGCACCGGTGCGGCACCGCGCCAGGACGGCAGGAGCGAGAAGTGCAGGTTGACCCACCCGTGAGTCGGCAGATCGAGCAGTTCGGCCGGCACCAGTCCGCCGTAGGCGACCACCGGGATGCACTCCGGCGCCCAGGCGCGCAATTGCTCGACCGCCTCGGGATCGGCGAGCCGGCGGGGCGTGATGACCGGGACGTTGTTGTCGTCGGCCAGTTGCGCAACGGGTGAACGCGCGACCTTGCGTCCGCGCCCGGCCGCCGCATCGGGGCGACTGATCACACCGACCACCTCATGGCGATCGGAATCGAGCAGTGCCTGCAACGATCCGACGGCGGGCTCAGGTGTGCCCGCAAACACCACCCGCATGTACTACCTCCATTGTCGACATGGCCGCCGAAGATCGCCGCCGGCCATCCGAACAAGCTTAGAGGGCGGCCGGGACTCAGCCGATGGTCGGTGGATCCATCTGCACACGGATCGGGGACGTCTCGTGATGGGCGATGCGCCCGATCAGAGCGGCCCGCAACGCCGCCGCCAGCACGCGTCCGTCCGAACGTTTGCAGCGCAACAGTATTCGCTGCGGATCGGGTACCTCGGCCCGGTCCAGGCCCGATGGCAACCGGACACCGGCAGGCAGTTCGACGGGTCCGAGCACTTCCCCACCCTCGGGCAGCTCGACCGTTTCGGCGAAGGCGATCACCGCCGGACCGGCGCCGTCGATCGAGGCCATCGTCACCGCGGGCGGGAAGGCGAGTTCGGTGCGCTGGTCGAGTTCGGTCTGGGCGTGGCCGACCGGATCCCAGCGGATCACCGCCTGCACCGGTGCCAGCCCGGCGTCGGCGACCACCACCACCGTGCCGCCCTGACCGTGCGGCCGCACCAACATGGCCGCCGACAGCCATCGCCGCACCGCTTCCTCACCGGCCCGCAGTTCGGTGCGATCGAGCTGGGCCCAGGTGTCGAGCAGGATCACCGCCCCATAGCCACCCGCCGCCACCGGTTCGGCACCCGGCGTCGAGACCACCACCCGGGCACCGGGCTCGACGTGTTCGACGAGCTTGTCACCGCCGGAGGTCAGGATCGGCACCCCGGGGAACGCCCGTCCCAACTCCTCGGCGGTCCGGCTCGCCCCCGTGGTCAGCGCCCGAACCTTGGTGAAACCGCATTCGGCGCAACGGAAGTCGGCCTCGGGATGTCCACACCACCGACAGCTGAGCATGCCCAGCCGGGAACTGTTCGCCTCGGCCGGACCGTCCGCCTGCATCGGTCCATGACAGCGACGGCAGCGCACGTGGGAACGACAGCGTTCGCAGGCCAACGACGGCAGGTAACCGCGACGGGGCACGCTGAACAGCACCGGGGTGTCGGCCGCGACCGCGGCACGGGCGGCGTCGAAGGCGAGCGCCGGGATACGGGCCGAGCGCGCCAGCGGATCGCGCGCCACCCGGTTGTCCTCTTCGGAGAGCGCCTTGATCCGTGGGGTCCGTTCCCGGATGACGGCGCGGGGTGCGGTGAGGTCGTGGGCCCAGCCGGCCACGACCAGTGCCTGTGTCTCGGTGGTCCGGGCGGCGCCCGCCAGGATCAGCGCACAGGTTTCCGAATGCGAGCGCAGGACCGCGACCTCCCGGGTGTGCGGATAGGGCGCGCGCGGTTCGCACAGGCTCTCGTCGCCGTCGTCCCAGACCACGATCAACCCCAGGTTCGGGATGGGCGTGAATGCCGCACTGCGGGTACCGATGACCACCGACGCCTGGCCGCGTAGTGCGCGGAGCCAGCGTCGGTACCGTGCCGACGGGCCCAGACCGGCGGACAGGGAGACGACCCGATCACCGATCAGGTCGCCGCACGCCGCCTCGAGTCGATTCAGGTCGCGTTGGTCGGGCACCACGATGATGGTGCTGCGCCCGCTGATCATGGTGTGGCAGGCGACCTCGGCGAGCCGGGCCGGCCAGTCCTCACCGGGCAGTGCCTGCCAGGCCGCCCGCGCGGCCTTGCCGTCGGCGACCGCCCCGAGGAACGAGTCGGCGTGCCGATAGGGTTCCCAACCCGTCAGATCGACCGTCGGCGGCACCGGGGTTCCGGGTGGCGCGGCGTCGGCCTGCTCGGTCCGGGCATGTCGCGGTGGGATGGCCAGCCGCAGGACATCGGTCATCGTCCCGGCGTAGCGGTCCGCGACCGCCCGCGCCAGCGTCGCCAGCTCGGGGGTCAGGACCTGTTCGGGTGAGGTCACCCGTTCGAGCCAGCCCAGCCGCCCCGGATGATCGCTGGACTCGATGCGGTCGAGCAGGTAGCCGTCGACCAGACGCCCGGAAAAACGCACCCGCACCCGGACACCGGGCCGGGCCTGCTCATCCTGGGCGGCGGTGACCTGATAGTCGAACGGCCGGTCCAGATGTGCCAGACCCAGCAACGGCAGAACACGCGCGATCGGGAGCCGCGGGGCAAGCTCGCGATCGTTCTTGGGGGCGATGGGCCTGGCTCGGACTGGATGGGCCTCTAGATACCTGCCGCCGCGCGGAGCTTGTCGGCGCGGTCGGTGTGCTCCCACGGCAGATCGATGTCGGTGCGGCCGAAGTGTCCGTAGGCCGCGGTCGGCGCGTAGATCGGACGCAGCAGGTCGAGGTCGCGGATGATGGCACCCGGACGCAGGTCGAAGACCTCGGTGATCGCCGACTGGATCTTGGCCGGATCGACGTTCTCGGTGCCGAAGGTCTCGACGAACAAGCCCACCGGGGCAGCCTTGCCGATCGCGTAGGCCACCTGCACCTCGATACGTCCGGCCAGGCCGGCGGCGATCGCGTTCTTGGCCACCCAGCGCATCGCGTACGCGGCACTGCGGTCGACCTTCGACGGATCCTTGCCGGAGAAGGCGCCACCACCGTGACGGGCCATGCCGCCATAGGTGTCGACGATGATTTTGCGGCCGGTCAGTCCGGCGTCGCCCATCGGTCCACCGAGGACGAACTTGCCGGTCGGGTTGACCAGCAGGCGCACATCACTGGTGTCGAGGAACGCCAGGTTGAGCTCTTCGAAGACCGAATCGAGGACCTGGTTGCGGATGTCCGGGGTCAGCAGGTTCTCGAGGTCGATGTCGGCGGCGTGCTGGGTGGAGATGACCACGGTGTCGAGACGGACCGGCTTGTCACCGACGTATTCGATGGTGACCTGGGTCTTGCCGTCGGGACGCAGGTACGGCAGCACGCCGGTCTTGCGGACCTCGGTCAGCCGCCGCGCGAGGCGATGCGCCAACGCGATCGGGACGGGCATGTATTCGGGGGTCTCGTCGGTGGCGTAGCCGAACATCAGACCCTGATCGCCGGCACCCTGGCGGGCGATCTCGTCTTCGGTGATGCCTTCGACGCGGGACTCGTATGCGTTGTCCACACCCTGGGCGATCTCGGGCGACTGCGCACCGATCGCGACGTTGACGCCACAGGAGTTGCCGTCGAAGCCCTTGGCGGAGGAGTCGTAGCCGATCTCCAGGACCTTCTCGCGGACGATCTTCGGGATGTCGGCGTAGGCGGTGGTGTTGACCTCGCCGGCGACATGGACCTGTCCGGTGGTGACCAGGGTTTCCACGGCCACCCGGGCGCGCGGGTCGTCGGTCAGCAGGGCATCCAGGATCGAGTCGCTGATCGCGTCACAGATCTTGTCCGGATGACCTTCGGTGACGGACTCGCTTGTGAACAAACGGGAATCGGTCATGGATTTCCTCTCGGCAGCGGTGGTCCTGGAGCGGACCGGTCGTGGGTTGCGCGAAAACCCGCGGACCTCAAATTACACAGGCTCGGTTCTATCGGTTGCATCGACCATCGATGCCCCACCATCAGGGCGCATCGCGATCACGGCGTCAAGTATTCGGCTCGCCATGAGTGTTTTGGTTCCCAGCGGCAGCGCGGTCTCCTGGCCGTCCGCGGCGAGCACCCACCCGGTGTTGTGATCCATGCCGAAAGCCTTACCGTCACCGACCGCGTTCACGACGAGCAGATCGCAACCCTTCCGGGCCAGCTTGGCGCGTCCGTGGTCCAGGACTCCATGATGCTCGTCGCCGGTCTCGGCCGCAAAGCCGACGATCGACACATCCGCCGGGATCTCACCGGCGCGGCGCGCGGCGACCAGACCGGCCAAGATGTCGGGATTGGTGGTCAGCTCGATCGGAGCCGGGCCGTCGCCGGTCTTCTTGATCTTCGACTGCGCCACCGCCAGCGGACGGAAATCGGCGACCGCGGCGGCCATGATCACCACATCGGTTTCGGGCGCGCGTTTCGCCATCTCCTCGGACAATTGCTCCGCGGACTTGATCCGGACGAGTTCGACGCCGGCCGGGGTCGCGAGATCGTCGGTGGCGCCTGCCACCAGGGTGACCACGGCGCCACGTTGCGCCGCAGCCCGGGCCAGGGCATAACCCTGCTTCCCCGAACTGCGGTTGCCGAGGTAGCGAACCGGGTCGAGTGGTTCGCGGGTGCCGCCGGCACTGATGAGGAACCTGACGCCGCCCAGGTCGTACGGCAGGGCGTCGGGACGTTCGAGCAGGAGTTCGCCGAGAAGGGCGATCTCCTGTGGGTCGGGCAGTCGTCCGGCTCCGGAGTCGACACCGGTCAACCGGCCGGAGGCGGGGGTGATCACGGTGGCGCCGTGCGCGCGGAGCGTACGGACGTTGGTCTGGGTTGCCGGGTGCTCCCACATCTCTGTGTGCATCGCCGGGACGAACATCACCGGGCATCGCGCGGTGAGCAGGGTCGAGGTCAACAGGTCGTCGGCTCGGCCGGACGCGGCCCGCGCCATCAGGTCGGCAGTGGCCGGCGCGATGATGACCAGGTCGGCTTCTTGCCCGAGGCGCACGTGGGCCACCTGGGGTACATCGTCGAACACCTCGGTGCTCACCGGATTACCGCTGAGCGCCTCGAAGGTGGCCGCACCGACGAACTTGAGTGCCGATTCGGTGGGGATGACCCGCACACCGTGACCGGCTTCGGTGAAGTGGCGGATGACGGAGCCGACCTTGTACGCCGCGATGCCACCGCCGACGCCCACAACAATGTTCTTGCGTGCACTAACCGCTTCGGTCACGAAACCTCATCCTCGCTGTAGGCGCCGCGAGTGATCTCCCGCCACCGCATCCGAAATACACGTGGTCCCACGGTTCCGGAAGCCCGGAACCGTGGGATTCGTGCTCACTCGCCTTCGGTGTGCTCGAGCAGGTCTGCGTGGATCTCGCGCATCGCGATCGACAGCGGCTTCTCCTGAAGACCCGGCTCGACCAGAGGGCCGACGTATTCGAGGATTCCGTCGCCGAGCTGGTTGTAGTAATCGTTGATCTGACGCGCACGCTTGGCCGCGTAGATCACCAGTGCGTACTTCGAAGAAGCCCGTTCGAGCAGCTCATCGATCGGCGGGTTCGTGATACCAAGCGGGGTGTCGTACGCCGTCGCGTCGACCTCGCCGATGAACTCGTCCTGGGTGGTCAAGCTGCTCACAGTTCTCCTACGAATTATTCAAATGGGTTTCAACCAGCAAGGATAGCAACTGTCTGGCCGCCGCGTCGACTTCGTCGTTCACGATGACGTGATCGAACTCGCCGGCACTGTCCAATTCGGCCCGCGCCGTCTGCAGACGACGCTCGATCACCTCTTCGGATTCGGTGCCCCGACCACGCAATCGCGCGACCAGAACATCCCAGCTGGGTGGGGCCAAAAACACGGTGACAGCCTCTGGCACGGCGGCACGGATACTGCGCGCTCCGGCCAGGTCGACCTCCACCAGAGTGGGTCTCCCCTGCTCCATGGCCTCGTACACGGGTTTGGCGGGCGTTCCCGAGCGTTGCAGCCCGCCATGGATCTCAGCCCATTCGAGGAGTTGGTTCTCCTCGATCAGCCGATCGAACTCGTCGCGACTGACGAAGTGATAGTCGCGACCGTCCACCTCACCGACCCGCGGTTCGCGGGTGGTGGCCGACACGCTGAACATCAGCTCCGGGAGCAATTCCCGGAGCCGACGGACAACGCTCGACTTGCCGACAGCAGAAGGGCCGGCCAAAACCAGCAGCCGGCCCTTCTGTTGCAGATCTTGGCTCACGCGCAGAAACGATCAGGCAAAGTCGAACTTGGCGAGCAGAGCCTTCTTCTGCCGATCGCCCAGGCCGCGCAGGCGGCGGGTGGGGGCGATCTCGAGCTCGGTCATGATCTCCTGAGCCTTGACCTTGCCAACCTTCGGCAGGGCCTCGAGGAGCGCCGACACCTTCATCTTGCCGAGGATCTCATCGTTCTCAGCATCCTTGAGTACCTGCTGCAGATCGGTGCCGCCACGCTTGAGGCGTTCCTTCAGCTCTGCTCGGGCCCGGCGAGCGGCAGCTGCCTTCTCCAAGGCAGCCGCGCGCTGCTCATCTGTCAACTGGGGAAGGGCCACGGTTCCTCCGATTTCGTCTGTGTGTTCTCTGCCCCGGCACCGGTGATGTCGGGGCGGCTGCCTTGTGAGGGCAGCGAAAGCGACCGTACCCACGTGAGCTGGGATTTGCGACCCCGACCCCCGCATTCCCCCACGAAAACCGGTGTTGTAAGCCAGCCAAACTAGACCGGCCCGCGAAGGCCCCGCTGATCGCCAAACCCCGGGTTCCGATTCTTCGACGCGACCAATCCTGTTGCACCACAGGTTATTTCGCATTGCAAAGATGGTTTTTTCGCCAACATGACGTACGTCACACTTGTGGTGCACCTGTGACAGGAGTTCCTCCGTGGAATTTTTCTGAGATTCTTGCGCCTTGCGCGTGTCGGAGATGGGTTTGACCTGCGATGAGTAGCACGCGGGCAGCTCGTGTTAGATGTCGTTTGTGATCGATCGACTGCCGACTCCGGCACAGAACCTCCTGCGATTGACGGTCGGTGGCGGTATCCGCCCACCGGTGCAGACCCCGCACACCACGCTGCACACACAGCGACATCAGGTATTGCGGCGTTACGGTGACCTCACGGACCTCGCCCGGGCCCGCGACACAGGCGGTGTCCCGGTGCTACTGCTGCCCCCGCTGGCCGCGCCCGCGGCCTGCTATGACCTCGACCCCGACCACTCGTATGTGGCCCACCTGCTGGGACAGGGACGCATCCCCTACGTCGTCGACTACGGCGAGATGGATCGATCCGACCGAGGCCTGGGGTTCGAAGGTTTCACCGACGACATCGTCCCGAACGCCATCGCCCGGGTCCTCGCGGACTTCGACGGGTCCACCGGACGTCTCGACCTCGTGGCCTGGAGTCTGGGCGGCACCGTCGCGCTGCTCACGCTCGCCGCCGACCCCGGCTTACCCGTCCGTTCGATCACTGCGATCGGTACTCCGCTGAACTACGGCCTGGTGCCGCCCTATCCGCTGGTCCGGCGGCTGACCGGTAGGACCGGTCCGCGGCCTGTCACAGCGACACTGAGCGCCCTACGCGGGATTCCCGCCCCGCTGGTGCAGATCGCTTATCGCGGCACGGCGTGGCAGCGGGAGCTCAAGAAACCCTGGTTCATCATGAACAACCTCGCCGATACCGAGACGCTCGCCCGGATGGAGGTCGTGAACCGATTCCAGCGTCGGTTCCCGGGCTACCCGGGCCGGTTGTCCGAGCAGATGTGGGAGCAGTTCATCTACCACGATGAGCTGGCCGGTGGCGTGGTGAACTTCGGTGATCGCCAGATCGACCTGACCACCATCAAGGTCCCGGTACAACTGTTCGGCAGTCACCGGGACGTCATCGTCCCGTGGGCGGCCGCCCGCCACGGGGTCGAGCTCCTCGCCGAGTCACCGCAGGTGCACTTCACCACGGTCGAGACCAGCCATCTCGGTCTGATCGCGGGTCCGGAGGCCAAGGCGCAGACCTGGCCGCGCATCGACGCGTTCCACGCCGCGCTCGAGGATGCTCCGATCGCGAACGACCAGGTCGATCAGGACAGCGCGGACTCGATCTCCGACGCCGTCCGCAGTGCCGCATCCCGCAGCGCGGGCACGTCCGGGCCCTGACGCAGGACCGCCCGTGAGCTCGACGGCAGCAGCCAGTCGAGGTCGCTGCCGGCGAAGACGCCGCGCAGGTCCTCGGCGGTGGCGCCCTGGGCACCGAGCCCCGGAGCCAGCACCGGCGCGCGCAGGTCCGTCAGGTCCAGACCGTGGTCGCGGGTGGCCCCGACGACGACGCCGACCGTTCCCGAACCGTCGGCGTTGGCCGTGGCCGAGGCGTCGACGATCCCCTGGGCCACGGTGACACCCTCACGCTCGGCGAGCTGGAGTGACGCGCCTTCCGGATTCGACGTCCGGGCCAGCACGAACACACCGCGCCCGTGCGCCCGGGCCAGGTCGATCACCGATGACAGCGAACCGAAGCCCAGATAGGGCGAGACGGTCACCGCGTCGGCACACAACGGCGAGGCGTCCTCGAGCCAGGCTCTGGCATACGCGTCCATCGTCGATCCGATGTCGCCGCGTTTGGCATCGGCGATCACCAGCGCTCCCCCCGACCGGCACCCGGCGATCACTGTTTCCAGGGCGGCAAACCCTTCGGCACCGAACGCTTCGAAGAAGGCCACCTGCGGTTTGATCACCGCCGCGGTGCCGGCCAGGGCCTCGACGCAGATTTCGCCGAAAGCCCTGACCCCGGCACCACTGACCGGCAGCCCCCACTGGCGCAGGAGTTCGGGATGCGGGTCGATGCCCGCACACAGGCGCCCGCGTTGCGCGACCACCTCCCGATACCGGGCACCGAAGGTGCTCACTCAGGCACCCAGCATCGAACGGTGCCAGGACTGCAGCGACAGCACATTCATTGCGCCCCCGAGGGCTGCCTCGATGCCCTGGATCGCAGCGCTGGCGCCCTGGACCGTGGTGATGCACGGAATGTTCACCGACACGGCAGCACTACGGATCTCGTAGCCGTCGACCCGCGGTCCCGAATTGCCGTACGGGGTGTTGATGACCATGGCGATTTCACCCGCGCGGATGCGATCGACAACCGTCATCTCCCCGTCGGGCCGGTCGGTGTCGGAGTGCTTGTAGACCTGCGTGCAGCTGATCCCGTTGCGTCGCAAGACATGTGCGGTCCCCTCGGTGGCGAGGATCTCGAACCCGAGATCGGCCAGCCGCTTGACCGGGAAGACCAACGCGCGCTTGTCCTTGTTGGCCACGGAGACGAAGATCTTCCCGTCGAGCGGCAACGACCCGTAGGCGGCGGTCTGCGACTTGGCGAAGGCCCGACCGAAATCGGCATCGATACCCATCACCTCACCGGTCGACTTCATCTCCGGGCTCAGCAGCGAATCGACGCCGCTGCCGTCGCTACGGCGGAACCGGTTGAACGGCAGCACCGCCTCTTTGACCGCGATCGGTGCGGTGTCGGGCAGCTCGGATCCGTCGCCCGAGGCGGGCAACATCCCGTCCGTGCGCATCTCGGCGATGGTGGCGCCCAGCATGAGCCGGGCACACGCCTTGGCCAACTGCACCGCTGTGGCCTTGGATACGAACGGCACCGTCCGGCTCGCCCGCGGGTTGGCCTCGAGCACGTACAGGATGTCGTCCTTCAAGGCGTACTGGACGTTGAGCAGTCCGCGCACGCCGATGCCCTTGGCCAGCGCCTCGGTGGACCGGCGGACGTTCTCCAGATCGGATTTGCCCAGCGTGATCGGCGGCAGCGCACACGCCGAGTCGCCGGAGTGGATACCGGCCTCCTCGATGTGCTCCATGACGCCGCCGATGTAGCAGTCGGTGCCGTCGTAGAGGGCGTCGACGTCGATCTCGATGGCGTCTTCGAGGAACCGGTCGACCAGCACCGGATGCTCGGGGTTGATCTCGGTGGCACGGGAGATGTAGCCCTCGAGGGACTCCTCGTCGTAGACGATCTCCATGCCGCGGCCACCGAGCACGTATGACGGGCGCACGAGCACCGGGTAACCGATGTCGCCGGCGATCTCCTTGGCCTCGTCGAAGGTGGTCGCCATGCCGTACTTGGCAGCGGGCAGACCGGCAGCTTCGAGCACCTTGCCGAACTCGCCGCGATCCTCGGCGAGGTCGATCGCCTCGGGGCTGGTGCCCACGATCGGCACACCCGCGGCCTGCAGCCGATGCGCCAGCCCGAGCGGTGTCTGACCGCCGAGTTGGACGATGACACCGGCGACGGTGCCCGACTCCGATTCGGCGTTGTACACCTCGAGCACGTCTTCGAACGTCAGCGGCTCGAAGTAGAGGCGGTCGGCGGTGTCGTAGTCCGTCGAGACCGTCTCCGGGTTGCAGTTGACCATGACGGTCTCGTAGCCGACCTCGGACAGTGTCAGTGCGGCATGGACACAGGAGTAGTCGAACTCGATGCCCTGTCCGATGCGGTTGGGACCCGATCCCAGGATCAGGACCTTGGGCCGCTCGGTCTGCGGGGCGACCTCCGACTTCGCGGCGGGATCGAGTTCGTACGTCGAGTAGTGGTACGGCGTCGCGGCCTCGAACTCGGCGGCACAGGTGTCGACGGTCTTGTATACCGGGCGCACGTTCAGCGAGTGCCGCAGGTCGCGGACAGCGGCCTCGTCGGCGAGGTCATCCCGCAGCGCCGCGAGCTGACGGTCCGACAGACCGTTGCTCTTCGCCAGCCGCAACAGCGGCTCGTCGAGAACCTCTGCCGACCGGATGTCTTGTCCCAGTTGATAAACGGCCTCGATCTCGGCCAGGAACCACGGATCGATCTTCGTCGAATCGAAGAGCTGCTCCACGGTGGCACCGAGCATGAACGCCTGCATGATGCCGTAGAGGCGACCGTCCTTGGGCACGCTGAGTCGCTCCAGCAGTTCCGGGAGCGCCTCGGCCGGTGCACCCTCGACAACCGGTTCGGTCCAGAATCCGGCGGCCTTGGTCTCCAGCGAACGCATGACCTTGCCGAGCGCCTCGGCGAACGAACGACCCAGCGACATCGCCTCACCCACCGACTTCATGGTCGTGGTCAGCGTGTCATCGGCACCGGGGAACTTCTCGAAGGCGAACCGCGGGGCCTTGACCACGACATAGTCGAGGGTCGGCTCGAAGCAGGCCGGGGTCTTCTTGGTGATGTCGTTGACGATCTCGTCGAGCCGGTAGCCCACGGCCAGCTTCGCCGCGATCTTGGCGATCGGGAAGCCGGTGGCCTTCGAGGCCAGCGCCGACGACCGCGACACCCGCGGGTTCATCTCGATGACGACCAGGCGGCCGTCCGCGGGATCCATCGCGAACTGGATGTTGCAGCCACCGGTGTCGACACCGACCTCACGGATGATCGCGATCGACAGGTCACGCATGTCCTGGTACTCGCGGTCGGTCAGCGTCATCGCCGGGGCGACGGTCATCGAGTCACCGGTGTGCACACCGACCGGATCGACGTTCTCGATCGAGCAGACGACCACGACGTTGTCGGCGCCGTCACGCATCAATTCGAGCTCGTACTCTTTCCAGCCGAGGATCGACTCCTCGATGAGCACGTTGGCGGTCGGGGATGCCGAGAGTCCGCCGCCGGCGATCCGGTTGAGGTCGTCCTCGTTGTAGGCCATCCCCGATCCGAGGCCACCCATCGTGAAGGACGGGCGGACGACAACCGGATAACCTAGTTCGGCGACGGTCTCGTGGACTTCTTCCATCGTGTAGCAGACTGCCGAACGGGCGCTCTCGCCACCGACTTTGGCGACGATGTCCTTGAACTTCTGACGATCCTCACCGCGCTGGATCGCGTCGAAGTCGGCACCGATGAGCTCGATGTCGTACTTCTCCAGGATGCCCTCGTCATGCAGTGCGACGGCGGCATTGAGGGCGGTCTGGCCGCCGAGGGTCGCGAGCACGGCATCGATCGGGTATCCGGCGTCGCGCTCGGCGATGATCACCTTCTCGATGTACTCGGCGGTGATCGGCTCGATGTATGTGGCGTCGGCGAACTCGGGGTCGGTCATGATCGTCGCCGGGTTCGAGTTCACCAGGCTCACGCGCAGACCCTCGGCGCGCAGCACCCGGCACGCCTGGGTACCGGAATAGTCGAACTCACTGGCCTGACCGATGACGATCGGACCGGAGCCGATGACCAGGACGTGCGATAGGTCGGAACGGCGGGGCATCAGGCACTGGCTCCTTGCAGCAGGGATACGAACTTGTCGAACAGGTAGGCGGCGTCGTGTGGGCCGGCCGCCGCTTCCGGGTGGTACTGCACCGAGAACGCCTTGCCGTTGATCAACTCGACGCCTTCGACGGCACCGTCGTTGGCACAGGTGTGGCTGATCCGGGCCCGGCCGAAGTCGGAGTCGAACTCCTCGCCGGCCTCACCCTCGAGCGCGAACCCGTGATTCTGCGCGGTGATCGACACCGCACCGGTCGCATGATCGATGACCGGGATGTTGATGCCGCGGTGACCGAACTTCATCTTGTAGGTGTCCCGGCCCAGGGCTCGGCCCAGGATCTGGTTGCCGAAGCAGATCCCGAACAGCGGGATCCCTTCGCCGAGGACGTGGCGGGTCAGATCGACGGCGTGGTCGGCGGTCGCTGGGTCGCCCGGGCCGTTCGAGAGGAACACACCGTCGGGGTTGATCGCGGCGATGGCGTCGGGGCTCGTCCCGGCGGGCAGCACATGCACCCGGACGCCGCGCTGGGCGAACATCCGCGGGGTGTTGGTCTTGATGCCGAGGTCGATGGCAGCGACGGTGAACTGCGGCTCGCCGTCGGGTTCGACGACGTAGCCCTCGGTGGTCGAGACCTCGCCCGCCAGGTTCGCGCCCTTCATCTGAGGGGCGTCGACAACACGCCGGAGCAGTTCGTCCACCCCGGCGAGTGCGTCACCGGAGAAGATCCCGGCCCGCATCGATCCGTGATCGCGCAGGGTCCGCACGACGGTGCGGGTGTCGATGCCGGCGATGCCGACGATCCCCTGCTCGACGAGTTCGTCTTCGAGCGTGGACGTCGCGCGCCAACTCGACACCCGGCGGGTGGGGTTGCGCACGGCGTAGCCGCTGACCCAGATCTTGCCGGAGTCATCGCCGCTCTGGCCGGTCCGGCCGATGCGGCTCTCGCCGTCTTGTCTGTTCCAGCCGGTGTTGCCGATCTGTGGCGCGGTCGCCACCACGATCTGCCGGTGGTAGCTGGGATCGGTGAGCGTCTCCTGGTACCCGGTCATCGCGGTACAGAAGACGGCTTCACCAAGGGTTTGTCCCAGCGCGCCGTATCCGGTTCCGGTGTAATGCTCACCGTTCTCGAGAACCAGCACCGCTGGCGTTGCCCGGTTTGGCTGTGTCACTGCTTTGTTCCGTCCTGCTCGAAAGGGTTGACCCATTGCGGGTAGATGGATTTGTCGTCCGCGCGGATGCCGGAGTCGATCTCGGTTCCCGACGGCAGCAGCCATCGGATCACCAGCACACCGTCCGCGGTCATCACTTTTCCGGCCAGTCCGCGCTCTGTTCTGATCGCGGTGATCTGGTCGGCGGGGATCCAGATCGGGTTGGCGCCGCGGCGTTCGATCAGGATCCCGCTGTCGTAGCGGCTGATCTCGGCGGCGGCGCGGTCACCGTAGTCGCCGACTGCCACGCGGTCCTGCCAACTCGGCGCGATCGTCGATCCGACGTACAGCCCCGTGTGCGGGCCGAGCCGGCAGGGGCCGAGATCGGCGGGCACCTCGGGGAATGCGCCGAGTATCTGCTCCTGGCGGCGACCACGGCCTCGCCAGCCCAGGATCATCAGGCCGACGATCCCGCCCCAGGCCAGGACGACGACCAGGACAACCACGACGCCGGTCATAGCACTGCCCGGACCTTGCCACCATTGTTCGTGATCTCGCCCCGCAGCACCGTGGCGATCACCGTGCCGGGCAGGGTGAGTCCGTCGAACGGCGAGTTCGCCGACAGGCTGGCCAGGGCGTCTGACTGCACCGTCCACTCGGTCTCCGGGTCGACCAGGGCCAGGTTCGCCGGTTCACCGACGGCGATCGGGCGGCCCTGATCGGGTAGCCCGGTGATCTGCGCCGGACGTTCACTCATGACCGCGGCCACGCCGCGCCAGTCCAGCAGACCCGGGTTGACCATGGTCTCGATCACGATGGACAGGGCGGTTTGCAGTCCGAGCATGCCGGGGCGGGCATTGGCGAACTCACAGCATTTCTCCTGCGCCGCGTGAGGTGCGTGGTCGGTGGCGACGCAATCGATGATCCCGTCGGCCAGCGCCTGCCGCAACGCGGTCTTGTCGCGGCCCTCGCGCAGCGGCGGATTCACCTTGTTGACCGCGTCGTAGGTCTCCAGACGAGAGTCGTCGAGCAGCAGATGGTGCGGCGTGACCTCGGCGGTGATCGAGATGCCCTGTCCGCGCGCCCACTTCAGCAGCTCGACGGTGCCCTCGGTGGACGCGTGGCAGATATGGACCCGGGTTCCGGCGTCGCGGGCCAGGAGCGCGTCGCGGGCCACGATCGATTCTTCGGCCGCGCGCGGCCAGCCGCTGAGTCCCAGCCGCGCCGCGGTGGCACCCTCGTGCGCGATCGCACCCTTGGTGAGCCGAGGCTCTTCGGCGTGCTGGGCGATCAGGACATCAAGGCCCTTGGCGTATTCGAGCGCCCGGCGCATCAGCAGCGGATCGTCGACACATTTGCCGTCATCGCTGAACATCCGCACGCCGGCCACACCGGCGGCCATCGCGCCCATCTCGGCGAGCTGTTTGCCCTCCAGGCCCACCGTGATCGCACCCACCGGATGCACGTCGACGAGTCCGACCTCCTGGCCACGTCGCCAGACGTAGTCGGTGATGACCGGGCTGTCCGCGACCGGATCGGTGTTGGCCATCGCGAAGACCGCGGTGTAACCACCGAGCGCGGCTGCCGCCGAACCGGTTTCGATCGTCTCGGTGTCTTCCCGGCCGGGCTCGCGCAGGTGCGTGTGCATGTCGACGAATCCGGGCAGCAGTATTGCGCCCGCGCCGTCGAGCACATCGACCTCGGCGCCTGCGCTCAGATCGGTCCCGACCTCGGCGATGTCGCCACCGGTGACGAGAACGTCGACGAGCTCACCCCCGTATGGCCTCACGTTGCGGATCAGCAGGTCGCCGCTCACGCCACACCCTCACTCTCGGTTCCGACCAGCAGTGTGAAAAGCACTGCCATTCGCATATGTACTCCGTTGGAAACCTGTTGCAGCACAGTCGACTTCGACGAGTCCGCCACAGAGAATCCGATCTCCATGCCACGCAACATCGGACCGGGATGCAGCACCACCGCATGATCGGCCAGCAGCGCCGCCCGACGATCGGAGAGCCCGTACCGAATCGAGTACTCGCGCGACGAGGGGAAGAATCCGCCGTTCATCCGTTCGGCCTGGACCCGCAGCAACATCACCGCGTCCACTGCGGCGAGTTCGGCATCGAGGCTGTGGGAGATCTCCACCGGCCACGACTCGACACCCACCGGGAGCAGGGTCGGCGGCGCGACCAGAACCACCTGGGCACCGAGGGTGGCCAGCAGATGGGCATTGGAGCGGGCCACCCGTGAGTGCAGGATGTCGCCGACGATCGCGATCCGGCGGCCTTCGAGCGATCCGAGCCGCTGCCGCAGGGTCAGTGCGTCGAGCAGTGCCTGCGTCGGGTGCTCGTGGGTGCCGTCGCCGGCGTTGATCACCGATGGGCCGGGACCCTCCTCGGCGGTCCACTGGGCGATCTGATGCGCCGCACCGGAGGCCGGATGGCGGACGATCAGCGCATCGGCTCCGGCCGCACGTAGCGTCTTGGCCGTGTCACGCAAGGACTCGCCCTTGTTCACCGATGAACTCGAGGCACTGACGTTGATCACGTCAGCACTCATCCACTTGCCGGCGACCTCGAAGGAAACCCTTGTGCGCGTGGAGTTCTCATAGAAAACCGTCATGATGGTGCGACCCCGCAGCGTCGGCAGCTTGCGGATCTCACGACCCACCAGCGCCTGCTCGAAGCGTTCGGCCTCATCGAGCATCTCGGTGGCGACGTCTTTGCTCAGGTCATTGACGGACAGCAGGTGCTTCATGCACTCTCCCCCGCCCGCAGCACGACCCGGTCGACACCGTCGTGTTCCCGCATGTGCACCTCGACGTCTTCGCTCCGGGAAGTCGGGATGTTCTTGCCGACGTAATCGGCCCGCAGCGGCAGTTCGCGGTGACCACGATCCACCAGTACGGCGAGCTGGACAGCGGCCGGCCGACCCAGGTCGCGGAGGGCGTCGAGCGCGGCCCGCACGGTGCGCCCGGAATACAGGACGTCGTCGACGAGCACCACGAGTGCACCGTCCACACCCCCGGCGGGCACCGCGGTGGGTTCGAGGGCACGGTGCGGCTTGGCCCGCAGATCGTCGCGGTACAGGGTGATGTCGAGGTAACCGACGGGGACCTGCACGCCCGAGAACTCCGCGATGTTCGCGGCCAGGCGCCGTGCGAGGAAGATGCCCCGGGTGGGGATCCCGATGATCACAACCCGTGGTGAGTCCGGGCTGTCGAGAGCTGTTTTTTCGATGATCTGATGCGCTATCCGCGCAATGGTCCTACCGACATCGGCGTCGTCGAGTAATTCACGACCCGCATCGGTACCGTCGCTTTTTTGAGGCGGCACGGTTATCGGGACCTCCTTCTCCGCCTCTCCGGACGGATCGTTAAAGGATGTCGGCCACTGCGATGATGACCGACATCGTTAGCATCGGCCACCATCACAATTTCACCGCAAACACTATCAGGTGAGGCTCACGCCTCCGGCGTGCGCGGTTCCGGCGACTCCAGGGACGCTCGCACCTGAGGCGCGAGCAGGACAATCCGGCCCAGCACACCGTTGACGAACCCGGGCGAGTCATCCGTGGACAACTCCTTGGCGAGCTCGACCGCCTCGTCCACGACGACCATCGTCGGGACGTCGTTGGTGTTGAACAGTTCCCAGGTGGCCAGCCGCAGGATGGCGCGGTCGACCGCGGGCAGCCGCGGCAGTGTCCACTCGTTGAGGTGAGACGAGATCACCGCGTCGATCTGTGCGGTGTCCCCGGCAATGCCTTCGATGATCTGGGCGGTGTAGTCGTTGATCTTGCCGACGCTGTCATCGGTGGCCGCCAGCTCACGACGCTGGGCGATCAGCTCGACGGGTGAGCAGTTCTTTGCTTCTGCCTCGAACAGCAGATCGACGGCACGCTTGCGTGCCTTGTGTCGGGTACCGGGCTTTTTCACCAGCGTCAGGAGTTGACGCGGCCGAGGTAGCTGCCGTCGCGCGAGTCGACCTTCAGCTTGTCCCCGGTGTTGATGAACAGCGGAACCTGGATCTCGGCGCCGGTCTCGAGCGTTGCCGGCTTGGTGCCGCCGGTGCTGCGGTCACCCTGGACACCGGGGTCGGTCTGCGCGACGAGGAGCTCGACCGTGACCGGGAGCTCCACGTAGAGCGGCACGCCCTCGTGGGTGGCGACCTGGACGCGCATGTTCTCGAGCATGAACTTGGCGGCGTCACCGATGGTCTCGGGGCTGACACTGATCTGTTCGAAGGTGTCGCCGTCCATGAAGACGAAGTCTTGGCCGTCGTTGTAGAGGTAGGTCATGTCGCGGCGGTCGACCGTTGCGGTCTCGACCTTCACACCGGCGTTGAACGTCTTGTCGACGGTCTTACCCGACAGCACGTTCTTGATCTTGGTTCGGACAAACGCCGGGCCCTTGCCGGGCTTGACGTGCTGGAACTCCAGGATCTGCCACAGCTGACCCTCCATGTTCAGCACGAGGCCGTTTTTGAAATCCGAGGTGTTTGCCACGTTCTTGTTCTTCCTCTCGAGCCGCGGGCGGTGTGTCCCACCCGCTGCTGCTGTGCTGTGCGCCGGAGCGCGTCAGATGACGGTGAATGTCTTGTCGGTGGTGGTGAGCAGTTCGGGATCGCCGTCGCGGACCACGAGGGTGTCTTCGATCCTGACGCCACCTCGGCCCGGCAGGTAGATCCCGGGCTCCACGGTCACCGCTGCACCGCATGGCAGTGTACCCGTGCTCAATGCACCGATTGACGGCGCTTCATGTATCTGGAGTCCGACGCCGTGACCGAGGCCATGCACGTAATAGTCACCGAAGCCTGCTTCGTCGATGATCACCCGGGCTGCGGCGTCTACGCCCACCGCCTCGACACCGGGTTCGAGGGCCTCCCGGCCGGCCTGCTGCGCTGCCACCACGATGTCGTAGATGTCACGTTGCCAGGGCTCGGTCGATTCGAGCACATAGGTGCGCGTCATGTCGGAGTGATAGCCGCCGATCACGGCACCGAAGTCGATCTTCAACAGGTCGCCGGAGCTCAGTTCGGCATCGGTCGGGCGGTGGTGCGGGACCGCCGAGTTCGCGCCGGTGGCCACGATCGTCTCGAACGAGACCGCCTCCGCGCCCCGCTCGAACATCGCCCATTCCAATGCGCGCGCCACTTTGCGCTCGGTGTTGCCCGGCACGAGGACCCCGGCGGCGATGATGTCGGCCAGCGCCAGATCCGCGGTCTGGCAGGCGGTCCGGATCTGCTCGATCTCGAACTCGTCCTTGACCATCCGCAGCTCTTCGACGAGGGGCGCCACCGGCACCAGGGTCTCGGAACTGCCGAGCAGCGGCAGCAGACGTTGATGGGTCGCCACCGTCACCACATGCTTCTCGAAACCGATCCGGGCACCGGAACCCACCAGATGCTCGATCAGGGCACCCGGGCAGTCCCGGTTGATGATCGCGGTCAGGTCCGGGGCCTGTTCGGCCACCTGCGTGATGTAGCGGCCGTCGGTGGCGATCCGGTCGTCGCCGGCAGCGGTGATCACCACGCCGCCGTTCGATCCGGTGAATCCGGTGAGATACCGCACATTGACCAGATCGGTGATCAGGAGGGCGTCGATTCCCGCGCCGCTGAGCAGCGAGCGCAGCCGGTCACGCCGCGCCGATTCCGCAGTTGGGCCGAGGTCGGTGACCACTCGTTCAACAGTCATGGTTTCAAGGCTAGTGGAGTCGGCCATCCGAGCGCGGTCCCACGATCAACTCGGACACCATGTTCGTTTTGTGGCCCCTGACACATGAACACGTTCCACATCGGTACGCTGCTCACATGATTGCGTGGCTGTTGCGGGGTTTGGTGATGTCGGCGGTGCACATCGGTGCCCGGGTCCTGTTGGGTCTGGCCATCGTGGCCTGGCCGTTGGACTCCAACTATTGGAAGACGATCGCGATCGCCAGCGTGGTGCTGGTGGCGCTGATCTGGGGTGGCATCGACGGTCTGGTCGACGGCCGCGCCCATCCCGATCCCGACGACTACGACGACCTGACCATGCGCTGGCTCAAGGCCGGACTCCTGACCGGGCTCATCAGTGCGGTCGTGTGCTGGGTCCTGGGCAACTGGGTGATGTCCGGGATCGGTGAGAACTCCCTGGCCATCGAGATCTTCGCCGGCGGTTCGTTCACCACCCTGCTGGTCTTCGTCTCCGCCCTCATCGGCGCTGCCGTCGGCCGATTCCTGACCCGCCGCCAGCACCGCAAGAACGAGGCCAAGGCCCAGGACCAGAACGCCTACGCCTGACCCCAACCGAGCGACAAGCGCAAACGAGCCGGAAACACGAAGACGAGCCACAAATATGTGGCTCGTCTTCGTATTTCCGGCTCGTTTGCGTAGTGGTTCCGGCGCCGTGAAGGGCTAGAGCAGGATCGAACCGTTGGTCGGCTCGTCCTTGGCGACGGTGGAGTACGCCGCGGCGAGCAGCGAGGGATCGGGGGCCTCCAGGCGTCCGGGCTTGGCCAGGCCGTCGAGGACGACGAACCGCAGCATGCCCGAACGGTTCTTCTTGTCCCCCGCCATGCCCTTGAGGAGATCGGGCAATGCGTCGGCGTCGTAGCCGACCGGCAGTCCGACACTCTCGAGCACGCTGCGGTGGCGATCCGCGGTGGCGTCGTCGAGACGTCCGGCCAGCCTGCCGAGTTCGGCGGCATAGACCAGGCCCACGGACACCGCCGCGCCGTGACGCCAGCGGTACTTCTCACGGCGCTCGATGGCGTGGCCGAGGGTATGGCCGTAGTTGAGGATCTCGCGCAGCGAGGACTCCCGCAGATCTGCCGCGACCACCTGGGCCTTGACGCGCACGGACCGTTCGATCAGTTCGGGCAGGACCGGACCGGTCGGGTCGAGGGCCGCCTGCGGGTCCGCCTCGATCAGGTCCAGGATCTCCGGGTCGGCGATGAAACCGGTCTTGATGACCTCCGCCATGCCGGCGATGATCTCGTTGCGTGGCACCGTCTCCAGCGTCGCGATGTCGATCAGCACTGCGCGCGGCTCGTGGAAGGATCCGACCAGGTTCTTGCCGGCGTCGGTGTTGATGCCGGTCTTGCCGCCGACCGCGGCGTCGACCATGGCCAGCAGTGTGGTCGGCACGTGGACGACCGGGATCCCCCGCATCCAGGTGGCCGCGACGAACCCGGACAGGTCGGTTGCCGCGCCCCCGCCGAGCGAGACCACCACGTCGTTGCGCTTCATCCCGATCCGGCCGAAGACCTCCCAGCAGAACGAGGCAACCGAGAGTTCCTTGCCCGCCTCGGCATCCGGGATCTCGATCCGATGTGCGTTGAAGTTGTTCTCGTCCAATGTCTTTCGGATGAGTTCCGCGGTCTCGGCAAGGGAGGGCTGATAGAGGATCGCCACCGAATCGGCGCCGGCGACCGCCTCGACCAGATCGGTCAGCAGGCCGCGGCCGATGATGACCTCGTAGGGGCTCTCACTGTTCACCGGTACGCGGATGGGTGCGGCTTGCTCGGTCACTTGGTGGCCTCCTGCTCGGTCAGTTGGGTGATGATCTCGTCGGCGACCACACGCTGGTGCGGATGCGCATCCACCACGATGGTGGCCGCGCCCTGGTAGATCGAATCTCGTTGTGCCAGCAGGTCGCGATACGCCTGCTTGGGGTTGTCCACCTTCAGCAGCGGACGGCTGGAGTTCGCGACCCGGGCAAACCCTTGTTCGGCATCCACTCTGAGGTACACGACCGGATGCCCGGCGAGTAGCTCGCGGGTGGCCGCCGTCAGGACGGCGCCACCACCCAGCGACAGCACACCGGTGTGGGTCCGCAGCAGGTCGGCCACGATCTCGCGTTCGTAGGCACGAAACGCGTCTTCACCGTCGGTGAAGATCTCGGGGATGGTCCGGCCGCTCCGTCGCTCGATCTCGACGTCGCTGTCTTTCCACTCGCACCCCAGAACGCGGGCCAGTTGTTGTCCGACCGTGGTCTTGCCCGAGCCCATGAAGCCGATGAGCACGACCCGCGGGCCGGTCGACCCGGTCACGACGAGGGCAGGTGTGCGGCCACCCGCTTGAGGTAGCCGGCAAGGTTGTCCGCGGTCTCGACGGCAGAGTCGCCACCGAACTTCTCCAGGGCCGCCTGCGCCAACACCAGGGCCACCATCGACTCGGCGACAACACCCGCGGCCGGTACGGCACAGACGTCGGACCGCTGGTGAATGGCCGTGGCCTGTTCTCCGGTGGTCATGTCCATCGTCGAAAGCGCTTTCGGCACTGTGGAAATCGGCTTCATGGCAGCACGGACCCGGATGGACTCACCGTTGGTCATCCCGCCTTCGAGGCCGCCTGCGCGGTTCGTCGAACGGACTGCACCACCCGGGCCGGGGATCATCTCGTCGTGTGCGGCACTGCCGCGACGACGGGCGGTCTCGAAACCGTCGCCGACCTCGACACCCTTGATGGCCTGGATGCCCATCAGCGCACCGGCCAGACGGGAATCGAGACGACGATCGCCGCTGACGTGCGAGCCCAGACCCACGGGCACACCGGTGGCGACGACCTCGACAACACCACCGAGCGTGTCACCGTCGCGTTTCGCGGCTTCGATCTCGGCGATCATCGAGGCCTCGGCCTCGGTCGAATACGCCCGCACCGGGCTGGCGTCGATCTGCTCGAGGTCCGAGTACACCGGCGCGGCACCGACATAGGGATCGGAGGCGCCGATGGAGATCACGTGCGAGAGCACCTCGATACCGAGGACCTGACGCAGGAAGTTGCGGGCGACGGTGCCGATCGCGACGCGGGCTGCGGTCTCGCGGGCACTGGCCCGTTCCAGGACCGGACGGGCATCGTCGAAGCCGTACTTGAGCATGCCGGAGTAGTCGGCGTGGCCGGGCCGGGGCCGGGTCAACGGCGCGTTCCGGGCGATGCCCTCGAGCTCTTCGACGGGGACCGGGTCGGCCGACATCACGGTCTCCCACTTGGGCCATTCGGTGTTGCCGATCTCGATGGCGACCGGGCCGCCCATCGTCAATCCGTGGCGGACACCGCCGACCAGGGTGACCTGGTCGGCCTCGAACTTCATCCGCGCACCCCGTCCGTAACCGAGACGGCGGCGGGCCAATTGGTCAGCAACCTGCGACGAGGTCACCTCGACACCGGCCACCATCCCTTCCAGGACGGCTACCAGTGCGGGACCATGGGATTCTCCGGCAGTACTCCAGCGCAACACAGTTCCCAATTGTTCCACGCCCATCAACGTGGGCTGTCGGCAGATCCCCCCGCGGTCACCAGATCCCGCAGCTGAGTGCGGCCGATGCGCACAGTGCCGGGCCGTGCGGGGCATAGTGCGGCCGGACGCCGCCCGCACGGCCGATCAGGACCTGTCCGAGGGTGAGCACCTGCGCGAGCAACACCGCGGCTGCTGCGGTGGTGGGTGAACCGGCCATCGCACCGACGACCACGGCCAGTTTCACATCTCCGCCGCCACAGCCCCCGAACCAGAACGCGACCAGGTAGATGCCGCCGGCCACCAGCAGGCCGCCGCCGGCGGAAGGGCTGGACATCGTCCCGGCAACCGCGCCGAGCACACCGGGCAGGACGATGCTGTTCGGCAACCGGCGCGTCCGCACGTCGGCACCGGCCAGCGCCACGAACCAGAACCCCACGATCCCGACGACAAGGTGCACTCACCCACCTTCGCGCAGCCGCACCCGGCGTCCGGTCCGCCGACGGCCGATTGTGGACGGGCATCGGGTCTGTGGACAGATCAGTCGAGCGCGGCGGCCATCACGTCCAGCGGCGCCTTCATGCCGGTGAATTGCTCGACCTGTCCCAGCGCCTGGTTCAGGAGCATCACCAGTCCACCGACCACGGCGCCACCGGAGCCGCTCACCGCGGCGGCCAGCGGGGTCGGCCAGGGACTGTAGATGACGTCGAACAGACGCGCCGCCGGAGCCAGGGCCCCGGCCAGCGGCTCGGCAGCAGTCGCGGGAACGGTGTTGACCACCACGGCAGCCGTTGCCGCCCGGTCCGATAGTTGCGACGTCGGTTCGAAGGGCAGGACGTCGGTGGCCAGGCCCAGCGCATCGGCGACCGCCAGCACCTCGGCGGCCCGCGCCCGGCTGCGCGCGACGATGCTCACCTCACCGATCCCGGCACCGGCCAGGGCCGCCAGAACCGGGGCGGCCGTTCCACCCGCCCCGACAACGACGGCGTGGTGTGCCGGGGCCTGATCGATCTCGAGTTCGGCCAGGGCTGCCGCCGCACCGTCGATGTCGGTGCAGTCCGCCCGCCAACCACCCGGCACGCGGACGAGTGTGTTGGCCGACCCCACCGCGACCGCACGGTCGGTGCGGTGATCGGCGAACTCGAGCGCGGCGCGCTTGCCGGGCATCGTCACCGAGAACCCGATGTACTTCTCGTCCATCCCGGAGACCAGGGATGGGAGTTGCTCCGCCGTGCACTCGATACGCTCGTAGGTCCAGTCGACAAGACCCAGCGCCCGATACGCCGCCAGGTGCAGCGCAGGCGACTTCGAGTGTGCCACCGGCGATCCCAGGATCGCGGCGGCTCTGCCCTGCCCGGTCATCAGCAGTTGGTCTGGAGAATCGAGTTGTCGCAGGCCTGTTGGCGGTTGCGCATGTGCTGCTCGTAGTCCTCGGTGAACAGAGTGGTCCCCTGCTGATCGATCGTGACGAAGTACAACCAGTTACCGGCCGGCGGTTCGAGCGCGGCCAGCAATGCGGGCTGACCGACCGCACCGATCGGGGTGCGCGGTAAACCCTTCTGCTGGTAGGTGTTCCATTCGGTGGGGGCGATGAAATCGTCACCGGCCACATCGATGTTCTGAATCGCCGAGGTGTAGTTGACCGTCGAATCCATCTGCAGCGCCTGGTCGACACCGAGCCGATTGGCGATGACCCGGGCCACCTTCGGATAGTCCTCGGCGGTGTTGACCTCACGCTCGACGATCGATGCCGACACCAGGGTCTCGTACGGGTTCAGCCCCGTCGACGAGGTGCCGGACTCGGGTAGCCCCCACTGCGCGAACAGGGCTGCACTGCGCGAGATCAGGTAGTTCAGCATCTCCACCGGGGTCAGCCCCGGATCGATCATCTCCCACGACGTCGGGGCGATCAGGCCCTCGATACGGCGATGATCTCCATCGAGCGACGACACCGCGTCCACGGCCCACTCGGGCACACCGAGCTCCTCCGGTGTGGCGGTCGCCGCGGCCTGGGCCAGGTCCTCGACCGTGGAGCCCTCCTTCACGCCGTTGAGATCGACGGTGGTGGCCTGCGCAACCCGGGCGAAGATGCCCAAGGTGGTCTTGCCGTCGATGCCTTCCTTGGAGTCGAGCTGCAGGCCTTCGGGGATGACCACCCGGCCGACGCGGTTGTCCATGTTCGTCAGCATCGATACGGCGGTACTGGCCGGGATCTCGGTGCGGAGTTTGTAGAAGCCCGCCGAGATCGGCTGGTCGTCGGCCGCGAGCGTGAAGGCGTTGACGCTGCCCACCACGTCGTTCTCTTCGAGGATCTCGCCGAACTGCGTCAACGTCGCGTCCTGCGGGATCGACACCAGGACGTCCGAGGTGCCGGCGACATTGGTGAAGTCCTTGTCCTCGGATCCGAAGAAACCGACAACGCGCAGTCCGGCGTAACCGATGCCCGCGGCCAGCGCCAGCATGAAGACGACCGCGGCCGAGATGACGACCAATTTCCGCTTCTTGCGGCGCGCTGCCGCCGCGGCGGTGCGCTTGGGTGAACGGGCTCGGGCCGTTTCGTCTCGGCGGGTGTACTCGGCACGACCCGGATCGACGTAGGGTTCCCGCTCGTCATGCCTCGGATCGGGGTCGTAGGCGTGGGGATGCGCGGGCTCGACAGACCGAGGACCCGGCCGCTGGCGCGGGAACGGCTGCGAGGGCGGTTGCTGTCGCGGGAACGGCTGCGAGGGCGGTTGCTGTCGCGGGAACGGCTGCGAGGGCGGTTGCTGTCGCGGGAACGGCTGCGACGGCGGTTGCTGCTGCGGGAACGGCTGCGACGGCGGTTGCTGCTGCGGGAACGGCTGCGACGGCGGCGGGCCGCTCCCGGGCTCGGGCTCCCACCGGGGGTCGGCAGGCGGTGGCGGTGTCGCCCGCCGCGGAGGAGTCGTCCGGGGCGGAGGCGGCGGTGTGCGACGACTCGCGGCCGGATCCCGCGGCGGGATCACCTCGGGTCCGCGTCTGCGGCTCGGCGCCCCGCCGTTTCCCTGGGTGAAGTACTTCAGACGATCGGGGTCATAGGGGGTGTCCGCGCGCCGGCGACGGCGTCCCGGCTCTGCCTCGGCTCGACGATTGTCGGATCGGTCGTCACTCACCCGCGGCCTTCCTGACTTGCCTGCAGATCCAGCCAGTTCTGGAGGATCGCGGTGGCAGCTGCCTGATCGATCACAGATTTCTGGGACTTCGCCCGAACACCGGACGAACGTAGAGCTTGTTGTGCGGTCACCGTGGTCAAACGTTCATCGGAATACATCACCGGCACCGGCGAGATGCGCTGCGCCAGCGCGTCACCGAACTCGGTGGCGAGGGCAGCCGCATGACCGTGCTCGTCGCGCAACGTTTTCGGCAATCCGACGATAACGCCAACCGCGTCGTATTCGGCGATGATTTCGGCGAGTCGCCGTAAATCGGCGTCACTTTTGGGGGTGCGGGCGACGGTCTCGACCGGAGTGGCCAGGATCCCGTCGGGATCGCACGAGGCCACTCCGATCCGCACACTGCCGACGTCGATGGCGATCCGGCGCCCTCGCGGCGTCAACGTCATCGAGCCGAGCCGACCAGTTCACGCAGCCGGACCAGCGCCGAATCGATACCCGCGGCGTCGGTTCCGGAACCCTGTGCCAGGTCCGGCTTTCCGCCGCCCCTGCCCGAGACCAGCGGCGCGAGTTCGCGAACCAGGTCACCGGCCTTGATTCCCGCGTCGCGGGCGGCAGAGGTGGTCGCGACGGCGAACGGGACCTTGTCACCCGACGCCGAGAACAGCACCACCACAGCGTTGTCCGCGCCCACGCGTCCGCGCAGGTCCGCGGCCAGGGTTCGCAGGTCTCCGGCATCCATGCCGTCGAGCTTGCCTGCGACCACGAGCACGTCGCCGACCCGCGTCGCGTCATCGATCAGCGAACCGACCGCGGCCTTCGCCGCATCGGCCCGCATCTTCTCGATCTGCTTTTCGGCTTCCTTGAGCTTGGTGACGAGCGACTCGACGCGGCCGGGCACCTGATCACTCGGGACCTTCAGCGACGTGGCCAGACCGGCGAGCAACGCGCGTTCCTTGGCCAGGTAGCGGTAGGAGTCGAGCCCGACGTATGCCTCGACCCGTCGCACGCCGGAACCGACCGACGACTCGCCGAGCAGCGTGACCGGGCCGACCTGCGCCGACGAACCGACGTGGGTTCCACCGCACAGCTCCATCGAGAACGGTCCACCCATCTCGACCACTCTGACGACGTCGCCGTAGTTCTCACCGAAGAGCGCGAGCGCACCCATCGCCTTGGCATCGTCGATTCCGGTCTCGAACGTGTTGACCGGGTAGTTCGCCTCGACTGCAGCGTTGGTGATCTCTTCGATCTCGCCGCGCTGCGCCTCGGTCAGCGCGCCCTGCGATGCGAAGTCGAACCGCAGGTAGCCGGGCCGGTTCAGTGAACCCGCCTGTGTTGCCGTCGGTCCGAGCACCTGACGCAATGCGGCTCCCACGAGGTGGGTGCCGGAGTGGCCCTGGGTGGCGCCATGACGCCAGGCGGCGTCGACCTGGGTGAGGACTTCGTCACCTTCGGCGATCTCGCCCTCTTCGATGACGGCGCGGTGCAACCAGACCGACTTGCCGACCTTCTGAACGTCTTTGACCGTCAGGCGCAGGCCCGACGACGTGGTGATGGTCCCGATGTCGGCGATCTGGCCGCCGGCCTCGGCGTAGAGCGGGCTGCGGTCCAGGATCACCTCGATCTCCTGACCGGCGAACGCGCTGCGCACGCGCTGTCCGTCAGCGACCAGACCCAAAACCTTTGACTCCGAATTGAGTTCGTCGAATCCGGTGAACACGGTCGGTCCCCGATCGAGGAACTCACGGTAGACACTGAGGTCCGCGTGACCGGCTTTGCGGGCGGTCGCATCTGCCTTCGCGCGCTGCCGCTGCTCGGTCATCAGCTCCTTGAAGCCGGACTCGTCCACCGACAGCCCGGCCTCGGCGGCCATCTCCAGGGTGAGGTCGATCGGGAAACCGTAGGTGTCGTGCAGGGCGAACGCGTCTTTGCCGCTGATCCGGGTGGCACCGGAGGCCCTGGTGGTCGCCGCGGCGTCGTCGAACAGTCGCGAACCCGCGGTCAGGGTCTTGAGGAAGGCATCTTCCTCACCGACCGCGGTGGCCACGATCCGGGCCCGCTGATCGGCGAGTTCGGGGTACGACGCGGTCATCGTGTCGATGACGGCGTCGGTGAACGCCTTCATCGTGGCGCCGGTGGCACCGAGCAGCCGGGCCGAGCGCACGATCCGCCGCAGCAGGCGTCGCAGCACGTAGCCGCGACCGTCGTTGCCGGGGGTGATCCCGTCGGCGATCAACATCACCGCGGTGCGGGCGTGGTCGGCGATGACGCGGAACCGGACCGATTCTGCCGGGTCGGCGCCGTAGGTGCGGCCGGTCAGGCGTTCGGCGACGCCGATGACCGGGGCCAAAAGATCTGTTTCGTAAACGTTCTCGACGCCCTGGAGGATGCACGCGACGCGTTCGATGCCCATGCCGGTGTCGATGTTCTTCTTGGGCAGCGGTCCGAGGATCTCGTAGCCGTCCTTGCCACCACCGGGACCCCGCTGGTTCTGCATGAAGACCAGGTTCCAGATCTCGATGTAGCGGTCCTCGTCGGCTTCGGGGCCTCCCTCGACGCCGTAGTCGGGGCCGCGGTCGTAGAAGATCTCCGAGCTCGGTCCACAGGGTCCCGGGACACCCATCGACCAGTAGTTGTCTTTCATGCCGCGGCGCTGGATCCGCTCGGCGGGCACACCGATCTCGTCCCGCCAGATCGCGGCGGCCTCGTCGTCGTCGAGGTACACGGTCGGCCACAGGCGCGTCGGGTCGATGCCGTATCCGCCGTCGTCGACAGAGTTGGTCAGCAGGGTCCAGGCGAAATGGATCGCTTCGCGCTTGAAGTAATCGCCGAACGAGAAGTTGCCGGCCATCTGGAAGAACGTGTTGTGACGTGTGGTGATGCCCACTTCCTCGATGTCGAGGGTACGAACACACTTCTGGATGCTGGTGGCCCGCACGTACGGCGGGGTCTGCTCGCCGAGGAAGTACGGCTTGAACGGCACCATGCCCGCGTTGACGAAGAGAAGGTTCGGGTCCTCGAGGATCAGCGACGCGCTCGGCACCTCGACATGTCCGGCCTTGATGAAGTGATCCAGGAACCGCTTCCTGATCTCATGCGTCTGCACTGACTGTCCTCACTCTGTGACTCCACCTGGTTGTCCAGGCCCCATACTCTGTGACTCCACCTGGTTCCAGGCGAATCGGCATCCGTTTATTAGAACGTGACTAACCCACACTACTGGCAAGGCCACGCCGGAGTCGCACCCTCCAGACCCGACAAACCCGTCTCCGGCGTCACCGACGCCCGCGGATGATGTTGCGCAGGCGGCCCAGGCGCGCCCCGATGTCACGTTCCCGGCCTCGTTCGGTGGGCTCGTAGTAGTCGACGCCGACCAACTCGTCCGGCGGGTACTGCTGCGGCAACACACCGTCCGGGGCGTCGTGCGGGAACCGGTAACCCACGGCGTTGCCCAGCTTTGCGGCGCCCGCATAGTGTCCATCGCGCAGATGCGGCGGGACCGCACCGGCCTTTCCGCCCTCGACGTCGGCGATGGCGGCGCCGATCGCGTTGATCACCGCGGCCGACTTGGGGGCCGTCGCGAGGTGAATCGTGGCCTGGGCCAGGGCGAGCCGGGCCTCGGGCATTCCGATCAGCTGGACGGCCTGCGCGGCGGCCGTGGCCGTCTGCAGCGCCGTCGGGTCGGCCATGCCGATGTCTTCGCTGGCGTGCACGACCAGTCGGCGGGCGATGAATCGCGGGTCCTCCCCCGCGCTGATCATCCGGGCCAGATAGTGCAGGGCGGCATCCACATCGGAGCCCCGGATGGACTTGATGAAGGCGCTGGTGACGTCGTAATGCTGATCCCCCCCACGGTCGTACCGTACGGCCGCCCGATCAACCGCGGATTCGACGTAGGCCAACGTGACCACGGCCACGTCACCGGGACCGGTGCCCGCGTCGGTGGAGGTGTCGGCCAGGACTGCGCCGGCGGCGGCCTCGAGCGCGGTCAGTCCGCGCCGCGCGTCTCCGCCGGAGATCTTCTCCAGATGATCGAGGGCGTCGTCGTCGATCGTGACCGCGCCGTCGAGTCCACGGGGGTCGGCGGCGGCCCGCACCAGCAGCTTGCGGATGTCGGCGTTGCTCAGGGACCGCAGTTGCAGGACGAGCGATCGGGACAACAGCGGTGCCACCACCGAGAACGACGGATTCTCGGTGGTCGCGGCGACGAGCAGCACGATCCGGTTCTCCACCGCGTCGAGCAGCGCATCCTGCTGGGTTTTGGAGAACCGGTGGACCTCGTCGATGAACAGCACGGTCTGCGTACCGGCAATGAGGCGTCGGCGCGCGGCATCGATCACCGCGCGCACTTCTTTCACACCCGACGACAACGCCGAGAGTGCCTCGAAGCGGCCGCCGGCGGCAGTCGAGATCAGCGCCGCCATGGTCGTCTTGCCCGTGCCCGGCGGGCCGAACAACAGCACCGACGCCGCGCCGGAACCGTCGATCAGCCGCCGCAGCGGGGATCCCGGCTCGAGCAAGTGCTCCTGTCCGACGATCTCTTCGAGGGTCTGTGGCCGCATCCGGACAGCGAGCGGCGCACTCATGGCCGGCCGCTGCAGTCCGCTGGTGATCAGCTCGGGCGGGGCCGAGGGGGCATCGAAAAGGCCGCCCTGTTCAGTGGTCATGACTGTGCGGCGTCAGTGCAGCCAGGACGAATCCAGCGCCTGACCGACCGACTCCGCGAAATCGGCCAGAGCGGGCTCGGCGGCCCGACGGGCGGCAGCGGCCAGCCCGGACCAGCGGTCCACGATCACGCGGGGATCGGAAGTGCTCAACGCCAGACCGTGGGCTTCGTCGGCACGACCCACGTCGGCGTCGTCGACCGGCAGCATCCACATCGTCGACAGCCACACCCACGCCAACCGGGCGAGTACGGCTTTTCGCGCCAGTTCGCGGTCGGAGCCCAGGCTCGGCCAGATCGCCTGCACCTCGGAGCGCCAGGCATCGAGCATCAGGGTCTCGAGGTCAACGCGGTCGGCGGACGAACTCGGTGTCAACCACGGCGCAAACGTCACCAGCGCGTATGCGATGTCGAGCGTGGCGTCGCGGAAACCACCCCACTCGTAGTCGAGGAACCGCACGCCGTCGCCGTTGATCAGGATGTTCTCTGGGCCGACGTCCGACGGGCTGAAGGCCCGGTGCTCACCTTCGCCGAACAGGTCGCGGGCGGCCTCGAACAATTGGAGGACGGCCGGGTCGAGGTCCGAACCGAGCATGTCGCGGACGACCTTGGGTGCCGAGGTCACCGCGGCTGCGAACTGGCTGTGCAGCGCGTCGGTGGCGACACCATCGCTGCCCTGCCGGAGCAAGGCCGCGAAATCGTTCTCACCGCCGACGGTGGCCGCATGCATGCGGCCCAGTGCCTGGCCCCAGGCGCTCAGTGAGCTGCCGACGGCAGCGGTGTCGTTGCTGCTGAGCAGTTCGGTCATCGAACGGCCGTCACCGAGGTCGGTCAGGACCAGGACCCGGGAGGCCAGGTCGAAGGCGATCAGGGCCGGACCCGGGCGGGATGCCGTCGGGAGTGTGTTGGCGTACTTGTACGACGCCACCTCGCGATAGAAGGAGTCCCCGGATCCGGTCTCCCCGGCGCCGAGAACCTTGATCACCAGCGTGCGGTCCGCCGAGAACGGGTTCTGGGCGACTCGAACACGCAAGACCTGGGTACGACCGCTGCCACCGAGGTCATAGGGTTCGGCTAAGGACACCGGGGCGCCTGCGCGAGCGGCGAGAAGCCGCTCTGCCGCCTGCACCGCGCCGGTTTTCTGGCTATCGGCAAGAACAGTCATCCCCTACAACTTACCCAAAAGGTAGGACGTGTTTCACTGCCACGGGAAATGAGCCTCAATTTTCCGGGGAAACGTCGACCGAAACATCGATCCGGCTCTTCCTGGATTCGGTGTAGATGACGCCCCGCAACGGCGGCACATCGTCGTAATCGCGACCCCAGGCGACCGTGACATGGCGTTCGTCGACGAGTTTGTCGTTGGTGGGGTCGAAGGCGATCCAGCGGTCGCCCGGCAGCCACACCGCCGCCCACGCATGCGAGGCGTCGGCCCCGAAGATCCGCTCACGTCCCGGCGGCGGATCGGTGGCCAGATAACCGGAGACGTAGCGGGCGGCGAGCCCGCGGGACCGCAGACACGCAATGGCCACCCGCGCAAAATCCTGGCAGACACCCTCCCGACGTTCCATGACCGTGTCGACCTTCGTGCTGATGGCCGTGGACCCCGAGCGGTAGGTGAAATCACGGAAGATACGGCCGGTCAGTTGCACCACGACGTCGAGCAACGGCGCGCCGGGCGTGAAGATCGTCGACGCGTAGTCGATGACCGCGGCGCTGATCTCCGGCGGGTAGAGGTCGAGGCGGAACTCGACCGCACGGGCGCCCTGCGGCCCGGATGGGCGGGCCGCTTCCCACGGTCCACGGGCCGCGGCCGAGTTGAGCAGATCCTGATCGAGCGGGTCGACGTCCACGGTGGACACACCGGTGACCTCGAGGCGCCGATGCGGGGTACGGACGTGGAAGTAGCTGTCGTAGTTGCCGTAGATGTCGACGCCTGTCGAACGGTCCGACGGCTCGGGGTCGATGGTGATCGCGCTGTCGATCACCCGTTGACCGGGCAGGTCACGGGGTTGGAGATGGCAGCGGCCATAACTGCTGCTGACCACGTCGTCGTAGTCGTAGCGGGTTCGGTGGGTGACCTTGTACCGTCGTGTCGCGCCTTCGACCAGACCTGCGGCGGACCGTGGCTGTTGCTCTGCAGTGTTCACTTACGTCCCCTCCGATCCGGCACCCCAGAGTGGCTGCATGTCGACCGGATAGGCAAATCTGGTGCGCCCGAGCACGTCCGAGAGCTCCCGGAGGCCCTTGTCGAGCGTGCGCATCAACTCGGCCAACTCCACCCGCTCGCCGCCGGCACCGATCGCGGCCAGGTCCGCCGGGTCGACCCGGCGCAGTTCAGCCACCAGATCCTCGACGATGCGCTCGGCGGCAGCGGAGCGGACGATCGACGGCAGCGCGCTCAGGTCGTGGCGCAGCGTCTGAAGTTGGTAGATCATCGCCCGCGGATTGCCCTCGTCGAACAGCATCAGGTCGGCCACCGAGCCGAGCCGGACGATGCCGCGGTTGCGGCGGCGGTAGATGATCACCGACTCGCTCGCCGACAGATATGCCTCCAGCAGGCCCTGTTCGGTGTCCGAGTCGTGCTGGGGCACCAGAATGGCCGACGTCAGGCCGGCCAGCACCTGCGCGCGCTCCACCCGGCGCCCGATGTCCATGAACAGCCAGCCCGGGTCGTGCACCATCGACTCGGCCTGCAATCCGGCCAGGGCCAGCAGTCCGTGCAGGATGTCGTCGTGTGCCCGGCCGAGTTCGGAACCGTCACGCTCGGTGTCCTCGCCCGCACCGGCCGCCGGTCCGGTACCCAGTTCGGCCAGTGCGCGGTCGACGGAGCCGAGCACCATCCACGTGCTCGTCGACAACTGGTCGCGGATCGCACGGGCCAGTTGTTGCAGACGGTCCACCGCGAAGGCGACCGAACCGGGCGTCCGCCGGGCGCTGGTCATCATGTGCAAGCGGGTGGTCGCAGCCAGGACCTCGTCGGGATCCGGCGGTTTGCTGCTGTCGAAGTCGAGTAATCCCCTGGTGTCCTGCAGCACGGCCCGATTGCCGGACGCCGACGCAATTGCGCTCAGGAACAACGGGATCGACGCCGTGCCCGTCATCCATGGACGGTAGCGATAGTCCTCGTAACGCTCGCGCGCGACCTTGACCATCCGGGTGGTCAATTCGGCGCGTTCACCGTAGCGACCGAACCAGAACAGGTCGGACAACACGCGAGGCGAACTGACGACCGGGTCGGAACTCGAACGGATCGCGCTCGGACCCGTGCCGGAGACGATGATCGGCCGGCTGCGTTCGGGCGTACCGCCCGATTCCTCCACCCGGGTCTGGCCTGCGGCCGGCTCCACGGTGGTCACCCAGACATCTTTTCCGGCAACGGCATTCATCGCCGACCCGGCAGCTCCCTCGGCGAGTACCTGACCGAGGCCACCGGGCAGGACCGCGTACCCCGACCCCTGCGCGACGCTGAACGAACGGATGCCGACCGGTGCCGCGCGCAGTGGTGAACCGGTACCCCCGCTGGACCGGTTGGGGCCGGGTGTGGACGACGGCGCAACCGAAAATCGTTCCAGGACACGGCCGACCCACTGCCACGGTTCGGCGGCGATCCGGGCGCGCAACGTCTCGATCGCAGCCGAACTCAGTGCCGGTCCGGTGAACTCTTCGCCGGTCCGGAAGTTGGTGATGCCCAGCAGCGGCAGATCGGTCGACAACTTGCCGCGTTCGAGATCGTTTCCGGCCCAATATGTCTGCACCGAGTCGAGCAAGAGGTCCTCACCGAGGAAGTGCTTGCTCAGTGCGGGCAGGACGGTGTGCAACGCCGGGTTCTCGAGCACGCCGCTGCCGAGTGTGTTCAGGACGGTGACCGAACCGCGCGATACCGCCTCCACCAGACCGGTGACACCGAGCCGGGAATCGGCACGTAGGTCCAGCGGATCGGAATAGTCGGAGTCGACCCGCCTGATGATCACGTCGAGCCTCTTGAACGTTCCCAGCGAACGCATGTAGACCGCACCGTCGCGGACCACCAGGTCGGCGGCCTCGACCAATGGGAAGCCGAGGATCGAGGCCAGGTAAGCCTGGTCGAACGCGGTCTCCGACAACGAGCCCGGTGTCAGCACCGCAACCGTCGGTTCTTCGATGCCCTGCGGGGCGTACTCGAACGTCGCGATCCGGACCGTGGCCGCGAACGCCGACATCGGTCGCGGCACGCATCGCTGCAGCAGCCGTGGGAACGCCCGCGACATGAGGTGCCGGTCGGCCAAGGCGTAGCCGGCACCGGACGGCGCCTGCGTCCGGTCGGAGTAGGCCAGGTACTCACCGCTCGGCAGTCGGCCGATGTCACAGGCATGCATGAACAGCATGTGCGACCACACCTGCGGGAAACGCGCGGCCTTGCGGACGAAGCCGGGATGCCCGTAGATCAGTTCCGGCGGCACCACACCCGAGGTGATCGCTCTCTGGTCGGCATAGACATCCGACAGCAGCGCGTCGAGCACCCGGGCGCGTTGCTCGATGCCCTTCTCCAGGGCCTGCCATTCGGCGCCGTCGATCAACAGCGGCACACAGTCCAGTTCCCAGCGGCTCTGCCGCGTGGTGGTCCCGGTCGGCACGTTGTAGGTGATGCCGTCGTCGTCGATGAGGGTGCGCACCCGCCGGTCGGCCTGGCGGAGGCCGGCATCGCCCATCCGCTCGAGACCATCGATCAGACCGGACCACTGCGTGCGGACGGCACCGGTGCTGTCGAAGAGTTCGTCGAAGGGTCCGCTCGGGGATCCCGGCAGGGCCGACAGATCGAACAATCCGTACCGGTCAGACCGGTATCGGTCCAGAATTCCGGCGGGTTCGATCCTTGGCGTTGTCACCGAAGGACTGTACGTGCTCGCCGTAGATCCAAGATCATCGGCACACCGGAATCGGTCGCCAGCCTGGCCTGATATTCCCGGAGTTCGGCCGTGTCGACGGTGCCGACCTGATGTCCGGACGCCTCGAAACGACCGTTGCGACGCGACTCGGCCTCCACCGCGTTCACCGGTGGGCGTTCGTACGCCCGACCACCGGGATGGATCACGTGATAGGTCGCGCCGCCCACCGACCGCCCGTTGTGGGTGTCGATGAGATCGAAGACCAGCGGACTGTCGATGGTGATGGTCGGGTGCAGGGCGCTCGGTGGCTGCCATGCCCGGAACCGGATGCCCGCGACCGTCTCCCCGGCGCGGCCGGTGGACGCCAGCGGGACCGGGACACCGTTGCAGGTCAGGACGAATCGATTCATGTCACCGCCGAGCACCCGCAGCTGCACCCGTTCGATCGACGAGTCGACGTAGCGGGCGGTGCCACCGAACGCGGACTCCTCCCCCAGGACGTTCCAGGGTTCGATCGCGCCGCGCAGTTCGATCTCGACATCGCGGATGTGCACCGTGCCCAGACGCGGGAAGCGGAACTCGGTGAAGGGGGCCAGCCAGGCGGTGTCGAAGTCGTAGCCCGCCTCGCGGAGATCTTCGGCGACGTTGGAGATGTCCTCGATCACGTAGTACGGCAGCAGATGCCGGCCATGAAGGTCGGCGCCGTGGCGTTGCAGCCGAGCCCGGTAGGGCTTGTCCCAGAACCAAGAGACCAGGCTGCGCACGAGCAACGACTGCACCATCGCCATCTGATGATGCGGTGGCATCTCGAAGCCCCGGAGTTCGAGGAGGCCGAGCCGGCCGCGGGTCGAGTCGGGGCTGTAGAGCTTGTCGATGCAGAACTCGGCGCGGTGGGTGTTGCCGGTGATGTCGGTGAGCAGGTGGCGCAGCGCCCGATCAGTGACCCATGGCAGGTGATGGGAGCTGTTGCCGGACGCGGTCTCGTCGCTGATGCGATCGATCTCGGCAAAGGCGACCTCGAGTTCGTAGAGCGAACTCTCGCGCCCCTCGTCGACGCGCGGCGCCTGCGAGGTGGTGCCGATGAATCGTCCCGAGAACAGATATGACAGCGACGGATGCAGCTGCCAGTAGGTCAGCATCGAGACGAGGAGATCCGGCCGACGCAACATCGGGGAATCGGCCGGGCGGATGCCGCCGAGCGTGATGTGGTTGCCGCCGCCGGTTCCGCCGTGGCTGCCGTCGAGGTCGAACGACTCGGTCCCCAGCCGGACCCGGCGAGCCTGGTCGTACAGGGTTTCGAGGAGTTCGGACTGCTCGACGAATGACGACGTGGGCTGGATGTTGACCTCGATGACACCGGGGTCGGGGGTGATCGTCAAGGATGTCAGTCGCGGATCCGCCGGCGGGCCATAACCCTCGATGACCACCGGCTTGCCCACCTCCTCGGCGCTGCGCTCGACCAGGCTGACCAGCTCGGCGAAGTCGTCGCCGCTCTCGGTCGGTGGCAGGAACACGTACAGCACACCGCCCCGCTCTTCGGCCACCAACGCGGTGACCGCTCGACCGGAGGGTTCGACGACGTCGAGGTCGGTCTGTTCTGCAGCGGTCTGCGCCGCCGCTTCCGCTTCCGCGGCCTTCGCCACTTCGGCAGCGGCCCGGGCCTTCTGCATCTCCGGCGTGATCCACAGCGGCTCACCGCCGCCGGGAACACCGGTGTTCCCCACCGACGTACCGGGTCGGGCACCGGGTAACGGTTCTCCGGCCATTCCGGTCCGCGGCATCTGTGGTGCGGCGGCGGCCGGCGGTTCCGCAACGGCAGGTGCCGGCGGCTCATCCGACCCGGTGAGCTCGTCGAGTGGATCGATGTCGAATGCGGTCGGGTCGGCCGGGAAGAACTGCATGTTCGGTTCCCAGAAAAGAGCGTCGAGCGGCAGCCGCAAACCTGCGGGAGAGTTACCCGGACTGAGCACCAAACGACCACGTCGCGTTTTCCACAAGGCACTCTGCCAACCCACGCCGTCCGGGGCCCGATTGATCGGCATCACGTAGGCGGTGGGGCTGCTGACCGACGAATCAAGCTCGGCCAGCAGGCGTTGACGCACCTCGGCCGAATCCTTGTCGGGTGTCAGGTCGTCCTCGGTGGCCTCGGATGCCTTCGCTTCCGCCTCAGGGGGTGCACCCACCGGCAGTCGCACCAACTCGGCGAGTCTGAGCAGCGGGTCCTCGTAGGCGGGCATCACCTGTGAATCCGGGAGTCGCAGACGACGGGCCAGTGCCGAGACGAAGGCCTTGGGCGCCTTGGCCGTTGCCGGATCGGTCGGCCCGAGTCCACCGGGCGCCTGCCAGTCCATGGTGGCCTGCGCGGCTTCTTTGGTGGGCCACGGGTCGTCCAGCAGGTCGGGGTTGTTCCAGAGCGCCTTTCCGTCGGCACGCCAGATCAGGTCGATCTGCCACCGTGGCAACGGCTCCCCGGGGTACCACTTGCCCTGGCCGCGCTGCACCAGGCCGCTCGGCGCGTAGATCTTCTTGACGCGATCGGCCAGATCGGAGGCCAGCGAACGCTTGTGGGGTCCGTCGGCATCGGTCAGCCACTCCGGGTCCACCTGATTGTCGAGGGAGACGAAGGTCGGCTCACCGCCCATCGTCAGGCGGACATCGGCCTTGCGCATCCGGTCGTCGAGATCGGTGCCGAGATTGACGATCCGCTTCCACTGATCACCCGAGTACGGCAGGGTCACCCGCGGATCCTCGTGGAAGCGGGAGACCTCGTTCGAGAAGTCCATCACCGCATGGCATTTGCCGGTGGCACCGGTGATCGGCGCGGCCGCACCCGGATGCGGTGTCGCGGCGAGCGGGATGTGGCCCTCGCCGGCGAACAGGCCCGAGGTGGGGTCCATGCCCACCCAGCCCGCGCCGGGCAGGTACACCTCGGTCCAGGCATGCAGGTCGGTGAAGTCGGCGTCAGGACCGGACGGACCGTCGATCGACTTGATGTCGGACGTCAACTGGACGAGATAACCGGAGACGAAACGGGCCGCCAGGCCGAGGCGCCGCAGAATCGCAACGAGCAACCACGCGGAGTCCCGGCACGAACCGACGCCGCTGTCGAGGGTGAACTCCGGCGTCTGCACACCTGCCTCGAGCCGCACCGTGTACCGAACATCGTCCCGGACGGCTGAATTCAGCTGGACCAGGTAATCGATGACGCGCATCTTCCCGGACGCGCGGTGGTCGTCGACCCACTTGGCCACCAACGGATCCGGGCCGGTCTCGTCGACGGGTCGCAGATAGACCTCGAGATCACGACGAAGCTCTTCCGGGTACTCGAAGCCGACGTGTTCGGCCCACTCCTCGATGAAGAAGTCGAACGGGTTGATCGCGGTGAGGTCGGCGACCAGACCCACCGTGAAGCTCAGGACCGTTGTCGGTTCCGGAAACACCAGGCGCGCCAGGTAGTTGCTGAAGGCGTCCTGCTGCCAGTTGATGAAATGGTCGCCGGGTTCGACCTTGAGCGAGTAAGCCTCGATCGGGGTTCGTGAGTGTGGCGCCGGCCGCAGCCGAAGGACATGTGGGTAGACCTTCGTCAACCTGTCGAAGTTGTACGTGGTCCGGTGCTCGAGTGCCACCTTGATGGTCAACTGGCGTTACCTCCATGGGTCCCAAAATGTCAGGCTGCAAGTTGATCACAATCTCGGCGCCTCCGCCGGGGACAGGACCTGGGCCACCTGTAGCCAGGGCCGAACACCTCGATGCATCCCGCCCGCCGGGACACCGGCCTCGAGCAACGGGTGGGGCATTTGCTCGACGGCACCGGGCGAGACCTCGGCGAGCCACATCGCATACCTGACGATCACGCGGTGGTTACATCTGGTGACCCATCGAATCGGCTGACGCTACGGTCCGAACGCAATCGGAAAGCGGTATTCGAAAGTGTCCGACCCGTTCGATAGACTGCCCGATCTTCTCGGCTTTTTTGTCGAAATATGTTGCGGTGCAAGGAATGTAAGTCCTTCGAAAGCTTGTGCGAACCGGTTTTGGGCCGTAAACTTGTCCCATGGACTTCGGGGGAATGTTCGCCAGGTTGTCAGATCTGGCCGGGGATGATGCTGAGATTTCAGCTCGCACGGTGACGGTTATCCGACTCAATCATGTTGTGGAACAGATACTTTTCCGCCTGGTCGGTGAAGTCGATCGGCGCGGGTTGGCTCAGAAGTCGGGTGAGCGTTCCACCGCCGGACTGCTCCAGAAGGAGGGGATGGCGCCGGTGGCGGCCCATCGCTACGTACGGGTAGGCAAGATGCTCGGTGACATTCCATCAGTGGCGGCCTACGGTGTCGACGGAGCACTGTCGGGTGAGCATGTGGACTCGATCATCAAGGGCCTCAATCACATTGAGCGTCGGAATCCGGACTTACCCGATACTGATCGAGACGATTGTGTCCGAGGTTTGCTGACCGAGGCCTTGATGGCGAGTCCGGCGGCGGTGTCGGCGCGGGCACGCCACATGGCGATCGTGCTGTCGCCGCCGGACAAGCCGATCCCTGATGCCGAGAACCACGACCTCAACGAGTTCACCCTCGGCAACGGTGACGACGGACGCAGCCACGGCACCCTGGACCTGGACAACCTGCTGGGCGAGAAACTGCGGGTCGCGCTCGATCCGTTGTCGAAGCCGGTCCCCGAACCCGATGGGTCACTGGATCGTCGATCGAATGCCCAGATCCGCGCCGACGCTCTGGAGCAACTTCTCGATTCGTATCTCGATCAAGAGGATCGTCCGACGCGTGGCGGCGCCAAGGCGCCCACGTTGGCACCGGCCTTCGAGTGGACCGGACCCGCATCAGCATCAACCGCGCAGCTGGTGGCCTGTGATTCGGTGATCACCAAGATTCTGCTCGACAACAATTCGGTACCCCTCGATGTCGGCCGCGATCAACGAACCGTGACGCCGGCCATCCGCAAAGCGTTGATCGCCCGCGACCGAGGCTGCGCCTTCCCCGGATGTGATTGCCCGCCCGGCCGAACCGACGCCCACCACATCGACTTCTGGCGTAACGGTGGCGTCACCAGCCTGACCAACATGGTCCTGCTGTGCCGGCGACATCACCGCTACATCCACCACCGCGGCTGGGAAGTCTCCATCGGTTCCGATGGGCATCCGTGGTTCATCGCACCGGACGACACCAGTAGGACTCCAATCAAATCCAACGCCCGCCGCACCCTGACCACCGAACTCACCGCGGCCTGAGGTCGACGAGGCCACGACCGCCAGACCCGCCGGCTGACAGAGACTCTGCGCAGCAGGACCATTGACAACTTCACAGTGTGAGCCCCACAAAAGACAGATCGCCGGCGGCACGGGGCCGCCGGCGATCTGCCGATCCAGATTCTGCGTCTGGGAGCTACTTCTTCTCAGCAACCTCAGCAGGTGCCTGCTGTTGCTTCGGAGCCGGCGGCTTGGCGTCGATACCCGACTCCTTGCGCTGCTCCGGGGTGATGGGCGCCGGTGCATCGGTGAGCGGATCGATGCCGCCGCCCGACTTCGGGAACGCGATCACGTCGCGGATCGACGGCTGTCCCGCCAACAGCGCAGTGATCCGGTCCCAGCCGAAGGCGATTCCACCGTGCGGCGGTGCACCGTACGCGAATGCGTCGAGCAGGAAGCCGAACTTCTCCTGCGCTTCCTCATGCGAGATACCCATGATCTTGAAGACCAGTTCCTGGACCTCGCGCTTGTGGATACGGATCGAACCGCCACCGATCTCGTTGCCGTTGCAGACGATGTCGTAGGCGTAGGCCAGAGCGGCACCCGGATCGGTTTCGAGGACCTCGAGCGATTCCGGCTTGGGCGAGGTGAAGGCGTGGTGCACGGCGGTCCATGCGCCCGAACCGACGGCGACGTCACCGCTCGCGGTGGCTTCATCGGCAGGCTCGAACAGCGGCGCGTCGACAACCCAGGTGAAGGCCCAGTCGCCGTCCTTGATCAGTCCGAGCTTCTGTGCGATCTCGCCGCGGGCAGCACCGAGCAACGCGCGCTGAGCCTTGACCGGGCCGGCCGCGAAGAAGACGCAGTCGCCGGGGTTGGCACCGACATGGGCGACGAGTCCGTCGCGCTCGGCCTCCGACAGGTTCTTGGCCACCGGCCCACCGAGCGTGCCGTCTTCCTGCACCAGCACGTAGGCCAGCCCCTTGGCGCCGCGCTGCTTCGCCCATTCCTGCCATGCATCGAGCTGACGCCGTGGCTGGCTCGCTCCACCGGGCATCACGACCGCGCCCACGTACGGCGCCTGGAACACCCGGAACGGGGTGTCCTTGAAATAGTCGGTGCACTCGACGAGCTCGATACCGAAACGCAGATCGGGCTTGTCGCTGCCGAACCGGCGCATCGCGTCGGCATAGGTGATCCGCGGGATCGGGGTCTGCACGTCGTAGCCGATCAGCTTCCAGAGCGCGACCAGAATCTGCTCACCGAGTGCAATGATGTCGTCCTGCTCGACGAAGCTCATCTCGATGTCGAGCTGAGTGAACTCCGGCTGGCGGTCGGCGCGGAAATCCTCGTCGCGGTAGCAACGGGCGATCTGGAAGTAACGCTCCATGCCGGCCACCATCAGCAGCTGCTTGAACAGCTGCGGGCTCTGCGGCAGGGCGTAGAACGTGCCGGGCTGCAGGCGTGCCGGGACCAGGAAGTCGCGCGCACCCTCAGGTGTGGAACGGGTCAGCGTCGGGGTCTCGATCTCGACGAAGTCCTGCTCCAACAGCACATTTCGGGCGGCCTGGTTGACCTTCGAACGCAACCGCAGTGCCGAACCGGGACCCTCGCGACGGAGGTCGAGGTAGCGGTACTTGAGCCGGGCCTCTTCACCCGGGTTCTCGTCGAGCTGGAACGGCAGCGGCGCCGACTCGTTGAGAACGACCAGTTCGGTGGCGTTGATCTCGATCTCGCCGGACTTCAGGTTGGGGTTCTCGCTACCCGCCGGACGCTGCTCGACAACGCCGGTCACCTGAACGCAGTATTCGGCGCGCAGTCGGTGCGCGGGGGTGGCGACAGCCTCGTCCCGGAACACGACCTGCACGAGGCCGGAGCTGTCCCGCAGATCGATGAAGATCACGCCGCCGTGGTCGCGTCGGCGCGCCACCCAGCCGGTCAACGTCACGGTCTGCCCGGCGTTCGCGGCTCGCAGTGATCCGGCAAATTGGGTGCGCAGCACAATAGTCCTCTCAAAGCTGACGATTTCGTATCGTGCAACATCCTACGGCTGTCCTGATCGGCCAAGGACGGCACTGCTCGTGCAATGCTGACCGCATGACTTTTCGAGGCAACGGACCCTTGGATACCGGCAACGTTTCGGGCGGCGGCGGAGGCCGTGGCAAGTTCGCCATCGGCGGCGGAGCGGGCCTGATCATCGTGATCGCGGCCGCGCTGTTCGGATTCGATCCGGGCATTCTGGGATTGGGCAGTGACGGATCGACCTCGACGTACTCGTCGCAGGACCAGTCCGCCCTCGACGAGCAGATCAACAACTGCACCATCGAGAAAGCCAACACCGACACCGTGTGCCGGATCGTGGCCACCACCAACAGCCTCGACGACGCGTGGTCAGAGCTCATGCCGGGATACGAACCGCCGAGGACGGTCATCTTCGAGGGCAGCGTCGACACCGCGTGCGGACCGGCCACCTCAGATGTCGGTCCCTTCTACTGCCCCGGCGACCAGACCGCGTACTTCGACCCGTCGTTCTTCGACGTCCTGAGCGATCAGCTCGGCGGTGGAGACGGACCGCTGGCCCAGGAATATGTCGTCGCCCACGAGTACGGCCACCACATCGAATACCTGACCGGAGCCCTGCAGAAAGGTCAGCGCATGGGCGCTGCCGGCCCCACCTCGGGATCGGTACGGATCGAACTGCAGGCCGACTGCCTGGCCGGGGTGTGGGCGTATCACGCCGACAAGGGACCTGACGCGATGCTCGAGCCGCTGACGCAGCAACAGATCAACGACGTCATCAAGACCGCCAAGGCGATCGGCGACGACGCCATCGGCGGTGACGCATCCAACCCGGAGGGCTGGACCCACGGCTCATCCGAGCAGCGGGTCCGCTGGTTCAATGTCGGCTACAGCGCCGGTGACCCGAACTCCTGCAACACCTTCGATGCGGCGAGCCTGTGAGCCGGTCCAGCGCGATCGACCGGATCGCCGACAACCACCTCGAACGCTCCTGTGCACTCAACCCGATCGAGGCCACGCACCTCGGGGTCTCCGGGTTCGACGATCAGCTGCCCGACTTCTCGCCGGAGGGCGAGGCGGATCGCGTGTCCGAACGGCGGGCGGCGCTGAACTCTCTGGCGGCGGCAACGATCGCCGACGACGTCGACCGCGTCACGGTGGCCACGATGTCCGACCAGTTGGGACGCGCCCTGGCGGTCGACGATGCGGGTTTGCGGATCGGTGAGGTCAACGTCATCGAATCGCCGCTACAGGGCGTCCGCGACGTCTTCGATCTGATGTCCACGACCACCACCGGCGAACAGGAGGTGTTCCTGGCCCGGTTGTCGCAAGTACCGTCCTGCGTGGAATCGATCGTCGCCGGCATCCGTCATCGCCTGCAGACCGGTCCCCCGCTGGTGAGCAGGCAGGTGAGCCTCTGCGCGGCTCAGGCCGACGCCGCAACGGGGTCGATCTTCAGCAACGCCACCGCGATCGAAACCACCGACAGAGTCGACCTGCTCGACGATCTGCGTGGCCGGGTGGGCGCTGCGATGACCGAACTCGCAGCGGTCCTGCGTGAGGAGGTCCTGCCCCGGACCATCGACGTCGATGCCGTCGGCCGCGACCGCTACCTACTCCATTCCGCCGAGTTCGTCGGTGCCGACATCGACGTCGACGACGCCTACGCCTGGGGTCTCGATCTCCTCGAATCGATTGTCGCCGAACAGGAGGCGCTGGCCGCCCAGATCGCGCCCGGCGCCGGCGTGGGCGGCGCACTGGAGGCGTTGAACAACGATCCGCGCTACCAGATGACCGACCGCGGCGACTTCGTCGCGTGGATGCAGGACCTGTCCGACCGCGCGACCGAGGAGGTCGGCCGGCTGCACTTCGAGATCCCGCCGCAGCTGACCGCACTGGAATGCCGACTGGCCCCGGCGGCCACCGGGATCATCTACTACACGATGCCCAGCGAAGACCTGAGCCGTCCGGGACGGATGTGGTGGTCGGTGCCGCCGGAGCAACGGGTGTTCCACACCTGGCAGGAAACAACCACGGTGTTCCACGAAGGTGTCCCGGGCCATCACCTGCAACTGGGGTCGGCCATGGTGAGTCCGGAACTGAACCGCTGGCGCAAGCTCGCCTCGTTCACGTCCGGCCACGGTGAGGGGTGGGCGCTCTACGCCGAGCGGCTGATGGGTGAACTGGGCTGGCTCGACGATCCGGGCGACCGGATGGGCATGCTCGACTCCCAGCGACTGCGAGCGGCCCGTGTGGTCGTCGACATCGGCGTGCACTGCGGACTGACGGCACCCGCGGCGGTCGGGGGTGGCACCTGGGATGCCGACAAGGCCTGGCAATTCCTGAGCTCGGCGGTCGCGATGGACAAGACGGTGCTGCGCTTCGAGCTCAACCGCTACCTGGGCTGGCCCGGTCAGGCTCCGTCCTACGCACTGGGACAACGGGTCTGGCAGCAGGCCCGCGACAACTATCTGCGCGCCCACCCCGACGATTCGCTCAAGGACTTCCATCGCAAGGCGCTCGCGCTCGGCGGTGTCAGTCTCGACGTGCTGCAAACCGAACTGCGCTGACCGCCCCTCCAGCCAACAAACGAGCCGGAAATACGAAGACGAGCCACATATTTGTGGCTCGTCTTCGCAAAGGTGGCTCGTTTGGGCTGGGTCGTCGGAGGGGTGGGCGCTACCCGGGTGCGTTCTCGGCGGTCGGGAACTCCGGGGTGTGGGCCTGACTCCCCCACGTGCGGCCCGTATACGGGGCCGGCGCCGGATCACCGTCGACGGTGAAGGTGCAGGCGGTAACACTGGCCACCATCAGAACCCCCATCGCCATCGCTGCCCACCGGCGCCGCGCCCCCACCGCACTACCCCGCGGCCAGTGCCGAGTTGATGTGCGCCACGACGCCTTCGAGTGAGACGCGCTGCTGCTCACCGTTGGACAGGTCCTTGAGTTCGACCTGACCGTCGGCGAGTTCGTTCTCGCCGAGCACCAGCGCAAAACGTGCGCCCGAGCGGTCGGCGGCCTTCATTGCACCCTTGAGACCGCGCCCGCCGTAGGCGATGTCGGCGCGAACACCCGCGGCTCGCAGGCGACCGGTGATCGCGACGAGCTCGTCCTTGGCGGCCTCACCCATCGGGACACCGAACACCTCACAGCGCGCATCACCGACGGCGGCGATGCCTTCGGCCTCCAGGGCGAGCACGGTCCGGTCGACGCCGAGGCCGTAGCCGATGCCCGACAACTCCTGCTTGCCGCCGAGCTGCTTCATCAGGCCGTCGTAGCGCCCACCGCCACCGATGCCGGATTGCGCACCGAGACCGTCGTGCACGAACTCGAAGGTGGTCTTCGTGTAGTAGTCGAGGCCACGCACCAGGCGCGGATTCTTCTCGTACGGAACGCCGAGCCGGTCGAGGTGACCGATCACCGCGTCGTAGTGCTCGCGCGCCGAGTCCGACAGATAGTCGATCATCAGCGGCGCCGAGGCGGTGGCCTCACGGATGTGTGGACGCTTGTCGTCGAGGACGCGCAGCGGGTTGATCTCGGCGCGACGACGGGTTTCCTCGTCCAAGTCGAGACCGAAGAGGAATTGCTGCAACACTCTCCGGTACTGCGGGCGGCAGGTGTCGTCACCGAGCGAGGTGATCTCGAGCCGGAATCCGGTCAGTCCCAGACGCCGAAAACCCTCGTCGGCGATGGCGATGACCTCGGCGTCGAGCGCCGGATCATCGATACCGATCGCCTCGACACCCACTTGCTGCAGCTGCCGGTACCGACCGGTCTGCGGCTTCTCGTAGCGAAAGAACGGTCCGGCGTAGGACAGTTTGACCGGCAGCTGTCCCCGATCGAGGCCGTGCTGGATCACCGCACGCATCACACCGGCGGTGCCCTCGGGGCGCAGTGTCACCGAGCGGTCGCCGCGGTCGGCGAAGGTGTACATCTCCTTGGAGACGACGTCGGTCGACTCTCCGACGCCGCGAGCGAACAGCGCGGTGTCCTCGAAGATGGGGAGCTCGATGTGCGAGTACCCGGCAAGTCTTGCTGCGCGCGTCAGGGTGTCGCGTACCGCCACGAACTGCGCCGACTGCGGTGGCACATAGTCCGGTACACCTCGTGGAGCCTGAAATCCGGCATTCACAGCCCGTGACGTCCCTTCTTGGGTTGATCGGCCGAACCAGACGCGGTCAGGTCGGCGAGAAATGGATTGGTGGCGCGTTCGCGGCCGATGTTGGTCTGCTCGCCGTGGCCCGGCAGGACCACGGTGTCGTCGTCGAGCGGCAGCAGCCGATCGGCGATCGAGTCGAGGAGTTGCTGATGGCTACCGCCGGGAAGGTCGGTCCGCCCGATGGAACCGGCGAACAGAACGTCACCGGAAAAGCACACCGGCACAGTGCCCTCGGGGGTCACGACGTCGATACCGAACAGCACCGAGCCCTGGGTGTGGCCGGGCGCGAGGTCGACACGGAAGGAGATCCCACCGACGTCGATCGTTTCCCGGTCGGTCAGTTCGATGACCTTCTCGGGCTCACGGAACACCGTGTCACCGATGATCTGGGACATCGCCCGCCCGATGCCGACGCCGGGATCGGCGAGCATCGGCCGGTCGGCGGGATGGATGTAGGCCGGGATGGTGAACTCGTCGCACAGCTCCGCGGCATTCCAGGTGTGATCGAGATGCCCGTGGGTCAACAGGACCGCCACCGGATTCAGCCGATGTTCGGAAAGTATCTCCCGGACACCCGGGGCCGCATCCTGACCTGGGTCGATGATGATCGCATCACTGCCGGCACCGTTCGCCACCACATAACAATTGGTGGCGAACACACCGGCGGGGAAACCCGTGATCAGCATGGTCTGTTCTCCTGGGTCGTAAGGACGTGTTCCACCATCATCCCAGCACCGGTGAATCCTGTGTGCCACGGCCATCGGTTCCGGTCCGGCGCGCCGGGGCCATGCCCATATAACGTGCTCTCAGCAAGTGCTGGCAGACTCGCATCGGTGTCCCGCACCCGGGGCGCGGTCAGACGTACGACTTTGACGGAGGTTCTCTGCAGTGTCGAGCAGCAACAACGAGCAACGCCGGCTAGCGGCCAAACGCAAGCTGGAGAAGCGGTTGGAGCGGCAGCAGCAGGCCGCGCGCAAACGAAAATTGATCATCATCGGCAGCTCGGTCGCCGTGGTGCTCATCGTCGCCGCAGGTGTGACCGCCTTCACCGTCAAGAAGGTGTCCGACGACAACGAGAAGGCCCGCTGGGCTGCCTGCGCGTTCACCCCGAATGACGTAGACCCGCTGGCGTCGCTTCCGCCGATCGAAGAGGTACCGGCCGAGCAGCAGGCGGAATACCTGAAGTACAAGGACGAGCTGACCGCGGGGATGGCCAACAAGCGCACCACCCCGATGCCCGGTGACAAGCAACTCAAGAGCGGCGTCGTCGACGCCTTGTTCACCACCAACCAGGGTGAACTGCCCATGACACTCGATCGCGAGGACGCGCCCTGCAACGTCGGCGCCTTCGAGACGATGATCAAGGCCGGCTACTACAACGACACCACCTGCCATCGTCTGACCACCGAGGGGATCAAGGTGCTGCAGTGCGGCGACCCGACGGCCACTGGTGCCGGCGGACCCGGTTGGCAGAGTCCCGACGAGGCGCCCACCACCCTGGCGCCGGCCGAGGGCGACACCACCGGTCAGTCGGTCGTCTACCCGCGCGGCACCATCGCCGTGGCGAACAGCGGGCAGGAGAACACCGGCGCCAGCCAGTTCTTCATGGTGATCGAGGACAGCACGCTGGCACCGAGCTACTCGGTGATCGGCACGGTCGATCCGGCCGGACTCGAGGTCCTCGACAAGGTCCTGGGCGCCGGGGTCGCACCCGGTGCCGACGGTGCAGCGTCCACCGATGGCAAGCCGGTACTGCCGGTGGAGATCCTCACCGCGACCGTCACCAGCTGAACATCGGCACCGAAAGACAAAGAAACCCGGCCGCCCCCGAAGGGACGGCCGGGTTTCTTGTTCGGTTGACGCCGGATTCCGGCTCTAGGCGGCCGAGGTGACCCGATAGACGTCGTAGACGCCTTCGACGTTGCGCACCACATTGAGTACGTGCCCAAGGTGTTTGGGATCGCCCATCTCGAACGTGAACTTGCTGATCGCCACCCGATCGCGACTGGTCGTCACCGAGGCGGACAGGATGTTGACCCGCTCATCCGCGAGGACCCGGGTCACGTCCGAGAGCAACCGCGACCGGTCGAGCGCCTCGACCTGGATCGCGACCAGGAAGACCGACGACGGTGACGGCGCCCATTTGACGTCGATGATCCGTTCGGATTGCTCGCGCAGCGATCCCGCGTTGGTGCAGTCGGTGCGGTGCACGCTGACCCCGCCGCCGCGGGTGACGAAGCCCATGATCTCGTCGCCCGGGACCGGGGTGCAGCATTTGGCCAGTTTGGCGAGCACGCCGTCGGCACCGGGGACGACCACGCCGGCGTCACCGGTCTGACGGACCGGCGACGGCATGGTCGAGGGCGTCGACCGTTCGGCCAGCGCCTCCTGCGCGTCCTCGAGTCCACCGAGTTGCGCGACCAGACGGCTGACCACATGTCGTGCCGACACATGGCCCTCGCCGACGGCGGCATACAGCGCCGAGACATCGGCGAACCGCAGTTCGCTCGCGATCGCACTCATCGAGTCACTGTTGAGCAGTCGCTGGATCGGAAGCCCGCCGCGGCGAACCTCTTTGGCGATCGCGTCCTTGCCGGACTCGAGTGCCTCCTCACGACGCTCCTTGGCGAACCATTGCCGGATCTTGGCCGTGGCCCGAGGGCTGACGACAAAGCTCTGCCAGTCCCGCGACGGACCGGCCGTTGCCGCCTTGGAGGTGAAAACCTCGACCACTTCACCGTTCTCGAGCTTGCGTTCGAGTGCGACGAGCCGACCGTTGACCCTCGCGCCGATGCAGCGGTGACCGACCTCGGTGTGCACCGCGTAGGCGAAGTCGACCGGGGTCGACCCCATCGGGAGGGTGATCACATCACCCTTCGGGGTGAAGACAAAGATCTCCTTGACCGCCAGGTCGTACCGCAGCGATTCGAGGAACTCGCCGGGATCGGCTGCCTCCCTTTGCCAATCGAGCAACTGGCGCATCCACGCCATGTCGTCGATCTCCGCGGCCTCCGACCCGGCCTTGGCACCGTTCTTGCCCCGGGTCTCCTTGTACCGCCAGTGCGCCGCGATGCCGAACTCGGCGGTGCGGTGCATGTCGCGGGTCCGGATCTGGACTTCCAGCGGCTTGCCCTCGGGACCGATCACCGTGGTGTGCAGCGACTGGTAGACCCCGTATCGGGGCTGCGCGATGTAGTCCTTGAACCGTCCGGCCATCGGCTGCCAGAGCGAATGCACCACGCCCACAGCGGCATAACAGTCCCGGAGGTCGTCGCACAGGATGCGCATCCCGACCAGGTCGTGGATGTCGTCGAACTCGCGACCCTTGACGATCATCTTCTGGTAGATCGACCAGTAATGCTTGGGCCGGCCCTCCACGGTTGCCGTGATGCGCGAACCCTCGAGCGATTTGATGATGTCGGCCCGCACCCGGGCCAGATAGGTGTCCCGCGACGGTGCCCGGTCGGCGACGAGCCGGACGATCTCCTCGTATCGCTTCGGGTGCAGGATCGCGAAGGCCAGGTCCTCGAGCTCCCACTTGACCGTCGCCATGCCCAGGCGATGTGCCAGCGGGGCGATGACCTCGAGGGTCTCGCGCGCCTTGCGGGCCTGCTTCTCGGGCGGCAGGAAGCGCATCGTCCGCATGTTGTGCAGCCGGTCGGCCACCTTGATCACCAACACCCGCGGGTCGCGGGCCATCGCGATGATCATCTTGCGGATGGTCTCGGCCTCCGCGGCATTGCCCAAGGCGACCTTGTCGAGTTTGGTCACACCGTCGACGAGATGCGCCACCTCCTGCCCGAAGTCGTCGGAGAGCTCCTCGAGCGAGTACCCGGTGTCCTCGACGGTGTCGTGCAGCAACGCCGCCACCAAGGTGGTGGTGTCCATCCCGAGGTCGGCGAGGATCGTCGCCACCGCAAGCGGGTGCGTGATGTACGGGTCACCGGACTTTCGGAACTGACCGCTGTGGCGCGCCTCTGCGGTGTCGTAGGCCCGCTGCAGCACATGAACGTCGGCTTTGGGGTAAACATCGCGATGGAGGGCGACCAGGGGCTCCAGAACGGGCCTGATCGAACTCTTGGTCGCCGTCATCCGACGGGCCAGGCGGGCACGCACCCGCCGCGACGCCGACGTCGATACCGCGGCACCTCCGGTCTTCGCCTCGGACTCTTTCTCACCGGTGGTCACCGATGCAGCCCGGGGAGCTTCGTCAGCCATCTGTCACCTCCGTTTGTCGAATCAAGCCTAGTCGTCTCAGCCCGGAGCCAGCGCCGAGAGGGCGACTCCGGCGCAGGCACCGGTGACGGCCTCCCGGCCGCCGAGTCCTTCGAGTTCCATCACCACCGCGATCGCCACCGGGATCGCACCTGCCTGCTGCAGCAGTTTCACCGCGGCGATCACGGTCCCACCGGTGGCCAGGACGTCGTCGATGACGAGCACGCGACGCCCGGACAGGTCGAGTCCGTCGGCCGGGATCTCCAGGCTGGCGGATCCATACTCGAGTGAGTAGCTCTCGGTCAGCACGGGCGGGGGCAGTTTGCCTGCCTTACGCATCGCCAGCACGCCGGTACCGAGGTGAAGTGCAACACCTGATCCCAACAAAAATCCGCGGGCATCGATTCCCGCCACCAGGTCGACGCCGTCGGCGCCACCGGCGGCCAGCCCGGTGATCACCGCACGCAGTCCCTCGGGGTCGGCCAGCACCGGCGAGAGGTCCTTGAATTGGATTCCCGGAGACGGGAAGTCGGCCACCCTGCGGGTGAGTCGCTCGATCGCCGCGAGAGCGTCGTGGCCGATCGGGGCCTTGCTGTCCATCTGGTGCTTCCTCAATCTCGTTTTGATCAGCTGTCGGTCAACAGCCAGCGGTCGATGTTCCAGCCCGAGCCCGTTCTGGACATCCCCATCACCACATTGTTCACATTGTCCCCCGCGAGCCGGGTACGTGCCTCCACGAACAGCGGCAGCACCGGCATGTCCCGCCACAGCAGTGTCTCGATCTCCCGCAGCAGCGGCAGTCGGCCGCCGGGCGGAACGGTTACCGCGAGCTGGCCGATCAGTGCCGATACCCGACTGTTGTCGTATCGCCCGACGTTGATCGGTTCGCCGCGCACGAACGCGTAACTGTCGCGGGTCGGGTCGGCTGCCCCGGTGGCCGCGAATCCGTTGCCGGAGGCGGTGATCAGCACATCGACGTCGCCCCCCAGACTCCCCGGACCCACATCGGGACCCGCCGTGTCGGTGACGGTCACGTCGGCACGTCCACAGCTCGCGGCGATGGCGGCGACCATCTGGGCCCGCCGACCATCCGGCGCGACATAGCCGATCCGTACGGCCAACGGCGGCATCCCGGGGCGGGCGGAGGCCAGTTCCGCGCGGGTCCGATCGGGCTCGGCCCGCAGGTACCGTCCGCCGAACTGTGCGTTCACCGCCTCGGACAACAGATCGTCCGGACCTAGGATGTGATTGTTGACCACCGGTGTTCCCCGACCGAACTCGCGAGCCATGCTGTCGCGCGGAACACACGCGGCAAAAGCCCGCCGGACAGCGGGGTCGGCGAACACACCGTCGCCGGAGAAGACAAGACGTTCGACACCGAGTGACGAGGCGGGTACCACCGAACCGGGAACGATCGGTTCGGGCTTCCCCGGTCGGCGCGGGGCGGGGTCGACCCCGTAGGTCCCGGCCGCGATGTCGAGCACATCGATCGAACCGCCATCGCCGCCGGCGATCTTCTCCGTCATCTCGGTCCGCCGTGGCCAGACGGTGGCCCGGGGTGTCGCCGGCTCGTCACCCCACCAACGCTCGTTCGCCACCAGGACCAATCCGCCCTCGGGGGTGTACTCCTCGACACGCAGCGGCCCCAGCGCCGGATATCGGTCGGCCTCGACCTCACCCGGCACCAACGGCCACGCCGCGTTCCATACCCTTGCGAGTTCGGCCCTGGCCTGCGGATCGGAGCCGTTGATGACGTCGACGACGGACGGCACACCCATCTGCTGGGTGATCACCTGCGGCGGCAGCAGGGTGCCGGCGCCGAAGAGCGACTTCCAGTCCTTGTATGCGCGACCGTGTTTGAAGGTGACCATCGCCGTCCGGGCTCCCGGTCGGCAGTCGATGTTCTCGATGTCGCGATACCCGGCGGTGCTGGCCACGTCGAAGTCCCCGACCGCGCCGTTGTGCGCCGCCCAGGCCAACATCAACGCGTCACAGGTCAACGGGACCCCGTCGCTGTAGACCGCCTGCGGGTTGATCTGGTATCGGACGACCAGACCTCCGTCGTCGCTGTCGGCGACGACGGAGGTACCGATGTCGGTGTCCGCGAGCGCACTGCCGTCGGGGCCCAGATAGCTGAAACCGGGAAGCACTCGCGACAGCGCCATCAGGGCGCCCTCGGTGGACCCACCCAGCGAACTCGGGTTATAGGTCGTCACCGCACCATCGATGACGTAGTTCACGGTCTCCGCAGGCGGATCGGAGCAGGCGCTGACCGATCCCAGTACACACATCCCGGCGATTGCCATTGCCAGGAGCCCGCGGATTCTCATCAACCGTGAGGTTAGTGCTTGCGCCTGCGCTTACCGGACGGACGCGCCCCTGGCTCCGGAGTGCTTCCGGGACGGGCCGCACGCCTGGTGGCCGGAGTGGACTTGGTCAGGGTGGTCGCCGATCCCGTCGTTGCCGACCCGGCGACAGCGGTGTCCGCGTCGGCGACGACACCGGCTCGCTCCTCACGCTCGGCGCGTCGGGCCAGCACCTTGCGGGTGTGTGCCCCGATGTCCTTGCGACGTTCCTTCAACGTCGCCAGCAACGGAGTGGCGAAGAAGAGCGACGAGTACGTTCCGGTGATCACACCGACCATCTGGACCAGCGCAAGATCCTTCAGTGTTCCGACACCGAGCAACCAGACCGCGACGATCATCAGCGCGAGCACCGGCAACACCGAGATGACTGTGGTGTTGATGGACCGCATCAGGGTCTGGTTCACCGCGAGGTTCGCCTGCTCGGCGTACGTTCGGCGGGTCGTGTGCGTGACCCCTCGGACGTTCTCCTCGACCTTGTCGAAGACCACCACCGTGTCGTAGAGCGAGAAGCCCAGAATCGCGAGGAAGCCGATCACGGTCGCCGGGGTCACCTCGAATCCGACCAGCGAATAGATCCCGGCGGTGGTGATGATGTCGAAGATCAGGGCGGCCATCGCCGCCAGGGCCATCTCCCGGTCGAAACGGATGGCGATGTACACCGTCACGATCACCAGGAAGACGATCAGGGCGATGATCGCCTTCTCGGTGATCTCACCACCCCAGGTGGAACTGACCTCCGACGAGCTCACATCGTTCGGCGCCAGATCGAACGCCTCGGCCAGCGCGGTGTTGACCTTGACCACTTCTTGCGCGTCGAGGGTCTCGGTGCGGATCTGCACCGTCTTGCTCGAACCCGAACCGGCGGTCTGCACCGATTCGGGGGCGCTGCCCATGGCGTCGGTGTAGACATCCTCGACGTCTTCGGTGCTCACCTCACTCGACATCGGGAGCGAGATCTGAGTGCCGCCCTCGAAGTCGATCCCGAGCGTGAAACCGCGGATACCGAGACTGGCCAGCGAGATGATCACCAGCACCAGCGTGACCAGGTACCACATCTTGCGCCGTCCGACGATCTCGAAGGCGCCGGTACCGGTGTAGAGACGGGAGAGCGCAGAACGGTTGGTGGCCGCGACGAAGTTCGCGTCACTCGTGGGTGCCAGGCGATCGACCTCAGCCATTGCGCACTCCTCCTGAGGTCGAAGTCGGACGATCCGCCGCGGCAGCGTTGCGGCGCTCGCGCGCCACCTCGGAGACCGCGCCCAGACCATTGACAGAGGGCTTGGACAAGAACTTCGAACGTGATGCGTAGACCACCAGCGGATACGTCACCATGAACACCACCGCGACATCGAGGATGGTCGTGAGGCCGAGTGTGAACGCGAACCCGCGGACGTCACCGATCGCCAGGAAGTACAGCACCGCGGCCGAGATCAGGGACACCGCGTTACCGGACCAGATCGTCCGCTTCGCGCGGGCCCAGCCACGGGGCACGGCGGACCGGAAACTCCGGCCCTCGCGCATCTCGTCCTTTATTCGCTCGAAGTAGACGACAAACGAGTCGGCGGTCATACCGATACCGATCACCAGACCGGCGATACCCGCGAGGTCGAGCGAGAAGTTTATGTACCGGCCGAGCAGGACCATGATGCCGTAGACCATGACGCCCGACAGGACGAGCGAGACAACGGTCAGGATCCCGAGCATGCGGTAGTACAGCAACGCGTAGATGAAGACGGCCACGAGCCCGACCAGACCGGCGATCAGGCCGGCCTTGAGCGAAGACCAGCCCAGGGTTGCCGACACCGTCTCGGCATCGGAGGCCTCGAACGACAACGGCAACGATCCGTATTTGAGGACGTTGGCGAGATCTTTCGCCTCGGTCTGGGTGAAGTCGCCGCTGACCTCGGTGGTGCCGCTGATGGCACCGTTGATCTGCGGGGCGCTGACGACCTTCGAGTCGAGCGTGAATGCCGTCGCCTTGCCGATGTTCTGGGCCGTGTAGCTCGCCCACCGATCACTGGCGCCGCCCTTGTAGTCCAGGCGGACGATCCAGGCGCCGGCACCCTGGGTGGTGCCTGCCTCGGCCTTGTCGATGTCACTGCCCCTGAGGATCTGCGGTTCGAGCAGGAAGACCTGCGTCCCGTCCTCAGAGCAGGTGACCAGGTACTGATCGGGATCATCGTTGCCCTGCAACGGATCCGGAACCGCAGGGTCACAGTTCATCTGCGCCATGTACTGGGTCAGAGCCGTGGTGTCGGCGTCGGCGGGAGCCTGCCGCAACCTCTTCGCCTCGGCGATCGCCTCTTCCGGCGTCTGGTTTTCGGGGGTGGTCGCCGCCGGCTGGGGCGTTGCTGCCTGGACACTGGCGACCGGGCGCACGTACAGCAGGGCGGTCTGCCCCAGGGTGCGCGCCTGCTGCCCGTCGTCGCCGGGCACCGTGATGACCAGGTTGTCACCGGTGATGACGACCTCGGAACCCGAGACACCGAGCCCGTTGACGCGCTGCTCGATGATCTGCTTTGCCTTCTCGAGCTGATCTTTGCTCGGCGCGCTGCCATCGGGAGTACGAGCGGTCAGTGTGACCCGGGTACCGCCTTGTAGGTCGATACCCAGTTTGGGTGTCGGATCTTGGTTGCCGGTGAAGAACACCAGCCCGTACACCACGATCATCAATAAGAAAAAGACGATCAAAGACCGTATAGGCGGTGCCTCACGGTTCGACGACGATGCCACGCTGCCTACGTCTCCTCGGTTGTCCCAGATACCCCATGCACACCGCAGGGGCGCCCGCCACGGTACGTGCCGCGACCACAGTTGTGTCGCGACACCTCCGGCGGAGGCGCCCCGGTGCGGGCTTCGTACTTACGCTTTGTCTTGGTCTTCGTGCGGCTTCTCCAGGCTGACGTTCTTGTCGCCGCCGTCGGAGTTGCTCAGGTCGTCGTCATCGTGGATGCCGTTGTACTCGATCTCGGCATCGTTGCTGCCGATCAGACCGACACCCGGGTAGCTGTCGGCGAGGTCATCGGAGTGGACGACCTCGCGGATGGCCAGACGGTTCCAACGAGACACGCAACCATCGGCGATCTCGAGATCGACGGTGCCTTCGGCCAGCCCGGCCACGGTGCCGTAGACACCGGACGTGGTCTGGACGCGGACGCCGACCTGCAGGGATTCCTGCATGGTTTTGGCTTCTGCCACAGCCTTCTTCTGGCGGCGGACAGACAGGAACATCATGCCGACCAAGAAGACCAGCAGTAGGGGGAATAGCAATTCCATGAGGTGTGTTCAGTCCTTGTTCGTGATTCGTGGTCGCGAGAAGTGCTCGCAATCACTCACCAGTGTGCCATCATCCCCGCTCCACGCCAGATGCGGCGTCGACCAACTGCTCTTCAGAGCCCGTTCTCGTCGGATGGGTCGAAGAGCGAAACCACATCGGGGCCGTCGTCCCTGGCCCGGACACCGAAGCCCGCATTCAGCGCGCCTGCCGGTGGGTTCAGCCCGAGGTGATGCCACGCGGCGGCGGTCGCAACCCGGCCGCGAGGGGTCCGGGCGATCATCCCGGCCCGCACCAGGAACGGTTCGCACACTTCCTCGACGGTCGCGGGCTCTTCTCCGACGGCCACCGCAAGCGTCGACACACCGACCGGTCCGCCGCCGAAACCCCTGATCAGGGCGGCGAGCACAGCGCGGTCGAGGCGGTCGAAGCCGAGTTCGTCGACGTCATAGACAGACAGCGCCGCCCGCGCGACGGCCAGGTCGATCACGCCATCGGCCCGCACCTCCGCGTAGTCGCGGACGCGTCGCAGCAACCGGTTGGCGATGCGGGGCGTGCCCCGGGACCGTGAGGCGATCTCGGCACCGGCGTCGGGCTGCATCGGGATGTCGAGAATTCCCGCGGCGCGGTTCAGGACGCGCTCGAGTTCCCCGGTGTCGTAGAACTCCATGTGCGCGGTGAACCCGAATCGGTCACGCAGGGGCCCGGTCAGGGCTCCTGACCGGGTTGTCGCGCCGACCAACGTGAACGGTGCGACATCGAGCGGGATCGACGTGGCGCCGGGACCCTTGCCGACGATCACGTCGACCCGGAAGTCTTCCATCGCCAGGTACAGCATCTCTTCGGCGGGCCGGGCGATCCGGTGGATCTCGTCGATGAAGAGCACATCGCCTTCGACGAGGTTGGAGAGCATCGCGGCGAGATCACCGGCACGTTCGAGTGCCGGGCCCGACGTCACCCGCAGCGCCGCACCCATCTCGGAGGCAATGATCATCGCCAGTGAGGTCTTGCCGAGCCCGGGTGGCCCCGAGAGCAGGATGTGGTCCGGTGTCCCGCCGCGTCCGCGAGCGGCCTGCAACACGAGTTCGAGTTGCTCGCAGACCCGGGGTTGCCCGATGAAGTCGCCCAGGCTGCGCGGCCGGAGGCTGTTGTCGAGGTCGCCGTCGCCCGCGATGCGTCCGGCGTTCACGGTACGACTGCCGGAGTCGTCCGGCGCCGAACCGAAACCGTCGGTCCCGAGGTCGTCGGCCGGGTCGTCGTCCCCGAAGTTGCTGTCGTCCGGGCCGATCATGTCGGGCCACCCATCACTTGGTCTTACCCAATGACGCCAACGCGGCCCGCAGCACGGTGGCCGAGTTCGCATCGGGCTGGTCGGCGAGTACCGCGATGACGGCCTTCTCCGCCTGCGGCGCGGCGAACCCGAGGCCGACCAGGGCCTCGGACACCTGATCGCGAATCGTGAAGCCCGACATCGGGGATGCACCGGCGGAAGCGGCATGTGGTCGCTCGACCTTGTCGCGCAGTTCGACCACAAGTCGCTCGGCGACCCGCTTGCCGATGCCCGGCACAGTGCTCAACGCCTTGGTGTCGCCGTCGGCCAGCGCCTGACGCAGGGCCTCCGGTTCGAGGACCGCGAGGGTGGCCATCGCCAACCGCGGGCCGACCCCGGTCACCGTCTGCAGCAACGTGAACAACGACCTGGCATCGGGTTCGGTGAAGCCGTACAACGTCATCGAGTCCTCGCGGACGATCATCGTCGTGAGCAGGGTGGCCTCGACGCCCCGGCGCACCGATCCGGCGGTGGTCGGGGTGACCAGGACCTGGTATCCGACGCCGGCACAATCGATGACCACATGGTCGAGTGCCACGTCGACCACCGGACCACGAACCGAAGCGATCATCTCGCCGCCGCCTTCTTCGCCTGGGCGACTCGCTCGCGATACGCCTTTTGTTGAGCCAATGCCTTGGCCTGTGCCGCCTCCATGCGTTCGGCGATGGGCCCCCGCCAGCAATGACAGATCGCCAACGCCAGCGCATCGGCGGCATCGGCCGGTTTGGGCGCCTGCTGCATCCCCAGGATGCGGGTCACCATGGCGGTGACCTGGGCTTTGTCGGCGCGTCCACTACCGGTGACGGCGGCCTTCACCTCACTCGGCGTGTGGAACCGCACCGGGACGCCCCGCTTGGCCGCGGCCAGCGCGATCACTCCCCCGGCCTGCGCGGTACCCATCGCGGTGCTGACCTGGTGCTGCGCGAAGACCCGCTCGATCGCCACCACGTCCGGACTGTGCACATCGAGCCAGTGCTCGGCGGCCGTGTGGATCGCGAGCAACCGGTTCTCCAACGGCATGTCCGGGGGCGTGCGGATCACGTCGACATCGAGTGCGGTCACCGCGCGACCGGAGCCGGACTGAACCAGCGCGATCCCGCACCGGGTCAATCCTGGGTCCACACCCATCACACGCATGCATCTCCACCTTCGACAACGACCGCCAGAAACGAACAACTGTTCGATATCCTAGCGGCCGCGTCGAACAGGGCGGAGCACCAACACGCCGGGTCAGGCGTCTTGTTCGAGTTCTGCGAGCACGTCGTCGCTGATGTCGATGTTGGTGTAGACGTCCTGGACGTCGTCTGAATCCTCGAGCGCGTCGATCAGCCGGAACACCTTGCGTGCACCCTCGGCGTCGACCGGCACCTCGACCGAGGCGCGGAAGCTGGCCTCGGCTGATTCGTAATCGATGTCCGCCTCCTGCAATGCGGTGCGAACGGCAACCAGATCCGTTGGCTCACTGACGATCTCGAATTGGGTTCCCAGATCGGTGACCTCTTCGGCACCGGCTTCGAGAACAGCCATCAACACATCGTCCTCGGACAGACCGTTCTTTTCCAGGGTCACCACACCCTTGCGCGCGAACAGGTACGACACCGAACCCGGATCGGCCATGTTGCCGCCGTTGCGGCTCATCGCGGTGCGCACCTCGGTGGCGGCCCGGTTGCGGTTGTCGGTGAGACATTCGATCAGGATCGCAACACCGTTGGGGCCGTAACCCTCATAAGTGATGTTCTGCCAGTCGGCCCCACCGGCCTCTTCGCCGCCGCCACGTTTGCGGGCGCGCTCGATGTTGTCGTTGGGCACCGACGATTTCTTCGCCTTTTGGATGGCGTCGTACAGCGTGGGGTTACCGCTCGGGTCGCCGCCACCGGTGCGGGCCGCAACCTCGATGTTCTTGACGAGCTTGGCAAACATCTTGCCGCGCTTGGCATCGACCACCGCCTTCTTGTGCTTGGTGGTGGCCCATTTGGAGTGGCCGCTCATTGGCGCAGGCCCCTTTCGTACGGCTGTGGTCTTCTGGCGTGGAGGTGCGGATCGATCCTACTCGCAGTGTCAGCGGGTATTTCTGACCATCTCGGCAAAGTACTCGTGGACCCGCAGATCGCCGGTCACCTCCGGATGGAATGAGGTCGCCAGGACATTGCCCTGACGCACCGCCACCACGCGGCCGGCGGCCGGGCCGTCGGGGACGGTACCCAGGACCTGCACGCCCTGGCCCGTCGACTCGACCCACGGGGCCCGGATGAACACCGCCCGCATCGGACCACCGGGGATGCCGTCGAGTTCGAGGTCGGTCTCGAAAGAGGCGACCTGCCGCCCGAAAGCGTTGCGTCGCACGGTGATGTCGAGGGCATCGAGGTGCTGGGCATCGGGTCGGGTGTCGAGGATGTTGCTGGCGAGCATGATCATCCCGGCGCAGGACCCGTAGGCGGGCAGGCCACCGGCCAGAGCCTTGCGCAGGGGCTCGAGCAGCTCGAGGATCACCAGCAGTTTGCTCATCGTGGTCGATTCGCCGCCGGGGATGACGAGTCCGTCGATCTCGTCGAGTTCAGCGGGCCGGCGGATCGAACAGGCCTGCGCCCCCGCCTTGGTCAGCGCGTCGTGGTGTTCGCGGACATCACCTTGCAGGGCGAGGATGCCGATCCGGGGTGCGCTGCTCAACTCGGCCGCTTCGCGTGCTGGTCGGCCGGGACCGGACGTCCGGTCCGGGTCAGTCCCTCCTGCGTCACCGCGGCCACCATCACGCCCCGGTGGTCGTAGATCCGGCCCTGGGTCAACGAACGACCACCACCGGCCGACGGCGACGTCTGGTCGTAGAGCAGCCACTCGTCGGCGCGGAACGGGCGCAGGAACCACATCGCGTGGTCGAGGGAGGCGAATTGCGCGTCTTCATCGGGATGCGGGACCTTCGCCGAACCGAGCAACGTCATGTCGCTCATGTACGCGAGGGTGCAGACATGGAAGACCTGGTCGTCGGGCAGCGGGGTGCGGTAGCGGAACCACACCTGCTGCTGCGCCGCGAGGTCCCGGCTACCGATCAGGTCTTCGCGCGGAACGATCCGGACGTCGAAGTTCTCCCATTCGCGGTAGGGCGCCTTGAGTTCCGGGTCGTCGACCGTCAGCAGGTCGACGAGTTCTTCGGGCCGCTTGACCCGCGGCATCGTGTCCTGGTGTTCGTAACCCTGGTCTTCGACATGGAACGAGGCCGACATCGTGAAGATCGCCAGGCCGTCCTGGATGGCGGTGACCCGGCGCGTGCAGAACGACCGGCCGTCGCGGATCCGATCGACGAGGTACACCGTCGGTTCGAGCGGATTGCCCCCGCGAAGGAAGTAGCCGTGCAGCGAGTGCACGTTGAACCGGTTCTCGACACTGCGGGTGGCCGACACCAGCGCCTGTCCGGCGACCTGCCCGCCGAAGGTGCGTTCGAGGAAACTCTCGTGAACGCGCCCCCGGTAGATGTCCTTCTCGATCTCCTCGAGTTGGAGGATCTCTTCGATCATCGCCATGTGGTTGACCCCTTTCTGACCACGATTATTGCCCACGTGGCGTCAGAGGCCGACCACCCGCACCCGCGGGGGGCTACTTCACAGATCGTCGATGGAGACGATCCCGTCCTGGATCGCCCGAGCGACCAGAGCCGCCTTGGTCGATGCCCCGCGGCCGACCTCGTTGTACTTCACCCGGATTCGGGCCAGGTGTGTGTTGACGGTGCCGAGCGAGATGAAGAGTGATTCGGCCACAGCCGATTTCGAGTCCAGGTTCAGCCAGGCCCGGAGAACCTCGACTTCGCGCTGCGACAACTTGGGCCTCGGGTACGCCGTGGGCGACGCCGCATCGGCCGAGCCCGCCGCGGCCGCGCGCGCCGGTGAGGTCGGGGCCCCCGGGGTGGTGCAGGTGCCGGCCGGCCGGCCGGGAAGTGGCATCGTGCGCTGCGCCAGGCGGGCCAACGCCTCTTCACGGGTCATCCGGGCCGGGGTCGCCGGACGATAGCCGACGCGTGGACGGGTCGGCGCGTGAAAAGTGTTGTGCAGTAAGGTCATCGCGATCTCCTGATAGGTGGTGGGCCATCTCGCTGCTGCGGCGCGGCTGTGGAATGTCACAACACTAAAACCGCTGCCGGAGAAGGTCGATGGGGAGAACTACCCACCCCATCGATGCAGGTAAGACCACCTTTTCACGGCGAACACCCCGATTGCGTGCCCGATCGGGCACACTTGCGGGCGATCAGCTCCCCGTCACACCGCTTCGTCGGGCCTCGGCCTCGATCATCGGCAGGTCGGCGCGGGTCACCACCCGGGAGGCAACCGCGTATTCGACGAGCTTGACCCGGCGATTGCTGGCCAGATGACCCGATCCACCGCGCATCCCCGAGACACCGATCTGATCGAACTTGTCGCAGACGTTGTCGAGTTTGCGATTGAACTTGGTGAGTGACCAGCCGAGGCGTTCGGCGGCCCGCGCCGACGACGGGATGGAGCTCGCCCCGGTGCCGTTGCGACGCAGCACCTCTTCGGCGAGGACCACGATGAGCAGCTTCTGACTCTCCGTCAGCGAGACGACGCCGATGGTCGCCTCACCGCTGCCCGTCGGTTCGGCCGGCGGATCCAGCGTGACCAGAGGAGTTGTGCCCGAATGGATGTCGAGTTCATAGGTGGTCGGGCCTGCGGAGAACACCACCGCGGTCACCCCGGATATCAGCGGCACACTTGCACCGGGCGCCAGAGTGGCCGAGAACCCCGCCTCCCCGGCGACCACACCCGCCGACAGATGCGAGCCGACGTTGGACAACCACCACAGACCCTTTTCGAAATGGATCGTCAGGAACTTGCGGTGCAGATAGGGGTTGTCATCGATGTCCAGGTCGGCTTCACGGCCGATGTGCAACGGTACGTCCGGGTCGAGCGGGTACCGCTCGCCGCAGTAGTCGACGAACGACTCCGTCGGCGCGCTCATCGGCACGTTCACCGAATGGGTTCGACAAGTTCCGGGACCGCCATGACATCGGCGATCGCCACGGTCACGTTGTCGCGTCCGCCGGACTCCAATGCCGCCTCGACAAGTGTTGTCGCGGCCTGGGTGGGATCGGTGTGATCAGCCAGGATCTGCGCGATCACGCTGTCGGCGAGTTCTCCGGTCAGACCATCGGTGCAGACCAGGATCCGGTCACCGACCGCGACCTGGAAGGTGAAGAAGTCCGCCTCTTGTTCCATCCCGGCTCCGAGGGCACGGGTGATCACGTTGCGCCGCGGGTCGACCCGGGCCTGTTCGACGGTCAGGTAACCCGCGTCGACCAACTCTTGGACCTGCGAGTGGTCCACGGTGACCTGTTCGAGACGGCCCGCGGAGAACCGGTAGGTCCGCGAATCCCCGATGTTCAGGACGAGCCAGTGCGGCACACCGTCGTTGTCGGCCAGCAACGCACCGGTGATGGTGGTGCCCGCGTGACGGGCCGACTCGGTGTCGATCCGCTCGATCTGCCGCTGTGCCTCGGAGAGCATCTCGACCACCGAGTCGCGCGTGCGATTGATCCCGCTGATGGCGGTGGCCGACAGCGCCGTCAGCGCCGCCTCACTGGCCAGCTCGCCACGGTCGTGCCCACCCATGCCGTCGGCTACCAGAAACATCCCGGGCGCCACCAGAACCGCGTCCTCGTTGGCCTCGCGCAGCAGACCGACGTCGCTGACAACGGCCCACGCGATCGAGACCTGGCCGAACTCACCTGTACCGCTACGGGTTACATCGCGAACCGCCCCGGTTGTCTCCATGCTCATCGAGCTCCGCCTTCAGGTCTTTTGGTCGAGCGCGCCAACACGTATCAATCTGCCACGTCAAAGCTTCTTCTGCCCGGCGCAGCAACCTTGCCCGGTCTGATCATCCACAATCGACCCGCCGGGCGCAGTGAATTGACCATGCGTGTCGGCAGAAACAGCCCGGTCACCTGCGGTCCGGCCGGTTTTCCGGCCGGCCGGGCAGCCCAGGCAGCGCTCGTTCGATCAGATGACGCCGGTCACCAACCGCGCTCTGCGAGGCGGTGCGGCTCCGGGATCTCGTCGACATTGATACCGACCATTGCCTCGCCCAGTCCGCGGGAGACCTTGGCCAGCACATCGGGGTCGTCGAAGAAGGTGGTGGCCTGCACGATGGCGGCTGCGCGCTGAGCCGGATTACCGGACTTGAAGATGCCCGATCCGACGAACACGCCCTCGGCGCCGAGCTGCATCATCATCGCGGCATCGGCCGGGGTGGCGATACCACCGGCGGTGAACAGGGTGACCGGCAGTTTGCCGGCCTCGGCGATCTCCACAACCAGGTCGTACGGCGCCTGCAGTTCCTTGGCGGCCACGAACAGCTCGTCCTTGGGCAACGAGGTCAGCCACCGGATCTGGTCACGCATCTTGCGCATGTGGGTGGTGGCGTTGGAGACATCACCGGTTCCGGCCTCACCCTTGGACCGGATCATCCCGGCACCTTCAGTGATCCGGCGCAGCGCCTCACCGAGATTGGTGGCACCACAGACGAAGGGAACGGTGAACTGCCACTTGTCGATGTGGTTGGCGTAGTCGGCCGGGGTCAGCACCTCGGACTCGTCGATGTAGTCGACGCCGAGGCTCTGCAGGATCTGGGCCTCGACGAAGTGGCCGATCCTGGCCTTGGCCATCACCGGGATCGAGACCGTGGAGATGATCGAATCGATCATGTCCGGGTCACTCATCCGGGAGACTCCGCCCTGGGCCCGGATGTCGGCGGGAACGCGTTCGAGAGCCATGACGGCAACAGCACCGGCATCCTCGGCGATCTTGGCCTGCTCGGCGTTGACCACGTCCATGATCACGCCGCCCTTGAGCATCTCGGCCATTCCACGCTTGACCCGCGCAGTGCCGGTGCCGGAAGCTTCCGGGCTCACCGAAGAACCAAGGTCTGAAGCACTGCTCACGTCTATTACTCCTACACAACTAGTGGATACACAGTCCGTAAAGTCCTGGACGTTCAGTGTATGCCCTGGGCATTTCGGTACGTGCCGGTCCCGGGGGGGGACGTCAGCCCATCCAGCGCCGGGGGGTCGCAGTTCAGGCCGCCGCGCGCTCGACGATCTCGAAATACGTCGGGAGCGGGGCGGTACCGCCCAGATGTAGCCACCGCACCGGGCGCCGGTTTCGCAACGCGAGCGTGTCGCGGACAGCGTCGTTGTAGAACCGCCGGGCGATCATCACCCTGGTCTCGGCGTCGGCGAGTTCGGTGACCAGTTGGGAGCGCAGCGAGGCGCTGTCGACCTGCGCCAGCGCGGCGGAGACCACGTTCTCGGCGTCTTCACGTTCGCCGACGGGTGCACCTTCGGCCCGGTCGGCCGCGGCGATCAGCGCTTTGCCGTCACCACCGAGACCGGCACCGATCGACCGCGCCACCACGGCGCGGCGGGCCAGTGCCGCGTCGAGGGCCTGCCAGGACAGATCGACCCGCACATGCAGGCGGTCGAGCCGGTTCGCGGTCTTGTAGGACCAGCCGAGCCCGGCCAGCACCACCACCGCGACGATTCCCAGGATCAGAATCGTCAGAGCTGAAATCGTCATTCTTCGACTACCACCTTGCCGGCCCCGATCGTGACCGTGTCATAAACCCGCAGGATCTGATCAGCGACCTGCGACCAGTCGTACCGTGCGGCGCGCTGCTCTGCGCGCCCGACCATGGCGGAGCGACTGGCGTCGTCGCCGAGGGCCGAAATGATGCCGAAGGCGAGTTCTTCCGAGTCGCCCACCTCGACCAGCACTCCACAGCGTCCGTCGTCGAGGACCCTGCGGAATGCGTCGAGCTTGCTCGCCACGACAGCTGCGCCGGCGGCCATCGCCTCGACCAGCACGATGCCGAAACTCTCGCCGCCCAGGTTGGGCGCGCAGTACACGTCGGCCGACCGCAGGGCGCGGGCCTTGGTCTCGTCGTCGACCTGACCGAGCAGGACCAGTCGGTCCGCGTACTCCCCGGCCTTGCCGCGCAGCGTGCGTTCGTGACCGCCGCCGACCACCAGGACCCGCACGTCCGGGTACCGGGCGACCACCGCGGGAAGCGCCCCGAGCAGAACGTCCATCCCCTTGCGGGGTTCGTCGTAGCGACCGAGGAACAGGATCGTCTTGCCCCGGCGGGGATAGCCTTCGAACGGCTCGGCATCGGAGAAAGACCGCACGTGGACCCCGTTCGGGATCTCGACCGCATCGGATCCGAGGGATTCCATCTGCCACCGGCGGGCCAGTTCGGAGACAGCGATCTTACCGGCGATGCGTTCGTGATAGGGCCGCAGAATCCCCTGGAAAAGACTGAGCCACAACGACTTCGTGGTCGCCGCGTGGAAGGTGGTGACGATCGGACCCTGCGCGACCATCAGCGAGAGCATCGAGATGCTTGGCGAGTTGGGCTCGTGGACGTGGAGTACGTCGAACTCCTGTTCCCGCAGCCACTTGCGCAGGCGCCCATACGCTTTCGGACTGAAGTTCAGTCGGGCCACCGAGCCGTTGTACGGGATCGCCAGTGCCTCGCCGACCGACACCACGTAGTCCGGCAACTCGGTGCCCCGGCCCGCCGGGGCCAGCACACTGACAATGTGTCCACGGTTGATGAACACCTGCGCGAGTTCCATCACGTGGGCCTGGACCCCGCCCGGGATGTCGAACGAGTACGGGCAGATCATGCCGATCTTCATTCGGTGCTCCCCTCCTCGATCATGCGACGCCGGTTCTGCGACCAGTCAGCCTCCCACAGGGGTTGCAGCATGTGCCAATCTTCGGGATGCGCAGCGATATTGGTCTCGAATATCGCCGCCAACGCCTGCGTGGTCGCCTGCAGCCCACCGGACGTGTCGATGACCTCACTACAGGAGACCTGGGAGCTGTCGGATCCGGTGAACCAGTGGTGGGCCGCGATCAACGCGGCCCCGGTTTCGATCGCCAATTTGGCGGGGCCGGCCGGCATCCGGGTCTGTTCCCCGAAGAACGTCACCGGGACGCCGCGCTTGGCGAGATCGCGCTCACCGAGCAAGCAGACAACACCCCCGGACCGAAGCCGGGCCGCGAGCTGTTGATAGGGCGGGGCCTGCCCGCCGCTGAGCGGGAAGATCTCGAAGCCCAGGCTCTCCCGGTACCGGACGAACCGCTCGAACAACGACTCGGGCTTGAGCCGCTCGGCGACGGTGGAGAACTCGCCGACCGAGTGGACGAGCCAGACCCCGGCCATGTCCCAGTTGCCGGTGTGCGGCAGCGCGAAGACCAGGCCCTTGCCCTTGTCCAGGGCCGTCATGAACCGGTCGCGATCGGCGTCGGGCATGTGCACCCGGGCCGCCGCGTCGGCCGTATCCATGGACGGAAGGCGGAACGACTCCCGCCAATAACGCGCATACGACCGCATCGCGGCCTTCATCATGTCGTCGGGGACCTGCTCGGGTGTACAGCCCAACACCCGCGCCAGGTTCTTGCGAAGCTGATCGGGTCCACCTCGACGGCTGCCGGCGACTGTGCCCACCCCGTCGAAAATGCTGCGGGCCAGGCCTTCCGGCAGATGTCTGACCAGGGACCATCCGGCCGCGTAACCGAGGTCCGCGAGCCGTTCGGCAACCGCCGTCACTCCGTCGGCCCGCCGGGTTCCGGTGCCTTCGAAGGGGCCGCGATGGGGACCGGATCGGTGGCTCCCGGCGACTTGTACACCGACCACATCCGCTGAAAAACGGTGATCACGCTGCCCGCGGCCAGTGCCCACATCGCGATGTGGATGGCCCAGGGCAATCCGAGGCCGGTCAGGCCGGTGCCGGCCAACACGATGACCAGGCGGTCCGGCCGTTCGATCAGCCCGCCATCGCCGTTGAGACCGCTGGCCTCTGCACGCGCCTTGGCGTAGGAGATCACCTGCGAGGTGACCAGGCAGATCATCGTTGCGATGAATAGCGGCTTGCTCGGTTCCTCCACCAGGGTCCACCAGCCGAGTCCGGCGAAGATGGCACCGTCGGCGAGCCGGTCGCAGGTGGAATCGAGCACGGCACCGAACTTGGTGCCGCCGCCGCGGGCCCGGGCCATCGCACCGTCGAGCATGTCGAACATCACGAAGAGCCAGATCACCAGCGTCCCGACGAACAAGTAGCCCATCGGCAGCAGCGTCACCGCGGCCGCGATCGTGGCCACGGTGCCGATGATCGTCATCGCATCAGGTGTCAGACCGGTCTTGATCAGCGCTTTCCCCAGCGGCAGGGTGATCTTGGACACCGACGCCCGACCCAGCACACTCAACATAGATTCAGCACGCTCTCCATTGGAAACATCGTCATCAGCTACTGCGCCGTCAATCCTGCAGCTTCAGCCAGGCTTCTGCCAACAGAGCCCGGGTGTCGCGCAGCAACTGCGGCATCACCTTCGTCTCACCGATCACCGTGATGAAGTTGGCATCACCGCCCCATCGGGGCACAACGTGCTGATGCAGGTGTTCGGCGAGTGAACCGCCCGCCGCGGTCCCGAGGTTGAGACCGACGTTGAACGCATCGGGATTGGAGACCGACTTGATGGCCCGGATCATCTTCTGGGTGAAGACCATCAGCTCACCGCTTTCGGCCTCGGTGAGATCTTCGAGGTCGGCGACCTGGCGGTAGGGCACGATCATCGCGTGCCCGGGGTTGTACGGATACAGGTTCAGGACCGCATAGACCGTCTCGCCGCGGGCGACCATGAGACCCGCCTCGTCGGACATCCGGGGGATGTCGATGAACGGATGTACCGACTTCGCCGACGACTCGGAGTCGTCACCATTGCCGGAGGCGGTGCGTGGGGCGGCGGTGATGTACGACATGCGGTGTGGGCTCCACAGCCGCTGAAGTCGATCGGGTTGCCCCGGCCCCACGTCCCGGATCACGCCGGCGCCTCGATCAGCCCGGCGGTGGGCGATTCGTTGCGGCGGGCCCGGACCCACTCGGTGATGATGCGGACCGCATCTGCGACCGGCACACCGTTGACCTGGGTACCGTCGCGGAACCGGAAGCTCACCGCGCCCGCCTCCACGTCGCGTTCGCCGGCCAGCAACATGAACGGCACCTTGCCGGTCGTGTGATTGCGGATCTTTTTCTGCATCCGGTCGTCGGACTGGTCGACCTCGGCCCGGATACCGTTCGACTTGAGCTGTGCCACCACGTCGTCCAGGTGCGGGACGAACGTGTCGGCGACGGGGATACCCACCACCTGCACCGGCGACAACCAGGCCGGGAACGCGCCCGCGTAGTGCTCGGTCAGAACACCGAAGAACCGTTCGATGGATCCGAACAGCGCCCGGTGGATCATCACCGGACGGTGCTTGGAGCCGTCGGGGCCGGTGTACTCCAACTCGAACCGCTCGGGCAGGTTGAAGTCGAGCTGGATGGTCGACATCTGCCAGTTGCGGCCGAGCGCGTCCTTGACCTGCACGGAGATCTTGGGGCCGTAGAACGCGGCACCGCCCGGATCGGGTACCAGCCGCAGGCCGGAGGCCTCACCGACCTCGGCGAGGGTGGCCGTCGCCTCGTCCCAGATCTCGTCCGATCCGACGGACTTGTCCGGGTTGCGGGTGGACAGTTCGAGGTAGTAGTCGTCGAGGCCGTAGTCCTTGAGCAGACCCAGCACGAAGTTCAGCGCGCCCGTCAGCTCGGCCCGCATCTGCTCTCTGGTGCAGTAGATGTGGGCGTCGTCCTGCGTCATGCCGCGCACGCGGGTCAATCCGTGGATCACGCCGGACTTCTCGTACCGGTAGACCGATCCGAACTCGAACATCCGCAGCGGCAGCTCCCGATACGAGCGTCCCCTGGCGTTGAAGATCAGGTTGTGCATCGGGCAGTTCATCGGCTTGAGGTAGTAGTCCTGGCCGGGCTTGCGCACCTCGCCGTTCTCGTCGAGCTCGGCGTCGAGGTGCATCGCCGGGTACATCCCGTCGCGGTACCAGTCGAGGTGGCCGGAGATCTCGTAGAGGTTGCTCTTGGTGATGTGCGGGGTGTTGACGAACTCGTAGCCCTCATCGGTGTGACGCTGCCGGGAGTAGTCCTCGAGTTCCTTGCGGATGATGCCACCCTTGGGGTGGAACACCGGCAGGCCGGAACCCAGCGCGTCCGGGAAGCTGAACAGGTCGAGCTCGGCACCGAGCTTGCGGTGGTCGCGCTTCTCGGCCTCGGCGAGCAGTTCGAGGTAGGCGTCCTGCGCCTCTGCGGACTCCCAGGCGGTGCCGTAGACACGCTGCAGGTCGGCGTTGTCCTGGTTGCCCCGCCAGTAGGCCGCCGAGCTGCGGGTCAGCTTGAACGCGGAGATGTATTTGGTGGTCGGCACGTGCGGCCCGCGGCACAGATCGCCCCAGATCTTTTCGCCGGTGCGCGGATTGAGGTTGTCGTAGGCGGTGAGTTCTCCCCCACCGACCTCCATGACCTCGGGGTCGTCGGCCGAACCCTTGTCTTCGACGAGTTCGAGCTTGTACGGCTCGCCGGCCAGTTCGGCCTTGGCCTCGTCGACCGATTCGTAGACGCGTCGGGAGAAGCGCTGACCCGACTTGATGATCTGCTTCATCTTCTTCTCGAGCGCCGTCAGGTTCTCCGGCGTGAACGGCTCTTCGACGTCGAAGTCGTAGTAGAAACCGTTCTCGATGGGCGGTCCGATGCCCAGCTTGGCCTTCGGGTTCAGGTCCTGGACGGCCTGGGCCAGCACGTGGGCGGCCGAATGCCGGATGACGCTGCGGCCGTCTTCGGTGTTGGCGGCGACGGGTTCGACGACGGTGTCGGAGTCGGGGGCCCAGGACAGGTCACGCAGGGTGCCGTCGGCGTCGCGGACCACAACAATCGCCTCGGGACCCTTGTTGGGATGCCCGCTCTCGCGCAGCGCCGCACCCGCGGTGGTCCCGGCCGCCACCGCGATCGTGGCTGATGGACCGGGAACGGGATTTTCTGGCACCTGGGCACTCCTTGTCGAATGAAACCACCCGACCGAGGGCGGCCGGGTTCCATGTCAATCCATGATCGTAATGCCGACCACCCGGCAGGCCCACGTCCGGTTGCCGGGACGCGCGCGATGGCTCACAGAACGGGGCTTGCCAGCCACGTCCATTCGATGCCGACCCAGCCCGCGCCCATCTCCAATGCGCCCAGAAGCCACAACGTCCCCACGACAACGGCACAGGTCAACAACCAGAATATGGCTTGAACAGACCAGTGCTGCGCCGAGATCCAGTCCATCCAGTTGTCGTACTTGCCCTTGGCGAACTTCAGCACGTGATGGGCCCAGACGAACTCCGTCGCCAGGATGCCCAGGCCGGTGAAGACGATCAGCCAGCCCGGACCCGGATACGGGATCGTGACGATGCCCACTGCCAGCACCGCGGTACCGATGAACCCGACGGCGCAGCGATAGACCAGGTTGAGAGTGCGCCGATTCCGAATGTCATTGCGCTTGTTCGATATCGCCTGCAGGAAGCCGTTACCGTCTTGCCGCTCCACGGCGTCCCCACTTCGATCCATGGTCACAGCTTACGTAACCGGGGGGCCGGCACCGGTTCAGCTGCCGGATCGCCCTCTCGGAACGTCACGGAACGCCAGGTTCACGTCGTGAGTCTGCTCACGCGGCATCCCGAGCAGCCGCTCGCTGATCGCGTTGCGGGCCATCTCGGTGGTGCCGCCGGCGATCGTCGAGACCTGCCGCATGAGATTGTCCACGCCGCGCTCGGCGACTGCGCCGTCGTCGCTGTCCCACGCCGCACCGGAGGCATCGGTGAGCTCGTATCCGATCGCCGTCGAGCGCACAGCGGCCACACCGGTCATCAGCCGGGCGATGCTGGCCGCCTGATCCGACACGGTCTTCTTGGCGATGCCTCGCGAAATACGCTGCTGCAGAGCATCTTTTACCACATCGAACATTCGCGCCTCGCCGATCAGGTCGCGACTGATCGGATCGTCGGCCCGGCCGGAATCCTGCAACACCTCGATCAGTTCGGGCACGCGCGAACCACCACGGGCCGAACCGGCCGGCATCGTCGTGTACGGCGAGTGATGGGCCATCCGCTCGTGGAACATCCAGCCGGTGCCGACCTTCCAGCCGTTGTCGACCTCCCCGACCCGATCGCTGTCCGGGACCCTGACGTCGGTCAGGTACTCCTGGCAGAACTCCCGCGACCCGTTGAGCAGTTCGATGCGGTGCACCTCGATGCCCGGCTGACGCAGCGGCAGCATGAAGACCGTCAGGCCGCGATGCTTGGGGACGTCCCAGTTGGTCCGGGCCAGGCAGAGTGCCCAGTCCGACCACCAGGCACCGGTGGTCCAGATCTTCGATCCGTTGAGCACCCATTCGTCACCGTCGCGCACCGCGGTGGTCAGCGCACCTGCCACGTCCGATCCGCCGCTGGGCTCGGAGAGGAACTGCATCCAGATCTCCTCGCCCTTCAGGATGGCGGGGATGTGCTGCTTTTTCTGCTCTTCGGTGCCGTAGTCGAGGATGACGCCCACGCAAGGCGCAAACGTCGGCGACTGCAGACGGGCCGGGTACTCGTAACCGCCGAGTGCGTCGTCGAAAGCCTTCAGGTGTGCCCGGGTCAGACCGCGACCGCCGTACTCGCGCGGTATGCAGATCCCGGCGAACCCTTCGTCGTAGAACATGCGCTGGATTTCACGCTCGCGGGCCACGAGGGCCACTTCTTCCTCGTCGCTGCCCTCGTTGCGCATCACCCCGATGTGGGCGGCCGGGTCGGATCGCTTGAGATTGTCCTGAATCCAGGCGCGGGCCCGGGCGGAAAAGTCCTCGACGGATTCCATCTCGGTGTCGGCGGTGTCGGTCTTGGGGGCGGTCATACCGTGGCCTCCTGGCGCAGAACGATGTCGGCGATGCGTTGCCGGTGATCGGCGGGAACGCCGAAAGTGGATCGATTGGCGCTCGCGCGCCGGCTGTACAGGTGCAGGTCGTGTTCGAAGGTGACACCGATCCCGCCGTGGATCTGCACGCAGTCCTGCATCAGTTCCTCGCCGTACTGACCGATGTACGCCTTGGCCGCACTGACGACCTCCGCGGCGTTCGGGGCCTGCGCGGCAACCGCCGCAGCGGCGGCGTCAGCGACGGCGTGACCGGCCTCGAGCCACATCTTCATGTCGGCAAAACGATGCTTGATCTCCTGGTATGAGGCCAGGGCCCGACCGAACGAGTAGCGGTCGAAGGCCCATTCCAGGGTCATGTCGAACACCGACTGCATCGCGCCGACCGACTCGGCGCAGTTGATCACGATCGCCACCTGGCAACCCCGGGTGACGGCCTCGCGGGCCTGCCCCGGCTCACCGACCAGCGCCGAGAGTGGCACGCGCACCTCGTCGAAGTCGACGGCGGCGTACCGCCGGGTCAGGTCGATCGATTGCAGAGGTTTGACCGTGACACCGGTGGCAGTCCGTGGAACGAGCACCTGCGACAGGCCTTCCCCGGTCCGCCCGACGACGAGCAGGTGGTCGGCCGCAGCGGCCCCCTCGACCGGGCGCTTGGCACCCTGGACAACCACCTCGTCACCTTCGATGGTGATCAAGGTGTCCCGGACCGCAACCAGAGATTTCGCGTTCGGCCGGGCGAGCGCCCAGGCCGCGGTCGCGGTGCCGGCCAGCAGTTCCTCGAGTACGGCGCCATGCTCTTCGGACCCGTAGGTGTTCAGCAGCGAGGCGACGACATTCGTGGGCAGCAAGGGGCCCGGCGCGGCATGGCGTCCGAACTCATGGGCAACCAGCGTGAGATCGGCGAGCCCGGAACCGCTGATGGATCCACCACCGCGTTGCTCGTCGACCAGCAGGCTGGTCCAGCCCAGTTCGGCACCTTTGCGCCAGTAGTCCGACGGATACCCGACGGGATCGTCCCGGAGGCGACGGAGTTCGGCCACCGGCACCTTCGCCGACAGGAACCTGTCCGTGGTGTCCCGGAAGAACTCTTGATCGTCGGTCAGCTCCAACAACATGGGCGTGCACGTCCTCACCTCGGTCGCACCTGCGAATACATAGATCTCTCTGAGCGAGAACGTAATTCTCATCCAGAATTCAATTAGTAGCCGCTCGGTGCCCACCGAGGCAAGTGGAAACGGGTCGACATCGGTGCCGACGTACCATTTGGCGATGACTTTCCAGGGATTCCCAGAGGCCGCGCTGGATTTCTACGACGACTTGGAGCAGGACAACTCGAAGGCGTTCTGGGAAGCGCACAAGCAGACGTATCAGCGCGCCGTCGCCGGACCGATGAACCAACTCGCCGAGGCGTTGAGCGACGAGTTCGGACAGGCCAAGGTCTTTCGCCCGTATCGCGATGTCCGCTTCGCCAAGGACAAGACGCCGTTCAAGACCCATCAGGGAGCGTTTGTCGCCGTCGGACCGGCCACCGGCTACTACGTGCAGATCGGTGCACCGGGCGTGAAGATCGCCGCCGGATTCTACGATTCGACGCCCGAACGGCTCGCGAACCTGCGCGCCGCCATCGACAACGACCTGTTCGGTCCCGAGCTCGAGAAGATCATCGAGACCTTGCGCGCCGGCGGATGGGAGATCGGCGGCGCGACGCTGAAGACCGCGCCGCGTGGATGGGACAAAGACCATCCACGGATTGCCCTACTGCGGCACAAAACCCTCACCGTGAGCCAGGACTTCGGATTCGACGACTTCATCCACACACCCGAACTCATCGAGCGCATCCGGGCGGGCTGGCGCGAAGGCACACCACTGGTCGAATGGGCGATGCAACACGGCTGAGCGGGGGTCAGAACGACGGAACCGGGAACGGTGTCCGAAACACTGCCGGGGAGGGCAACGAAAAGGACGCCGCTTGGGCGACGTCCTCTTCTATGTGGTCCCGGCTGGGATCGAACCAGCGACCTTCCCGGTGTGAACGGGACGCTCTTCCACTGAGCCACGGGACCAGTTTGTCGTGACCAGATCCTTCGGTCTCGACCGGAAGACATTAACACGATGACCCTGCGTGCAACCAAATCGCAAGGTCGATCCCACCGACCCCACCAACACCACCCGAAACTCGATCAACATCGGCGCCGCTTCACCCGAAATCCGCCTGATCAGGCGATTTGTGACTTTGCGGGTCGGTCCGATAATGTTTGTCCTCGTTGCCAGGACAGCACGACCAAGACCCTGGTTCCGAATGCGGATGTAGCGCAGCTGGTAGCGCATCACCTTGCCAAGGTGAGGGTCGCGGGTTCGAATCCCGTCATCCGCTCGAAGATCGAGATTCACCGTGGCGGTGTGGCCGAGTGGTGAGGCAACGGCCTGCAAAGCCGTGCACACGGGTTCGATTCCCGTCGCCGCCTCCATTGTTTGAATAGGCTTACAACTGAACAAGATCTAGCGCGATTAGCTCAGCGGGAGAGCGCTTCCCTGACACGGAAGAGGTCACAGGTTCAATCCCTGTATCGCGCACCATCGTCGAAGAAGCCCCGGCTTGTACCGGGGCTTCTTCAACGAATGCGGATGTAGCGCAGCTGGTAGCGCATCACCTTGCCAAGGTGAGGGTCGCGGGTTCGAATCCCGTCATCCGCTCCAAACAGATCGAATCCCCATGAACAGGCGCGATTAGCTCAGCGGGAGAGCGCTTCCCTGACACGGAAGAGGTCACAGGTTCAATCCCTGTATCGCGCACCATGGTTCGAAAAGAGAAACCCGGCCCCCAGGCCGGGTTTTTCTCGTGTCCGGATATGTCGATACGCAGCGCGAACGGGCACTGCATGCCGCGGCACAGCGCATCTGCGCCACGTTCGTCTGAGTCCAGAACATCCCCCGCACTCCCCCGGTCGGGCCGCCACGGCGGCCCGGCTTTTTTGTTCGGTGAATGAATTCGCTTGACCGGCACTCAAGTCGGTGCTTGAGTGGCAGTCAAATGAAAATGACACGCACCTACACCCAGACCGGTCGCGCCGAGAGCAAAGTCGCCACCCGCGAGCGGATTCTCGCCGCCGCGAAAGACCTCTTCATGGAGAGGTCCTTCGAGGACGTGACCCTGGCCTCGATCGCCAAGGCATCGGGTGTCTCGCACCAGACGGTGCTCAATCATTTCGAATCCAAGGCCGGGGTGGTTCGCGGATTGGCGGAGTCGTTGGCGGAGCAGACCAACGCCGCCCGTCACGCCGCGCGACCCGGCGACGTCCGCGGTGCCATCAACGCACTGGTCGGTGAGTACGAGCTGATGGGTGATGCGAACGTCCGATGGGCGATGTCGGCGGACCGATTTCCCGACCTGGCAACCGCCCTCGACAAGGCGCGGACCCTTCACCAGCAGTGGCTGGTCGCGATGTTCGGCGACCGACTGCCCACGGAACCGGCAGCCCGTGTCCACGCCCTCCATACGTTGCATGCGGCGACCGACGTCTATGTCTGGAAACTGCTCCGGCGCGATCTCGGTCTGAGCCGGGCGGCCACCGAACAATCCATGGCCGACCTGGTCGTCGGCGTCCTGAGAGGAACCAGAACATGAAGGCGCACACATACCTCTTCGCCCTGGTCGACGGCGGCGGCACCGTACCTCCTGAACTCGGCGCGGCGAGACGACTCGTCGAACGGGGCCACCGCGTCACCGTCCTCGCCGAGGATTCGATGACCTCGGACGTCGAATCCATCGGTGCGAGATTTGTGCCGTGGACCGCCGCACCCAACCGGGCGTCCCGCAGCGCCGCGGACGACCCGCTCGAGGATTGGGAATGCTCGAACCCGATCACGTTGTTCGCCCGCTTGCGCAACCGCCAATTCGTCGGCCCCGCACCCGCCTACGCCCGTGACATGGCGGACGTCATCGACTCCGTTCATCCGGATCTGGCGGTCTGCTCGTTCTTCGCGGTCGGTGCGATGGTTGCCGCGCAGGCCCGCGGGGTCCCGTTCGACGTGCCGTTCGCCAACACCTATCTCCTGCCCACCACAGGCATGCCGCCGGTTGGTCTCGGCTTGCAGCCGGCCCACGGCCGGGTGACCCGGCTCCGCGATCGCACCGTCAGGGCATTGACACTGAGCCAGTGGAACAAGGGCACCGAGGCTCTGAACAGACTGCGGGTGTCCTACGGTCTTGCGCCGGTGGCCGAGTTCTTCGACCAGATGCACGCGGCACGCAGACATCTGGTCCTGACCTCCGCCGGGTTCGACTTCCCCGCCCAGATGCCTGCGCACGTCCGGTATGTCGGCGCCGTCCTCGACGATCCCGCCTGGACCGGTGCCGACCGGTGGACCCCGCCCGCCGGTGACGCACCGCTGGTCCTGGTGGCCCTGTCCTCGACGTTTCAGGACCAGGCGGCCTGCCTGCAGCGAATCGTCGATGCGCTCGCGCAGATGCCGGTTCGTGGCTATGTGACCACCGGACCGGCGATCGACCCGACCACCCTGCACGCGCACGCCAACGTCACCGTCGTCGCGGCGGCACCTCACTCCGCGGTTCTCGAACATGCCCGTGCCGTCATCACCCATGCCGGGCACGGCACGGTGGTCCGCGCGCTGGCCGCAGGCGTGCCGATCGTGGCGTTGCCCCATGGCCGGGACCAGGCCGACAACGCAGTCCGGGTCAGCGCCCGAGGTGCCGGGATCACGCTCTCGCGCAAGGCGACGCCGGACAAGATCGCAGCGGCCACGCAGCGCGTCCTGGACACTCCGTCGTACGCGGCGGCCGCGGCCGAACTCGGCGTGATCATCAGGCGCGACGCAGCGGCGGGCACCCTGGTCGCCGAGCTCGAGGACCTCGATGTCTCCGGAGCCGTGAACCGGCAGCCATCGGCGTCAGGGTGATGATCGACCCTTGAGTTGCTCCCGATAGACCAGCAACTGGTGCCCGGGTGCGCTCGAGACACCGAAGGCGTGGAAGTCGATGGTCAGCAGACCTCGTTCGTGATGCCGAAGCTCCTTTGTTTCGTGTGTCTTCGGCGCAACGTCGTGCATCGCCCACAGCGCCGGAAACTCCGCACTGTTCCGTCGCAGCTCGGCGATGAGCTCACGAAACCGGGCCGGGGTCTCACCGAAATCGGCGCTGGCCCGCAAGTTGGCGACAGTGGCCCGGGCCGAGGCCTCCCAGTCGACGAAGAACGAGCGCCCGTGTGGGTCGAGGAGCACCATCTCCAACAGATTCCTCCGGGCGGCGAATCCACTGAACAACTCCTCCGCCTGCGCGTTGAGTGCGATGACGTCGAGGACCGGATCGAGGACAATCGCCCCTGCCTCCTGCCAGGTGTCGAGCAGCGTCAGAAGCTCGGCGGGCACCGGGCGATTCACTGCCTGCCCATCGAGCTTCCATGCGACACCGGCCAGCGCGTAGAGGTGCCGTTGCTCATCGGGCGTGAGCCGTAGGGTCCGCGCCAGGGACGCCAGGATCTGTTCAGAAGGGTGCCGCTCGCGCCCCTGCTCCATCCGCCGGTAGTAGTCCACGCTGATGTCCGCGTCGGTCGCCACCTCGTCGCGACGAAGGCCCGGAACGCGCCGGTGGCCCACGATAGGTATTCCGAGCAGCTCGGGCTGAACCCGGGCGCGTCGGGTCTGGAGGAACTCTCCTAGATCTGCCTGCGTCATGGTCGAAGCCTACTGTCGGACGGCAATCCGAACCCCTTGTGAGAGTGGCCCTGTCGCGGCCTCCCTCACCGTCGCTCGGACACGGACGCTGGTGAGGTGAACACAACACAGAACACCACCACTGCCCAGATCCCCGGACCTCAGATCATCGCCGGAACCCCCCTCGCCGGGAGAGTCGCCGTCGTCACCGGCGCCTCCAGCGGGATCGGCGCCGCCACCGCGGAGCGCTTCGCCGAACTCGGCGCCTCGGTCGCGCTCCTGGCCCGCCGCGGCGACCGGATCGACACACTCGAAGACCGCATCCGCGCCAAGGGCGGCATCGCTCTGGCCCTACCGACCGACCTCACCGACCGCGACGCCGTCCGGTCGACCGCGGATCGGATCGCCGACGAACTCGGCACGGTCGACCTGCTCTTCGCCAACGCCGGCGTTCAACTCATCTCCGGGATCAGCGACCTCGCAGTTGCCGATTGGGACGCGCAGATCGATCTCAACATCAAGGGCACGATGAACACGATCGGGGCATTCGTCGGCCCGTTGGAAGCGGCCGCCGCGGCAGGGCGACCGGCCGACCTCGTCGTCACATCCTCCACCGCCGCCGTCCGGTATCTCGAAGGTTTCCAGGTGTACTCGGCCACCAAGGCCTATCTCACCCAACTCACCCGGCTGCTCCGCATGGAACTCGGCCGGAAGAAGATCCGCGTCTGCGCCATCGAACCGGGCATGGTCGACACAGAACTCCCCGACCACGTGACCGACCCCTCCGCGAGCAAGCTGATGGCGGACCTCATCGAACAGATCGACGTACTGCAATCGGTGGACATCGCCGAGACCGTCGCCTTCCTCGCCTCCCTTCCCGGGCACGTGAATCTCACCGAAATCCACATCCTCCCCACCGAGCAGATCATCTGACCTGTCGTCGGCTCCGGAATCCGGGGGGCCGGAACCGTCGACGTCAGCGCGGGAAGGGTGGTGAACTGAAAGGGTGCGTGCCCGAGACAACGTGGCCGACGTCTTGATCAAACAATGAGATTCTCCGCCGACCCGCCGACCGACAAGGATGACCAGCCGCATGACCCAGAACGACAGGGCTCAGATCCTCATCGCCGTACCCGAGGACGCGGTTGAGATCGCGGCCGTTGCCGCCGTGACCTTCCCTCTCGCCTGTCCGCCGGAACTGACCATCACCGACATCGAACACTTCGTGGCCCACAACCTCACGGCCGAACATTTCCTGGCGTTCATGGCGGATCCAACCCACCATGTCTTCAAGGCAGTCGACCCGGCCACCTCGAAGATCGCCGGGTACGCGCTCGTCGTCGACGAAGAACCCACCGACCGCGACGTACTGTCGACCATCACCGCGCGACCGGTCACCATGCTGTCGAAAATGTACGTGCTACCAGGCCATCACGGCCGCGACGCCTCGGCCGGGCTGATGGCCGCGGCTCTGAACCACGCGGCTGCGGCAGGCAGTGAACTGATCTGGCTCGGCGTCAACCAGAAGAACATCCGGGCGCAGCGCTTCTACCAGAAGATGGGTTTCGACATCGTGGGCCACAAGACCTTTCAGGTCAACGGCGCCATCTGCAACGACTTCATCTTCGCGCGCAGCCCTCAGGGAAGCCCCGCCTGATCCTTTGCGGGTCAGGGTCGTTCACCTCGGGCTGCCTTCTCGACGATCGCGACGATGCGCTTACGCTTCGTCTCCGGCCGCTTGGCCATGGCGATCTGCGTCAACGCGAATTTCCTTGCGCTGGGCGGGAATCGGTCCCAATGACCGCGCGCCGCCGGGTCGTCGTCGAGCGCAGATGCCAGTTCCGCCGGTTCGATGAGCGCCTCGGCGTCCTCGAGGAGATTCCACAAACCGGAGGCCTTGGCATCATCGATCACCGCTTGTCCCGGCGGCCGCATGCGACCTTCGGCGATCAGGTCGGCAACACGTGCCCGGTTCGATGCGGCCCACGCGCTGCTGCGACCCCGGCGGGTGAACCACATGCCACGGCGATCGGCATCGACGGCTCGCGTGTGGCCGTCGATCCAGCCCCAGCACAGCGCCTCTCGCACGGCACCGTCGTAATCGAGCGGCACCCTGCCGGACTCCCTGCGCCAGAAAACCAGCCAGACACCTGGCGAGGTGTCGTGGTTGGCCTCGAGCCACCGGCTCCACTCAGCCAGATCTGCGGGGTGCAGGTGTGGCGCCGCGGGATCAGCCATGTGACCAGCCTACGGCGGATCGATCAGACCCCGGTCCGGATCGAACGCCGGCCGGCTACCTGGATTCGGCGAACCGCGACAGCGCCAGCAGCCTGGAGGTCGCCCGCAGGTACTTCTTGCGGTAACCGCCATTGAGCATCTCTTCGGTGAAGATCTCGTCGAGCTTCGACCCCGAGACCATCAGCGGGATACCGGCGTCGTACAGCCGGTCGGCGAGGACCACGATCCGCAATGCCACCGTCTGATCTGCCGCCGGGTGCACCCCGGAGACGCAGGCGACGCTGACGCCTTCGACCAAGGCCTTGTACTTCGACGGATGCAGTTTGGCCAGATGCGCGCACAGCTCGTCGAAGTCGTCGAGCGTGGCGTTCGGGGTCTTCTCGGCCAGTTCCCGCAATTCGGCCTCGGTGGCCGGATCGGGCGCGGGCGGCAGATCACGGTGGCGGTAGTCGGGACCGTCGACGCGAATCGCCTCGAAAACCGCCGACAGCTTCTTGATCTCCCGCAGGAAATCCTGGGCTGCGAAGCGGCCCTCACCGAGCTGTCCGGGCAATGTGTTCGACGTGGCGACGATCGAGACACCCTTCGCCGAGAGTTCGGTCAGCAACCGCGACACCAGCATGGTGTCACCGGGATCGTCGAGTTCGAACTCGTCGATGCACAGCACCGAGTGCTCCGAGAGCCGCTCGAGGGCGTTGACGAAGCCGAGGGCACCCACCACGTGGGTCACCTCGACGAATGTCGCGAACGCCTTGGGCTCGGGCATCGCGTGATAGATCGACGCCAGCAGATGTGTCTTACCGACACCGAACCCGCCGTCGAGGTACAGACCGAGTCCGGCCTGCGGTGCGGACTTGCGGCCGAACAGGCCTTTCTTGCCGCCCTTGACCTTCTTGGCGCGTTCGACGAAGGCGCGGGCCGCGGCAACCGCCTGGGCCTGACTGGGCTCGTTGGGATCGGGTATGTAGGAGTCGAAACTGACCTCGTCGAACATCGACGGCGGGACCATCTCACCGATGAGGGCCTCGGGTGCGACCTGCGGCGTGCGGTCGCTCAGACGTGCTGGCATGTCGCGAGCCTAGTCAAGTGGTCAGAATGGTTCCGTGCACCCATTGACGAAAGCGACCCAGCTCACAGGAACCCGGGGCGTCGACCGCGCGGGAACCACGGTTGCGGAGCTGTGTCCCGAGGCTCTCGCCGACCTCTACGCCTATCCCCCGGCCCCGGCGGGCGCTGTCGTGATGCGCGCCAACATGATCGGTTCAATCGACGGTGGCGCGGCGGTGGACGGTCTCTCCGGCGGCCTCGGTGGCGACGGGGACCGTCGGCTGTTCATGGTGCTGCGCGGACTGGCCGACGTGGTGGTCGTCGGGGCAGGGACCGCGGTCGCGGAGGGTTACGGGCCGGTGCAGCCCAACCCCGACATGGCCGGACGTCGCGCCGGCTTGGGTCAAACGCCCGTGGCGACACTGGCATTGGTGAGCAACGCGCTCACCATCGCGCCCGACAATCCACTGATCACCGACCCCGGAACCGAGATCCTCACCTGCCGCGACGCCCCCGCGAACGCCCGGGCACGTCTCGTCGAGGCCGGTGCCACGCTCGTCGACTGTGGCACCGACAGGGTCGACATGACCGCGGTCGCGGCCCATCTGGCCGGCAGTGGCCGGTGGCGGGTCCTCTGCGAAGGGGGTCCGTCGCTGCTCGGCACACTGATCGAGAAGGACCTGCTCGACGAGTTGTGCGTCACCGTCGCACCGGTGCTCACCGCCGGCGACGCCAGGCACCTCACCGCGGGCGGCACCGCGGCCCGGCAGATGCGGCGGGCTCACGTCCTGGCCGACGACGAGGACTACCTGTACGTGCGCTGGGTGCGCGATCAGCGATGACCGGCCGCGCCAGTACCCTCGCCATCATGCGACGCCCCACCGTGATCCGCCGCCGGCTCCGACTGTGCGCGATTGCCACGGCAGTGACCATCGGTGCGTTCACCGGATGCTCCGCCGGTCCGGACCCCGGTCCCGATCTGGTGATCGAGCAGGACGGTGACGGCGGGCAGACGCCCTCGACCGCCGAGGCACCGCCGGAACTGGCGGCCCCGGCGTCGGACCTGAATTGGACCGAGTGCACCGACGCGACGGTCGAACGCCTCGGCGTCGCCGCGCTACCCGACGGCATCACCCTCGACTGCGCCAATTACACGAACTCGGTCACCCCCGGTGTCCAGAGCATCGATACCGTTCTGGTGTCCGCGGTGCGGGCCCGATCATCGGCGACCCCCGCCGAGGCACCTCCGTTGGTCCTGACCTCGGGCACCGACCTCGCGTCGGCCCGAACGCTGGTCTCGCTGGCCGCAGGCGGCGGCAGCGCCCTGCTCGCCGGTAACCCGGTGGTGGCCGTCGACCGCAGAGGCACCGGCGAGTCGACCCCGCTCGACTGCATGACCAACCTCGAACGGAACACCCTGCTCAGCAACGGCTTCAGCGAGTCGGCCGATGCGAACGCGGACCGCGAACGCCGCCTGGCCGCGGCGGGAACCTCCGCATCCGACGGCTGCACCGAGACGCTGAGCCCTCACCAGGTGCAGTTCACCACCAACAATGCGGCCGCCGACCTCGAGGAACTGCGTGTCCTGTGGGACGTCGAGCACATCGGGATCATCGGAGTCGGCAACGGCGCCGCGGTGGCACTGGCGTACGCCGGTCTGTACACCGACCATGTCGCCCGACTGATCCTGGACACCCCGGCCCCGTACGGCGCCAACGCCCAGAACTCGGCCCAGCAGATCGCCGAGGGAACCAACGCCGCGCTGCGGACCTTCGCCGAACAGTGCCGGGCACTGAGTTGTTCTCTCGGCGCCGATCCCGCGGCCACCATCGCCGGACTCCTCGAACGGGCCCGGGCCGGGAACGTCGGCGGATTCTCCGACACCGACATCCTCCTCGCGGCGACCACCACGATCGCCGTGACACCCGGTGACCGGCCCGCGGTCATCGCCGCCACCTCCGACCTGCTGAGCAAGGCCGACGACGGCACCCTGGGCCCGCTGCGAACCGCGATCGAACAGTCCCGTGAACTGCGCGGCGGTGACGGCCAACTGCTCTCACGCTGCAACGACACCACCGAACCGGTCGGCCAGAACCAGGTCGCGGATCTGATCGCCGAATGGAGTCAGCAATATCCGCTGACCGGCAGCAATGCCGCACTCGGTCTCCTGCGCTGCAACGGGTTCCCTTCCGGCGACGCACCGCCGTCGCTGCGCGAGCTACCGGTGCCGGTTCTGGTCCTCCGTGGCGCCGGTGACCCGATCAACGGGCCGGTCGCCACCGACGGTGTCAACGGTGGCCTGGTGGGCGCCGGTGCCGACTTCTCGATGCTGACGTGGGAAGGGCTCGGGTACTCGGTGACCGCGCATTCGGACTGTGCCGGCCAGGCCGTGATGGCGTATGCGCACTCCGGAACACCCCCGACGACGGGCGCTTGTCCGGCCTGAGTCCCGTGTCGGGCGCCGCGGCCACCGGTGGCCGTAGTACGGTGCGGCAGTGCCGATGAATGACACCCGCGACGACCAACACCTGACGACCAGCCCTGCAACGATCCGTGATCGATTGCTGTTTCCGCAGGTCGACACCGGTCGGATCGTGTCGATGGTGTTGTGGCCGGTCGCGATCCTGATGGTGATCCAGCGGTCGCTGATCCTGGGTGTCAACGGCGACCGGACCGACGATTTCGCACCGGTGTACCGCGCCGCGCTGGCGTTCCTGCGCAACGAACCGGTCTACAACGGCAACTACAACACCGTCGATCCGCACTACCTCTACCCTCCGTCCGGCACCATGCTGATGGCACCACTGGGTTACCTCGATCCGGAGAAGTCGCGGTGGCTGTTCATCTTCGCCTCCGCGGTCGTGCTGGTGTTCTGCGCCTACCTCATCACCCGGATGTTCGGGTACTCCTGGCGTTCGCCGGTCATGCCGGTGGTGTTGTTCGTGTTCTTCCTGTCCGAGAGTGTCTCGCACACCCTCATTTTCGTGAACTTCAATTCCTTTGTGCTGTTGGGTGAATTGCTGTTCATGACCTGGGCACTGCAGCGCAAGGATCTGTGGGCCGGTGTCCCGTTGGGTATCACGATCGCGGTCAAACCGGTCCTGGCCGTGCTGCTCCTGCTGCCGCTGCTCAACCGGCAGTGGAAGGTGTTCGTCGGCGCCATCGGGATGCCGATCCTGCTGACCGCGATGGCCTGGCCGCTCTCGGCCGACCCGATGGACTTCTTCACCCGCACCGCTCCGTACCTGTTCGAGGCGCGGGACTACTACAACAGCTCGATCGTCGGCACCGGCGCCTACTTCGGCGTCGACACCTGGCTGGTCTGGCTGTTGCGGCTGGCCTTCGTCGGTATGGCCGCGTTCAGCCTCTGGTTCCTGTACCGCTACTACCGCCAGAGCGATGAACTGCTCTGGATGGCGACCTCGTCGGGCGTTCTGCTGTGCACCTCGTGGCTGGTGGGTTCACTCGGCCAGGGTTACTACTCGATGCTGCTGTTCCCGCTGCTGATGACCGTCCTTCTGCGGGGTTCGGCCGTCCGGAACTGGCCCGCCTGGCTGGGCGTCTACGGATGTCTGTCGTTCGATGCGTTCTACTCGATCAGGTGGGAAGCCTTCGGCCGGGCCATCGAATACAACAAGGTCACCTGGGGCTGGTCGCTGCTGATGATCGCGGTGTTCTGCTCGCTGCTGTTCCGCTACCTCGATCTGCGCAAGCGCGACCAACCGATCAAGGCCGAACTGCCGGCCTGACCCCCCACAGCTCCACAAACGAGCCGGTTATACGAAGACGAGCCACATATTTGTGGCTCGTCTTCGTATAACCGGCTCGTTTGTGAGGGCCCGATCGATCAGGGCAGAGAGGCGATCAGCTTGTCGACCTCGACCCGCGGCCCGGTGTAGAACGGTGTCTCCTCCCGCACGTGCATGCGGGCCTCGGTGGCCCGCAGATCACGCATGAGGTCGACGATCCGGTGCAGTTCGGGGGCCTCGAAGGCCAGCAGCCACTCATAGTCGCCCAGCGCGAACGACGAGACCGTGTTGGCCCGCACGTCCTTGTAGCTGCGAGCTTCCTTGCCGTGGTCGGCGAGCATCTTGCGGCGCTCGTCGTCGGGCAGCAGGTACCACTCGTACGACCGCACGAACGGGTAGACGCAGATGTACTTGCCCGCTTCCTCACCGGCGAGGAAAGCCGGGATGTGGCTCTTGTTGAACTCGGCCGGACGATGCAACGCGACGTTGCTCCACACCGAGTTGCTGGCCTTGCCCAGGATCGTGGTGCGACGGAAGTCGGCGTACGCAGCCTGGATCTGCTCGACCTCTTCCGAATGCCACCAGATCATGAAGTCGGCATCAGCCCGCAGGCCGGCGACGTCATAGAGGCCACGGACCACGACGCCGCGCTCTTCCAGCGAATCGAAGAACTTGGTGGCGTCGGCAATCGCCTCGGCCCGATCGTCACCGAGTTCACCGGGGCGAACCGAGAAAACCGAGAACATCAGATAGCGGACGGTGGCATTGATTTCGGCATAATCCAGGCGGGTCATGGATTTCATACTGCCACCCACCGGCTGTGTCTCGGCAGCCCAGGGGGCCGATGTGCGAGGGGTCAGGCGATCAGGTCGGCCACGAGTTGGCGCGCTGCCCGGTCGGCCCGGCCGATACACGCCGGGACCCCCACCCCGTTGTAGGCCGCACCGGCCAGGACGAGTCCACGCGGACGGCTCTGGTCGAGCTCGGCGACCAGTTCGGCATGCCCGGTCCCATATCGCGGCAGTCCGGAAGGCCACCGCTGCACCACCGCGTCCACCGGTCGCAGGGGCTCGCCGCGGCCGCCTGAGATGTCGATGACGGTGGACAGGTCTCCGGTGGCCCAGTCGATCAACTGTTCGTCGTCGATGCCGGTGACCGGCGCACCGAACCGGCCGTAGGACGCGCGGACGAGCGCGCCGTCACCGGCCAGATGCGGCCACTTCTGGCTGCTGAAGGTGAATGCTTTGGCGCGCACCACGGTCTCGTCGCTGGCCACCAGCACGCCGGACAACTCCGGCAGGATCACCTCCGGGCCCAATGCCAGTGCCACCACGGCCGATCCGGAGACGTCGATGCGCGACAGTGGTGCGGCCAGGGCGGGTTCGGACCCCAGCACGCGGGCCGCAGCCGGCGCCGCGAGCGCACAGACGACCCCGTCGTAGGCGTCTCCGTCGACCAGCCAGCCGTCCTCGCCGCGGCGAACATCGTCGACGGCATGGGTACGCAGCGTGACCGCGGACCGCTCGATCAGCACGTCGAGGAGCTCGGAATAGCCATCGGTCAACGCGCCGAAGATCGGTCCCTGACCCGGAGTGGCGCCGAGCAGTTCGGTGACAGCCGCGGTCAGACTCGGGGCGCCGGCGTCCAACGTTGCGGCCAGCGCGGGCAATACCGCCCGCAGACCCAGGTCGTCGGCGCGGGCGGAGTAGACACCGGAGAGCATCGGGTCGACGCTGCGGTCGACCACCGAACGACCGAAACGCTGCGCGACCAGTCCGCCGATGGACACATCCTGACCGGACGTCCACCGGAACGGCCGGGTGGGTTCGTCGGTCATCAACGCCAGATCGGCGGGTTCGGCGAGATGCGCGACCACGGCCGGATCGGCGGGAATCCCCATGAGCGTGGGCCGCGCCATCGGCTCGAGCGCCGACCGGGCCAGGATCCGGGGACCGAGCGTGCCCGGGTGCACCATCCGCCCCGAGATACCGAGTTCGTCCAGCAGCGCGGGGACTTCGGGGCGCCGGACCAGGAACGCCTCGGCGCCGACATCAAGCCGTCGACCGGCCAGCTCGACGCCCTTGAGGGTGCCACCGAGCCGATCGGTGGCCTCGAAGATCTCGATGTCGACGGCCGGTCCGAGCAGTGTCCGTAGACGGTAGGCGGCCATCAGACCCGAGATACCGCCGCCGATCACTGCCAGCCGCGAGGGATTCACAGCGAATGCACCAGCTCCACCACCCGCGTCAGCATGCTCGGGTCCGTGGTCGGCAACACGCCGTGACCGAGGTTGAAGATGTGGCCCGCCGAACCGGCGGCCACGGCGGCGTCGGCTTCGGCAGCGATCCGGCGGACGTGGGACTGCACGACCTCCCACGGCGCGAACAGCAACGCCGGGTCGAGGTTGCCCTGCAACGCCTTGCCGGGACCGACACGGCGACCGGCCTCGTCGAGCGGTATCCGCCAGTCGACACCGACCACGTCGGCGCCTGCGGTGCCCATATCGTGCAGCAGCTCACCGGTTCCGACGCCGAAGTGGATACGCGGCACGTCGTAGGACGCGAGTTCGGCGAACACGCGCGCCGAATGTGGCCGGGCGAAGGTGCGGTAATCGGCAACCGAGAGTGCCCCGGCCCACGAATCGAACAGCTGGATGGCGTCGACGCCGGCTTCGAGCTGCACCTTGAGGAAAGCGATGGTGATGTCGGCGAGTTTGCCCACGAGTTCGTGCCACACCTGCGGCTCGGAGTACATGAGCGCCTTGGTGTTCTCATAGTTGCGGCTCGGTCCGCCCTCGATCAGATACGACGCCAGGGTGAACGGCGCGCCTGCGAACCCGATCAGTGCGGTGCCGCCAAGTTCGGCCTTGAGCAACTTGACGGCCGACGAGACCGCGCCCACGGCCTCCGGCCGCAGGATCGGCAGGGCCTGCACATCGGCGTGTGTACGCACCGGATTTGCGATCACCGGACCGACACCGGAAACGATGTCGAGGTCGATGCCGGCGGCCTTGAGGGGAACCACGATGTCGGAGAACAGGATCGCCCCGTCCACACCGTGGCGGCGGACCGGCTGCATGGTGATCTCGCAGACCAGTTCCGGATCAAAACAGGCCTCGAGCATCCCGCGACCAGCACGGATCTCCCGGTACTCTGGTAGCGAGCGCCCAGCTTGGCGCATGAACCAGACCGGACGGTGGCTGGGAACCTGCCCGCGGGCAGCCGCGACCAGCGGAGAGACAGTGCGAGCATCATGTTCAGACATCACCTCCACATGCTGCCATGTGCCGCTCGGCGCGCCTCCGCTGCGTCCGACCTGATCGGCCCTACGGTCGAGCAGTGACCACATCCGGAGCCTCGACCGAGCCTGCGGTCTTCCGCAGCGCAATCGAATCGATGCATGCGGCCAAGGTCCGGTCGGAGATCGAACTCGGCAGCATTCGTCCACCACAACGACTTGCGCCCTACAGCTACGCCGTCGGCGCAGAGGTGACCCAGCCTGACGACGACATCGCAACAGATTCCGACGGGACCGCATTCGGCCGGTTGATCCTGCTCTACGACCCCGACGGCCATGAGGCCTGGAACGGCACGATGCGCCTGGTGGCGTTCATCCAGGCCGAGATGGAGGCCGATCTGGCCACCGACCCTCTCCTGCCCGAGGTGGCCTGGAGCTGGCTCACCGAAGCGCTCGAGAAGTCGGACCGCGTGGACGTGACGGCGCTGGGTGGCACCGTGACGTCGACGACCTCGGTTCGCTACGGCGACATCGCCGGGCCGCCGCGGGCGCATCAGCTCGAATTGCGTGCGTCGTGGACGGCGACCAACGATGACCTCAGCGGCCATGTCGAAGCGTTCTGCAATGTGCTCGCACTCGCCGCCGGTCTTCCGCCGACCGGTGTGACACGCCTCGGGTTCGCCGAAGCGTGACCGATCCCGCCACACCGGAACCGGCCGCAGAACCCGACCGGCCACCGGCCATACCGCTCACGACACCGGCCGACGGTGTCCCGCCGGTCCTGACCACGCCCCAAGAATTCGCCGACGCCGCGCGGCGACTGGCCGAGGGTTCGGGACCCGTTGCGCTCGACACCGAACGCGCCTCGGGTTTTCGTTATTCGGGCCGTGCCTACCTGATCCAGATCCGGCGCAACGGCAGCGGCACGATGTTGATCGATCCGATCGAGCACCCCGAGGCACTCGGTCCGGTGGCCGACGTCCTCGACGGTCCGGAGTGGATCCTGCACGCCGCCGACCAGGATCTACCGTGCCTGCGCGAGTTGAACTTCCGGTGCGCCGCGCTGTACGACACCGAACTGGCCGGCCGGCTCGCGGGTATCCCCCGGGTCAATCTGGCCGCCATGGTCGAACACTTCCTCGGCCTCGGACTGGTCAAGGGTCACGGCGCCGCCGATTGGTCCCGTCGCCCGTTGCCCGACGAGTGGCTGAATTACGCGGCCCTCGACGTCGAGGTCCTGATCGAGTTGCGCGACGCGGTGCAGGCAGCACTCGTCGAAGCAGGCAAAGATGGTTGGGCTGCACAGGAATTCGAGGCGATCCTGGCCCGGCCCGATCCCATCCCCCGCCCTGATCGCTGGCGACGGGTCTCGAAGATCCACACCATCAAGTCACCCCGAACCCTGGCCGCGGTACAGCAGTTGTGGAACACCCGGGAAGATCTGGCCCGTCGACGCGACACCGCCCCCGGTCGTATCCTTCCGGATTCGGCGATCGTGGCCGCCGCGGTCGCGGACCCGAAAACCCTGGACGAACTCTACAAACTGCCGGTCTTCGGTGGTCCCCGGCAACGGCGACTGGCCGGCCGCTGGATGGCCGCGCTCGAGACCGCGCGGACCCTGCCCGACAGCGAACTCCCCTCACGCCGTCCGCCGACCACCGGCCTGCCGCCGGTCAATCGTTGGGAGGGCAAGGATCCGGCGGCCGCGGCCCGCTACACCGCCGTCCGCGCCGGGTTGAGCGAACTCTCCGAACGCGTCGACGTACCGGTCGAGAACCTGTTGCTTCCCGACCTCGTCCGCCAATTGTGTTGGGAGGGCCTGAATTCGGTGTCCACCGAGGCCGTGGCCGAACGATTGACCGCCGGTGGAGCTCGACCCTGGCAGGTCGAACTGACCGCACCCGTGATCGCCGAAGCGCTGGCTCCGCCACCCACCGAATAGCAATTCGCGGGTGGGCTAGCTGATGTCGTTGAGATCTTCCTCGTCGGCGCTCGACAGCGGCGCCTGCATACTCGAGACCATGGCGGTGATCGCGCGGGCCACATCCTGCGCGGTCAGGCCGAGTTCGTCGAGCAATTGACCACGTGACGCGTGGCTCAAGAATCGCTGCTCGATGCCGACGTCGCGCACCGGCGTCGAAATGTTCTCTGCCCGAAGCTTTTCCGACACCGACGATCCGACACCGCCGTGCACGCCACCATCCTCGACCGTCACCACCAGTCGATGCGCCTGTGCCAGACCGACAATCGACTCGGGCACCGGGAGCACCCAGCGCGGATCGACCACGGTGGTACCGATCCCCTGCTGGGAGAGCCGGGCCGCGGTGTCCAGCGCCAGTGACGCAAACGGTCCGACCGCCACGATCAACACGTCTGCGTCCTCGCCGCGCTCGGGCCGGTGCAGCACATCCGTACCGTCGGAAAGTCGTTCCACAGCCCGGATATCCTCCGGGACCGCCCCTTTCGGGAAGCGCAATGCGGTGGGTCCGTCGTCGGTCTCGAGCGCCTCGGCCAACTCTTCGCGCAGACGTGCCGAGTCGCGGGGCGCGGCCACGCGCATGCCCGGCACGATGGACATCAGTGACAGATCCCACATGCCGTTGTGACTCGGGCCGTCGGGGCCGGTGACCCCGGCCCGATCGAGCACCAACGTCACCGGCTGCTTCAACAGGGCGACGTCCATGAGCAGCTGATCGAAGGCCCGGTTCAGGAACGTCGAGTAGATCGCCACCACGGGATGCATACCGCCCAGGGCCAGGCCCGCGGCCGAGGTCAGCGCATGTTGCTCGGCGATACCGACGTCGAACATCCGATCCGGGAAGCGCTCGCCGAAGGCCGAGAGTCCGGTCGGTCCGGGCATCGCCGCGGTGATCGCCACGACGTCCTCACGATTGCTGCCCGCCTCGATCAGCGCCGCGGAGAAGACCGAGGTCCAGTCCGGCGCCGAGACACTGGTGGACTTGCCGGTTTCGGGATTGATGATGCCGGTCGCGTGCATCCGGTCGGCGACATGGTTCTCGGCGTGGTGATATCCCATGCCCTTACTGGTGACGGTGTGCACGATCACCGAACCGCCGAACGACTTGGCTTGTCGGAGCGCATTTTCCAGCGCTTCCTGATCGTGGCCGTCCACCGGCCCGACGTACTTGATGCCGAGGTCGGTGAACATCGCCTGCGGTGCCAGTGCATCTTTGATGCCGGTCTTGAGGCCATGGAGCGCGGCGTAGGCGATCTGGCCCAACAACGGCAGTTTCAGTACGGCGCGCCGGCTCTCGTCGAGAACACGTTCGTAACCGGGCTGCAGGCGCAGGCCGGACAGGTGCCGGGCGAATCCCCCGATGGTCGGCGCGTAGGACCGGCCGTTGTCGTTGACGACGATGACGACCGGACGATCACCGGCCGCGATGTTGTTGAGCGCTTCCCAGCACATGCCGCCGGTCAGGGCACCGTCGCCGACCACGGCCACCACGTGCCGGTCCTGCTTCGACAGTTCGAAGGCCTTGGCGAGTCCGTCCGCGTAGGACAGCGCCGCCGACGCGTGCGACGACTCGACCCAGTCGTGCTCGCTCTCGGCACGTTCCTGGTAACCGGTCAGTCCGCCGCGCTGGCGCAGGGTGTCGAAACGGTCTTTGCGGCCGGTGACGATCTTGTGGACATAACTCTGGTGGCCGGTGTCGAAGAGCACAGCATCGTTCGGCGAATCGAAGACCCGATGGATGGCCAGGGTCGTCTCCACGACACCGAGATTCGGGCCGAGATGGCCACCGGTGGCCGAGACCTTCGCGATCAGGAACTCACGAATATCGGCGGCCAGCGCCTGCGTCTGCGCGACGGTCAGTTCGCGCAGGTCGGTGGGCGAATCAACCGAATCCAGCACGCTCATCCCAACATCCTTTCAATGGCCAATCTCCAGACGGGGAAAAACTCCGCCGACTCGTACCACCGGGCTGCGATGACACGTGAGTTACCAGTCTACGGATTCTTCGAGACCGTGAGCCGCAGGGATTGGTTACGACGCGGCCGGCTTCGCGGGACGCAACAGCGCCACCGCCTCCATGTGGTGGGTCAGCGGGAACGCGTCGAAACCGAGCAACGTGTCGACCTCGTATCCGCCACGGCGGTAGTCGCCGAGGTCGCGGGCGAAGGTCGCCGGGTCGCAGCCGACCGCGATGACAGCCGAGGGTCCGGCGGCCGTGATCCGATCGACGACCTCGCGGCCGGCACCGGACCGCGGCGGGTCCACGATCACCACGTCGGGCGACGGCAGATCGGCCATCGACGGCAGGACACTGCCCCGGTGCACCGAGACGCGATGGTCGTCGGCGAAGGTGCGGTCGGCGGCTGCGGTGGCACCGCGGTCGGCCTCGACGATGTGAACGCGGGCGGTACCCCACGACTCGTCGTTCTCGTCCAGGACAGCACCCGCCAGGACACCGGCCCCGCCGTACAGATCCCACGCCACCACCGAACGCGGCAGCTCGGCCGACCTCATCAGGCTTCGGACCGTGGCACTGTATCCGGATGCCGCCAGCCGGTGGGCCTGCCAGAACCCGGTCACGGGCAGCTCCCAGGTGCGGCCGCCGACGGTGCGGCACACGGTCGGCGCCCCGGCCAGCAGTACCTCACGTCGCGCGGTCGAGCGCTGCGCCCGTTGCTGCTGTGTCCGTCGCCGTCCCGACTGTGGCCGTTTGCCGCGTCCCCCGCGATGCGGTTCGGTCGCGGCGGCGATGTGGACCACATGGCGGACACCGTCATCGCCGACGGTCAGCATCAGTTCGGAACCGGGCTCGAGGTCGCCGAACTCGTCGAGGCCATCAACCATCCCGGCAACCGGCTGAGCACAATCCAGGCGCGGGATGACCGAGTGCGATTGGTAGGCCCGCACGCCGGGACGCCCTTGCCCGTCGATGAAGAGGCGTTCCCGCACCCGCCACCCGGTTTCCGGGGCGACCGTGGCCTCGGGGTCGAGGGAGACCACCTCGCCGTCCCACTCGATGCCTGCCATCCGGCCCAGCAGCTCGGAGAGGACCTGCGATTTCAACTCGCGGGCATAGGCGCCCGTTGTATGCGAAAGGTCACAGCAACCCGCTCCGGCACCACCGGCGGACACCGGGGCGCCCACCTGGCAGACCGCTTCGATGCGATGGGGCGATTCCTGGACGATCTCGCGGATCTCCGCACGGCAGAAACCTTTGCCCCGATCCTCGGTGACCACCACCCTCAGCGTTTCGCCCGGCAGGGCGTGGCGGATGAACACCACCCGGCCATCGCGGCGGCCGACTCCGATTCCACCGTGGCCGAAGCGGTCGACGGTGATCTCGAATTCGGTTCCCAACCATCCGTTGCCGGCTTCCTGGGATTCTTGCTGTGGCATTGAGCCGGTCACTACAAACCTGTTTTCTCTGTTGGTGTCGGACCGGCAGGGGGCGAGCCGACACCGCGACGGGTGTCGCCCGGTGCGATGTACGTGCGGTCACGCTTTCGCCGATCCGAGGAACTGAGCTGCCATGGTACCGACGTGACCATCACGCCCGGTTCGAACAGCAGCCGGCCCTTGAGCCGCAGCGCGGACTGGTTGTGCAGGATCTGCTCCCACCAGTGACCGACGACATACTCGGGGATGAAGACGGTCACCACGTCCCGGGGTGATTCCCGCCGCAACCGCCGGACGTACTCGATGACCGGACGGGTCACCTCCCGATACGGCGAGGCGATCACCTTGAGCGGAACGGTGATGTCACTGTCCTCCCACTGCGCCACCAGTTTTCGGGTGTCCCGCTCGTCGACGTTGACCGTGATGGCCTCGAGGGTGTCCGGGCGCGTGGCGCGGGCGAACGCCAGCGCCCGCCGGGTCGGCAGGTGCAGCGTCGAGACCAGGACGATCGAATGGGTCCGGCTCGGCAGCACGGCCTCGTAATCGGAATTGTCCAGTTCGGACTGCACGGACGCGTAGTGCCGGTGGATGAGTTTCATCAGACCGAAGATCGCGACCATTGCCAGGATCGCGATCCAGGCCCCGGCAAGGAACTTCGTGATGAACACGATGATCAGCACCGACCCGGTCATCACCAGTCCGATGCTGTTGATGACCCGCGACCGGATCATCCGGGACCGGGCTCGCGGATCACCTTCGGTCTTGAGGTGCCGGGTCCAGTGCCGCACCATCCCGATCTGACTGAGGGTGAAGGAGACGAAGACGCCGACGATGTAGAGCTGGATGAGTGCGGTCACCTCGGCACCGAAGGCGACGACGAAGGCGATGGCCGCAACGGCCAGGAACAGGATGCCGTTCGAGAAGGCCAACCGATCGCCGCGGGTGTGCAGCTGCCGTGGGAGGTAACGATCCTGTGCGAGCACCGATCCGAGAACCGGGAACCCGTTGAAGGCGGTGTTCGCGGCGAGCACCAGGATCAGTGCGGTGACCACGGTCACGAAGTAGAAACCGGGGCTGAATCCGCCGAACACCGCATGTGCCAGCTGTGCGATGAGTGATTTCTGCTCGTAGTCGGCCGGTGCACCGAGCAGATCCTTGGCCGGATCGGAGACGTACTTCACGCCGATCTCCTTGGCCAGCAGGATGATCCCCATCAGCAAGACGATCGAGATGGTTCCGAGCAGCAGCAGCGTGGTCGCCGCGTTGCGCGACTTGGGCTTCTCGAAGGCCGGCACGCCGTTGGAGATGGCCTCCACCCCGGTCAGCGCCGCACACCCGGACGAAAAGGCGCGTGCGACAAGGAAGACGAAGGCGATCCCGACGAGGTGGTTCTCCTCGGCGACGATCTGGTAATCCGCGGTTTCGGACTCGATGTTGTCCCCGAACACGAAAACGCGCAGGAACCCCCAGATCAGCATCACCACCATGCCGACGATGAAGGCATAAGTGGGAATCGAGAACGCGGTACCCGATTCTCGCAGCCCGCGCAGGTTGATCGACGTCAACAGGATGATCGCGACCACGCAGAACCAGACCTTGTGTTCCTGCACGAAAGGTACCGCCGAGCCGATGTTCTCCGCGGCCGAGGCGATCGAGACCGCAACGGTCAGCACATAATCGACAAGCAGTGCGCTACCGACGGTCAGTCCCGCGGTGGGTCCGAGGTTGGTGGTGGCCACCTCATAGTCGCCACCGCCCGACGGATAGGCGTGCACGTTCTGCCGATAACTCGCCACGACCACCGCCATCACCAGTGCGACCGCGAGTCCGATCCACGGGGTGTAGGTGTACGCCGACAGGCCGGCCACCGAGAGCACCAGGAAGATCTCCTGCGGCGCATAGGCAACCGACGACATCGCGTCGGACGCGAACACCGGGAGCGCGATCCGTTTGGGCAGCAGGGTGTGCCCGAGTTTGTCGCTGCGGAATGGACGCCCGAGCAACAACCGCTTCGCCGCCGTTGAGGCCTTGGACACCGTGGACACCAGGCAACAATAGGGCCTGCGATGACGTAAGGCCACGCCGGTCGCGGTACCGTTCCGGAGAGCATCTGCTCGGGTGAGACCAGCGAGGAGTCGGCATGCGTGTTGTGGTGATGGGATGCGGTCGCGTCGGGGCGTCCCTTGCCGGCCAGTTGCAGGATGCCGGGCACGCGGTCGCGATCATCGACCGAGATCAGACGGCATTTCGCCGCCTGCCCGCAGATTTTGGGGGCACCACCGTCAAGGGTGTCGGCTTCGACCAGGAAGTGCTCCGGCGAGCCGGGATCGAAGGCGCGGACGCGTTCGCCGCGGTGTCGTCGGGAGACAATTCCAACATCATCGCCGCGCGCGTCGCACGCGAGACGTTCAGCGTGCCCAAAGTGGTCGCCCGGATCTATGACGCCAAACGCGCCGCCGTCTACGAACGCCTCGGGATCCCGACCGTCGCCACCGTGCCCTGGACCACCGATCGGTTCATGTCGGCGCTCGGCGGGGCGGACAGCGGCGACGTTGCCTGGACCGAGCCCTCCGGCCAGGTTGCGCTCGTGCAGCTCAGCATCCACGAGTCGTGGGTCGGTACCTCGTTCACGCTGTTCCAGGAACAGACCGGTTCGCGGATCAGCTTCGTCAACCGACTCGGCAAACCACTTCTGCCCGGACCGAAATCCGTTCTCCAGCAAAATGATCAGGTCTTCGTTGCCGCGTTGATCGACAATCTCGACAAGGTCCGTGCCGTGGCGGGAACCCTCGCCCCCGAAGCTGACTGACAAAGATCCCCGCAGACCGAAGGAAGAAATCATGAAGGTCGCGATAGCCGGCGCCGGTGCTGTCGGGCGATCGATCGCCCGTGAGCTGCTCGCCAATTCCCACGAGGTGCTGCTCCTCGAGCGCAACCCCGATCACATCGACGAAGAAGCCGTCGTCGGTGCCCGCTGGATCGGCGGTGATGCCTGCGAACTCGACAACCTCGAACGGGTCGAACTGCACAAGTTCGACGTCGTCATCGCCGCGACGGGCGACGACAAGGCGAATCTGGTGGTGAGTCTCCTCGCGAAAACCGAGTTCGCGGTCCAGCGGGTGGTCGCCCGGGTGAACGATCCCCGCAATGAGTGGCTCTTCGGTGAGGACTGGGGTGTCGACGTGGCGGTGTCCACCCCGCGGATGCTGGCGTCACTGGTCGAAGAGGCGGTCTCGGTCGGAGATCTCGTGCGGTTGATGACGTTCCGGCAGGGTCAGGCCAATCTGGTGGAGATGACCCTGCCCGACAACACTTCACTGGCCGGCAAGCCGGTCCGCAAACTCAACCTGCCGCGCGATGCCGCACTGGTGACCATCCTGCGCGGCGGCCGGGTGATCGTTCCGCAACCCGACGATGCCGTCGAAGGCGGCGACGAACTCGTCTTCATCGTGCCGGCCGAAGCAGAAAGCGAACTGCGGGCCGCCATCATCGAGCCGGCGGCGCCTGCTCGCTAGTCTCGCCGGGGCCGTCGACGTCGGGCGCTGCCGCCGTCGCCTCTTCGTCGACCTCGTTCTTCTGTGCCCAGCGAACCAGGAGCACCGTGGCCAGGGCGGCGGCCGCGGTCAACGGCCAGCCCATCGCGATACGCGCCACGGCCAGGCCACCGGTCTCGTCGTTGTCGTAGAGGAATGACTGCACCAGGTAGCGGATGCCGAACAGGGCCGCCCAGACCGCTGTTGCGATGTCGTAGGCCAGCAGGGTCCGGCGATGGCTGCGCCACTGCGTCCCATTGCCGTTCACGCCGTTCCAGATCACGCCGACCAGGGGCCAGCGGACGAGGATCGAGGCCGCGAACACCCCGGCGTACAACAGCGTCGTCCAGATCCCGAACAGGAAGAACCCCTTGGCGTCACCGGTTCGGTGGGCGATGAACGCACACACCGCAACACCGATGACACCGGAGATGGCTGGTTGGATCGGCTCGCGCCGGGCCAAGCGCAGCACGAAGATCACGAAGGCCACGGCCAGTGCCGCGTAGATCGCGACCGTCAGATTCCACAGCGAATTGGCCGGAACGAACGCGATGATCGGAAGCGACGAATAGATGAGTCCGGAGACGCCACCCATCTGTTCGAGAACGGTCTGGGCCGGCGGTTCGTCGACGTGCGCCGCGTCCTCCCGATGCCCGCCGGGTTCAGCTCTCACCGAGCAACTCGTAGTCGGGGTTGAACATCACCTTGCGGCCGTCGTGTTCGCCCATCCGGCCGCGGACGATCATGGTGCGCCCGGGCTCGATCCCCGGGATGCGATTGCGCCCGATGAACTTGAGCGTGACCACGTCGGTGCCGTCGAAGAACTCCGCTGCCACACCTGATTTCATGGTCTTCGCACAGGTCTGTACCGATCGGAGTTCGCCCTGCATGGTGACCTCGTCACCGGCCGAACAATCACAGGCGCGCTGGGCGCCGGTCTGCTTGGACTGCTCGGAGATCGTCTCGGCGTCGAGCTGCTCGAGGTCTTCGGTGAGTCTGCGGGTGAGGCGCTTGAGATATCCGCCTGCGGTCATGGCGCTACGCACCCTTTCGCCAGTTCAATCGTGCCGCCACATCGCTACTGCATGTGGTCGGCGGGGCTGTTGCTCTCGCCAGGGTAGACCCCGGCACTGCCTAGTTCCACTCGCCGCGGCAAGATCATCACATGCCGCTTTCGACCGTGTCGCAGACCACTGGGTCAAACCCTGATCTGGTGATCGTGGCGTTGCCCGGAACCGGCTCCGACGGGGATTTTGCCGGCCGGGCTTTTGCCTGCCGAACCATCCCGGTGATTGCCGTCGACCCTACGAGCGATGGCCTCATCAGCGGTTATCTCCGCGCCCTCGACAACGCTGCCGCGGCCGGCCACCGAGTGCTGGCGGCCGGGGTGTCGATAGGTGCCTGCGTTGCGGTCCGGTGGGCGCTGCAGAACCCGGACCGATGTGCGGGCGTCTTGGCCGCACTGCCACCCTGGCTCGGAGATCCGGCGACCGCTCCGGCTGCACACAGCGCCCTGCTGACCCGTGATCACCTCGCCCGGACCGGTCTCGATGCCACCATCGAACAGATGACGGTGGGCACTCCCGGCTGGCTGGCCACCGAGCTCGCCCGGTCGTGGCGGGCCACCGCCCCGGTGCTCGATGCGATGCTCGCCGAGGCGGCCGGCCATCACGCGCCGAGCGCCGCGGACATCGCCGGACTGTCGGTGCCGCTGTCGATCACCGCGACCATCGACGACCCGGTCCATCCGTACGAGGTGGCACAGATCTGGCGGGACGCCGCACCGCGAGCGTTGCTGCAGAGCATCACCCTCGACGAGCTCGGCGCCGATCCCGGCGTACTGGGCAGGCGATGCCTGGACGGCTGGCATCAGCTCATCGGGTGAGCGGGCGCACCCTCATCGCTTGGGGCGGTTACCCAGCTGCTGCATTGCCGATCCACGCGAACCGGTGCCCGGGGGCGGGGTCTGTACCTCTTTGTCGGTCGCCTCGGCCGCGGCCGGCTGCGGCTGACCCTGAATCCGGACCGTCGCCTGCGCGGACTGGGCCTGTGCGTTGCTTGCTTGCGGCGCGGGCGCGGCGCCGGCGTCCATCGTCCCTGACTTCACCATCTCCTGTTGCGCGGCGGCCACCTGCTCGGCGAGGACCGGCGGCAGGACGATCGGCAGCGGGGTGCGGGGCGGGTGCGGGTCGTCACCACGACGGACCACGGTCTCGCTGACCACCGCGCGAGCCACTTTCGCCAGGCTCTCGGCACCCGCGCTCGGCGCGCTCGCCACACAACGGATCATCCAGCGCGGGCCGTCGACACCGATGAAGCGGTGCACTCCCCCGGGAACGGTCGCCACGACCTCCCGGCCCCAGAAACCCGTTTCGATGGCCGTCGAAGCGCCCTCGGCCTGCAGTGATTCGGTGAGTTCGCTCACCACATCGCGCCACTGCCCACTCGATTTGGGAGCCGCGAACGCGGCGACGGTGATTCGCCCGTGCGGTGTCACCAGGAACACCGACTGCGGCTGATGGTCCACCGACATCTCGACGGTCACCTGACCACCCTCGACCACCGGGACGAGGACGGAACCGAGATCGAGATGCGAGTTGTCGAATGTCGAGCCGGGGGCCAGGTCATCGATGTCGTACGGCCCCTGGCCGCTGCCGATCACCTTGGGCTCGGCGTTCGTGTCGTGTTCGGGGTTGGGGCGTCCTCGACGGATACCCCGGGATCGTCTTTCGCGTGCCATTTCTCAGCTGCTTTCTGACGCGTTCGCGTTCAACCTCGCGTGACCGCCACTCGAACCGTAACCGCCTGCACCGCGGCTGGTTTCGTCCAACTCGTCGACTTCGACGAAGTCCACGAGTTCGACCCGTTGAACCAGCAACTGCGCGATGCGGTCACCTCGCGCGATGACGATCGGTTCGTGGGGGTCCAGGTTGATGAGGCAGACCTTGATCTCGCCGCGGTAACCCGCATCGACGGTGCCCGGCGTGTTGACGATCGACAGACCGGCGCGCGCGGCGAGTCCCGACCGCGGATGGATCAGACCCACCGTCCCGATCGGCAGGGCGATGGAGATCCCGGTCGGCACCAGTGCCCGCTGCCCGGGCGCGAGCTCGATGTCGATCGCGCTCGACAGGTCGACGCCGGCATCCCCGGGATGCGCCCGCCGGGGCAGTTCGATGCCCGGATCAAGACGCCTGATGGCGACCTGTCCGACGGACTGGACGGCGAGAAATGGTGCGTCGGCAGGGGTGCTGCCAGGATCGGTTGCCACACCGGAAGACTACGCTGGCGCCGTGCCTCCATTTCCATCACCCGACACAGCCGGAGACCCCTCCCAGACCCACGACGGCGGCGGCGGTGAGCGCCGGGGCATCGTCTACGACGAACGCCTGCAAGTACCGCTGTGGTGGTGGCTGGTCGCGGCGATCGTCATCGGGCTGCTCGGCTACGAGATCCAGCTCGCCCTGCATGACACCGCCCTGAGCCCCATTGCCTACATCGTTCTCGTTCCGCTGGCCGGATGGCTGCTCTGGTCGATGGGCCGCACGCGCGTGCGCGTCGCCGACGGCGAATTGTGGGCGGGCAACGCCCATCTCCCGATCAACCTGATCGACCGGGCCGCAGTCATCCCGGCCAGCGCGAAAAGCGCAGCACTCGGACGACAGCTCGATCCGGCCGCATTCCTCGCCCACAAGTTCTGGGTCAAGACCATGGTTCTGCTGGTTCTCGACGACCCCGACGACCCGACGCCGTACTGGCTCGTCAGCACCCGCCACCCGGCCGAGCTGATCGCCGCACTCGGGATGACCGACGCGGCGTCGGATTCGTCCGACTGACCCGAGGTTCAGCGGCGCGGCGATGTGAATGCATTGCCCCGAAAAACACAATCGCGTCGATGATGTCCCCAGGGCCACGGCCCCTGGTGACACCATCGACGCGATGAGTGTCTATCAGTCTGCTGCAGGTGATTACGCGCAGTCGACGCAGATGCGCGAGTTGCCGTTTTCTGTTGCCAACCGACTGCGGTGATACACGAGGAAGCAGCTGGTGCAGGTGAACTCGTCGGCCTGCTTCGGGATGACCCGAACAGACAGCTCCTCGCCTGACAGGTCAGCGCCCGGGAGTTCAAAAGACTCAGCGATGTCGCCTTCGTCCACGTCGACCGAGGCCGCCTGCGCTTCACTGCGACGAGCTTTCAATTCTTCGAGTGAGTCCTCGGACACCTCGTCGGATTCAGTACGCCGGGGCGCATCGTAATCAGTTGCCATATTTCCGCCTTAGGTAGAAGCACCTGCGACCCGAGGTACCCGATGTGAGCAGGTCCCGCGTGTCCCAACAAGCCGCGCACGTCCTCGTCTGCAAAGTCCGCGACAGTGCCCTTTGATCAACAACTCCTCTGTGGGGATTCGTCGCTCAACAGGGCAAGTATATTGTGATGTTCGCCACAGTTCATCGGATGTCCGAGTTTCGGGTTATCCAATCTGAGGCGGCTGAATCCTAGCCCAGCCGCTTCATAGAGTCAACAACACTCCCGAGGCAAAAACATTCCCGGTCGGTCGCTGCCGAGCGGACCGATGGCGACCGTTTAGAGTTTGACTCGCTCGTCCCCATCTGAAGCGGAAGGCACCAGCAGCCCATGGTTTCGCAGATCACCTATGGCTATCCCACCGACGACCATGGTCGCCCGTTCCGTCGGCGGCGATATGCCCCCGCGATCATCCTCGCGGTCGTGTTGGCGCTGATCGCCGTGGTCGTCTGGGTGGGTGCGCTGTCGTCGAGCGGAACCGAGGCCGCACCGGTCGACTGCCCGGCACCGCCGACGCCGTCCGCGACACCCGATACCCCCGCACCGGTCGTCGGCACCCCCGCCGACCGGGAAGAGATGCTCCGGATCTCCCCCGCCGCATTATCCGGGTTCCAGATCAGGGTCCTCAACGCCACCGACGAGCAGGGCAAGGCGCAGACCGTTCTCGATGACCTGACCTCCCTGGGCTTCCAGGGCACCCCCGAAGGCGCCTACGGCGACGATCCGCTCTACCCGGATCGCAATCTGGACTGCTTCGGACAGATCCGTTTCGGGGACGCGGGCAAGGCCGCCGCCGCCGCACTGTGGATCGCCGCGCCCTGTACCCAGCTGATCAACGACGGCCGCCCCGACACCGTCGTCGATCTGGCCATCGGCGAATCCTTCAGCGACAGCAGCCAGAGCCAGGACGCCCTCGCGGTCCTCGACACCCTGCGCAGCGCCAACCCACAGGATCCCAACACCGGTTCCGACCCGACCCTGGTCTCAGCGGTTCACGAAGCATCCTGCTGAACCGGGATCGGCTCCAACGCGCCGATTCCGGCCAGCAACGCCCGCAACTCGGCGGCGATGCCCGGTGCCATCGCCAACGTCACGTCCCCGTCGCTTCCGCGGGATGTGGGGTCGGGGATCTGAACGATCGCACCGGCCTCTTCGGCGATCAATGACCCGGCCGCCCAGTCCCACGGGCTCAGTCCGTGCTCGTAGTGCGCATCGACGGCCCCGGTGGCCACCATGCACAGATCCAGGGCCGCCGAACCGATCCGCCGGATGTCCCGGATCTGCGGCAGGAGCCGGGCGATCAGGGCACCCTGCACTTCGCGACGGGACGCGGCATAACCGAATCCGGTCGCCACCAGAGCCAGGCCCACGTCATCGACGTCGTTGCAGCGCAACCTGACCGGGCCCGACCCCTCGTCGGAAAAGGCACCTTCGCCGCGGGTCGCCGAATAAGTAACACCGCGGGCGACGTCGACCACCGCACCGGCCACGGTCTTGCCGTCGACCTGGGCACCGATCGACACCGAGTAGGCCGGGACGCCGTACAGGAAGTTCACCGTCCCGTCGATCGGATCGACCACCCAGCGCACGCCGTCCGGGACCGCGACCGACCCGCCTTCCTCCTCACCGAGAACGGAGTCGCCCGGACGCCGGACGGCCAGCAACTCCCGGATCAGCGACTCCGATTCGGTGTCGACGATCGTCACCGGGTCGGTATCAGTGCTCTTGGTCGACACGGCTTGCGGCACAGATTCATTCGCGACGCCGATCCCGAAGACCTCGGGTCGCCGGGCGCGGACGTGCCGGGCGGCCTCTTCGGCCACCGCAACGGCAACAACGGTCAGTTCATGTGGATCGAGTTGGGGCACACCTACATGTGAGCACACCGGGCCAAGTCGCCACCGGCCCGGCCCGCGACCACCGCAGATACACAGTTCACTGCCACAACACGCAGAACCCGCGCGGGCTGACTAGCCTGAACAACGGCGGGCCGGCGCAGACCCCGGTCCCGCACCAGTCGACCGAAGGAGCCACATCCCGTGTCCAGTGAATCCGCAGACGGTAGTCCCACTCCCGCGTCCGGCCCGGATCAGGCTCTCGGCGTCGATGTCGGTGGTTCGGGGATCAAGGGCGGCATCGTCGATCTCGAGTCCGGACAGCTCGTCGGCGAGCGATTCAAGGTCCTCACTCCCCAACCGGCCACGCCACAATCCGTCGCCGCCGGGATCCGTCAGGTCGTCGAACACTTCGAATGGACCGGTCCGGTCGGTGTGGCCATCCCCGCCGTGGTGACGGGCGGGACCGCCCGGACCGCCGCGAACATCGACAAGGCCTGGATCGGTACGGACGTCTACAAACTCCTCACCGCCGAACTCGGTGACCGTCCGCTGTCGGTGCTCAACGACGCCGACGCGGCAGGGATGGCCGAGGACCACTACGGCGCGGGCAAGGACTACAAGGGCGTTGTCATGTTGCTGACGTTCGGTACCGGTATCGGTTCGGCGATCATGTACAACGGCGTCCTGATCCCCAACACCGAGCTCGGTCACATGCACGTGGGCAAGAAGGAAGCCGAGCATCAGGCGTCCTCGAAGGTCAAGGAAGACAAAGACCTCTCGTACCCGCAGTGGGCCGAAGAAGTGTCGAAGGTGCTCAGTGCCTACGAGGCACTGTTTTGGCCCGAGGTGTTCATCGCGGGCGGTGGGATCAGCCGCAAAGCGCACAAATGGATTCCACTTCTGACCAATCGGACACCCGTTGTACCGGCGACTTTGCAGAATACGGCGGGAATTGTCGGCGCCGCGATGGCAGTGGTGTCGGGGTTGCGACCCTGAGTGCCGTTACAATGGCACACAGGCTGGCTTCGAGCCGGTTCCCCCAAGCCCCAGCTTCGCCGAGTTCACTCGGCCTGACACTGCCGTCGCGACGCAATTCCCCGCGGCACAGTGTCATGTAGATAGCCCGAAAGGTAGTACGTGGCAGCCACGAAGACCCGCCAAACTGAACCAGATGCCGAGCAGTCGGAATCGGAGTCGGTGACCGCACCGCGGGCACGCAAGGCGCCCGCAAAGAAAGCAGCCGCCAAAAAGGCCCCGGCCAAGAAGGCTGCCAAAAAAGCACCTGCGAAAAAAGCCGGCGCGAAGCGGGGTCCCAAGGACGACGTTGACGGCATCGACGGCGACGGCATCGAGAACGAGGCCTCGATCGACGACATAGACGTCAACGAGGACGAACTCGAAGAGGTCACCGTCGACGATGACGACGATGACGACGACACCACCGTGGTCGCCGTGGTGGCTCCCGGCAAGGCTGCCGCCAAGACCAAGAAGGCCGACGACGAACCGTCCGAGTCCGACAAGGCCTCCGGCGACTTCGTGTGGGACGAGGACGAGTCCGAGGCCCTGCGCCAGGCCCGCAAGGATGCCGAGCTCACCGCCTCAGCCGACTCCGTCCGCGCATACCTCAAGCAGATCGGCAAGGTCGCTCTCCTCAACGCCGAAGAAGAGGTCGAGCTCGCCAAACGCATCGAGGCCGGACTCTTCGCCACCGAGCGGATGCGCCGGCTCGCCGAGGCGGGCGAGAAGCTCACCGTCGCGCAGCGTCGCGACTTGTCATGGGTTTCCCGTGACGGCGGCCGCGCCAAGAACCACCTCCTCGAGGCGAACCTTCGACTCGTCGTCTCGTTGGCCAAGCGCTACACCGGCCGCGGCATGGCCTTCCTCGACCTCATCCAGGAAGGCAACCTCGGTCTGATCCGTGCGGTCGAGAAGTTCGACTACACCAAGGGCTACAAGTTCTCGACGTACGCCACCTGGTGGATCCGTCAGGCGATCACCCGCGCGATGGCCGACCAGGCCCGCACCATCCGTATCCCGGTGCACATGGTCGAGGTCATCAACAAGCTCGGCCGTATCCAGCGTGAGCTGCTCCAGGATCTGGGCCGTGAGCCCACCCCGGAAGAGCTGGCCAAGGAAATGGACATCACGCCGGAGAAGGTGCTGGAAATCCAGCAGTACGCGCGTGAGCCGATCTCGCTCGATCAGACGATCGGTGATGAGGGCGACAGCCAGCTCGGTGACTTCATCGAGGATTCCGAAGCTGTGGTGGCCGTTGACGCGGTCTCGTTCACGCTCCTTCAGGATCAGCTGCAGTCCGTCCTCGAGACGCTGTCCGAGCGTGAGGCCGGCGTTGTCCGGTTACGCTTCGGACTCACCGACGGACAGCCGCGCACCCTCGATGAGATCGGTCAGGTCTACGGCGTGACGCGTGAGCGGATCCGTCAGATCGAATCGAAGACCATGTCGAAGCTGCGGCACCCGTCGCGTTCGCAGGTCCTGCGCGACTACCTCGACTAGTCACGCCCGCACCACGCGCAATGGCCGGATCCCCATGGGGATCCGGCCATTTGTTCATTCGCCCTGTTCGACGACCTCGGCCAGCCAGTCGAGGATCTCACCACGCACCTGCGCCCGGTTGGTCTCGTTGAGAACCTCGTGACGGGCACCGGCGAAAACCCGGACGCTGACGTCCTCGAGACCGCCGTTCCGGTAGTGGGCCGCGAGTAGATCGACCAGTGCTCCCCCACCGTTCACCGGATCCTGGTCGCCCACCGCGATGAGGATCGGCAGATCCGGCCGGATCGCGGCCACCGCAGGTCGTTCCGCGATGCGCCGGGCGCCGACGAACATCGCCCGAGTGGAGTCCACGTCGATGCCGAACCCGCACAGCGGGTCCTTCACGTAGTCGTCGACAACGGTGTTGTCGCGGGAGAGCCAGTCGAAATCCGTTCTGGCGGGGGCGAACGGCGCGTTGAACGCTGTCAGGTCGAGTTCGGCATCGAGATCGAGCGCCGGTTCGAGTCCGTCTAGCGCGGCGGTGCCGGTCAGCACCACGGCGTCGACCTGGTTGCTGTCGTCGAGTAGGTATTGCTGCACCGCAAACGAACCCATGCTGTGCGCGAGGACTACCAACGGCAGATCGGGTTGCTCGGTGTGCACCATCGAGATCACCCGTCCGATGTCCGCGACCAGCTGGCGCCATCCGTCCGGACCGAGGTCACCGAGCTCGCGGTCGGCCAGTCGGGAACGTCCGTGGCCGCGATGGTCATAGCCGTACACGACATACCCGTCGTCGGCCAGCGCCTCGGCGGTCTCGGTGTATCGCCGGATGTGCTCACCCATCCCGTGGATCAGGAGCACCGCCGCCACCGGTTCATCGGTGGGGTCCCAGCGAATACCCGAGAGCTTTGTGCCGCGACTCGAATCGACCGTGAACTCAGAAGGCATGTATCCCTTTCAGCTGCGATATGCCGGCGATCAGCTGCCGGAATATCCGATGATTGCATCTGGATTCGTATTCTGAGCCATCAATCGGGGTACACCGCGTTTACACCCGACCTGAGTGCGCGTGTCGTGGAGACAGATGACCGCGCCACCGGTCGGTTCATTGCCGGGCCCTGCCGGGAACGTCGTCTACTGCCAGTGCTGTCGCTGCTGCGACTTCTGGTCGGGCCCGCGCAGGTCGAACAACGCCGAGATCGCTCCGTTCAGAAGCCAGATCACCACGCCAGAGGGGGCGCGGTTCCGGCTCCCGAGGGCACCCGCCGGGTGATTCACCAGCGAGAACGGCCTCACCTACTAGTGCAGTTGCGGGTAGCGCCCGGACTCGTCGACGTCATAACGCTCCACCGCGGTCACCGCGCCGGCCGGTAACCCGCCGTACAGGTGGGGGAACTGCAACCCCGCGGGATCCGGTGGATCGCCGTTCTCCCACACGATTTCGGCACCGACACGGAGCGGATCGATGGTCAGCAACACCAGATCGGACTGATCCGAATACAGGAGATTCGCCGGGATATGAACCTGCCGACGTTCAGACAGGTGCACAAAACCCTGTTCGGCCAGAGACGGGGGCTCGATCGATCCGGTCGTCCTGGCCTCGAGCCAGTCGGAGATCGAACAGAGATGGACCAGGTTCGTTCCTGCACTCACCCCACCAGCCTGCCGCATCAGCCCGGCAGCGCGCCAGGGGCAATTTCATTGCGGGCGTCAGAGGCAATTTCATTGCGGGCGCCAGGGGCGATTTCGCCACCGCTGCCGGCACGATTTCCATGCCCCGCATCGCGCCCGCGTTCGTCGCGCCCGCTCTCGTCGCGCGCGGTGAAGACGATGGCCGCGATGACCAGTGCGATGCCGCACAGTTCGGCGGGCGACGGTATCTGCGACAGCATCACGGCGCCGACCACCGCCGCGGTCACCGGGAGCAGCGCCAGCAGCAGCGCGAATCGGGCCCGGGTCAGGCGAACCAGCACGATCTGGTCGAGCAGATACGGGATCGCACTCGAGAGCACCCCGACACCCACGCCGAGCGCCAAGAGCCGCCAATCCCATAAGGCCCCGGGATCGGTGGCGGTGCTCACCCCGATGACCAGCGGCGCGCAGATCACCCCGGCCATGGACAGTCCGATCGCCAGATCGTCGATGCCGTCCCGCCAGGACTGCCCCGTCATTCCGCCACCGGAGACCGACTTCCCGATCAGGATGTAACCGGCCCACAGGGCAGCGGCCATCAGCGCGAACAGCACCCCGATGGGTGACCCCGACAGGCTTGCACCGCTCAAGAGCACCACCCCGACGAGGACCACGAGCACCGCGATGCCGTCTGCGAGCCGCCGCGAACCGGCCGCCGCGACGACGATCGGCCCGAGGAACTCGATCGCAACCGCCACCCCGAGGTCGATGTGATCGATCGCCAGATAGAACGACATGTTCATGCCCAGCGTCACCAGCCCGAACGCCGCGGCGATCAGTAACCGTCTGTGGCCGAAAGACCCCGCCACGCGCGGCCGGCGCCGGCCGGCGAGCGGCCACCAGATCGCCAGCAGCGCGGCTCCGGCGCCCATCGTGCGCAGCCAGGCCACCGCCGCGGGGTTCAGGTCGTCGAACAACGGGACCGCGATCGAGGCACCGACGTACTGACAGATCGCCCCGATCACGAACAGCGCGGGCAGCAGCGCGAGGCGTCCATCCGGGCGCGGGCCGGTGTCGGCGGACGGGTGCATCGATCAACTGTAAATGCCGGGGGCCGACGGGACTTGCCTCACACCACTCCGGTTACATATGTTGCAGAGCGCAGGTCGCCTGTTACGGGTGAGTGACGACACACCCGGAGGACCCGGGGAACAAAGACGATCGGCAATTCGTCTGAGAGAGTGAGACCTGGATACACCGCCCCGGTGTATTAGCTCGCGAAGGGAACCGCGCCACGCAGGCCCGGGACGGAGGAAAAATGTCAGACACCATCACCACGCCCCCGATCGCCATGCAATTGACCACTGCTGACCGCTGTGATCGTTGCGGTGCCGCAGCACGAGTGCGCGCCACGCTCTCCACCGGTGGAGAGCTGCTGTTCTGCCGTCACCACTTCAACGAGCACGAAGCACGGCTTGTCGACATGGGTGCGACAGTGACATCCGAGGACGAGCTCGTCTAAGACAACAAAACAACAGCACTGCCGCGGATCACTCGAGTGATCCGCGGCAGTGCTGTTTTGCGGGGGGTCACCGCAGTGACGGCCGAGAGCCGGAGACCGCGCTCAGCGCCACTTGCGCAGCGCGTCGATCCGCTCCTGCAGTTGTTCGGCCGTGGCCATCGCGGTGGGTGGACCACCGAGTCGTTCCCGCAACTCGTTGTGCACCTGGCCGTGGGGCTTGCCGGTGCGGTGGTGATGCATGGCCACCAGGCTGTTGAGTTCTTTGCGCATGGCGGTGAGTTGCTTGCCCACCGACGGTGACCGCTCGACCGGCGGTGCCGGAGCCGGATCGGCGGTTCGGTTCTCGACCTGATTGGGTTGCCGTTTACGGAGCAGGTCACGCACCTGGTCGGCGTCCAGGAGACCGGGCAGGCCCAGGTAGTCGGCCTCTTCGTCGCTGCCGGCGAACGTCGCGGTGCCGAAGGACGACCCATCGAAGATCACCTGATCCAGTTCGGCGTCGGCATGCAGGGACTCGAACCCCTTCTCGTCCTCGCCCGCTTCATCCTTCTGCTTGTTCGCGTCGTTGAGCAGCGCATCTTCGAGACCGTCGGATTCCCGGTGCGGCTTGCCCAGCACGTGATCGCGCTGCGCCTCGAGCTGGCTGGCCAACTGCAGCAGGACCGGCACCGACGGCAGGAACACGCTGGCGTTCTCCCCCGGCCGCCGCGACCGCACGAACCGGCCGATGGCCTGGGCGAAATACAGCGGGGTCGACGCGCTGGTGGCATAGACACCGACCGCCAGACGCGGGACGTCGACGCCTTCGGACACCATCCGGACAGCAACCATCCACTCGTCCTTGGATTCGCTGAACGACGCGATCCGCCCGGACGCCTTCGGATCATCCGAGAGCACCAGCGTGGGCATCTTCCCGGTGATCGCCTGCAGCAGTTCCGCGTAGTCGCGCGCGACGGTCTGATCGGTGGCGATCACCAGGCCGCCGGCATCGGGCATGCCGGTGCTGCGCAGTTGCCTCAGACGCGTGTGAGCGGCCTGAAGGACGGCCGGGATCCAGTCGCCGTGCGGGTCGAGGGCGGTGCGCCAGGCGCGTGCGGTGTGTTCGGCGGACAGCGGTTCGCCCAGTCGGGCGGTGAACTCCTCGCCTGCACTGTTGCGCCAGCTCGCCTCACCCGAGTACGCCAGGAACACCACGGGGCGCACGACGCCGTCGGCCAGCGCGTCGGAGTAGCCGTAGGTGTAGTCGGCGACCGAACGGGCGCCGCCGCCCGGTTCGGGTTCGTACGTGATGAACGGGATGGGACTGTCGTCGGACCGGAAGGGCGTTCCGGTCAAGGACAACCGCCGGGTGGCGTCGGAGAAGGCCTCGCGGATCGCATCACCCCAGCTTTTCGCGTCACCGCCGTGGTGGATCTCGTCCAGGATCACCAGGGTCCGGCGGTTCTCGGTTCGGACACGATGTCGCGACGGGTGGGCCGCGACCTGGGCATAGGTCAGGACCACGCCGTTGAAGTCGGAGCTGGTCTGGCCCGCGGAGTTGCTGAAATTCGAATCCAGGGCGATGCCCGCCCGGGCGGCCGCGCCGGCCCACTGATGTTTCAGGTGTTCGGTGGGTGCGACCACCGTGATCTGGTCCACGGTACGGTCGGCCAGCAGTTCGGCGGCGATCCGCAGACCGAAGGTGGTCTTACCGGCACCCGGGGTGGCCACCGCCAGGAAATCCTTCGGCGCGGCCGACAGGTACTTGGTCAGCGCCCGTCGCTGCCAGGTCCGTAGCGACGACGCTGCCGGCGCCGGGGCCGGGGTGGTTGTCGATGGCTCGGAAACGGCTGTGGGTCGGGTCACGGCAGAGCACAACTCCTTGACGCAGTTGAGGTTTGAACAGTGGTGCACCGTTCGACGAAGTCGGACGAGTGCGCCTGGCGGTCGGTGTCGGCGACGAAGCGCTCGGCGAGCCCAGGCATCGGGGAATGCTACCGCGGATCGGCGGACGATCGGGTGCAGGGCGGTGGCGGCGCGGCAACACGCATCGAATCCCAACTTCGGCAATGCTTGAGACCATCAGTGCATCAGCCGGGCCCGCCCCCGATTCCGTCCCCGAACCCACGCCGTCGACCCAGACCCGTGGTGATGACGCAGATAGACCCACGATTGCGGGGGTGACCAAGCGCCTGCCCTGGATGCTCTGGCGGACCATCACGAAGTCCTGGGATGACTCGATCTTTGCGATGGCAGCCCAGGCGGCGTTCTGGCAGACACTCTCGCTACCCCCGCTTCTCCTGGGATTACTGGGCACTGTGGGGTATATCGCAAATTGGTTCGGGCCCAACACCGAAGAGATCATCTCCGACCGGATCATCAGTTTTTCGGACCGGACCTTCAGCGCGAACGTCGTCGACGAGCTCATCCGGCCCACCGTCGACAACGTGTTGGTCAGCGGCCGCGCCGAGGTGATCTCGCTGGGCTTCCTGCTGTCCCTGTGGGCAGGGTCGTCGGCCATGGCGAGTTTTGTCGACTCGATCGTGATCGCACACGGCCAGCACAACGTGCGTCATCCGGTCACCCAACGGCTGTTCGCCCTGTGGCTGTACGTGTGTTTCCTGGTACTCGCCGTGCTGACCCTGCCGCTGGTCGCTCTCGGACCCACCTATGTGCGCGAGGTGATCCCGGACTCGTGGCACCCGGCGAGCACTGTGGCGATCGAGTACGGCTATTTCCCGGCCGTGGCGCTGTTGTTGATCGCGGGTCTGACCACGCTCTACCGCGTCGCACTCGCCAAACCACTGCCCTGGCATCGCCTGGTCTGCGGCGCGCTGCTGGCAGGGTTGGTGTTCTGGTGCGCCAGCGCGGTCCTGCGCTGGTATCTGACGGCCATCACCGCAACCGGGTACAGCTACGGTGCGCTGGCCACACCGATCGCGTTCCTGCTGTTCACGTTCTTCCTCGGTTTCGCGATCGTGGTGGGCGCCGAGTTCAACTCGGTCGTGCAGCAGCTGTGGCCCGCGAATCCCACCAAGATCGACCAGATGCGCGACTGGGTCTCACAGCAGACCAGCGACATCACCGATCAGTTCCGCAGCACTCCGCAATGGCTGCCGACGGGCCCGATCCAGAAGAAGCCCGACCCGGTCCGAAAGACCCGGGCCGACGATCAGGGCCCGCCGCCGCAGGTGTGAACGCGCCTCGCGCAGGTGGGACTCAGTCGCCCTTTTTCATCTTCGAGTAGATCTTCTTGCACTTCGGGCAGACCGGCGAACCCGGCTTGGCCGAACGCGTGACCGGGAACGTCTCACCGCAGAGCGCCACCACGATGTTGCCCATGACCGCACTTTCGACGATCTTGTCCTTCTTGACGTAGTGGAAGAACTTCGGTGTGTCGTCTTCCGTGGTTTCGTCGGTGGTGACGTCCGGCTTGTCGAGTGTCTGGGTATCCATGCCGTCAATTCTGCAACGACCTGGCCCGTCGGGCCAATATCGACCCGATGTGGCCGTCGGCGGGAACAAAGAGGATAGTAGAAATCGTGGGTTCGAAAGATCACGCGCCCGAAACGTTTCTCATCACCGAGGCACAGACCTCCCTGGAAGAACAACATCGCGCTCGCGTACGCAGATACCTGACGTTGATGGCTTTTCGCATTCCGGCACTGGTCATCGCGGGAATCGTCTATGCGACCACACAGAACGGGTTCCTGGCGCTCGGCGTGATCGTGCTGTCCATCCCCATTCCCTGGATCGCGGTACTGATGGCCAACGACCGGCCACCCCGATCCAAAGACGAAGTGCTCCATTACAAGTACAGCGGTCCGTATTCACGACAACTGACCGACGGCAACGATTTCCACGGAATCGATCGACGCAAAGAGTGACCATCACAGAACAAACGGCCGACCTGTACACCCAGGCCGACGGCCTACGCGAGGCTTTTCTGCGCGCCGACTACACCACCGATGGTGTGTTGCGCCTGCTCGGAGAACAGGCACATGCGGCCCTCGGTCGCGGCGAACCCGTCCCGGCCCGCCGAATCTGCGCCGACGGCGGTGAACTCGGCGTCCTGGTCCGCCTCCTCCTCCTCGGCGACACCTGTACAGAAGCGCAGGTCAGCGCCGCACTGCGGCCGGTGACGGTCGACGATGCGCTCCGGCACGGCATCGTCCGCCGTGACGATCGCGGGCTCTACGCAGCCATCGACCTGCGGCCCTTCGACTTCGGCGCGGGCAACCGGTGGCTGTTCTCCGACCTCGACGGCACGCTGCGCCGTCACAGCATCACCGAGGACCATGTCCTCGGTGTCGGCCACGCGTCGCTGTCATTGCTCCGGGCCACCCCCACCGAGCCGGTCGGCCGGCTTCTCGACGTCGGCACGGGATGCGGTGTGCAGGCCGTGCATGCCGCGGATTTCGCCGCACATCTCACCGCAACCGACATCACGGACCGATCGCTGGCCCTGACCCGCGCGGGCATGGCCATCAACGGCATCGCACCTTCGCGGTACTCGCTGCTCAAAGGGCCATGGTTCGGCCCGGTCGGTGGCCAGAAGTTCGATCAGATCGTCGCGAATCCTCCTTTTGTCGTCGGACCGCCGAAGGTGACACACACCTACCGCGACTCCGGTCTCGACCTCGACGGTGCCAGCGAGTTGATGTGCCGGACCGCACCGAACTTCCTGACCGAGGGGGGAACCGCCTCGATGCTCGCCTCCTGGGTCATCACCGGCGACGATTGGCGTGAGCGGATCGCGCAGTGGATCCCCGACCAGGGTGTCGATGCCTGGGTGGTGCAACGTGACGTCGCCGACCCGGCCCTGTACGTCGGCACCTGGCTGCGTGATGCCGGCCGCGATCCGCGTGATCCGGCATCGGCCGAGATGGCCGATGCGTGGCTGACCCACCTGCAGAAGGCCGGAGTCCGCGGTATCGGATTCGGCTTCGTGTTCCTGCGCCGCACCGATGAGCCCACCGACCTGCTCGCCGAAGAGCTCAGTCACTCCTTCGACGATCCCCTGGGCGCCGAGGCCACCGACTACCTGCGTCGCGTTGCCTGGCTACGCAGTCACGACGTGGGTGACGAGCGATTCTCGGTCGCCGACGGCGTCGCTCTGGAACAGGTGTCGACGCTGGCGGCCGAAGGCGGATGGGAGCGCATCGTCACCCGCATCCACCGGCCGGACGGTCCGCGGTGGAGCCACGAGATCGACCCGTTGGGGCAATCGCTGCTGGCCGGTCTCAACCCCGACGGATTGTCCCTGGACGAGGTGACCGAACTGCTCGCGGTGGCAACCGGCGAGGAGAACATCGATGCCGCGGCCGTGCACGAATTCGTCGAGGGTCTGATCCGCCACGGCATCGTCCTACCGGCCCGCTGGGACCGCCTGCGCCGGGAAACTTCAGTACACTCTCAGTAACTTCTCAGCCCGGTTCTCGAAAGACGCAGGTCACGGGGTTCACCTCGTGATCTCGATGAGGAACTATCTGCACCGGCCCCTCCGTTGAACAGTGTGAAAGCAACCGCACTTGAGGAGGCCGACATGTCCAGCCCCACCACCACCATCCGTCCGGCGATGACCGAACAGGACCTGGATGCGCAGAGCCCGGCCTCGGATTTGGTCCGTGTCTATCTGAACGGGATCGGCCGCACCGCGCTGCTCACCGCTGAACAAGAAGTCGAACTCGCCAAGCAGATCGAGGTCGGCCTCTACGCCAAGCATGTACTCGCCACGCGCAAGCGTCTGTCCGCGGTGAAGAAGAAGGATCTGGCCCAGCTGGTCCGCGAGGGTGAGTCGGCACGTGCCCACCTCCTCGAGGCCAACCTGCGCCTGGTTGTCTCCCTGGCCAAGCGCTACACCGGGCGCGGCATGCCGCTGCTCGACCTCATCCAGGAGGGCAACCTCGGGCTGATCCGCGCGATGGAGAAGTTCGACTACGCCAAGGGCTTCAAGTTCTCGACCTACGCCACCTGGTGGATCCGTCAGGCGATCACCCGCGGCATGGCTGATCAGAGCCGCACGATCCGGCTGCCCGTCCATCTCGTGGAGCAGGTCAACAAGCTGGCCCGCATCAAGCGTGAACTGCATCAGCAGCTCGGACGTGAGGCCACCGACGACGAGTTGTCGTCAGAATCAGGCATCCCGGCGGAGAAGATCGCCGACCTCCTCGATCACAGCCGCGACCCGGTGAGCCTGGACATGCCCGTCGGTAGCGACGAAGAGGCACCCCTGGGCGACTTCATCGAGGACGCCGAGGCGACCTCGGCCGAGAACGCCGTCATCGCCGGACTCCTGCACAGCGATGTGCGGTCGGTCCTGTCCACCCTCGACGAGCGGGAACAGCAGGTCATCCGCCTGCGCTTCGGCCTCGACGACGGTCAGCCGCGCACCCTCGACCAGATCGGCCGCATGTTCGGCCTGTCCCGCGAGCGGGTCCGCCAGATCGAGCGCGAGGTCATGTCGAAGCTCCGTCAGGGTGAGCGGGCCGAGCGTCTGCGCGCCTACGCCAGCTGAGACACACATACGTTCATCGCGTAGATCAGCCGCCACCAGACATCGTCGGTGGCGGCTGATCGCTGTTCGGACCCGGCCAGGGACCGGAACCGAGACCAGTCCCGTCCCGTCAGAGCCGGCGCGGTCCGGAATCGTGTTTGGCCGGTACCGGCCCGACGGTCATCCGGGCGGACAGCACGGCAACGCCGCCGGGGGTGGCGTGGATCGGATCGCACACCACTTCACGCGTTTCGGGTATGTCGTCGACCAGCGCCGAGATCCTGGTCACCAGATCGATCAGGGCCTCCTTGTCGACCGGTTCGGATCCGCCGTACCCCGACAACAGCGGCGCCGACCGCGGCGCCTCGATGAGATCGGCGGCGTCGGCTTCGGTCAACGGCAGCGCCCGGTAGGCCCGGTCCCCCAGCAGATCACTGGTCACGCCCGCGAGTCCGAACGACATCAGTGAACCGAAGGATGGATCGTCGCGGACCCGGATGACGGTGCTGATGCCCTTGGGCGCCATCTTCTGCACGTGCAGCCGGGACTCCCCGGTGACCTCCCGCAGTTCGACCATCGCGAGTTCGACGGCATGTTGATCCGGCAGGTCCAGCCGGGCGCCCTCGCGGTCGGCGCGCCCCCGCCACACCGAGGAGAACGCCTTGACCGCCACCGGATAGCCGAGTTCATTTGCCGCCGCGACACCTTCGTCGACCGTACTGACCTCCCGGAACGGCACGATCTCGATTCCGTAGCAGCGCAACACCTCCGCGGTCAGCTGATCGTCGAGATCGATGACCGCGCCGCCGGCCCTCTCCACCGCTTCGCGAACCAGTCGCCGGGCCAGGTCGGGATCGACGTCGACCGGGCGCCGGACCTGTGATGCCGGCCGCGAACGCCACTGCGCGTACCGCCAGGCGTGACCCAGCGCTTCGGCGGCCCGCTCCGGACTCGGGTAGGACGGGATCGAGCCACGCGCCGGGGTGCCGTACGGCCCCAGGACCGTCAGATGCTGCGGAATGCCTTCCACCGCAAGGAATGTGGTGACCACCGGTTTGTCGGAACCGGACATCCCGGTCATCAGTGCTTGCGCGTACCGGTCGACGCTGATCGCGACCGGCGGCACGAACACCGCGATGAGTGCATCGACATCCTCGTCGGCGGCCGCGGTGCGGACCGCTTCCTCGAAGGTCTCCGGAGAGGCTCCCGGCCCGAGATCGACGCGCTGCACGACCTGCAGCCCGAAGTGACTACCCGCCTCCTGCGCCAGCACACCGAGGGCCGTCGAGTTGCCGACGATGCTCACCCGCGGCCCCCGCGGCAGCGGCTGATAGGCGAAGACCGTTGCGCAGTCGAAGAGTTGACCGATGGTGCTGACCTGGATGACACCGGCCTGGGCCAGCAGGGCCCGGGTACTGGCGTCGTCGAGCGAATGATCGGCGGCCGCCATCGCCGGCGGCACCGCCCCGCGGCCGGACTTCACCGCCACCACCGGCTTGCCGCTGGCGACCCGGCGCGCGAGTCTGGTGAACTTGCGCGGGTTACCGAAACTCTCGAGGTACAGCAGCACCACCTCGGTCTCGGGATCGGTGTCCCAGTACTGCAGCAGGTCGTTACCCGACACGTCGGCGCGGTTGCCGGCCGAGACGAACGTCGACAGGCCCAGCTGCCGGCGGGCCGCGGTGTCGAGGATCGCGATGCCCAGAGCGCCTGACTGACAGAAGAATCCGACCGCACCGCGACCGGGCACGTGGGGGGCGAGCGTGGCGTTGAGGGAGATGGCCGGATCGGTGTTGACCACGCCCAGCGCGTTGGGGCCGACCAGTCGCATCCCGTGTTCCCGGACCGATTCGACCAGCCGGCGTTCCGAGGCGAGCCCGGAATCGCTGGTGTCACCGAACCCGGCGGAGAGCACCAGCATCGTCTTGACGCCCTTGTGCAGACAATCGTCGAGCACCTCTTCGACGGCGTCGGCCGGGACCGCCACGATCGCCAGATCCACCGGGTCGGGGATGTCCCGCACCGTGGAGTAGGCCCGGATGCCGCGGACCGCACGGTGTTCGGAGTTGACCGGGAATACCGGACCGGTGAATCCCCCGGCGATCACATTGGCCAGCACCGCATTTCCCACCTTGAGCCGGTCCACCGAGGCACCGATCACCGCGACCGATCCCGGACGCAGCAGATTGGCGACACTGCGTGCCTCGGACGCCCGTTCCCGGGCGTTGCGCACCGACAACAGCGCTTCGGTGGGGTCGATGGTGAACTCGACGTGGATGGTGCTGCCGTCGAAGCTGCGGCGCAGCTGATATCCGGCGTCGCGGAACACCGCGACCATGTTCGGGTTCTCCGCGAGGACCTCCGCCTCGAACTTCTCGAATCCGCATTCGGCGGCCGCACCCGCGAGATGTTCGAGCAGCACCGGACCGAGGCCACGGCCCTGATGCTCGTCGGCGACGACGAACGCGACCTCGGCCGTGGTGGGCTTGCCGCTCGCCGCCAGACCTTCATAGATCCCGATGGCGATGATCTCGCCGCCGAGGACACCGACGAACGCCACCCGTGAGTAGTGGTCCACGGTGGTCATCCGGGCGAGTTCACGGGCCGGGATGTGCGGAAAAGGGCCGAAATACCGTAGGTAGCGGGTCCGCTCGGACAACCCCGAGTGGAACCGGACCAGGGCGTCCGCGTCCTCCGGGACGATCGGCCGCAGATGGACCACCCCGCCGTCGCTGGCCAGGACATCGGCGATCCAGTGGCGGGGGAAGTCGTGGGGCCCACGCTGATCCGGCCGGATGTTCTCGGTCGCCGGTTCGCTGATCTGCAAATTGTCAGTCACGGGGATCCTCCGGGTCGAGACCGCACATCGGGTACACAGCTCGACGCGTTGCCATGATGGTGGCGTCGAGGCGGGTCTGCGCCGCCTCGGTGACGCCCTCCATCAAGGGGCCGCCGCCGTCACCGTTCCAGGGTAGGTAGTCCAGGTCGCCACCGTCGGTCATGGTGGGTGCCGGATCACCGCGGAGTGACTCGTCGAGCAACTGCGATTCGACTTTGGCTGCCTCGCGCCAACTTTCATCGATGATCGTATCGGGTGCGATGTCGTTGCCGGTGACCGCCGCGATCAGATGGGTCCAGCTGCGCGGCACCACATCGACGATGCCGTAACCGCCACCACCGACCGCGAGCCAGCGGCCCTCACAGTATTTGTCGGCAAGATCACGCATCGCCAGGATCGCCGCGCGCTGGCCGTCGACCGTGAGCGAGAGGTCCGTCAGCGGGTCGCGCACGTGGCTGTCGGCGCCACACTGACTGACGATGATCTGTGGACGGAACTGGTCGATCATGGCCGGCACGATCGCATTGAAGGACCGCAGCCAGAGTTTGTCGTTGGTTTCCGGCATCAGGGCGATGTTCACCGCGGTCCCCCGCGCGTCCTTCTCACCCACCTCTTCGGGCCATCCGGTGGCGGGCCAGAGGGTGGCCGGGTGCTGGTGCAGCGACACGGTCAGGACCCGCGGATCGGCGGCGAACACCTTCTGCACCCCGTCACCGTGGTGGGCGTCGATGTCGATGTAGGCGATCCGGTCGTAGCCCTGGTCCAGGAGCCAGCGGATCGCGACCGCACAGTCGTTGTAGATGCAGAAGCCTGCCGCGTGTCCGGGCATCGCATGATGCATGCCACCGCCGATGTTGACCGCGCGCGTGACCGAGCCGGACGCGATCGCCGCCGCGGCCGCCATCGTTCCGCCGACCAGCACTCCGGCGGCCTCATGCATCCCCTCGAAGGCCGGGTTGTCGGCACTGCCGAGGCCGAACAACCGTTCCAGCAGGTGCGCGGCGCCCTTGGTGTGGTCATCGATGTTCGATGCGGCCCGGACCGCATCGAGGTAGGACGAGGTGTGGACGGTCTGCAGCAGCCGGTCGTCGACCGGCATCGGCGCACTGGTCTCGACACCGTCGAGCACCCCCAGCGACCGCGACAGTGACATGGTCAGCGCCAGCCGGACCGGGTTCATCGGGTGCGCGGGGGTCCACCGGTAGCGCAGGAAATCGTCGCTCCAGATCACTGCCGCAGACCCGGGATTCGACGTATGTGACCGAGTGCTCATGGATTGAGCCTAGTGTCCTGGTCGACACCGCATGCGTATGTGACCCACGACCCCCCGCGGGAGTACGGACTTGACCCTTCCGGGCGGGTAACCTGGGTCAAGACGAAAGGGATGGAGATCGTGAACGAACTGATCGATACGACTGAGATGTATCTCCGGACGATCTACGACCTCGAAGAAGAAGGCATTGTTCCCCTTCGGGCGCGGATCGCCGAACGGCTAGAGCAGAGCGGACCGACCGTGTCACAAACCGTAGCGCGGATGGAGCGCGACGGCCTGGTACTCGTGGCCGGCGACCGACACCTCGAACTCACCGACAAGGGCCGCAACCTGGCCACGTCCGTGATGCGCAAACACCGCCTGGCCGAACGGCTCCTGGTCGATGTCATCGGGATGCCATGGGAAGACGTGCATGCCGAGGCCTGCCGCTGGGAGCACGTGATGAGCGAGAACGTCGAGCGCAGGCTGCTCGAGGTCCTCGACCACCCGACCACCTCACCGTACGGAAACCCGATTCCGGGACTGGAATTGCTGGGTTACTCCCCCAACAACGCACCTACCGCGATGACCCGGATCTCCGAATTGCCGCAGGGCGAACCGGTTGCGGTGATCGTGCGCAGGCTGTCCGAGCACGCCCAGGCCGACCCCGAATTGATCAGTGCCCTCCAGGAAGCGGGCGTCGTTCCGAGCGCTCGCGTCAACGTCACGGTGCTGCCGGACTCCATCGTGGTGAGCACCCCGGGTCATTCCGGGCTCGAACTCTCCGAAGAGATGGCACATTCCGTCCAGGTCGAGAAAGTCTGATACCAGACCTCAATGAAACTCCTTGTCACCGGCGGAGCCGGGTATGTGGGTAGCGTCTGCGCGCGTGTCCTGATCGAGCACGGTCACGACGTGACCATCATCGACAATCTGTCCACCGGCAATGCCGATGCCCTCCCCGCGGACGCCGCCTTCGTCGAGGGCAACGTCCGCGATGTCGCCGCCGGCGTCCTGACCGGACAGTCCTTCGACGGTGTCCTGCACTTCGCCGCCCAGTCACTGGTCGGCGAATCCGTCGAACAGCCCGAGAAGTACTGGTACGGCAACGTTGTCGAGTCGCTCGCCCTGCTCGAGGCGATCCGGATATCGGGTACACCGCGGCTGGTCTTCTCCTCCACCGCCGCCACGTACGGCGAGCCGGAGTCGGTCCCGATCCTGGAATCGGCGCCGACCCGTCCCACCAATCCCTACGGTGCCACCAAGTTGGCCATCGACCATGCGATCACGTCCTACGCGCACGCCCACGGCCTCGCCGCGACGAGTCTGCGGTACTTCAACGTCGCCGGAGCCTACGGTGGCGCCGGCGAGAACCGGGTCATCGAAACGCATCTGATCCCACTGATCCTGCAGGTGGCGCTCGGTCACCGTGAGCACATCAAGATGTTCGGCACCGATTACCCGACCGACGACGGCACAGCCGTCCGCGACTACATCCACGTCCAAGACCTCGCAGCTGCCCACGTGCTGGCCCTCGAATCGGCTGTCGCCGGCCGCCACGAGATCTTCAACCTCGGCAGCGGCACGGGTTTCTCTGTGCGACAGGTCATCTCGGCGGTCGAAGAGGTCACCGGCCGAAAGATCGATGTGGTGGATGCGCCGCGGCGGGCCGGAGATCCGGCGGTGCTGATCGCCTCGAGCGACAAGGCCATCGCCGAACTCGGCTGGTACCCGGAGAAAACCGATCTCTCGGTGATCGTGGCCGACGCCTGGGACTACACCCGATCGCTCGGCGCGCGCGCCCACTCGACGGTCTGATCAGGCCGCCGGGCGCATCACCGGTCCGGGCAGCTCCACACCCAGCGACCGGGCAACAAGATAACCCGTCTGGGCACAGTCACCGATCACATGCGGCGGTATTCCCTGATTCAGCGCGTCGCTGTACAACGACGCCATCGAATACCCCGGACTCGCCTCGAGCGCATGGTCGAACGCGACCCCTGCCATAGCGCCGTTGCCGTGCACGTAATGCACGAATCCGAGAAGGGTCGCCGCGGCCGCCTGCCCGCGGCCGCGCAGCCGGCGGCAGAGTGTGGCCCACATCTGCTCGGCTTCGATCCACTTATCGGTGACCGCCAGGGCCATCAGCGCGTCGCGGACACAGAGTTCACGTAGCGCCTTGTCGAGGATCTTCAATTCGTCACAGCTCAGAGCACCGGTGTCACCGCGGCGGATCAGTGACAGTGCGAACTCGAGATCTCGTCGTTCCTGCAGGCGACGCATGTGATCGATCACCACATCCAGCGGGGTTCGGTGCTCGCCGAAAGCCTCGACGCATTCCTCCAGTACCCACTGGTCGATGAAGCTCTGGTCCACCGACCCCGTCTCGCCGGCGATCGTCATCCCTCTCCGTCCGGCCCGGTCGGCCGCGAGGTCGCGGTAGGCGAGATCGTCTGCCGCCGACACCATGTGCGCATCACAGGCGTCATCGCCGCAGTGCGGTTGCGGGGCCAGATGTTCGACCATCTCACTGCGGGTCTTCAACACCCGCCGGCCCTTGCTGACCGCACGTGCCACGGCAACGGGACTGATCAGCGGGTCTCCCAGCAGGCCCGACTCCGGTCCCGAATACACCTGCATCCCAGCCCATTCGCCGTGCGACCGGTTGTCCCACACGGTGTGCCATTCCAGGCCGACAGCGATCGCGGCTGTGGCGAAGGCTCCGTGCAGCCCGCCGGTGGCCGACAGGTGACGGTGGATGACCGCGGCCAGCCGCCGGTACTCGTCGGAATCGGCCGGATAGGTGTCGTCGACGATGACCGCCACCACTCGGACCACCTCGTACGACTCGCAGACCGCGGCCAGGTGTTCAATCACGCCGAGCATCGCGGGGGTGGGTAGTCCGGCATCGTCGAACGCCAGATCGTGGCGCATCGTGGTGCCGATCTCGGTTCCGTCACCGTCGAAGGTGATCAGGATCAGTGACCGCTGTGGGATGAAGCCGAGTAGAGCCGGAACCGCTGTGATCAGTGCGCCCGGACCGGAGACCGAAGTTGTGTATTCATCAGATGTCATGTGGTGATGGTCGGACCCGCCGCCGACCGGACATCGGGACCGCCCGGGACTTCAGCCGGGTTGTCCACCTTGTCGAGGACCATCCACAGGCCGGATCATCCACAGGCGTAGGTCAGCCGCGTGAGCGGTCCACCGCGGTGGTGTACAGCTCGTCCAGCGCGACACCGTTCGGTACCGGTCCGGAACCCGGCGCCATGACGGTGACGTAGACCCGGACACCGTCGTTCTGCGCGACCAGTGCGGTCATCGTCTGGGTCATCTGCCCCGACACCGTGACCCGCCGGAAGGCCAGCGACTCCTGCGAGTCGGCCGGCGACGGCGGCAACACTGTGGTGGTCACCGTGGCGGTCACACCCTGATTGGTGGTGGTGTACGTCGGGCAGGCCTCCAGCCGGGCCTCCAGCTCGGACAACGGAGAATCCGTGAGCACCGTGATGGCGCTGAGGATGCCGGCATTGGCGGCAGCGCCGGTGGCGACCAGTGCCACCGCCTCATCGGACGACGCCGGGAGTGGGGTGGGAGCACAACTGGCCGGCGTGACCAGACCGTCGACCGGGAACCCGGCGGTATCCGCCAGCACCGCAGCCAATTTGTCGCCCGACACCTCGGTCGCGTTGTATCCGGGTGGGAAGTCCGCCGCGCTCACCGATCGGTCCCGCACGTCGATCTCCTCCGACGGGAAGGCGCCCGGGCCGGACGCGGACGACGGCGTCGCGGTCTGCGGAGCAGCGATCGGATCACCGTCCACTGCACTTGTGCAGGCACCCAGGGACAGGGCAGCCGCCATCGCCATCAGCACTACCCAGCGCGGCTTGATCCACTTCGAAGACACCCGACTCACCCGCCCACTGTGCCATCACGACCACGCCATTGGCGTGCGCGACACGACTAGACTCGCCGGGAGCAACCGAATCGCTAGGGAGAACACCGCATATGGGGATCATCGGCAAGATCAAAGGTGAGCTCGTCGACATCATCGAATGGATCGACGATTCACGCTCCACGTTGGCGTGGCGCTTTCCCCGCTACAACAACGAGATCAAAAACGGGGCCGAACTCATCGTTCGGGAAGGTCAGCAGGCGGTTTTCGTCTACCGAGGCAAGCTCGCCGACCGATTCGGGCCGGGTCACTACACATTGACGTCCGAGAACCTGCCGCTGCTGAGCACGTTGCAGGGCTGGAAGCACGGATTCAACAGCCCGTTCCGGTCCGAGGTGTACTTCATCAACACCCGCCCGGTCACCGATCTGCGGTGGGGCACCCCCAACCCGGTCACGGTCCGCGACCCCGATTTCACGATGGTCCAGGTCCGTGCCAACGGTTTGTGTGTTGTTCGGGTGGCCGAACCCGAGATCTTCCTGCGCGAGGTCATCGGCACCGACAGTTCCGTGGGTGTCGACGAGATCACCGAGTTGATCCGCCGGGTCATCACCCTGGCGTTCTCGGACATGATCATGGAGACCAGGCTCGGGGTCATCGACCTCCAGGGCCGTCAGGTCGAGTTGTCGCAGAAGCTCCAGGCCTTCGTGAATGAACGGGTCGACGACGAGTTCGGCTTGTCGATCGACGCGATCACCATGAACATCTCACTGCCCGACGAGATCACCACCGCCATGACACGCGGGGTGGCCCGGGGTGTGGAGGAGAGCGGCTTCCTCAACAACGTCGGCGATCTCGGCCGGTATCAGCAGGGCAAGGCCGCCGACGCGATGGTCGCCGCGGCCCAGAACCCGGGCGGCGGAGCGATGGGCGACATGATGTCGGCCGGCATGGGCGTGGCCCTGGGCAGCCAGATGGCCGGCCAGTTCGGTAACCAGGGCGCACCGCCGGCGCAGGCGGCACCGGTACCACCGCCGTTACCGGGGGCTGCGACATTCCACATCGACAACGGCGGTCAACCGGCCGGCCCGTTCACCATCGCCCAACTCCGGGCCGCAGTCGCCTCCGGGCAATTCACCGCGTCGACGCTGGTCTGGAATCAGGGCATGCCGGGCTGGGCGCCGGCCGCAACCGTGCCCGCACTTTCCGGCCTCTTCACCACCCCTCCCCCGCTCCCGACCAATCCCACGGCGTAGGAACATGGCCGACCCACATCTCCCACCACCCCTGCCCGACAACAACTACGGCGCGGATACGGCGCCCCCGCCGTTGCCCCCGATGCCGCCGCCGCCCGAGTCGGGGCCGTCCGATCCGCAGCGCGCGATATTCCAGGTCACCGAACAGACCCGCACGTATCCCTGCGACAGTTGCGGTGCGGCACTGGTTTTCGATCCGGCCACCGGCGCCCTGCTGTGCCGCAGTTGCAGTCGCTCGCATGCGATTGTGCTCGACCCCCGGCGCCGTGTCGTCGAACACGATCTGCAGTCCACGATGACCGCGTTGCGCAGCCTGGTTGCCGAGCAGCCGGCGTCATCGGCGGCGGTGAGCGAACGGGAGATCATCTGCCAGAGCTGCGGCGGCAGAACCACATTCAGCGGTACCCTCACCGCCACGCGCTGCCCGTACTGCGCCACCCCGATCCAGCGCGACGACATCCACGACGCCCCACTCCGGTTACCGGTCGACGGGATCCTGCCGTTCCAGGTCGACGACAAACAGGGCCGTGAGGTCATCGAGAAGTGGATCAACAGTCGTTGGTTCGCGCCGTCGGAGTTCAAGAAGTACCGGGAAGTCGGTTCGTTCACCAGCATCTACGCCGCATATTTCACCTATGACGCCGATACGACCACGTCCTATACCGGCATGCGCGGTGACACCTACACCGTCACCACCGGCAGCGGCGAGAACCGGCGCACCGAGACCAGGACGCGATGGAGCCACCGATCGGGTGTGCTGCGCAACAACTTCGATGACATCGCGGTGCTGGCGAACACCGGTTTCGACACCGACCGGGTTCACGAACTCGAGCCCTGGCCGACCGGACAGGCCACCCCGTACAGTCCGGAGTTCGTTGCCGGACATCTCTGCCGTACCTACGACCTCGATGCCGACCAGTGTTTCCCGGTCGCACAGTCACGGATCAACGCCGGTATCGACGCCGCGATCCGGCGCGACATCGGCGGCGACCATCAGCGCATCAACAACAAGGACACCAGGTACAACGCCCTGACGTTCAAGCATGTGCTGCTGCCGATCTGGCTGCTCACGGTTGTCTATGCCGGCGACCCTTTTCAGGTTTTCATCAACGGTGTCACCGGTGAGGTCCAGGGTCAGCGACCGTGGAGCACGGTCAAGATCGCCTTCGCCGTACTGGCGGCGCTCATCCTCGTCGTCGGCGTCGTCGTGGCCTGGCAGGCGCTCAAATGACCACGGTGATCGTGCTCGTGGTCCTGGCCGCCTGCGTGGCCGCGGCGGCCGGGGTCTTCGTGATGACCCGACGGATCCGGGCCGGCGCCCTGGCGGCCAACGAGATCATTCCCGGACAGCCGACCAATGCCCCGTCGTCCTGGGCGGGTTCACATGATCCCGAGGCTCGGCTGCACCGACGGATCCGAGATGCGCTGGCGCTGTTGCGGTCCGATCCGAAACTGGAGTACGACGGCGCCCGAATCGACGCCCGGGTCCGAATCGAGCTCGCCGCAACGGAACTCGACAATCGCCTGATCGCCGCCGCCGCGTCGCCGAGCAGGATTCGCGAATCGATCGTCGCGCAATCGGATTCAGCCGTGACCGAACTGGAGAACGTGGCGGCGGCACTGTCTGCCGGCGGCGAGATCAACCTCGAACAGGTGCAGACCCTGGTGACCCGGATGAGCTCGCCGCCGGCGATCGAGAGCTAGCGGCGGGACTAGCTGCCGCGCTTGATCCATTCCTCCAGGTGTGGGGCCTCTTCCCCGACCGCGGTGGAATCACCGTGTCCGGTATGGACTTTGGTCTGCGCGGGCAGTGTGAGGATCTTCGTCCTGATGGATTCGATGATTGTGCCGAAGTCCGAGAACGAACGACCGGTCGCGCCGGGCCCACCCGAGAACAGGGTGTCCCCGGAGAACAGGACATCGAGTTCGGGCACATAGACCGCACACGAGCCCGGCGAATGGCCGGGGGTGTTGAGGACCACCAGATCGGTTCCGGCCACGCTGATCTTCTGCCCGTCGGACAGATCACCATCGGGCCTGACGTCGGGGTATGTCTGATCCCAGAGCATGGTGTCGCCGGGGTGCAGCAGCATCGGCGCGTCGGTGGCCTTGGACAATTCCGGCGCGGCGGTGATGTGGTCGTTGTGGCCGTGGGTCAGCACGATCGCCTTGACCTTCCGGCCGCCGACCGCGTCGATGATCGGTGCCGCGGTGTGCGCGGCATCGATGATCACCACCTCGGACTCGTCGCCGATGATCCAGATGTTGTTGTCGACATCCCAGGTTCCGCCGTCGAGGCTGAACTGCCCCGAGGTGACGACGTGCTCGACATCGATGCTCACAGGACCACCACCGAACGCAGCACCTCGCCGGCCTCCATCTTGTGGAAGGCCGATTCGATGTCCGTGAGGCCGATCCGCTCGGACACGAACTTCTCCAACGGCAACCGACCCTGCTGGTACAGATCCACCAGCATCGGGAAGTCACGTTCGGGCAGGCAATCGCCGTACCAGGACGACTTCAACGCGCCACCACGGGAGAAGAAGTCGACCAGTGGGAGTTCCAGGGTCATCTCCGGCGTCGGCACACCGACCAGGACCACCACACCGGCCAGATCGCGGGCATAGAACGCGGTCTTGTACGTCTCCGGACGACCGACGGCGTCGATCACCACATCGGCGCCATTGCCGTCGGTCAACTCCTGGATCGCCGCGACCACGTCCTCGACCTGCGAACCGTCGATCGTGTGGGTGGCACCGAGATCCTTGGCCCATTCCAGTTTTCGGGCATCACGATCGACCGCGATGATCTTGGTCGCCCCGGCCAGACGGGAACCGGCGATCGCGGCGTCACCGACACCACCGCAGCCGATGACCGCGACGCTGTCACCGCGTCCGACATTGCCGGTGTTGATGGCCGCGCCGATACCGGCCATCACTCCGCAGCCGAGCAGTCCGACGACAGCGGGGTCCGCATCGGCCGAAACCTTGGTGCACTGGCCCTCGTGAACCAGCGTCTTGTCGGCGAACGCGCCGATACCCAGCGCCGGGGTCAGTGCGGTGCCGTCGGCCAGCGTCATCGGCTTGCTCGCGTTGTGCGTGTTGAAGCAGTACTGCGGTCGGCCACGCTTGCAGGCCCGGCATTCGCCGCAGACCGCACGCCAGTTCAGGACCACAAAATCGCCGGGCGCCACCAGGGTGACCTCATCACCGGCGGTCTCGACGATGCCGGAGGCCTCGTGGCCGAGCAGGAAGGGGTACTCGTCGTTGATCCCACCCTCGCGGTACGCCAAATCGGTATGGCACACACCGCACGCCAGAATCCGCACCACCACATCTCGTGGCCCCGGATCGGGGATGGTGATGGTCTCGATCGTGGTCGGGGCGCCCTTGCCCGCCGACACCACACCGCGTACCTGCTCTGCCATGACAACCTTTCGCCGCGCTTGTATTTGTCGGTCCGGGTTTGTCCCCACGTCACTTTCGGTTTGGGACCACGGTCCCTCGCCTGTCGTGCGTCTCGAGTCTGTGCCCGCACCGTTTCTCCGGTCCCGATCGGTTATCACCTTATTCGATGCCCAGATCGACATGTATGCATCAGTCGCAACCGTTCGCCGACGGTGAACGGTTGCCGGGAATCGCGACACGCGTGGTTCTGTTGTCCCAATTGAACTGTCTACACAGCGCGAACCGACGGCCTGCCCGGCACAGGGATTGGGACCAAAGGTAAAGATGAGGGACAATAGTTGAATACAACAGCACGACCAGGCAGCAAGGAGGTTCGCCATGGACGACAAGTCCACGCTCTATGAACTCGAGTTCCCGGCACCACAGCTGGCTGGTGACGAGGGCGAGGGTCCGGTACTGATCCACGCACTCGAAGGCTTCGCCGACGCCGGTCACGCCATCAAATTGGCCGCCGATCACCTGCGCCAGAGTCTCGATTCAGAACTGGTGGCCACGTTTTCGACCGACGAGCTGATCGACTACCGCTCGCGGCGTCCGATGATGACGTTCTCCGGTGAGCAGTTCACGTCCGTGGCGATGCATGAGCTGACCCTGCATGCCATCCGCGACAACGGGGGCAAGCCGTTCCTGCTGCTGGCCGGCTCCGAACCCGACATGCGCTGGGAGCGTTTTGTCGCGGCGGTGACCGGTTTGGCCGATCAGTTCGGTGTGTCGACGGTGATCGGGCTCAACGCGATCCCGATGGGCATCCCGCACACCCGCCCGTCGACGATCACCGCGCACGGCAACAACAAGGATCTGATCGACTCGCTGCCCCAGTGGGGTTCGGAGCTCAAGATCCCGGCCAGTGCATCGATGCTGCTCGAACTCCGGCTCGGTGAGCACGGATTGTCGACCGCCGGATTGTCGGTCCACGTGCCGCACTACCTGGCACAGGCCGAATACCCGGCCGCCTCACACAAGCTGATCGAAAGCCTCGGTGAGGTCACCGGACTCGATCTGCCGATGGCGGCCCTGGCCAACGCCGCAGACAAGGTCCGCCGGCAGGTCGACAAGGAGATCTCGGGCAACCACGAGGTCGAGTCGGTGGTGACGGCACTGGAAACCCAGTACGACACCTTCACCCAGGCCCAGCAGGAGAAGGCCTCACTGCTCGCGGCCGAAGGCGATCTGCCCACCGGTGACGAACTCGGTGCCGAACTCGAACGCTTCCTGGCCGATCACCTCAGCGGCGGCAACGGGACCGATGCCGGCGCCGAGACCGATGGCGATAAGCCCGGGGACGACGCCGGTCAGTGACCACCCCACTTGCCTTTCCGGACCACAAAGAACCCGACCTCGACGAGCTGTATGCCGACTTCACCGCGTGGTGGTCCGCGCGGGGCATCGAGCTGTACCCCCACCAAGACGAAGCACTGATCGAACTCGCCGGTGGGTCGAACGTCATCCTGTCGACGCCCACCGGCTCCGGCAAGTCCCTCGTCGCCAGTGGCGCGTTGTACTTTGCTGCCGCGCAGGGCAAACGGGCCTTCTACACCGCCCCGATCAAGGCCTTGGTCAGCGAGAAGTTCTTCGACCTGTGTGCCCAGTTCGGCGCCGAGAACGTCGGCATGCTCACCGGGGATGCCTCGGTCAACCCGACCGCGCCGATCATCTGTGCCACCGCCGAAGTGGTCGCGAACATCGCGCTGCGTGAAGGTCCGGACTCCCCGATCGGCGTCGTGGTCATGGACGAGTTCCATTACTACGCAGAGCCCGATCGCGGATGGGCCTGGCAGGTACCGCTGATCGAGTTGACCGGCAGTCAGTTCGTGCTGATGTCGGCCACCCTGGGCGACGTCAGCTTTTTCGTCGACGACCTGACCCGTCGTACCGGCCGGGAGACCGCCGCGATCACGGGCACCACTCGCCCGGTCCCCCTGGAGTACTCGTATTCGACGCGACCGGTACACGAGACGATCGAGCATCTGATCGCCAAGGACCGGGCGCCGGTGTACGTCGTCCACTTCACCCAGCTCTCGGCGATGGAACGCGCCCAGGCATTGCTCAGTGCCAACATCTGCAGCCGCGCCGAACGTGACGCGATTGCCGAGGAGATCGGTGATTTCCGGTTCAGCACCGGCTTCGGTAAGACATTGTCGAAGACCGTTCGGGCCGGCATCGGGATCCACCACGCCGGTATGTTGCCGCGCTACCGACGTCTCGTCGAACGTCTTGCACAACAGGGACTGTTGCGCGTCGTGTGTGGAACCGACACCCTCGGGGTCGGGATCAACGTCCCCATCAGGACGGTCCTGTTCACCGGCCTGACCAAGTTCGACGGCATCCGGCAACGACACCTGCGGGCCCGCGAGTTCCATCAGATCGCCGGCCGCGCCGGTCGGGCCGGCTTCGACACCCGCGGATTCGTGGTGGCGCAGGCGCCGGACCACGACGTCGAGAACGCCCGGTTGGTGGCCAAGGCCGGTGACGATCCGAAGAAGCTCAAGAAGATCCAGCGCAAGAAGGCCCCGGAAGGCTTTGTCTCATGGGGTGAGGCGACTTTCGAGAAGCTGATCGTCGCGCCGCCGGAGCCGTTGCGGTCACGGTTCCATGTCACCACGTCGATGCTGCTGGAAGTCATTGCCCGGCCGGGTAATTGCTTCACCTCGATGCGCCACCTCCTCGAGGACAACCATGAGACCAGGGCCCGGCAGCGCGGCCACATCCTGCGCGCGCTCAAGCTCTACCGGTCGCTGGTCAACAGCGGTGTGGTGCAGCGACTCGAAGAGCCCGACGCGTACGGCCGCATGGCGGTTCTGGCCGTCGACCTGCCGAACAACTTCGCGCTCAACAACCCGCTGTCCCCCTTTGCCCTTGCCGCCTTCGAATTGCTCGATCCCGATTCGCCGACCTACGCGCTGGACCTGATCTCGATCGTCGAATCGACCCTCGACGATCCGCGCCCGGTGCTCATGGGCCAGCAGAAGGCCGCCCGCGACACGGCCATCGCACAGATGAAGGCAGATGGCATCGAGTACGAGGAGCGCATGGAGTTGCTCTCCGAGGTGACCTGGCCACGTCCGATGCGCGAGTTCATCTTCGAGGCCTTCGACATGTACCGTCGCGGGCACCCCTGGGTCATCGACACACCGCCACGCCCCAAATCGGTACTGCGCCAGATGATCGAAGAGGGCATGGACTGGGGTGATCTGATCTCCCGGTACTCACTGGCCCGCAGCGAAGGTGTGGTCCTGCGGTATCTCACCGACTGCTATCGGACACTGCGGCAGAGCATTCCGAACGCCGCGCGCACCGACGAGATCGACGACGTGGTCGAGTGGATCGGCGACTTGGTCCGCCGAGTCGACTCGAGCCTGCTCGACGAGTGGGAACAGCTCACGCATCCCGACGCCGACAGCACCGGACCCGCCGATCTGGCACCACCGTCGGCCGGCCGGCCGGTCAACCTTCGTGCCACCCGGGTGCATCTGCGCAACACCATGTTCCGCTTTGTGAATCTGTTGTCACGCCGCGACTGGTCGGGGCTGCAGACGAGTTACCCCGATCTCGACTGGGCCGATGAGATGGCCGACTTCGTCGACGAATACGGACCGGTGCAGGCCGGGCCGGAAGCCCGCGGACCGGCTCTGTTCAGCCTGACCGAGGACAACGGCGAGTGGCTCGCCCGACAGGTCCTCGACGACCCGGATGGCGACCACGGCTGGTCACTGCTGGCCCGGTTCTCGATGCCCGACACCGCAGAGGACGAACCCGAACTCCTGGACATGGAGATCATCCCCGGCTGACAACAGGACCGACGCGGCAATCGCACAGGGTGTGTTTCCACCAATCCCGCAGTGCCCTCGACGGCGGCAGTAGCCACGCCGGCGCCGGACTGCGTGTGTGGTGGGGGCGGCGGGATGTTCCGCGGCAGGTTGGTCACAGTGGCGCAGTGTGTTCCGTCCACGCCGTCCCATCCCAATAGCGCTGGATCCCGGGGCGGCTCGTATCCGGGTACCAGGCGGCAGGCGGCGCAGGTGGAGGTGGCGAGGTCTGACTCGGCGCAGGAGCCGGAGGAACAGCAGTCACGGCAGGTGTCATCGCAGCGGCGGGCGGCGACCAGCCCGCCAGCGGATTCGACTGCCCCCCACCACCCGCACTCTGCTGCGTGTGGTTCTCCATGATTTTGGTTTGCTTCCGTGCCTCTTTGCGCACGCCCTTCGTGTACGCCGCGGTCCGCTCCTTATCCGAGCGGAAGTCAACCGCGCCGAGTGTGCCCATGCTCATCGTTTTGCGGATGAGTCCCATATCCACATCTTTCTCCCTGGCGATCAGGGAAGCGTTCCCCGACTGCAGTGGATCTGATGCTAAGGGAATTCAGGTGAACTGGAACGGGATCGATCGTACGAATCAAGGTCATGCGCTATCCACTCCGAGGACGAACCCGAACTCCTGGACATGGAGATCATCCCCGGCTGATCGGAAACCCTCCCCTCGACCACCCATTGACAGCACCCTGTCGTCGTGACAGCATTTTGTCATGTCCGCATCATCAGTCACCCCTCGCACCGTCCACCTCGCTGTCTACGACACCCTCGCCGACTGGGAGACCGGTCATGCGGTGGCACATATCAACAACCCCGAGTACCAGATCCGCCCCGGCGCGTACCAGGTCCGCACCGTGGGCGCGAGCACCGAGCCGGTCCTGACCGCCGGCGGAATACGTATCGTCCCCGACCTCTCGCTCGCCGATCTCGACCCGGCCGACAGTGCGATGCTGATCCTGCCCGGCGCCTCGGCGTACCTCGACGGCGGATTGACCGAGTTCATCGAGACCGCCCGACGATTCCTCGACGCGGGCGTGCCCGTCGCCGGCATCTGCGGAGCGACGGTGGCAATGGCACAGGCCGGCCTTCTCGACGACCGGCAACACACCAGCAACGCCGCCGAAGCACTGGCCCCCACCGGATATGCCGGCGCCGATCATTACGTCGACGCACCGGCGGTGACCGACCGCAGTGGCCCCGGACATCTGATCACCGCTGCCGCAATGCATCCGGTGCCCTTCGCCCGGGAGATCTTCGCCGAACTCGACCTCTACACCCCCCAGACCCTTGCGGCGTGGGTCAAGTTGTTCAGCGGCGACCCGGCCGGCTACCACGACCTGATGGCCGCAACCGCGTGAGCGACCCGCAGTCACTGCTCAGCGACTCCGCCCTCACCGCATTCCGGCTCAACGGTCAGTTCCTGGCGGTTGCCGAAGCCCTCGCCGCGCCGGTCGGACTCACGGCCACCCGATGGCAGGTGCTGGGAGCCGTTCTCCCCGAACCGCTGTCGGTCTCCGACATCGCCCGCGTCATGGGCATCACCCGGCAAAGCGTCCAGCGGACCGCCGATCTACTCGCCGAGGCCGGCCTGGTGGCCTATCGCAACAATCCGGCACACCGCAGAGCCAAGCTCGTCGAGGTGACGCCGGAAGGCCGCGAGGCCGTGCGCGGTATCGACCCGCAGCACGCCGAATTGGCCGGGCGTCTCACAGAAATCCTGGGCACCACGCGCTGGACCGAGATCGTGGCCGGACTCCACGAATTGTCGGCCGCCCTCGAATCCCTGGATACGCAGCTGGATTGACGAGGACTCAGACCGGCCGAGCGGCGCCTGTGCCCGATCCGACGATGGCAGCTGTGATGACTTGCGCCAGTTGGCGATACTCGACCTCACGTCCACTGGTGGCCCGCATGACCAGACCTATCCGCCGCCCGGGTCGCGGCCGGGTGAAGCTGGCGATGGCCAGAGCCCCACGCGCAGTTTCGGTCTGAACCGCGGTCTGCGGGATGAGTGTCACGCCCAGACCGCCCTCGACGCATTGCACCGCGGTGGCCAAAGACGCCGCGCGCGTGGGTCCGACGTCGGGACGGACACCCGCGAGCCGGCACACTTCCAACGCCTGATCGCGCAAACAGTGACCTTCGTCGAGCAATAGCAACGGCAGGTCGGCCAGGGCGGCCGGATCCACCCGACTGCGTCCGGCCAGCGGATGACCGGGAGGCAGCGCCAGAACGAAGTCCTCGTCGTACATCGGTACCTCGATCATGCCACCGGCGTCGGCGGGCAGCGCCAGGATCGCGGCGTCGATCGAATTGCGGCGCAAAGCATCCAGAAGCCGGCTCGTCTGATCCTCAACCACCCGCAAAGCCAGTTCCGGGAGCTCACTGGCCAGATTGCGCAGGATGCCCGGCAACACATACGGTGCCACCGTCGGAATCAGGCCGAGCCGCAACGTACCTGACAACGGTCGTGCGACACCCCCGGCGGCGGCGGTGAACATATCCACCGCTTCGATTGCGGCCGCGGCCCGGGCCAGTAATGCGTCGCCTTCACTAGTCAAGAAGACACGCCGGGTAGAGCGTTCGACCAACCTCAATCCCAAGCCCGATTCCAGTGCCGCCAGGGCCTGCGAGAGTGAAGGTTGACTCACTCCTAAACTCTCTGCGGCAGAACCAAAGTGACGTTTATCAGCGATGGCTGCAAAGGCCTTCAGTCCGGCGATCGTCGGCTGATAAGTTTGATCGGTCATGCCTATCACTATAGTGCTACTCATCACGTATCATTCTCAGTGGATTCAGGGCAGTATTAGTCACGCTGCTTTAACAGACCCCTAAGGAGAGCATTCATGCCATTGCTGACAATTGGTGATCAATTCCCCGCTTACAACCTGACGGCCGTCATCGGCGGTGACCTCTCGAAGGTCGACGCCAAGCAGCCCGACGACTACTTCACCACCGTCACCAGCGACGACTACGCAGGCAAGTGGCGGATTGTCTTCTTCTGGCCCAAGGACTTCACGTTCGTGTGCCCCACCGAGATTGCCGCCTTCGGCAAGCTGAACGACGAGTTCGCTGACCGCGACGCCCAGGTTCTGGGTGCCTCCGTCGACAACGAGTTCGTGCACTTCCAGTGGCGCGCACAGCACGAAGACCTCAAGACCCTTCCGTTCCCGATGCTTTCGGACCTCAAGCGTGAACTCGCCCAGGCCACCGGCGTTCTCAACGCCGATGGTGTTGCCGACCGCGCAACGTTCATCATCGACCCGAACAACGAGATCCAGTTCGTCTCGGTCACCGCGGGTTCGGTCGGCCGCAATGTCGACGAGGTCCTGCGCGTGCTGGACGCACTGCAGTCCGACGAGCTGTGCGCATGCAACTGGAAGAAGGGCGATCCCACCATCGACGCCGGCGAACTGCTGACCGCCAGCGTCTGATCGCTTGCGCGACGAAGTAATCGAACCGATCGCCTGCTCGTAGAAGGAAATAGACAGATGAGCATCGACAATCTCAAAGAATCACTGCCGGAGTACGCGAAGGACCTCAAGCTCAACCTGGGTTCCATCGCACGCACCACCGTCCTCAAGGACGAGCAGCTGTGGGGCACTTTGCTGTCCACCGCGGCAGCGAGCAAGAACGCGACCGTCCTCAAGGAGATCGCTGACGAAGCTGCCGACAACCTGTCGGCAGAGGCGTACAACGCTGCCCTCGGTGCCGCATCGATCATGGGCATGAACAATGTGTTCTACCGTGGCCGCGGATTCCTGGACGGCAAGTACGACGACCTACGTCCCGGACTGCGGATGAACATCATCGGCAATCCCGGGGTCGAGAAGGCCAACTTCGAGTTGTGGTCGTTTGCCGTCTCGTCGATGAACGGTTGCGGCCACTGCGTCGCCGCCCACGAGAACACCTTGCGCGAAGACGGCATCGAGCGGGAGGCGATTCTCGAATCGCTGAAGGTCGCGTCGATCATCGCAGGCGTTGCTGCAGCACTCAGTACTGCCGAGGTACTTGTCGGATAGCGAAAACCTCGCTGCCGCAGGCACTGGAGTACAAAAAAGGAGCAGGGACCCGGCGACCGGGTCCCTGCTCCTTTTTGTTCTATGGAATCACCTCAGCGCGTCGGCGATCCGCTGCGCCATCTCACCGACCTGGGCACTGGTCATCACAAACGCCGGCGAGATCTGCAGGGCGCCTTGCCCGGCCGCCCGTCCGCTCACGCCGTGCCCGCGCAGCGCGCCGATGACCGCCGGGGCGGTCGACGGATCGGCCAGTTGCACAGCGGCAACCGCGCCGAGTCCACTGCGGACCTCGCTGACCGCGGGCAGATCCGCCAACGGTGCCAGCAGGACGTCAAGGTCTGATTCGAGCCGTGCAGCCTCTTCGATCAGTCCCTCGGATTCGATGATGTCGAGGTTGGCCATCGCTGCCGCCGCGGCGCCCGCGTGCCCACCGTAGGTGTATCCGTGGCGCCACCACACACCACCGGAATAGAACGGCTCAGCGATCTTCGGGGCGACGAACAACGCCCCCATCGGAACATAACCCGACGTCAAACCCTTTGCGGTGGTGATCATGTCGGGCTCGAGACCGAACCGGCTCGAGGCGAACCACGATCCGCCGATCCGGCCGAACCCGGTGACGACCTCATCCACGACGAACAGGACGTCGTGGTCGCGGCAGATCTGCCGAACCTCTGCCAGGTAGCCGTCGGGCGGCAGATAGATGCCACCGGCACCGATGATCGGCTCGACGAAAAAGGCGGCGATGTTGTCGGCGCCGATCCGCTCGATCAGGCCGAGCAGGCTCTTGGCATCGTCCCATTCGACGGTTGCCGCGTCGGGCATGAGCTCGCCGTAGTTCTCGCGGTTGAGCGGCAGACCCGACAGCGCGGTGCCTGCGACGTGCATGCCGTGATAGGCCTTCGTCCGGCCGACGACGATCTTCTTCTCCGGCCGACCCATCTCGTGCCAGTACCGTCGCGCGAGTTTGACCGCCGAATCGACTGAGTCGCTACCGCCCGAGGTGAAGAACACCTTGCTGCCCGGGATCGGGGCGAGCGCCGAAAGACGATCGGCCAGTGCCGCGGTCACATCGGAGGTGATGTCGCCGAAGCCGGAGTAGTGGGCCAACGTACTGAGCTGACGGGCAACGGCGTCCGCGATCGCGGTCCGCCCGTGCCCGACATTGGTGAACCACAGGCCGGCCGTGGAATCGATGTACTTGTTTCCGGCGGCGTCCCAGATGTAGGCGCCCTCGCCCTTGGCAACAACAAACGGTCCCGAGGCGCTCACCGCGCCCATGTCGGCGAATCCGTGCCAGAGACCGGCAGAAGTAGAAGCAGTCATGGCCTACATCATGCCTGCCCAGGTGGCGAGAGGATGCAGGCGACTCCGGCGACTACCATTGAGGCGATATGTCGACCGCGCCCGAACAGCCCAGCAGTCCCGCCGCGTCCGGGCAGCCCACCAACCCCGGGCAGCGCCGACGCCGCAGACGCCCATCGTCGGGCACATCTGCCGCCAGAAGCGGATCCCGCGCGTCTGCCGGACCCGGTCCGGAAGAGCTGGAGCGCCGTCGCGCGCTGGTGCCCAAGCTGAACTACCCCCCGGAGTTGCCCGTGTCGGCCGCCCGGGCGGACATCGCCGCCGCGATCGAAGCACATCAGGTTGTTGTCGTGGCCGGCGAGACCGGTTCGGGCAAGACCACCCAGCTGCCGAAGATCTGCCTGGAACTCGGCCGCGGAATCGCCGGGAAGATCGGCCATACCCAGCCACGACGGCTCGCGGCCCGTTCGGTCGCCGAACGTATCGCCGAGGAAACCGGCACCGAACTCGGCGGAGTGATCGGCTACTCGGTCCGTTTCACCGACAAGGCGTCCCGCGACACCCTGGTGAAGGTGATGACCGACGGCATCCTGTTGCGGGAACTCTCCCAGGATCGCCTGCTGCGCGACTACGACACACTGATCATCGACGAGGCCCACGAACGCAGCCTCAACATCGACTTCATCCTGGGATACCTCAAGCAACTGCTCCCCCGGCGGCCCGACCTCAAGGTGATCATCACCTCGGCCACCATCGAGCCCGGTCGCTTCGCCGATCACTTTGCCACCGAGGACCACCCGGTCCCGGTCATCGAGGTCTCCGGGCGCACCTATCCCGTGGAGATCCGGTACCGGCCACTTGTGGTCGAGGACGAGGACGAGGCCGACCTCGACCAGTTACAGGCGATAGGCGCGGCGGTGAACGAACTGTTCGCCGAGGGCACCGGCGACATCCTCGTGTTCTTGCCGACCGAACGCGAGATCACCGATACCGCCGCCTCCCTCAAGCATCTCGAGGCGCGGGGCGTCGAGGTGATCCCGCTGTTCGCGCGGCTGTCCGCCGCCGATCAGCACCGCGTGTTCGCCTCCCACAAGGGCAGGCGAATCGTGCTGTCCACCAACGTCGCCGAGACATCGCTGACCGTGCCGGGTATCCACTATGTGATCGATGCGGGGACCGCTCGCATATCGCGCTATTCGACCCGCACCAAGGTTCAGCGACTGCCCATCGAGCCGATCTCTCAGGCCAGTGCCCGCCAGCGCGCCGGACGTTGTGGCCGTGTGGCCGCGGGCGTCTGCATTCGCCTGTACAGCGAAGACGACTTTCTCAGCAGACCCGAATACACCGAGCCCGAGATCTTGCGCACCAACCTGGCCGCGGTGATCCTGAACATGACCTCGCTCGGTCTCGGCGACGTGGGCAAGTTCCCGTTTGTCCAGCCGCCCGACCCCAAGGCGATCCGCGACGGTCAACAGCTCCTCGACGAACTCGGTGCACTCCTCCCGGCGACACCTGACAACCCGGTACGGCGACTGACCCCGATCGGTCGGTCACTGGCGCGGATCCCGGTGGACCCACGGTTGGCCCGCATGCTGGTCGAGGCCGACAAACAGGGTGTTCTCGGACCGATGCTGGTGCTGACCGCAGCGCTGTCGTTGCCCGATGTCCGGGAACGGCCCGCCGAACACCGGCAGGCCGCAGACGAGTCACACCACAGATTCGCCGCTGACGGATCCGAGTTCCTCACACTGCTCAACCTGTGGACCTATCTCGAGGACACCCGAAAAGAACTGTCATCGAGCCAGTTCCGCAAACGTATGCGCCGTGAATACCTCCACGCACTGCGCATCCGCGAGTGGCGCGATCTGCATTCACAGCTCGTCCGGATCGCCCGCGACCTGGGCTGGACCGTCCCCGGCGACTTCGAGACGCCCGAACCCGATTCGGCCACGGCAGTGGCCGTCCATCAGTCGGTCTTGTCCGGGCTGCTCAGTCAGATCGGTGTCCGTGAGGGCGAATCCAAGGAGTTCCTCGGCGCGCGCGGCACCAAGTTCATGATCTTCCCCGGCTCACACCTGTCGAACAAGCCACCCCGGTTCGTGATGGCAGCCGAAATCGTGGAGACCTCTCGACTGTGGGCCCGGACCGTCGCCCGCATCGAACCCGAATGGGCGGAGCGTCTGGCCGGGGATCTGGTGAAACGCCAGTACAGCGAACCACATTGGTCGAGTAAACACTCTGCGGCGATGGCCTATGAAAGGGTCACGCTCTACGGTGTACCCCTGGTCACCAGGCGCCGGGTGAACTTCGGATCCATCGATCCCGAGGCCGCCCGCGAGTTGTTCATCCGCAGTGCCCTCGTCGAAGGTGACTGGCGCACACAGCATCCGTTCTTCCACCGCAACCGGGCGCTACTCGACGATGCCGAAGAGTCGGTGCACCGGGTCCGGCGCACCGATCTGGTGGTCGACGACGACACGCTGTTCGCCCACTATGACCGCCATGTGGGCGACGAGGTGGTCTCGGGCAGGCACTTCGACACGTGGTGGAAGACCGCGCGCAAGAAGAACCCGAATCTCCTCGATCTCGATCCGGCCGACGTCGTTGCCGGCGATCCGGCCGGTTTCCCGGACGTCTGGCGGCAGGCCGATGCCACCTACGATCTCCGGTATCGCTTCGAGCCCGGCACCGCGGACGACGGCGTCAGCGTGTTGATCCCGCTGCCCCTGCTGATGCGGGCCCGGCCTTCCGGTTTCGACTGGCTGGTCCCCGGCATGCGCACCGAACTCGTCACCGAACTGATCCGCACGCTCCCGAAAACCCTTCGGCGTCAGATCGGTCCGGCTCCGGACCTGGCCTCGCAGATCCTCGACGCGGTGACACCACGTGCGAAACCGCTGACCTCCAGTGTCGCCGCCGAACTCACCCGGATCACCGGGGTGAAGATCGCAGCCGCCGACCTGCGGCCGACCGCACTCCCCGACCACCTGCGGATGACCTTCGTGGCTCTCGGCCCCGACGGTCAGGAGCTCGGCCATTCCAAGTCACTGGCGGAACTGCAGGAGCGCCTCGGCGGCAAGGCCCGCGCGGCACTCGAGAAAGAGGCCGCGACAGCGCCGGCGCCGGTGGCAACGACCTGGACCGACAAGACGTTCGGGACCATCCCTCGTTCGGTGCGCAATATCGTTGCCGGACAGGAGATCACGAGTTATCCGGCACTGGTGCCACGGAAAGGCGGTTTCACCGTCGCACCCATGTCGACCGAGTCCGAGCAGCGCAGCGCGATGTACAACGCCCTGATCGGGCTACTGATCAATGATGTGCCCGGCCTGCGCCCGAATGCGACGTCGGCGCTCGGCACCGCGCAGCGGTTGGCGCTGAGCCAGAGCCCGTACCCGACCGGGGAGGCGCTGCTCGCCGACTGCGTGCGCGCTGCGGTGATCGACCTGGTCCCCCCGCAGCCGCAGGTCTGGAACGCTGCCGACTACGCCGCACTGAAAAGCCATGTCACGGGGCAGGTCACGAGCCGCGCCACGACCAAACTGCGTCAGGCCGCGGCTATCCTGAGCCGGGTGGCCCCGTTGCGCACCGCCATCGCGGCCACAACGGTCTCCGACGCAGCCGACGACGTGCGGGATCAACTCGCGGAGCTTGTTTTCGATGGGTTCATCTCGGCCACCGGTGCCGAACATCTCGCCGAGATCCCGCGCTACCTCGATGCTGCGCTGGCCCGGCTGGAACAGCTACCCGCCTCGGCTGCACGGGATTCCGCGTCGATGGCAGCCATCGACCGCGTGGTGGCCGCGTGGACCGACCACCTGCGGACGATTCCACCGGAACGTCGCGATGCGGTCAGCGAGGCGGCGGGCTGGATAGTGGAGGAATTACGAGTCGGACTGTTCGCTCAACAGCTCCGAACCGCATACCCGATTTCAGAAAAGCGTGCCATCAAGGCGATCCGCGACCTGCGTTAGGCCGCGGGGTGTCGTCAGGACTTGCTCGACCTGAGGTCGTCGATTTCTTTCTGGAAATCGTCCACCGAGTCGAATGACCGGTAGACCGAGGCGAATCGAAGGTAGGCGACCTCGTCGAGTTCCCGGAGCGGGCCGAGGATGGCCAGACCCACCTCGTTGGCGGGGACTTCCGCCGAACCCGATGCCCGCACGGCTTCTTCCACCTGCTGCGCGAGATGCTGCAACTTGTCGTCGTCCACCGAACGGCCCTGGCAGGCGCGGCGGACGCCGCGCATGACCTTCTCGCGGCTGAAGGGTTCGGTGACGCCGGTGCGCTTGACCACCGACAGCACCGCGGTCTCCACCGTGGTGAAGCGGCGTGCACACTGCGAACAGGCACGGCGACGACGGATGGCCTGCCCCTCGTCCGCCACTCGCGAATCGACTACGCGGGTGTCCTCGTTCTTGCAAAACGGGCAATGCATGCACGATCCCTCGACAGTCGACGGCCTGGGCGGATTGACCAGACACTCTGCCTTCGAGGATACCGTCCGTGATCGCGGCCCCTCCACCGTCTACCTCGCGTAGACCGGGGTGACCAATGCCTGACCCACCGACAGTGCCGAGTTGTTCATTGCATTGAGCTCCATGATCTTTGCGACCACGGTCTCGGTCGGCATCTCGGGGGCGATACGTGATGCGATGGCGCCCAACGACTCCCCCGACTGGACGCGGACGACCTCGGTGCCCAGCCGGGCCGGATCGCTCGACTGCTGTATGACTCCGCCGAAGAACGTCATGAAGGCGACCACCAGCATCAGCCCCACGCCGGTGACCGCCGCGCCCGCCCAGGCGCGCCTACGGACGAAAACCATCTCACGTTCGGTCGGTATCCGCTGCTCGGAGTTACGCGATGCGGCACAGGAGACGGCCACGCGGCGCTGCGCGGACAGTCGGCGACCGGCGGGGCGGGTCGTGTCCGAGGGCCGTACCGGGCGCGTGGTGCGCGTGGCGGTATCGCTCTCGGGGTGGTGAACAGGCCGAGCTGTGGCCGGCCGGGTGATGGTGGTGGCTGCAGTCATGGGTTCAGTCCTCGGTCATCGGTTCAATCCCTATTCGATCACTCGTTCGATTGAAAGAGTGTTCGATTTGTATCACGGGCCTCCGACAAAGCGCCACGCCTTCTCGAACAAATGTTTGAGACTTGTGACCATTTGCACTATCTTTGTCCCATGGACCCCGCCCGACACCGCATGAACTGGAGGACCTGATGGCCGATACAACCCAGCCCCCGACACCGGCGGACGGGGCCGCGACCACTGTGGTCGCCACCGAACCACTCGCCGAGGGCTCACTGACCCCTCGCCAGAAAGCAGTTCTCGAGGTCATCCGTACCTCGGTCCGCCAACGCGGCTACCCGCCGAGCATCCGGGAGATCGGCGACGCGGTGGGCCTGACCTCGACGTCTTCGGTCGCCCACCAGCTCCGCACCCTCGAACGCAAGGGTTTCCTGCAGCGCGAGAACAACCGGCCCCGCGCGGTGAACATCCAGGACACCGACCTCAACCCGGCCACCGCGGCCGGTCAGGTCCAGACACCGGACGAATCCATGCCCACGCCGACGTTCGTCCCGGTGCTCGGCCGGATCGCCGCCGGCGGGCCGATCCTGGCCGAAGAAGCCGTCGAAGACGTCTTCCCTCTCCCCAAGGAGCTGGTCGGCGAGGGTTCGCTGTTCCTGCTCAAGGTCGTCGGCGAATCGATGATCGACGCCGCCATCTGCGACGGCGACTGGGTGGTCGTACGCCAGCAGAATGTGGCCGACAACGGCGACATCGTCGCCGCGATGATCGACGGTGACGCCACGATCAAGACGTTCAAACGGACCAAGGACGCGGTGTGGCTGATGCCCCACAACCCGGTGTTCGATCCGATCCCGGGCAACGACGCCGTCATCCTGGGCAAGGTCGTCACCGTGATGCGCCGACTCTGACCTGCCGGTCGTAGGCAGATCATCCCCAGACAGTGCGAAAGGCGGGGTGTACCGGAACTTTCCGGTACACCCCGCCTTTCGCGTTCGAGGCGGTGAGCGATCAGATCCTGGGGTCAGACCCCGAGGCTGCGGCCGATCACTTCCTTCATGATCTCGGTCGTTCCGCCGTAGATGGTCTGCACGCGAGAATCGAGGAACGCCTTGGCGACCGAGTATTCACGCATGTAGCCGTACCCACCGTGCAGCTGCAGGCACCGGTCGACCAGGTGCACCTGGTTCTCGGTCGCGTAGTACTTGGCCATCGCGGCGTCGGGGACGGTCAGTTTCTTCTCGTTGAGCAGACCGATGCAGTGATCGACGAAGACGCGGGTCGTCGTGGTCGAGGTGGACAGCTCGGCCAGCAGGAACCGGGTGTTCTGGAAGGTGCCGATCGAACGACCGAAAGCCTTGCGGTCCTTGGCGTACTGGACGGTGGTCTCCAGCACCTGCTCCATCGCGGCAGCAGCGACCACCGCAATCGACAGCCGTTCGCGTGGCAGGTTCTGCATGAGGTAGATGAAGCCGAGACCCTCTTCACCGAGCAGGTTCTCGGCGGGCACGCGGACGTTGTCGAAGCTCAGCTCGGCGGTGTCCTGTGCCTTCATGCCGACCTTGTCGAGGTTGCGGCCGCGTTCGAAGCCTTCCATACCGCGTTCGACGACCAGCAGGCTGAAGCCTTTCGCGCCGGCCTCCGGGTCGGTACGTGCGACCACGATCACCAGGTCGGCGTTTATGCCGTTGGTGATGAAGGTCTTCGATCCGTTGAGCACCCAGTGGTCGCCGTCTTTCTTGGCGGTGGTCTTGATGCCCTGCAGGTCTGAACCGGTTCCGGGCTCGGTCATCGCGATGGCGGTGATGAGTTCACCGGAGGTGAACCCGGGAAGCCAGCGCGCCTTCTGCTCGTCGGTCGTCAGCTCCAGCAGGTACGGCGCGATGACGTCGTTGTGCAGGGTGAATCCCAGACCGCTGTATCCACCGCGGGCGGATTCCTCGGAGACGATGGCCTGATAGCGGAAGTCGTCGACTCCGCCGCCGCCGAACTCCTCGGGTGCATCCACGGCGAGGAAGCCGTTCTTACCTGCTTCGATCCACACATCGCGATCGACGATGTTCTGCTCTTCCCACCGCGCGTGGTGCGGCGCCACGTGCTGCTCGAGGAAGCTGCGGTACGAATCGCGGTAGAGGAGGTGTTCAGGCTCGAAAAGCGTACGTTCCATCAAGGTCTCCATAACGAGGTGTCAAAACGTGCAGGTTCCAACAACTGTAACTGGATTCTACATTTACCCCAAGAGGCTCGACGGTCCCGATTTCAGGAACAGCCTGATTCAGAACAGATCGGAGGCCGCGAACTCGGTCAGCGCACTGGCCAGCGCCGAGGGAACACTCGCGACGATCTCGGTGCCATCGGGCCCGTGTTCTTCCCTTGAGACATCGCCTTCGGCGTGGATCCGCGAGACCAGGTCACCCCGGGAATAGGGCACGCGGACGGTGACATGGACGTCGTGCCGCGACACCAGCTCGCGCACTCGCTCGAGGAGCTCCGGGATGCCTTCTCCGGTGGCCGCCGAGATGAAGACCGCATCAGGGAACAGACCCCGCAGCTGAGTCAGGACCGTCGGGTCGGCCACGTCGATCTTGTTCACCACGAGAAGCTCCGGCGGTGCGGTCGCCTTCTCGTCCTGGATCACCTGATCGATGACCTTGCGCACCGCACTGATCTGGTCGGTGGGTATCGGGTCCGAACCATCGACGATGTGCAGCAGCAGATCTGCGTCCGTGACCTCCTCCAGCGTCGAGCGAAACGCCTCGACGAGCTGGGTGGGCAGGTGTCGGACGAAGCCGACGGTGTCGGTCACCACGATCTCGCGTCCGTCGTCGAGGGACATCCGCCGGGTTGTCGGGTCGAGGGTGGCGAACAGGGCGTTCTGCACCAGCACACCTGACCCGGTCATCGCGTTGATCAGACTGGACTTGCCCGCGTTTGTGTAGCCGACGATCGTCACCGATGCGACAGCTGACTCTTTCCGCTTGGTGCGCTTGGTGTTTCGCGATGTCTTCATCTCGCGGATCTCGCGGCGCAACTTCGCCATCCGCTCGCGGATACGCCGGCGATCGGTCTCGATCTTCGTCTCACCGGGTCCACGAAGACCCACGCCGCCGTTGCTGCCCGCACGACCACCGGCCTGGCGGGACATCGATTCACCCCAGCCACGCAGACGCGGGAGCATGTACTCCATCTGGGCCAGCGCGACCTGGGCCTTGCCCTCCCGCGACGTGGCGTGCTGGGCGAAGATGTCGAGGATCAGGGCGGTGCGGTCGATGACCTTGACCTTGACCACCTTCTCCAGCGCGGTGAGCTGGGCGGGCGTCAGTTCACCGTCGCAGATGACGGTGTCGGCGCCGGTGGCCAGGACGACGTCCCGCAGTTCATGTGCCTTGCCCGACCCGATGTAGGTCGCCGGATCCGGCTTGTCCCGGCGCTGGATGAGGCCTTCGAGCACCTCGGAGCCGGCGGTCTCGGCCAGTGCCTTGAGTTCGGCCAGACTCGCCTCCGCCTGCGTGGTGGTGCTTCCCTGCAGCCACACACCCACCAGAACAACGCGTTCGAGGCGCAGTTGCCGGTACTCGACCTCGGTGACGTCGGTGAGTTCGGTGGACAGACCCGCCACCCGCCGCAGCGACGCGCGATCGTCGAGTTGCAGGTCGCCGAGCGTGGGTCCTTTGTGGAAGTTCGGTAGCCGGACCTCCGGGGCGCGAGGCCCTCGCGCATTCGAGTCCGGACCCGCTGAGTCGGTGTCAGCCGAATCGTCGGTATCCGGCTCCGCCGGGTTCAGGTCTTCGTTGAAGTCGTCGTCGTTCGAGCTGGATTCGTGTTCAGTCATGAGGTCACCATGGTTACATTCGGACAGGCGCACTGCATAACGGATTTAGCGCCACCCTGCGTTGAGCATTCCGGCGCCGACCAAAACCGATGGCCCACGGAGCTCGTTGTCGTTCTCGCCGACGGTGACGGTCACCGCTCCACCGGGAACGTTCACGACCACCGCACCGGTGCTGCGCCCGACCGACCGCAGCGCGGCATTGGCCGCCGCGACGGTGCCGGTACCGCAGCTGCGGGTCTCCCCCACGCCGCGTTCGTGCACCCGCATCGACACCTCACCGACCAGCGCACCGTCGGCCGGTCCACTCAGTGGCGTCATCAGTTCGATGTTGACGCCTTCGGGAAAGTCGTTGTGGTCAAACGAGATCGGCGCGGTGAGATCGATCGCCTCGAGACGCTCGAGGGTCAGGCCCTCGACGACACAGGCCAGATGGGGATTGCCGACGTTGACCGACAAGCCCGAGTACGTCTGATCGCCGATGGTGGCCTTGCTTTCGCCGCCGGTCCGGGCCCGGCCCATCAGCACACTCACATCGGCCGTGGATTCGGTCAGATGGTGGACGGTCACCTCGCGGCCACCGGCGCGTGAGCCGACGGTGAAGGTCCGCCCGGTGACCAGGTCATGTGCGGCGAGGTAGTGGGCGAACACCCGCACCCCGTTGCCACACATTTCCGCGACCGACCCGTCCCCGTTCCGATAATCCATGAACCAGTCGTTCTCGGCGACACCGGAGGGAAGCGCCGCGAGCACCCCGGCACCGAGAAGGGCCCCTGCGGTGGCCACCCGGAGTACGCCGTCAGCACCGATACCGCGGTGCCGATCGCAGAGCGTGGAGACGAAATCCGGTGTCAGGTCGAGTTGCACGCCGGCATCGGGCAACAGCACGAAGTCGTTCTCCGTACCGTGCCCCTTCACAAAATCAACACGCCCGAACATCTGGTCAAGACTACCCGCACCGGACCCCGTCCGATTCTCACCGGCCGGCGGCACGCAGCGCCTGCCCGAGCAGATCGGGTGTGGCCGCATCGAGCCAGTGCACCCGCGGATCCCGCCGGAACCACGACCGCTGCCTGCGCACGTATCGGCGCGTCCCGATAAATGTCAGTTCCTGCGCCTGGGCGAGGTCGTACTCCCCGTCCAGGGCGGCGATGACCTGCGAGTAGCCGATGGCCCGCGCGGCGGTGACGCCCTCGCGCAGGCCGTGCGAGAGCAGCACCTGCACCTCGTCGACAAATCCCTGCGAGAACATCTGTTCGGTCCGCAGCGCGATGCGCGCGTCGAGTTCTTCGGTATCGCGGTCGAGCGCGATGATGGTTGTGCCCCAGCGTGGTTCACCGATGGTCGGCGCCGAGGCGGCGAACGGTCGACCCGTCAACTCCACCACCTCGAGCGCGCGCACGATGCGCCTGCCGTCGGTGTCGAGGATGTTGCGGGCGGCCTCGGGATCGACCTCACCGAGCCGATCGTGCAGGGCCGGCGAGCCCACGCGTTCGAGCTCGGCCTCGTAGCGCCCGCGGACCTCCGGATCGGTGGCCGGAAACTGCCAGTCATCGAGCAACGCCTGGATGTACATCATCGACCCACCGACCACGACCGGTGTTCGCTCCTGCGCCAGGAGCGCCTCGACGTCGGCGCGCGCGGCGTGCTGGTAGCGGGCCACGGTGGCGGTCTCGCTGACGTCGAGGACGTCGATCTGATGGTGCACGATGCCGCGGCGCTCGTCGGCGGGCACCTTTGCGGTGCCGATGTCCATCCCTCGGTACTGCTGCATCGCGTCGATGTTCACGATGTCGCCACCGAGGGCTTCGGCGATGTCGAGGGCCAGATCGGATTTGCCGCTGGCCGTGGGTCCGATCACGGCGATGGGGTTCACCATGTGAGGTCACCCGGCGTCGGATGCGCCGGCGTCAGATCCCACAGCGCAACGCTGTACCCGACCCCGAACGGTGCTCCGGCATAACGTAATTCGGAGGTGACCTCGTATCCCTGGGTCGCCGCCGCGGCGACCTGCCATGGCCCCCTGCCGTCCACACCGAAGAGTTCGCACTCCGGTTGATCGAGGGCGGCAAGCGCCGCGCGGTCCCCGGAACCGAGTGCGTCGTCGATCGCTGACTGGAATCTCTCGGAGCCCTCGGCGGAGCCGCCGGGAGCCTTGGGACCGAGCGTGCCGGCGCCATCGGCGACCACCAGCAATCCGACCGGATAAGACCGGGTTGCCAGGTATCGGGCCAGCACGTGCCCCTGTTGCGCGCAGGCCGACGGGCCACTGGAGCTGAACACCAATTCGGTGGTCAACCGGATCTCCGGATCGACCTGGCCACGCAGCCATCCACCGATCAACAGCGAGAGTTCCATCTCGGGGTCGGCCTGACCGGACGCCTCCGGGACCAACTCCACCTGGACATCCACGCCGAAGCCGGCAAAGGTCCCGCGCGCCGCGACCGGCCGCGCCGGATCGCCTGCTCCGACGAGCACCCATTCCCGACACCGGGTGGACAGATCGGCGCATACCTGCAGGCTCGCGGCCCGAACAGGCAACAACTCCGGTACCTGTGGCCCGGACAGTTCGGGGACCAGAGCAGGCGCGGAGGGCACAAAGGCGGCGGCGATCAACACCTTCGCAACGCTAGTCGACCGACGGTACTGCGCACCGCCGACACCGTCCCGGTCGCGAATCCACCACTCATTTGTCGGCGACTGTCCCCACCCGTGCCGGTGACCTGCTTCAATGGTTGTGGGCGGTGGGCGTGAACCACCGTCGGCATCAGATGTGACTGGCAGCCGTGTCGCGCGGCAGGGATAAGGAATGACATGACCGACCACACGCCGCAGCCGGCAGCCACCGACAACCCCACCCCGACTCCGGGCCCCAAACCAGGCCCCAAGCCCGGTCCCCGGCCCGGCCCGCGGCCCGGCCATCACCCACCCGCCCATCCTCATCCCGCACCTGTCGAACCCGGTCGGCAGGCTTCCGACCCGTCCGAGTTCGGCCGCGTCGACGAAGACGGTGCGGTGTGGTTGAAGAACTCCGCAGGCGAGCACCAGATCGCGTCCTGGCAGGCCGGAACCGCGGCCGAAGGTCTGGCCCACTTCGGTCGCCGCTTCGACGACCTGGTCGTCGAGGTCGAGTTGCTGGAGGAACGCCTCGACGCGGGCACCGGCGATCCGCGCAAGACCAAGATCGGCGCCGCGGCGCTGCTCGAATCACTTCCGACCGCCGCGGTCATCGGCGATGTCGACGCCGTCGCCCTCCGTCTGCAGGCCATCATCGACTGGGCCGAAGGCGCCGCCGAGAAGGTCAAACACGAGCGCGACGAATCCCGCGCCAAGGCCGTTGCCCGCAAGAACGAGTTGGCCGAAGAGGCCGAGGCCATCGGCGCCGAATCCACACAGTGGAAGGTTGCCGGCGACCGGATGCGCCAGATCCTCGACGAGTGGAAGACCATCAAGGGCGTCGATCGCAAGACCGATGACCTGTTGTGGAAGCGCTACTCGAAGGCACGCGACACCTTCAACCGACGGCGTGGTGCCCACTTCGCGGAGATGGACCGCGAGCGAGCGGGCGCCCGCGCCCGCAAGGAAGAGCTGATCGCGGAGGCCGAGGGCCTGTCGTCCTCCACCGAGTGGGCGGACACCGCGGCCAAGTTCCGCGAACTGCTCGTCCAGTGGAAGGCTGCCGGACGCGCACCCCGCGACCAGGACGACGCACTGTGGAATCGATTCAAAGCCGCCCAGGACGTTTTCTTCGGTGCCCGCAACGCGGCATCTTCCGAACGCGATGCGGAGTTCGAGGAGAACGCCGCAGCGAAGATCGAGCTCCTCACCCGCGCCGAGAAGACGATCGATCCCGAAAGTGACCTCGAGGCGGCTCGTCGCGACTTCCGCACGATCCGGGATCAGTGGGACGAGATCGGGAAGGTTCCCCGAGATCAGATGCACTCACTCGAAGCCCGCATCAAGGCGGTGGAGAAGCGTATCCGCGATGCCGAGTCGGCGCAGTGGGAACGGACCGACCCGGCTGTGAAGGCTCGCGCCCAGCAGTTTGCCGACCGCGTTGCCCAGCTCGAAGATCAGGCGGCAAAGGCAGAGGCGAACGGCAAGGACAGGGATGCCCGCAAGCTCCGGGAACAGGCCGAGCAGTGGCGTGAGTGGGCCCGCGCGGCCGAAGGCGCGATCAACGACTGACGTTCGCGAAGACAAGAAATGACCGGGCCGATGGCCCGGTCATTTTCTGTATCGTCGATGTTCTCGCGCGCCGGTCAGACGTCTTTTCTGGGATGCTTGGTAGCCGACTTGCGCTGCAGTGCAATCGCTTTGAGCTCCTGCGCGGCCGCATCATCGCGACGTTGCGCCTCCAGGGACAACTGCACCGAGGTGCGTACCCACACCACCCGCGACCAGTGGAAGGTCAGGACGAACATCGCAAGCCAGCCCACGACGAGTCCGGCGCCGACACCGCTCGGGGGTTCGAAGCCCGATACGCCCGGGGTGTTGCGCGACCACCAGGCCAGCATCCCCGCCACGCAGCCCACGGCACAGCCGCACAGCGCGATCCAGGCCAAGAACCAGCGCCGGGTGAGCAAAGCCAGCGTCGAGAAACCGATGCCGAAGACCAGCTGGAGCCAGACCGAGATCCGCGAGGTGATGGTGACGTTCTCCGCCGCGGCCTCGGAGTTGAATGTCAGCACTTCGATACCGCTGACCGAACCGGTGTGCGGCAACACCATCGACAGCATCAGGACCAGCACTGCGCCGGCAACCACCAGGGCGCGGGCACCGGGGTCTATCTCCCCGGCGACCTTTCGCTCGGCTTTGCGCAGGTCGCCTTCGAACTGCTCGAAATCATCGTCTCGGTTGTTGCTTGCCATCAGATCTCACATCCCGAACCGCAGCCGGATTCGACCGGCGCTTCCATTGGTTTTCCGATTGTCGGCAGACCCAGACCCACCCCGATCGGCGGGGTCTGCGGTGTTGTTCCCGCGGCATGGGCGTCGCCCGCGCGGGTGCGGCGGTGATTCCGCACACCGGAGTCGGCCAGCAGGTAGTGCGGTGCCGCGCCGGTCACCTCGGTGTCGATCAGGTCACCGGGACGGATCGCGGGGTCGCTGGTCTCGAAGTGCACCAGCCGCCCGTCGCGGGCACGTCCGGTCATCCGACCGGAATCCTTGCGCCCGTCGGCGGTCACCAGGACCTCGACCGGGCTTCCGATCAACTTCTGGTTTTCTTCCAGACAGATCCGGTCCTGCAGGTCCGTCAGACGCATATAACGTTCCGAGACAACCTCTTTCGGAACCTGGTCGATCATGTCGGCGGCAGGTGTGCCGGGCCTCGGTGAGTACTGGAACGTGAAGGCACTGGTGAACCTCGCCTTGGCCACCACGTCGAGGGTTGCCTGGAAATCCTCTTCGGTCTCCCCGGGAAACCCGACGATGATGTCGGTGGTGATCGCCGCGTGCGGCATCGCCTCACGGACCCGTTCGATGATTCCGAGAAACTTGGTACTCCGGTAGCTGCGTCGCATCGCCTTGAGGATGCGATCCGAACCCGACTGCAGTGGCATGTGCAACTGCGGGCACACGTTCGTGGTCTCGGTCATCGCCTCGATCACGTCGTCGGTGAACTCGGCCGGATGCGGAGAGGTGAAACGGACCCGTTCGAGACCTTCGATCTCACCGCAGGCGCGCAGCAGCGATGCGAACGCCCCGCGATCGCGGCCCATCTCCGGGTCGGCGAATGACATCCCGTATGCGTTGACGTTCTGGCCGAGCAACGTCACCTCGAGCACACCTTCATCGACAAGTGCCTGCACCTCGGCGAGGACGTCGCCGGGACGCCGGTCGACCTCTTTCCCCCGCAGCGCGGGAACGATGCAGAACGTGCAGGTGTTGTTGCAGCCCACCGAGATCGACACCCAGCCGGAGTACGCCGACTCCCGCTTGGCGGGCAGCGTCGACGGGAAAGCCTCGAGCGAATCGATGATCTCGACCTGCGCGACCTCGTTGTGACGGGCCCGTTCGAGAAGCACGGGCAGCGAGCCGAGGTTGTGCGTGCCGAAGACGACGTCGACCCACGGTGCCTTCTGGACCACGGCGGCGCGGTCCTTCTGCGCCAGACACCCACCGACGGCGATCTGCATCCCCGGGCGCCGGACCTTGACCGGGGCCAGGTGGGAGAGATTGCCGTACAGCTTGTTGTCGGCGTTCTCACGGACTGCGCAGGTGTTGAAGACAACCAGGTCGGCCTCGCCGTCGGCGTCGGCGCGGACGTAGCCCGCTTCCTCGAGCAATCCGGAGATCCGCTCGGAGTCGTGCACGTTCATCTGACATCCGTAGGTGCGGACCTCATAGGAACGAACTTCGGCGGTCTGGCCGGCGGTACTGTCCGTGGCCTGCGGATCTGTCAACGAGATTGTCACCTGCCCCAGCGTACTTGCCATCGCCGACCTGGCGAAATGGCGCCGGTCAGCTGCTTATTCCACCGCTTGGGATCGGTAACCGCCCAGTACCGGCGCCGAACCGTAGCCGGGGTTGCGCAGTCGAGCGCCACGTCATACCAATAAGGTCGGTATTCATGACAGCATTTTCGGACGGTCCGGACGCCGCGAAGTCGGCCCCGACATCTCAGGCCGGCGCCGCGAACACCATGATCAGCATGAAGAATGTGCAGAAGCATTTCGGTGATCTGCATGTGCTGAAGGACGTCCAGCTCGACGTCCCCGCCGGCCAGGTGGTCGTGGTCCTGGGTCCCTCGGGATCCGGCAAGTCCACTCTGTGTCGCACGATCAACCGCCTCGAGCCGATCGACAGCGGCGAGATCTGGATCGACGGGAGCATCCTGCCGAGCGAAGGCAAGGCACTGGCGGCACTGCGCGCCGATGTCGGCATGGTCTTCCAGTCGTTCAACCTCTTCGCGCACAAGACAATTCTGCAGAACGTCACCCTCGCGCCGATCAAGGTCCGCGGCAAGGGCAAGGCCGAGGCCGAGAAGCGCGGACTCGAACTTCTCGAGCGGGTGGGTATCGCCAGCCAGAAGGACAAGTACCCCGCGCAGCTCTCCGGCGGTCAGCAGCAGCGGGTGGCCATCGCCCGTTCGCTGGCGATGGAACCGAAGGTGATGCTCTTCGACGAGCCCACCTCCGCCCTCGACCCCGAGATGGTCAACGAGGTGCTCGACGTGATGGTCTCCCTGGCCAAAGAAGGCATGACCATGGTCGTGGTCACCCACGAGATGGGTTTTGCCCGCAAGGCCGCCGACCGCGTGATCTTCATGGCCGATGGAGCCATCGTCGAAGACGGCGATCCCGAGACATTCTTCACAGCGCCCAAGTCCGACCGGGCCCGTGACTTCCTCGGCAAGATCCTGGGCCACTGATGAGTCAGACGAGTACCGCACGCCCCACAATCCGAACCCGGCCACGACGACTGACCACGCTGCTCGGCCTCGCGCTCGCCGCGGTGGTGGTCACGACCGGGCTCGCCGCCTGCGGCAACACCAATCCACGCAACCTGCTCGAGTCGATCCAGAACGGTTCGGTGGTCGCCGGCACAAAGTTCGATCAGCCCGGGCTGGGCCTGCGACACCCCGACAAGTCCTTCACCGGATTCGACGTCTCGGTGTCCGAGTACGTGATCAACAACATCGCCGAGACCAACGGCTGGGAAAAGCCGAAGATCAAGTGGCGGGAAACACCGTCGGCGCAGCGCGAGACCCTCATCGCCAACGGTGAGGTCGACATGATCGCGGCCACCTACTCGATCAATGCGGCCCGGTCCAAGAAGGTCGCCTTCGCCGGTCCGTACCTGATCAACTATCAGGGTCTGCTGGTCCGCGAAGACGATGAGGAGATCCAGACCCTCACCGACCTGAACAAGGGCAAGAAGCTGTGTTCGGTGACCGGTTCGACGTCGGCGCAGAACGTGAAGAACCAGCTGCCGAACGTCCAGCTACAGGAGTTCGATTCCTACTCGTCCTGTGTCGAGGCCCTGCGCCGCGGCAAGGTCGATGCGCTGACCACCGATGAGGCGATCCTCGCCGGGTTCTCCAACTTCTATCCCGGCGAGTTCAAGCTCGTCGACATGACCTACCCGAAGGACGCCTGCGCGGGCAGCCCGAAGTCGCTCAAGAAGGCCGGGACCCCGTTCTCCACCGAGCGTTACGGCATCGGTCTGGCCAAGGAGTACCCGCAAGCAGTGGCAGCGGTCAACGAAGCGCTCGTCAACATGATGACGCCGCCTCCCGGCGGTGGACCCTCTGCCTGGGAGCTCGCGCTGCGCGAGGCGATCGGCGATTCCGAGGTCGACACGATGATCGCCCGTGCCGATACGGCCGACTCCAAGTACACGTTCGTCCCGACACCGGCTGATCTGGCGTTCCTCGACTCCACGTCCACGCCATGCCCGGAAGGACTCTCATGAGCGAGCTGTGGTCCGACATCGGACCTGCCCTGTGGCCGGCTTTCTGGGTCACCATCCAGTTGACGTTCTACTCCGCCATCGGCGCATTGATCTGGGGAACGATTCTCGCGGGCATGCGGGTGTCCCCGGTTCCGGTCATGCGTGTGTTCGGCACCTGGTACGTCAACATCGTCCGCAACACCCCGTTGACGCTGATCGTCATCTTCTGTTCGGTGGGCCTGTATCAGAACCTCGGCCTCGCCCTGGCGCCGGAGAACGAGAACTTCGTCGAGAACAACAATTTCTGGCTGGCCGTTCTCGGATTCGTGCTCTACACCTCGACGTTCGTCTGCGAGACCCTGCGGTCGGGTTTCAACACCGTGCCGATCGGCCAGGCCGAGGCCGCGCGCTCGCTGGGATTGCCGTTCTCCAAGGTGTTTTCCATCATCGTGTTGCCCCAGGCCCTGCGATCGGTCATCGGCCCGATGGGCAGTGTCCTGATCGCCCTGACCAAGAACACCACCATCGCCTCGGCGATCGGTGTCGCCGAGGCCTCACTGCTGATGAAGGAGCAGATCGAGAACCACGCTGATCAGGTGGTCTGGATCTTCATCATCATCGCCGCCGGATTCATGGTGATCACACTCACCGAAGGCTTTGTCTTCGGTTACCTGGCAAAGCGATTGGCGGTCAAGCGATGAGCAGCGCAACTGTTCTGTACGACGCACCCGGACCGAAGGCCCGCAGACGTAACCTCTTGATCGCGATCGTGTTCGGCGTGATCCTGCTCGCAGCGTTCGTCTACGTGATGATCGCCCTGGGGGACAACGGTCAGCTCACCGCCGAGAAGTGGGATCCGTTCATCAAGGCCGACACCTGGACCACCTACCTGTTGCCGGGTCTGTGGGGAACGATCAAGGCCGCGGTGCTCTCCATCGTGTTCGCCCTGATCCTCGGAGCCCTGCTGGGCATCGGCCGGCTGTCCGAGCACCGGTGGATCCGGATCCTCAGCGGCGGCACGGTCGAGATCTTCCGCGCCATCCCGGTGCTGATCCTGATGATCTTCGCCTACTACCTGTTTGCCGAGTATGCGGTCTTCCCCGCCGAGCAGCTGGCGTTTGCGGCCGTGGTCACGGGCCTGACGCTGTACAACGGTTCCGTGATCGCGGAGATCCTGCGATCGGGCATCAATTCGTTGCCCGCCGGACAAGCCGAGGCCGCCCATTCGCTCGGCATGCGCAAATCCCAGACCATGCGCATGGTGTTGCTGCCGCAGTCGATCACCGCAATGCTCCCGGCATTGATCTCGCAGATGGTCATCGCGCTCAAGGACAGCGCACTGGGATACGCCATCGGCTACATCGAAGTGGTGCGGTCCGGCATCCAGTCGGCATCGTTCTACGGCAATTACCTGCCGGCGCTGGTGGTTGTCGCCATTGTGATGATCATCCTCAACTTCGGGTTGTCGACACTGGCCACCGTGGTCGAACGTCGGGTCCGGGTGGGCAAGCGCAAGGGCACCGTCGGCAAGGTGACCATCGAGGACGACGCGATCACCGCAGATCGCTGAGTTCGGCCTTCACCAGATCGAACGCCAGCGACGGCGCATAGCCGCGACGAGCAAGCATCGCCACCAGGCGGCGCATGTGCTTGTCGCGGCTTTCGCGTTCTGAGACGTCCTCGGCGCGGAGCCTTGCGGTCTTGCGGCGGAGCAGTTCTGCGGCACGCTCACGCTCGGCGTCGTCGTCGACCTGGCTGACGGCCTGCTCGATCACCGTGTCCATGACGCCCTTCTGGCGTAGTTCATGGCGCAGTGCGGTACGCCCCTTGCCGCTGTGCAGGTGGCGTGAGCGCACCCACTGGTCGGCGAAATCCGCGTCGTCGAGCAGTCCGGCGCGTTCGAGCCGCTGCATCACAGAATCGACTTCGGTCTCCGGAAAATCTTTGTCCTGCAGCCGTCCTCGCAATTCGGCCCGGCTGCGCGCCCGGACACCGAGCAGTCGGAGCGCGGCATCGTATGCCGACGCGCCCGTACCGCCGGCTGCCCGGTTGAACCCCGGGGGCGCTGCGTCCGGCGTCGACACCGACTCGGGTTCGACGACCGGCTCCGCCGCCGGTGGGGGGTCCACAGATACAGGTCGGGAGAGGATCTCCGCGGTCGCCGATCGCAGCTCGGCGATGTTGGCGCGGACATCCTCTCCCCCAGGGTCGTTCACCTGTTGTTGTTCCTTTAGAACTCGACCGGTGCCGGTGCGACGGCGTCATCTGCGGTCAGCACTGCACCGATTCCGAGCTTCTCTTTGATCTTCTTCTCGATCTCATCGCAGGTCTCGGTGTTCTCGAGCAGGAACTTACGTGCGTTCTCCTTGCCCTGGCCGAGCTGTTCACCCTCGTAGGTGAACCACGAGCCGGCCTTACGGATGAATCCGTGCAGCACGCCCATGTCGATGATCGAGCCTTCTTTGCTGATGCCGTGGCCGTACAGGATGTCGAACTCGGCCTGCTTGAACGGCGGCGCGACCTTGTTCTTGACCACCTTGACGCGGGTCCGGTTACCGACCGCGTCGGTGCCGTCCTTGAGGGTCTCGATCCGGCGGACGTCCAGACGTACCGAGGCGTAGAACTTCAGCGCCTTACCACCGGTGGTGGTCTCCGGCGATCCGAACATGACGCCGATCTTCTCGCGCAACTGGTTGATGAAGATCGCAGTGGTGCCCGAATTGCTCATGGCACCGGTCATCTTGCGCAGCGCCTGGCTCATCAGACGCGCTTGCAGGCCGACGTGGCTGTCACCCATCTCACCTTCGATTTCCGCACGCGGAACCAGCGCGGCCACCGAGTCGATCACCAGGATGTCGAGCGCACCGGAACGGATCAGCATGTCGGCGATCTCGAGCGCCTGCTCACCGGTGTCGGGCTGCGACACCAGCAGTGCGTCGGTGTCGACACCCAGCCGCTGGGCGTAATCGGGGTCGAGTGCGTGCTCGGCGTCGATGAACGCCGCGATGCCGCCGGCCTTCTGCGCATTGGCAACAGCGTGCAGGGCCACGGTGGTCTTACCCGAGGATTCCGGGCCGTAGATCTCGACCACGCGGCCACGCGGCAGCCCGCCGATACCCAGCGCGACGTCCAGCGCGATCGAGCCGGTGGGGATGGTGGCGATCGGCTGGCGGGCGTTCTCACCGAGTCGCATCACCGAGCCCTTGCCATAGTTCTTGTCGATCTGGGCCAAGGCCAGGTCGAGTGCCTTCTCGCGGTCTGGTTGGGCTGCCATTTTTTCCCCTAGTGGTTTGGCCGAGTTCTCGGCGGTGGTACCGCCGGTCTGGCGGGAGCGAGCTTTTTTTCGCGTGTTCGGCATCTCTTTGCGCACTGACATCACGCTAGATCAGCCCTCTGACAATCCGGCGAACCCGCGGTCCGCCGGTGCCGACTTTTCCCATCGTTGCTTGCCCACCACTCTAGGCGAACATCTGTTCGAGTCAACCACCGGCGGGTACGACACGCCGGGTGAGAATCCGGGAACGGGCTTTCTACCAGCGATTGCGAGGGACGTCGAAGTCCCGGCACAGGGCCACCCACACGTCGCGGGGATCCACCCCGGACTCGAGAACCTGCGCTGCCGTCTTGCCACCGAACTCGATGAGTGCGTGGTCGACGAGCATCGAATCGGCCGTGGCGGCGCCGAACTCGGTGGTCAAGAGTTCGGTGAATTCGGTGAGTCGCACGCCGTCAAGGCTAGCGAAACAGTTCCCGACCCGCCGCCCGGGTACACAACGCAACCGGATCGAGGACATCACCGTTGCTCTCACCCGCCCGGCGCGCGGCAGCGGCAAATGAATTGTTCTGCAATATTTTTCGGATCGCCGACGACATCGCCCCGACGGTCGGCGGACGGACGACCTCCGCGCAACCCCATCGCCGGGCCCGCTGCGCGAGCTCCCACTGATCCCCGCCACCGGGAACCAGCACCTGCGGTACCCCGGCGAGCATCGATTTCGCGAGCATCCCGTGGCCGCCACCACAGATCACCAGTGCCGCCTCGGCCAGCAACTCGTCCTGCCTGCCGTGCCCGGCGAGGGCCCAGGCGGGCAGTTCATCGACCTGCGGGGCCAAGCCGGAGACCACGGCGCGCACCGGTGTTCCGAGCACCTCCGGGTCCAGCGCCATCAACGCCGATTCGATCAGACCCACCGAGCCGGTGGCCGCGGTGGACGGCGCGATGACGACCAGGGGCGCATCGCCGGGAGGCCGGTCGAAGATCTTGTCGGTGGGCTCCCACAACAGGGGGCCGACCACCTCCGCGCCGACAGGCCAATCCGGGCGGGGAACCTCCAGAGCGGGCAAGGTGGCGATCATCCGGGCGGCGGGTTCGGGAGCCCGCGGCGGCAGTCCCATCCCGGCCCGCGCGGCTTCTCGTTGTCGCTCACCCTGCCGGATCGAACGTGCGGTGGCCGCTCGCATCAATCCGTCCCGCAGCCGCCCTGACAAGCCGGTACCCGGTTCCAGCCCGCTACCGATGGGCGGGAGTCCCGCCGAGGCCCGGTAGAGCGGATGCGGGGAGAGTTCGATCCACGGCACACCCAACGGTTCGGCTGCCCATCCCCCGCACACCGTGATGACGTCACAGATGACCAAGTCGGGACCGAAGTCGGCCAGTTCGGGAATCAGTGCCCCGCACATCCGCGCCGCGCGGGCGCTGAGCTTGGCGCCGGCGTCGCCGTCGTCATCGTCGGTCTGCGCGGCGAGCCCGGGCAACTGCCGAACCTGCAGGCCGCGCAGTGCGGCCGCTTCGGCCCAACCAGAGCCGGTATAGACAACGGGCGAAAAACCGTTGCGCTGCAACAGGTCTGCGAGAGAAAGCATGGGAAATGCATGACCGGCGTCCGAGCCGGCCACCAGGGCTATCCGCAACTACGACTCCTCGCCTGCCGGTGGCACCGTTACCTGCCGGTGTTCGTCGGACTCTTGTCGGTACTCGCCCACTTGATCACCGCGATCACACCGATCACCACGAGGCCGATCACCAGAATTGTGAGCAGGCCCTTCACCAGCGCCATGATCAGCCCGAAAGCCAACCACACCACCAGAACCGCCAGCAATACCTTCCACCACATGTCATCCTCCTCGCCTCGACGTCCGTGCCACCAACGGTGCCAGCACAGCACGCCGTTGTCACCGGAGAACAGGCAAGATGGGGGGAAGTTCAGGGACTACCCCGAGTCCGGCGGTCAGTTCGCCTGGGGCTTCTCGACGTTGACCGACGGCGCCGCCGGTTCGGCGGCAGGTGCGGCCGCGGACTCACCGGCAGCCAACGATTCACCTGCCATGGAGGCCCGGATCTGTTCGAGACGGGAATGCCCGGCCATCTGGACGCTGGCCTGCTGGACCTCCATCATGCGACCCTGCACCGAGTTACGGGAGAGTTCGGCCGACCCGAGTGCGTTGGCGTAGCGACGTTCGATCTTGTCGCGCACCTGCTCGAGGTTGGGGGTGTTGCCGGGCGCGGCCAGCTCGCTCATCTGGTTCAACGACGCCGAGACCTGCTCCTGCATCTTCGCCTGCTCCAGCTGGCTCAGCAGCTTGGTCCGCTCGGCGAGCTTGTGCTGCAACATCATCGAGTTCTGCTCGACCGCATGCTTGGCCTGTTCGGCCGCCTGCAACGACTGATCGTGCAGCGCCTTGAGATCTTCGACGCTCTGCTCACCGGTCACCAGCTGCGCGGCGAAAGCCTCGGCGGCATTGGTGTATTCGTTCGCCTTGGCGGTGTCGCCGGCCGCGGTCGCCTTGTCGGCCAGGGTCAACGCCTGGCGGGTGTTGGCCTGCAGGCGCTCGATGTCCTCGAGTTGCCGATTGAGCTTCATCTCGAGCTGGCGCTGATTGCCGATGACCGCCGCGGCCTGCTGCGACAGCGCCTGATGTTGACGCTGCGCATCTTCGATCGCCTGCTGGATCTGAATCTTCGGGTCGGCGTTCTCATCGATCTTGGCGTTTCCGAACGCCATCAAGTAACGCCATGCCTTCACAAACGGGTTAGCCATTGCCCCTGCCTTGTCTTCAGTCCGATTCCGAGCAGTCCTGCACCCAATCTATCGTCTGAACCCGCGCAGTGACACCGGCGAAGGTCAGGCGGCAGCCAGAGCCGATGCCGGCTGCGGTATGACAACCTTCGTCTCGGTCGCGATCGATGCGCGCCCGGACGGCTGCGCAGCGTGGTCCAGATCGGTCCGGAGGGTGTCGCGGACGTCCAGCAGAACGTCGGCGATCTCTACCTCGAGCGCATCGCAGATCGCGGCGAGCAGTTCGCTCGACGCCTCTTTTTGGCCGCGTTCGACCTCGGACAGGTAGCCCAGGCTGACCCGGGCGCTCGTCGATACTTCACGCAAGGTGCGGCCTTGATCCATCCGAACCCGCCGCAGGCTGCCACCGAGTGCTTCCCGCAGGAGTATTGCCATATGAGTCCTCCTCGACACGTCAGTCTGTCCAACGCAGTACGGCCCGAGAACGTTCCCGGTCCGTGATCGGCGTTCAATCCTGGAGATCGTGGGTCCGCTTCCGTCGCTGCCGCGGGGTGCAGCACTCCCACGAACTCAGTCGAGCCAATCGAGCAATTCACCGATCGACCGTGTGCACGACATTAGACGAATATCCCACCGGTCGCCCCGCAGCGACATGCCCACGACCTTGGTGTCGAATCCGGCGTTCCCGACCGGATGACCGGAGCGCGTCCGGGCAGACCGCAGAACACCGTCCCCGGGGACTTACCGTCCTGAGGATCAGGGCCGGCCACCCCCGTCAGGGAGATCCCATACGTCGCGCCGCACCTTTCGGCCGCACCGATCGCCAGCTCCTCGGCGGTTTGCTCCGCCACCGGACCGAACTTCTCCAGCGTCTCGGCCCGGACACCGGCAAGCCCCGCCTTCAGATCGGTTGCGTAGACGATCAGTCCGCCGCGGAGCACTACACTGGCGCCGGGGATTCCCGCGATCATCGCGGACAGCAGGCCCGCCGTGAGCGACTCACCGGTGGCCACCGTTTCGTCCCGGCGACGCAATTCCGATACCAACCGCGCAGCCGGTTCCCCGGCCAACGGATCGGTGCTCACCGTCCGGAACGATCGCCGGGATGGCCGGACCGCTCGTCCCGGCGCAGCGTCGCCGCATCCCGGCGACGCTGGGCCCGTTTGGCGAAGGCCTGCCACACGTAATCGATCCCGGTGACAACGGTTGCCACCAGCGCGGCACCCATCAGCACGACCGCGACCCAGTGCAGCGGACCCGACAAGGGCAGCACGTAGAGGCCGATCGCAAAGACCTGCAGAAGTGTTTTGATCTTGCCGCCGCGACTGGCCGGGATCACCCCGTGCCGCAGGACCCAGAAGCGCAGGACCGTGATCCCCAGTTCCCGGGCCAGGATCACGCCCGTGACCCACCAGGGCAACTCACCGAGGATCGACAGACCGATCAGCGCCGAACCGATCAGCGCCTTGTCGGCGATGGGATCGGCGAGCTTTCCGAAGTCCGTGATCAAACCGCGCTCTCGCGCGATCCGGCCGTCGTAGTGGTCGGTGATCGCGGCCAGCGCGAAAACGCCCCACGCCAGCGTTCGCCACCACGGGTTGTCGCCACCGTCGATGAACAGGATCGCAACGAAGACCGGCACCAGCACGATCCGGAAGATCGTCAGGATGTTGGCCAGGTTGAGGATGGGGACCTCTTCGCTGACGAGATCCGAAATCGGATCGGGCTCGGCGCCGGTGACCTCGCGGCGCAAACGATCAGCCACGCGATGCACCCTGCAGCGCCGAATCGTTATGCCCAATACCCACGTGCTCAAGGATAGGTTGCCCCGCCTGTGACGAAGGCCCGGGGTACACAGGTATTACTGTTTCACGCATGGCATCTGACAACAGCTCGGCCAACGAGCCTGCTGCTGCAACCGATTCGAAGGTCGAGGCGACCGTGCGCCGGGCACGAACCTCGGACGTGCCGCGCATCAAAGAACTGATCGACCAGTACGCGGGCAAGATCCTCCTCGAAAAGAATTTGGTGACGCTGTACGAGGCGGTCCAGGAGTTCTGGGTCGCCGAGATCGACGGCCGGGTGGTCGGGTGCGGAGCTCTCCACGTCCTGTGGGCAGACCTCGGTGAGATCCGTACCGTCGCCGTCGACCAGTCGATGGCCGGGCACGGCATCGGCCACCAATTGGTGAGCCGGCTGCTCGACATGGCGCGGCAACTCCAGCTGAGCCGGGTGTTCGTGCTCACCTTCGAGACCCGCTTCTTCGGCAAACACGGATTCGTGGAGATCGCCGGCACGCCGGTGACCGCCGAGGTGTACGAGGAGATGTGCCGGTCGTACGACGCCGGCGTCGCCGAGTTCCTCGACCTGAGTTTCGTCAAACCCAACACCCTCGGCAATACCCGGATGTTGGCCACCCTCTGACACCTGCTCGTCCGACCCAAACTCTTCCGACCGAAAGAAGCACCGTGGCAACGTTTCTCGTCGAGTACACCTTCTCCCCCAGCACCGCGGCCATCCGCGACGAGACCCGGCCGGCGCACCGCGCCTGGTTGTCGGGCCTGTGCGACGACGGGATCCTGAAGGCGTCCGGGCCCTTCCCGGACGGCCTCGGCGCTCTGCTGATCTTCCGGGCAGAGGACGAGGCCGCCGTGAAGGCCCTGATCAAAGATGATCCGTACGTTCCGGTCTCGGCAATCGACGCCACGTCGATTCGGGCGTGGAACCCGGTGATCGGACCGATCAGCGACTAGTCGGGCGTGCCCCCGGAGGTCAGGGACTCCGCTTTCCGGTCGTCGGACCGCGTCTTGAGGAGGCTGGCCACCGTGGTGATCACCAGGGTCCCGAGGATCACCGACAGCGACAGCGGGGTCGATATCACCGGCACCGAGACGTGTTCACCACCGTTGATGAACGGCAGGGTGTTCTCGTGCAGCGCGTGCAGCACCAGCTTCACACCGATGAAGCCGAGGATGAATGAGAGTCCGAACGACAGGTACACGAGCTTGTCGAGGAGACCACCGAGCAAGAAGAAGAGCTGACGCAGCCCCATCAACGCGAAGGCGTTGGCGGTGAACACGATGTACGCCTCTTCGGTCAGACCGTAGATCGCCGGGATCGAATCCAGCGCGAAGAGCACGTCGGTGAAGCCGATCACGATCAGCACCATCAGCATCGGAGTGGCCATGCGCTTGCCGTTCTCGATGGTGAACAGCTTGTCGCGGTCGTAGGCGTCCGAGGTACGCAAGAACCTCTTGACGAACTTCTCGACGCCGCCCTCGACCTCCTCCTCGGTCTTGTCCGGGTCGTCGGACTCACGGAGCAGCTTGATGGCGGTCAGGATCAAGAACGCGCCGAACAGGTAGAAGACCCACGAGTAGGCGCTGATCGCCGCCGCACCGACAGCGATGAAGCCGCCACGTAGGACGAGGGCGATGACGATACCGAGCAACAGCACTTTCTGCTGGTACTCCCGCGGTACCGCGAACTTGGCCATGATGATGATGAACACGAACAGGTTGTCCACCGAGAGCGCTTTTTCGGTGACAAAGCCCGCATAGTACTCGGTACCCGAACTCGACCCCCACTTCCACCAGACGAATCCGCCGAAGATCAGCGCGATGGTGATGTAGAAGGCCGACCAGAAGCCGGACTCTTTGAGCGAGGGTGCGTGTGGGACCCGCACATGGGCGAAGAAGTCGAATACGAACAAGCCCAGTATCACCAAACAGGTGACGATCCAGACGGTGGGCGAAACGTGCACGAGTGCAGCCTCCAAGCTGTCGAAGAAAGGTAAAAATCACTTTACCTAATAGTTTCGACAACCCGGTTCGTCGACCACCGGCGCAGAGCTCCGCACCCCTCAGAAATCGTCCGAATCGTCCTCTGTGTCACTGTCGCCGCCACCGGTGATCGAGTAGATGACACCGGCGAGGTCCTCGGGTTTGACGAGCACATCGCGCGCCTTCGACCCCTCTGAGGGACCGACGACTCCGCGACTTTCCATCAGGTCCATCAGGCGCCCGGCCTTGGCAAAACCGACCCTGAGCTTGCGTTGCAGCATCGAGGTGGAGCCGAACTGACTCGACACCACCAGTTCCACCGCTTGCAGCAGGTCGTCCAGGTCGTTGCCGATATCGGCGTCGATGTCCTTCTTGTCCGGAGCCTTCTGCGCGGTCACACCCTCGGTGTAATCGGGCTCACTCTGCTCCTTCGCGAAATCCACCACGGCCTGGATCTCTTCGTCCGTGATGAACGCACCCTGCATACGGATGGGCTTGTTGGCGCCCATCGGCAAGAACAGTCCGTCACCCATACCGATCAGCTTCTCGGCACCGGGCTGGTCGAGGATGACTCGTGAGTCGGTCAGCGACGACGTCGCGAACGCCAGCCGCGAGGGGACGTTGGTCTTGATCAGACCGGTCACCACGTCGACCGACGGGCGCTGCGTTGCCAGGACCAGGTGGATACCGGCGGCACGGGCCTTCTGGGTGATCCGGACGATCGATTCCTCGACCTCACGCGGAGCAGTCATCATCAGGTCGGCGAGCTCGTCGACAATCGCCAGGATGTACGGATACGGCTTGTAGACGCGTTCGGAACCGAGCGGGGTCGTGATCTCCCCGGAGCGGACCTTGCTGTTGAAGTCGTCGATGTGTCGCACCCGGGACGCCTTCATGTCCTGGTAGCGCTGTTCCATCTCCTCCACCAGCCAGGCCAGTGCCGCCGCAGCCTTCTTCGGCTGCGTGATGATGGGTGTGATCAGGTGCGGGATGCCCTCGTACGGCGTGAGCTCCACCATCTTCGGGTCGACCAGGATCATCCTGACCTCCTCCGGCGTCGCGCGGGTCAGCAGCGAGACGAGCATCGAGTTCACGAAGCTCGACTTACCGGAACCGGTGGAACCGGCGACCAGAAGGTGCGGCATCTTCGCCAGGTTCGCGGCCACGAAGTTGCCCTCGATGTCCTTGCCCAGGCCGACCACCAGCGGATGCTTGTCCTTACGGGTCGACGATGCGGTGAGCACGTCGGCCAGGCGGACCATTTCCCGGTCGCTGTTGGGCACCTCGATACCCACGGCGGATTTGCCGGGGATCGGGGCCAGCAGCCGGACGTTGTCGGTCGCCGCGGCGTAGGAGATGTTGCGCTGCAGGGCGGTGATCTTCTCGACCTTCACACCCGGTCCGAGTTCGACCTCGTACCGGGTGACCGTCGGACCGCGAGTGAAGCCGGTGACGGCGGCGTCGATCTTGAACTGCTCCAGGACGGCCGAGATCCGATCGATCATCTCGTCGTTCGCGGCGCTGCCCAGCTTGGGCGGGTCGCCCTCGATCAGCAGGCTGGCCGGCGGCAGCTTGTAATCACCCTCCACGGCACGATCGACCAACATCCCGTTCTGCGGCATGTCGTCGTCTTCGTCGTCGTCGGCCGGAACCGGCGGCGGGGTGGGCTTGGCGACCGGTCGCTTGCGGACCGGCTTCGCGCCGGCCGGAGGAGTCTGCAGGGCTTCGGTCACCGCCGCTGGGGCACCGTCATCGTCGATGATCTCTTCGGTCAATGCCTCCCCCGCGGTCACCGGTACCGGTGCCGGCGGCGGGGTACGCCGACGGGGCCGGCTCGGCGGCTCGGGGCGGGTCGCCAGGGAGGGAAGGTCGGGTGGGTAGTTGTTGTACGGGTCACCGTAGGCCGGGGCGCCGTAGGAGTCGTCGGCGCCGAACTCGTCGTCTTCGTAGTCGCCGTCCTCATCCCATTCACCGGTGACGCCGAGACCGAGGTACGAACTGACGACCGCAAACAGTTCGCGCACTGTCAGCCCGGACAGCAGCAGCAGTCCAAACGCCATGCACAACAGCAGGATCGGTACCGAGATCCAGGCCGTCAACCCGTCGGTCAGCGGTCCGCCGACCGCAAAGCCGATGAATCCACCGGCGTCCTGACGCTCAGACAGTTCGGCCGGACGACCGGCGAAGATGTGCCAGAGACCGGGCAGTGGGAGCCCGATCAGCAGCGCAGAACTGATGTATCGACCGCGACTGCGAGGGTTCGGTGCGTGCCGCATGAGTACGAAGGCGGCCCCGATGAAGACCAATGGCAGCAGCATGGCCACGGTCCCGATGACGGCGCGGGCCGCGGAATCGACAAACGCCCCGACCGGACCACCGGCGTCGAACCAGATCGCCGCGACCACCACGATCGAGAGTGCGAGCAACACCAGCGCGAGTCCGTCGCGGCCCTGTGTGTGAACGTTCTGGTCCGCTCCCCCACCCGACGCATCGTCGAAGGGATCGTTCGACGATCCGGCCGGGCCATCGTCGCCGTACTCGCGTTCGTCGTAGTGCGGGTCCCCGCCGCGCGAGCCGGACCGGGCGACCGCCCCGACACCCTTCGCGACCAGGCCCCATCCCGCACCGACACCGGCGCCCACCGCTTTGAGGGCCGACCGGCGCGGCGGCGCGGACGCCTTGGCCCGCGCCGAGGTCGCTGCCGACCTGCTCGACCCCCGGGCCCCTGCGGTCGACTTCTTGGCTGTCGTCGCCTTCTTCGCAGCAGGCCTCTTGGCGGACGCCGAGGCCTTCTTCGCCGGAGCCTTACGCGGGGCAGCCTTCTTGGCGGCAGGTTTCTTCCCGGCCGCGGAACCGCGAGCGGGCGCGCCAGAGCGAGCGGTGGACTTGGTTGCCATGGGTGCCACCTTAGTCGGCAACAGTCACACAAACCTCATCTACAACACGCGCATCTCGATCGCGTGTCGTATTCGTGATGGTTCCTAAAAACCGCGTTTCGCTGCCTTCACCGCGGCGACCGCGTCGGCGTCGCCCTCGAAATCCAAACGGGTCTGGGCTCGTCCGAACGCGAACAGCAACAGTTCCAGTGGTTCACCGGTGATCCGAACCGTCGGTCCATGGCCTCCGGTGGCGATCTGCTCACCGTCGGGGGTGACCAATTCAACAGTGGCCGGCGACTTGGCAATCGCTCTTTTCGCCATTGCCTTGAGCGGGGTGAGGATCGCCTTGTTCTCGGCGGCCCCGAGGGTCCGGGGCTCCCACCCCGGCGCCGCGCGGCGGACGTCTTCGTGGTGCACGAACATCTCGGTGACGTTCACGAAGCGGTCGAGCGGCTTCAGCGGCGAATACAGCGGCGGACCGGCGGCGAACTTGGCGATCATCGAATCCCAGTCGTCCTTCGCCACCTTGTCCTGCACCGACTTCGTATGTCCGGCCAGCGCCGGGATCAGGATGCCCGGTGAGGCATCCGGGCGGTACTCCCGCACGATCATGTGGGCGGTCAGATCCCGGGCCGTCCATCCCTCACACAGGGTTGGCGCGTCGGGTCCGACCGCACGCAGAGTGGTCACAAGCGCTGCACGTTCATCTCGGGCAATCGTCATGGCACCACCCTATGCGGCACCGACCACCCTTGTGGCGCACAGCACTAGCTGTTGCCGGAGTCGCTCACCGTCAGAACCGTGGGCACGATCATCGGCCGGCGGCGGTACTTGTCGGCGACCCAGCGGCCGACCACCCGGCGGATGGTCTGCGCGATCCGATGTGCGTCCGTGACACCTTCGTTGGCCAGCTGCTCGAGAGAGTGGTCGACGAGGTTCGCCGCTTCTTTGAGCGCCGCCGGATCGTCGGAGAATCCCCGACCGGAGACCTCGGGCGGGCTGACGGCGCGACCGGTGTCGGCGTCGATCACCACAGCGATCGCGATGAAACCACCTTCGCCGAGCACGAGCCGTTCGGACAGCGTCGACTCGCCGACATCTCCGACCGACAGTCCGTCGACGTAGACGAAGCCCACCGGAACCCGGCCGGTGATGGATGCGCGGCCGTCGACGAGGTCGACGATCACGCCGTCTTCGGCGAGGACCACGGACTCGGACGGAACGCCGGTGGCCTCGGCCAGTGCGGCGTTGGCACGCAGGTGGCGCCATTCACCGTGCACCGGCATCACATTCGATGGCCGGACTGCGTTGTACAGGTACAGCAGCTCGCCTGCCGATGCGTGTCCGGAGACGTGCACCTTGGCGCTCTGCTGCGTGACCACGGTCGCACCGCGCCGCGCGAGGCCGTTGACCACGGCAAACACCGAGTTCTCGTTACCCGGGATGAGCGAGGACGCCAGGACGACCAGGTCGTCGGCATGGATGTTGATCTGCCGATGTTCGCCCTTGGCCATCCGGGAGAGCGCCGAGAGCGGCTCGCCCTGCGACCCGGTCGAGACCAGCACGAGCTTGTTGTCGGGGAGTGCGGCAGCGGTGTCCATGTCGACCACGACGCCGTCGGGCACCCGCAGGTAGCCGAGTTCCTGGGCGATCTGCATGTTGCGGACCATCGAGCGTCCGACGAATGTCACCCGGCGCCCGTGGGCGTGGGCCACGTCGACGACCTGCTGGATGCGATGGACGTGGCTGGCGAAGGACGCCACGATCACGCGGTGTTTCGCCTTGCCGATCACCTGATCGAGAACGCCACCGATCTCACGTTCGGGGGTGACGAATCCGGGGACCTCGGCGTTGGTCGAGTCGACCAGGAAGAGGTCCACGCCCTCGTCGCCGAGCCGGCTGAAACCGGCGAGGTCGGTCAGACGACCGTCGAGTGGCAACTGGTCGAGCTTGATGTCGCCGGTGTGCAGGACCACGCCGGCACCGGTGCGGATCGCGACGGCCAGTGCGTCCGGGATCGAGTGGTTGACCGCGAAGTATTCGACCTCGAACGGACCATGCTTGGTGAACTCGCCCTCGAACACCTCGATCAGCTTGGGACGCAGGCGGTGTTCTTTGCACTTGGCCGCGAGCAGGGCCAGCGTGAACTTGGCGCCGATCACCGGGATGTCGGAACGCAGGCGGAGCAGGAACGGGACGGCACCAATGTGGTCTTCGTGCCCGTGCGTCAGGATGATCGCCTCGACGTCGTCCATCCGATCCTCGATGTACCGGAAGTCCGGCAGGATCAGGTCGACACCGGGCTGGGCATCTTCGGGGAACAGGACACCGCAGTCGACGATCAGCAGCTTGCCGTCGTATTCGAACACGGTCATGTTGCGGCCGATCTCACCGATTCCACCGAGCGCAACGATGCGCATACCGTTGGCCGGGAGTTTCGGTGGGACGCCGAGCCTGTTGCTGTTCTCGACAACCCGGGCATCGGTCCGTTTCGCTGCGGACTGGCCCTGACCGCCACGGCGATTCCGTGGAGACCTCTTCTGTGCGACCGACTTTGATGACTTGGGCGCGTTGGATTCGGAGATGTTGTCCGCCTTCGGTTCCGCCGCAGCGGGGATCGTCTGTGGTTTCGGCTCTGCCGGTGGTCCGGCCTTGCGACGGATCACTCTGCCGCGCTTACGCCCGGGCGATTCTGGAGATGTCATGAAAGTACCTTCGCTGCACGCAGATCCGCGATCAACGCTTCGATTTGTGGACCGTTCGCCGGCACCTGCGGTAACCGGGGGTCGCCGACATCCATACCCAGGATGCGCAGCGCTGCCTTGACCATCGTGACGCCTCCGAGACGGCCCATCGCGTTGACGAGCGGGATCATCGACACATTGAGTTCGCGGGCGCGGATGAGATCACCCTTGTTGACGGCGTCGAGCATGTCGCGGAGGCGATCGGGAACCAGATGTCCGATGACGCTGACAAAGCCGGCTGCACCGATGGAGAGCCACGGCAGGTTCAGCGCGTCTTCACCGGAAAGGTACTGGAGGCCGGTGTCGGCCATCAGCGACGCGGCCGAGTTCAGATCACCCTTGGCATCTTTGACACCCTGGATGTTCGGGTGGCGGGAGAGCTCCAACAGGGTGCGGTGCTCGATCGGGATGACCGATCTCGGCGGGATGTCGTAGAGCAGCACCGGCACGTCGGTGGCATCGGCGATGGCGGTGAAGTGGGCCAGCAAACCGGCCTGCGGCGGCCGTGAGTAGTAGGGGGTCACCACCAACAGGCCATGTGCACCGGCCGCAGCCGACTCTTTGGCGAACCAGACACTCTCGCGGGTGTCGTAGCTGCCGGCACCCTGCACGATCCGGGCGCGGTCACCGACCGTGTCCAGGACGACCCGGAGCAGCTCGAGCTTCTCTGCGGGCGTGGTGGTGGGCGACTCGCCTGTGGTGCCGGAGACAACCAGACCATCGCAGCCGCCCGACACAAGCCGGTCGGCAAGTTCGGCGGCTCGAGCGAGGTCCAGCGATCCGTCAGCGGTGAACGGGGTAACCATCGCAACACTGACAGTCCCGAAGGGGAAGCTCTGTGGTTGCGTCGCACCGGTGATCATGGTCGTTAAGGTTACCGGAGCACAGGCCAGTCGCTTAATCCGTGGCGACTAAGGGCCGTGGCGGCGTTTCAGCCTTCGAGAACAAATGGTGAGGTTGCCACTTCGGTGCCGTCCGACAGTGTCCCGATCTCGAAGTCCCCGAAAACCGTTGGCGCGACATCGGTGAGCTGACGCAGGCATTCGATCGCCAGTTGCCGGATCTCGACATCGGCGTGTTCGGTCGCCCGCATCCCGATGAAATGACGCCATGCACGGTAGTTGCCGGTCACCACGATCTTGGTCTCGGTGGCATTCGGCAGGACTGACCGGGCCGCCTGGCGGGCCTGCTTACGTCGCAGGATGTTGTTGGGTACGTCAGAAAATTTCTCCTCCAACGCGGTCAGCAGCTCCGAATACGCCTTCCGGCTCGCGTCGGTGGCCTCGATGAACAGTGCCTCGAGTTCCGCGTCGCCGCGGATGGCCGGTGGTGGCACCACGTTCGAATCGTGCTCGGGCACAAAGCGTTGCGAGAGCTGCGAATAGGAGAAGTGACGGTGCCGGATCAGTTCATGGGTGCACGAACGCGAGATCCCGGCGATGTAGAACGTCACGGTCGCGTGTTCGAGCAGCGACAGATGTCCGACTTCCAGGATGTGACGCAGGTACCCGGCGTTGGTTGCTGTGCGGGGGTTCGGTTTGTCCCAGCTCTGGTAGCAGGCCCGGCCCGCGAACTCGACCAGCGCTTCCCCGCCGTCGACGTCAGTGCTCCACGGCACATCGGCAGGAGCGTCGAACGACGTCTTCGCCACCAGTTGCACCTTCAACGGCACCAATTCCGACACTGCGTTTCCTCTTTCCTGTGGGTTCGAGCCTCACCGATTGTCCACCACCGCGCAGACGGACATGCGATCGACCTCTGGCGGCCCGGACAGCCACGACACCGGGTCCGTTCGACGATCATGTCTCAGGCGAATGCGGCAGACCCGACCGCCCGGGCCAGCTCCGGGGCAAGATCTCCCCGATCACCGACCTCCACCCGACCGACACCGAGCCAGACCGCCATCGCGTGGAGATCGGCTGCCAGCGACTCCGCCACCGCCCTGGGGTCGGCCCCGGGTTCATGGAAGGCCCCGAGGACCAGCAGGCGGTTACCGGGCCGGTCGGTCTTGAGGTCGACACGGGCCACCAAACGGTCTCCCATCAGGTACGGGAGGACGTAGTAGCCGTGGACGCGTTTGGCCTCGGGGACATAGATCTCGATGCGGTAGTGGAAATCGAAAAGCCGCTCGGTGCGTGGCCGGAAGAAGATGAGCGGATCGAAGGGGCTGAGCACTGCGCTCCGACTGACCGTCCGTGGGATCCGCGCCGCCGGGTCCAGATAACCCGGCTTCGACCAACCTTCTACTTCGACCTGCCGGATCTGTCCCGCCGACAGCAGGTCGGCGATCGCGTCCCGCGCAGGTTGGGGTTTGAGCCGGTAATAGTCGCGGATGTCGACCTCGGTTCCCACACCCAACGCGGTGATCGAACCCCGCACCAATTCACGGATCGCGTCGTCGCGGGCGATCTCGACGTTCGAATACTCCCCCACCACGTTCTCGGCCAGGTCGTAATAGCGGTTGAAGCCGTTGCGTCGCGTTGCCGAGAGCTCCCCGGCCGCGAACATCACCTCGCACAGGTATTTGACCTGGCTACGGTCCCACCAGGTACCTTTTTTCGGACGTTTCTCGTGGCCGAGGTGATCCTCGATCAACCCGCTGGTACTGGGTCCGATCTCGGCGATCGTCTCCCGGATGACCGCGCGCATCGCCGCCGCCTTTCGGTCTCCCACCGCCTCGCGATAGCGGCCGTGACGGAAGTCGTCCATCCGCCAGCGGAACAGCGGCCAGTGTTCGATCGGCACCAACGCGGCCTCGTGTGCCCAATATTCGGCGAGCAGGGTCGGCCGACGCGGACCCGGTTCCCAGGCTGCCTGTTCGAGTACCGCGCGATCATAGTTTCCGAGGCGACTGAAGATCGGCATGTAGTGGGCCCGGACCGCGATGCTGACCGAGTCCATCTGCAGCAGTCGGGTACGTTCGAGCACTCGTTGCAGGTGTTTGCGGTTGACCGCGCCGGTTGGCATCCGGTCCGTAAAGCCCTGTGCCGCCAAAGCAATCCGGCGGGCCTGCGCACCCGACAGCTGATCGCGGCCCGCCACTACGCCCTGACCGTGTACTTCAGGAAGCGGTACCTCAGACCGTTCGCGGATTCCAGCCACGGCTCATCGGCGGAGAGTTCCCAACGCCGCGGATCCAACTCCGGCGCCGCGGTGTCACCATCGGGCACCTCGATGTCGATTTCGGTGACGTAGGCGGTATCGGCCAGACCTGTCGCGGCCCGGTAGATTTCACCGCCACCCATCACGAAGACAGTGGGATCGAGTTCGCGCCCGGCAGCGATCGCCGACTCGACATCCGGAAAGCTCCGGGCACCCTCGCCGAGCCAGTCCCGTTGCCGGGTGACCACCAGATTTTCGCGCCCCGGCAACGGCCGAAACCTCGGCGGCAACGAGTCCCAGGTGCGGCGGCCCATCACCACTGGATGTTTACCGGTGATCCGCCGAAAGTACTTCTGATCTTCGGACAGCTGCCACGGCATGTCCCCGTCGCGGCCGATCACGCCGTCGACAGACTGCGCCCAGATGAGTGCGATGGTCACCGGATCAAACCGCCACGGGCGCTTTGATTCCCGGGTGGTACTTGTAGTCGAGCACCTCGATGTCCTCGTATCGGTAGTCGAAGATCGAATCGCGCTGCGCCAAAGCCAACGTCGGGTACGGGTACGGGTCACGCGAGAGTTGTTTGGTGACCTGTTCGACGTGGTTGTCGTAGATGTGACAGTCACCGCCGGTCCAGACGAACTCCCCGACCTCGAGGCCGGCCTGAGCCGCCATCATGTGGGTGAGCAAGGCGTAGGACGCGATGTTGAAGGGCACGCCGAGGAACAGATCGGCGCTGCGCTGGTACAGCTGGCACGACAGTTTGCCGTCCGCCACATAGAACTGGAAAAACGCGTGGCACGGCGGGAGTGCCATCTGCGGGATTTCTCCGACGTTCCACGCCGAGACGATGTTGCGGCGCGAATCCGGGTTGGTCCGCAACAGCTCGAGTGCGGCGCTGATCTGGTCGATGTGCTCACCCGAGGGTGTCGGCCAGCTACGCCATTGCACGCCGTAGATGGGTCCGAGTTCACCGTTGTCATCTGCCCACTCGTCCCAGATGGTGACCCCGTGTTCCTGCAGCCATCGCACGTTCGAATCACCGCGCAGGAACCACAGCAGCTCATAGACGATCGACTTCAGGTGCACGCGCTTGGTCGTGATCAGCGGAAACCCTTCGGCCAGGTCGTAGCGCAACTGGTGACCGAACAGGCTCCGGGTGCCGGTGCCCGTGCGGTCGGCCTTGGGAGTCCCCGTTTCGAGGACCAACCGCAGCAGGTCTTCATAAGGGGTCGGGATGTTCACCGCGTTGCTCACGGGCCAAGTCTAAAGGGCGACGCCGACATCCCTGACATGACAGCCTCAACCGCGCCGAAGCACCCTCGGCCTCACACTGTGGAGTTTTCAATGAACACGCTGCGCAGGGAATTCCTGCACCGCTCGGGAGTACCGGCAAAGGCGTCGCCCGTAGGTTTTGTCGGGCAAACGGACCGGCCGGCCTGGACCGCCGTTATGCGGCGGTGATCTCAGTGTTCAGGGTGCGGCGGGCATGCGAACGGATCGCGGTGGTGCTGTCCGGCGCACGAAACCAGGGATGCCCATCGGAACCGATGAAGACTTCCCAGCCCATGTGATGGATGTACCGGTGATGCCGCCGGCACAGCAGGACCATGTTGGTCAGGCTGGTGACGACACCGTTGCGCCAGAAGTCGATGTGGTGGGCATCGGTCCGGCCAGCGGGGCACCCGCAGCCCGGGAACGCGCACCCTTGGTCCCGCGCGATCAGCGCCTTCCGGATCGCCGGCGTCACCGTGCGTTGATCGCGGCCGACATCAAGGGGTACCGAATTGTTGTCGAGCAGAATCCTGGTGATGACCGAATCGCAGGCCACCATCTGCGCGGTTGATGCTGACGCCGGCCCGGTCCATTGAAATGCGGGTGCCAACGCGGGAGCCTTGGCGCCCGGGATGCCACGTAGTTGCAGCTCCTGCAGGTGTTCCGGGGTCACCGTGACCACCACATGCGGTTTGGCGCCGCCACGCGTCGGACGATCTTCCTGATCGAGATACGAATCCAGCAGGCGTTCCAGAGCATCCGCACGAATCTGGGCATTCGACCGGCGATCCGGTGAACCATCGGGTTCGGGTACCGGCCTCGATAAGGGATCGAGCGCGACACGAAGTTTCTCGCCCAGCAGGTTGTCCAGATCCAGGGTGCCGTGACTGCGTCCGTCGTCCCCATTCCCGAGGGTGAACTCGTTGAGCTCGTGATTCTCGGCATCAGGGATCGGCTTGTCCGGCGGCGACAACACGATCGCCATCTGCCGCGCCCGCGCCGACACCGCCGCCGGACTCGCCATCAAGGCCTCGGTCAGTAAACCGCGCACACAGTCAGCGCGGTCCTCGCCGGCCAGATCCGGGTTCCGACGCTCAATGTGGTTGAGCCCTTTGACGATCGAGTCCACATGCTCACCCGACAACGCTCCGTCCACACCGTAGGCCGGCACTGATGGAATGTCACCGAGCGCCTTGCTCACCCGTACGTAGCGATGGGCCGCCACCGGCGCCACCCCCTCCTTCTGGAGCAGTCCGGCGGTGGACCGCTCACCCGACCTCTGAGCCAACCCACGCCGATCGACTTCACCGACCAGTCGGAAAAGTATCTGTTCCACAACATGATTGAGTCGAATAACCGCCACCGTGCGAGCTGAAATCTCAGCATCATCCCCGGCGACCACAGCCGCATCCCCGGCCAGATCCGACAACCTGGCGAACATTCCCCCGAAGTCCATGGGACAAGTTTACGGCCCAAACCCGATTCGCACAAGCTTTCGAACGAATTAATACTGTTGCATCCCAACATATTTCGCCAAACTAACCGAGAAGATCGGGCAGTCTATCGAACGGGTCGGACACCGATACCCCGCGAGATAATTGTCACCCCATCAACTGCGCAGCAACCGTCGCGCCCAGTTCCCAGCATGATTCGAGATCTTCTTTGCCCGGCTTCCCCGACACCACAACGTATTCGGCGGCTTTGGTCCAGCCCAGGCCCGTGGTGATCGAATCGACGGCCCGCTCGGCCCCCTCGGAGCCTTCGTTGCCATGGAGGTAGAGCCCGAAGGGACGACCGCGGGTGGAGTCGAGAATCTGGTAGTACGCGCCGTCGAACGCATGCTTGAGCGCGCCGCTGATGTAGCCGAGGTTGGCCGGCGTCCCGAGTAGATAGCCGTCGGCTTCGAGCATCTCGGCCGGTGACACCGTCAGCGCGGGCCGCCGCACCACCTCGACGCCCTTGATCTCGGGATCGGATGCGCCGCTGACGACCGCTTCAAACATCGCCTGACAATGCGGCGACGGCGTGTGGTGGATGATCAACAAACGCGACATCAACAATCCCCTGTACTACTACGACCCGGACTCTTTCTCCTGCGCCACAGCACGTTTCATCATCTCGCGAGCGCGGCTGCGGTCGCCGGCGTAGTCGTAGGCCCGCGCGATGCGATACGTGGAGCGCCAATTGCTCGGGTCGGCTTCCCATTCCGCCTTGACCTGCTCGAAAAGCTCATCGGCGGCCTCACGTTCGATGCGGCCCGAAGGACGCCTCGGCAACGTCGACACGTCGAGTTCCCCGCCCTCCTCGCGCATCCGGCGGGCCAGACGCTGATGAGCGATCCCGGACCGCAGTGCACCGACGACCATCCAGACACCGAGCAAGGGCAGGATGATCACACCGATACCCAGACCGATCCCGACCACTTCACCGGTGGCCATCAGATCGATGGCACGAGAACCCAACAAGAAGAAGTAGAAAAAGAGGACCAGGACGAGAACGCCGATCCCGACGACGATCGGCCGTGCGTCTTTCTGCTTTTCGCTCACTACCTCAGGCCCGCTCACAGGTCCATCAAGTCGTCGAGACCGACGGTCAGACCCGGACGACTGCTGATCTCACGGACACCGAGCAACACCCCGGGGACAAACGAGCTGCGGTCGATGGAGTCGTGCCGGATCGTCAAGGTCTCACCCTGCGTCCCGAAGAGCACCTCCTGATGGGCGACCAGTCCGGCGAGCCGGACCGAATGCACCCGCACCCCGTCGACATCGGCACCGCGGGCGCCCTCGAGTTCGGCACTGGTGGCATCAGGGCTGATCGGCACGCCCGCCTCGGCCCGCGCCTGGGCGATCAAACCCGCAGTCCGGTACGCAGTGCCCGACGGCGCATCGGCCTTGTGCGGATGATGAAGTTCGATGACCTCGACCGAATCGAAGAAGCGCGCTGCCTGCTGGGCGAACCGCATGCTCAGCACTGCGCCGATGGCAAAGTTCGGAGCGATCAGGACCCCGACACCGGGCTTGTCGGCAAGCCATCCACGAACTGTGTCCAGCCGGGCCTCGTCAAAGCCGGTTGTCCCGACAACCGCGTGAATCCCGTTCTCTATCAGGAACTTCAGGTTGTCCATCACCACGTCGGGGTGGGTGAAGTCAACCACCACAGCGGTCGAGGTCTCGACAAACCGCGACAACGGGTCACCCTTGTCGACGCCGGCGCTGAAGTCGAGGTCACCCGCGGCTTCGACGCCCGACACAATTGCCTGGCCGACTTTGCCGCCGGAGCCGAGTACACCTACTTTGATCTGGTCAGTCACCCGGCCGAGTCTAGTCAGCCGGGCTCCGCCGCTCCCACCAGGGAGACCTGACGCCCGATCAGAAGATCGGCGCCGAGCCGCGCAGATGCTCGAACACCAGCGACGTGTTGGTGCCGGCGACCTCGGACCGGGCGTTGAGCATCTCGATGAACTTCCGTAGCGCCTCGGTGTCGGCGGTGGCCACGTGCAGTAGATAGTCGTCGGCTCCGGACAGGAAGAAGACGTCGATCACCTCGTCTTTGCGGCCGATCTCGGCGACAAATCGCCTGATCTGCCCACGCGCATCCGATTGCAGACTCACCGCGACCATGGCGCGCAGTGGACGACCCACCGCCGCCGGGTCGATGTCGGCAAAGAACCCCCGGACCACCCCCATGTCGATGAGTCGCCGGATTCGCCCATGACACGTCGACGCCGCGATACCCACCTCCGCGGCCAGCGCACTGTTCGACATCCGCGCATCGACCTGCAGCAGTGCCAACAGTCGCCGATCGATGTCGTCGAGGCCAGGTGCCCGGGCCCGAATATTGTTCGACTCAGGCTCCATCGCGGCCTCCATATCCGAAGATTGTTCATCCAAAGATATCAAGTTGAGAATCTTCATCATGGATCTTGCGTAGTACTCGCTGTTTCTTCACCCTGGGTATCAGGCCGAGCCCACCACTACCGGAGGAGTTGTCCATGCGTGTCGGCGTCCCACGTGAGATCAAGAACAACGAGTTCCGAGTCGCCATCACCCCGGCCGGGGTGGCCGAACTCACCCGGCGCGGCCACGACGTGATCATCGAACACGAAGCGGGCACCGGATCCGCCATCGCCGACACCGACTACAAGGAAGCGGGTGCGCAGATCCTCGGCACCGCCCGCGAAGTGTGGGAACAGGCCGACCTGCTGCTCAAGGTCAAAGAGCCGATCGCCTCCGAGTATGAGCTGATGCGTCAGGGACAGATCCTGTTCACCTACCTGCACCTCGCGGCCAGTCGCGCGTGCACCGAGGCACTCCTGAAGTCCGGGACCACGTCGATCGCGTACGAGACCGTGCAGGAATCCGACGGATCGCTGCCGTTGCTCGCCCCGATGAGTGAGGTCGCCGGGCGGCTCGCCCCACAGGTCGGCGCGTACCACCTGATGCGTTCGGCGGGCGGTCGCGGCGTGCTGATGGGCGGGGTCCCCGGGACTGCACCGGCGGAGGTGGTTGTCATCGGCGGTGGCGTCAGCGGCGTCAACGCGGCCGCGATCGCGGTCGGGATGGGCGCCGAGGTGACGGTCTTCGACCTCGACATCAACAAGCTACGGGCGATCGACGCACGCTGGGGCGGTCGGGTTCACACCCGCTACAGCACCAAGTTCGACCTCGACGAGGCGATCAAGCAGGCCGACCTCGTCATCGGGGCCGTGTTGGTCCCCGGCGCGAAGGCACCGGTCCTGGTCCCCAATTCCCTGGTGGCACAGATGAAACCCGGCTCGGTATTGGTCGACATCGCCATCGACCAGGGTGGCTGCTTCGAGGACTCCCGGCCGACCACCCACGACGATCCGACGTTCATGGTCCACGGTTCGGTGTTCTACTGCGTGGCCAACATGCCCGGGTCGGTGGCCCGCACGTCGACGATGGCGCTGACCGGAGCGACCCTGCCCTACGTCCTGCGCCTTGCCAATCTCGGGTGGATCGAGGCCTTGCGCGCCGATCCGGCGCTGGCCAAGGGCCTGTCCACGCACGAGGGCGAACTCCTGTGCCCGCACGTCTCCGAAGCTCTGGACATCCCGCTGGGCGTCTCACCCCTGCGGATCTGACCCGTCCGGGCCGGCCCATTCCCGGACCGACATGTAGTGGGACATATTGTCCATCCGCCGCTGGACTGCCGACACCTCGCGGACCGCTTGTCCGACGAGGCTGCGGTCCAGCGGCGAAAGGCGTTGCATGGTCAGCACATCCGAAGCCGCCTCGCCACGATCGAGTTGTGCGACCTGGTAGGTCAGCCGGATCTTCTGCAACACCTCGAACACCTCGATGAGCGTGTTCGCGTTGTCCTCACTGAGCATGGCACTGCCGGCTGCGGCCGCGAGTCGGCCGCGGGTGCCGAGCTCGGGGCTCTGCACGCTCAGCGCTGCCCACCGGGCGATGTTGATCACCGGGATGAGCGCATGACCTTTGATGTCGAACGTCCCACCCCGCCGCGACAACACATCACGCATGGACCGCAATTTCGCCTTGTACGACAGTGATTCGGCGAGCAGCAGCCGCATCGTCCCCGGGTGCCGGCGCAACTCGCGGAACACCTCGGAGACCGCGGTGGCCCCCGGATCACCCCAGATCGGACGGCCATCGAGCAACAGCGACGCCAGGATCATGCCCTTGTTGTCGAGCGGCGACTCGAGCCACTGGCCGGCAACTGCCCGCCACTGACTGTGGGTTCTGGAGAACAGCGGCATGTCGGCGGTGGCCCCGTTCTCGTCGACCCCGAAACCGCACTGCCGCAGCACGGAACCCACCTCGGCGAAAGCCGCACGATAGGCCGCGATCTCCTGCGGATCGGTCACCGAGTCGTCGAACGAGACCGCCGAATCCACATCAGAACTCAACACCGATTCCCGACGGGCGTTGCTGCCCAGTGAAAGCCACGTCAACGATGCGGGATCGAGATCGGGTCGGGTGGCCAGCACCATCTCCAATGCCCGCCGGACCACCGCATCGGTCAGCACCGACAGAACCGCGGTCACCTCATGAGAAGGCCGCCCGCGGCGCAGGAGATCGGCTGCCACGTAACGCATCCGCCGACCCCGTTCGGCCAATGTCTCGAAAGAGTTCGCCCGGGCGATCTGCTCACGCAACGACACACCCGCACCGGCCGGGGCGTTGACGAAGTCACCGGGCACCACCACACCGCGCAGCACGCCGTGGGGATCGGTCACCGGAACACAGGTGACGCCCCGGTCCAGGATCTCGACGAGGACATCGGATGCCGGGGTGGTCGTCAGGGCCGTGACCGCCGGGTAGGACATCACCTGGTGCACCGGCTGTTGCAGGTCCGAGCCGGTGGCCACCACCCGGGCGCGGATGTCCCGGTCGGTCAGCACCCCGAACCGCCCGTCCGGGCACGGGATGACGATGTAGCCGCTGTGGTGTTCGGAGATCTGCTGAGCGGCCTGCTGCACGGTCATGTCCGCAGTACCCACCACGGGCGCGGTCCGCAATAGTTCGTCCACCGTGCCGAAATTGCTGACCGCCGGCGAATCCGCGCGTTGGGCGACCGTCAGCTTGCGGGCCAGGAACTCCGCACCGGCCAGCGACGAGAACACCGGGCGCACCGTATGTCCGGGAATCCGGTAGACCCGGACCGGACCGGCGGCCAGGGCCAGTGGACCGATGGTCGATCCGGTCAGCATCGCCGAGAAGCCGAAAACCCCGCCGGGACCGAGGATCTCGTCGGGGCCCTGCGGGTTGCGCTCGGGCGAGTTCCACAACTCGACCTGCCCGGACACCACCACCGCGAGCTCATCGATCGGCTCGACGAATCCGTTCATGATCGCGGCACCGGATTCGTGATCCTCCACCCGCGTGGCGGCTGCGATCTTCGACAATTCTTGATCGCCGAGCGCGTCGAAGGGCGGGTGCCCGGAGAGGAACTCGGCGATCGACGACGTCATGGGACAATCGTGCCAGGTTGCCGACCACAGCGCGCAGCGCCCGTCAGTTCACCAACGCGGTCAGTGACTTCGGGAGCTGGCGATGGCTGCGGTAGGGACCGATCACGGCGGCACCGAATGGTCGTCCGAGCAGCTCCCTGGCCACTCTGCTGGTGTCGGTCGCGCTGACCCGGTCGATCTTTCGCAACGCCTCGTCGACTGTCATCCGCTTGCCGTAGTTGATCTCGCCGCGGCCGTTGCGGTGCATTCGGGACTGCGAATCCTCCAGGCCCAGGACCATCGCCCCACGGAGCGAACCCTTGGCGCGGGCGAGCTCTTCGGCGGTGATGCCGTGTTCGGCGACCTCGGTCAGGATCTTCGTCATGACCGACGTGACCTCGGCGAGATGGTCGGGCGAGCAGCCCGCGTACACCGAGAAAGCACCTATATCGGCGAACGAGTCGATCGACGAATAGACCGAGTAGGCCAGTCCGCGAGACTCCCGGATCTCCTGGAACAACCGGGAACTCAGTCCCCCGCCCAGTGCGGTGTTGAGGACCGACAGGGCCCATCGGTCGCCACTGCCACGGCCCGGCGCCCGCACCCCGAGCAGCAGGTGCGCCTGCTCGGTATCGCGATACGACAGCTCGAGCGTGGGCTTACCGCCGATCGCCTTGGCGCCCGTACGAATCGGCGCCGGTTTGGCTTCCTTGTCGAGATGTCCGGCGAACGTGGCGCGCGCGGCGGCAAGGACTTCGGCATGGTCGACGTTGCCCGCGACCGACAACACCATCTTGTCGGGGGTGTAGCGGCGCTGATGGAACGAACGCACCTGTGCCCGCGTCATCGAGGTGATCGATTCGGCCGAACCGATGACCGGCCTGCCGAGCGGATGGTCGCCGTACATCGACGTCATGAACAGATCGGCGAGCAGGTCCTCGGGATCGTCGTCGCGCATCGCGATCTCTTCGAGGACCACCGCACGTTCGATTCCGACGTCTTCGGTGCGGCACTCGCCGCGCAGGACGACATCGGCGACGATGTCGATGGCCGTTGCCATGTGCTCGTCGAGGACGTGGGCGTAGTAACAGGTCTGCTCTTTACCGGTGAAGGCGTTGAGCTCTCCACCGATGGCGTCGATCTGCTCTGCGGTACTCGCCGCCGAGCGCGTCGGTGTCGACTTGAACAACAGGTGTTCGAGGAAGTGCGCGGCCCCGGCAACCGAGGGCTTTTCGTCTCTTGATCCAACCGCGACCCAGAGTCCCACCGACGCCGACCGTACGCCGGGGAGATACTCGGTGACCACCCGGAGCCCACCGGGCAGTACGGATCTCCGTACTGCCCGGTGGGTAACTGAGGACACAGACTTATGCGTCCCGGTCAAATCTGCTGTGCGGCTCAGGCTTTCGCCTCTGCGCCGGCGTCGGCAGGTGCAGCGGCCTCGTCTTCGACGGGGACCAGGCTGATCTTGCCGCGATCATCGATGTCGGCGATCTCGACGCGGATCTTCTCGCCCACGTTGACCACGTCTTCGACCTTGCTGATCCGCTTGCCCTTGCCCAGCTTGGAGATGTGGACGAGGCCGTCGCGGCCCGGGAGCAGCGAGACGAACGCACCGAAGGTGGTCGTCTTGACGACGGTTCCGAGGAACCGCTCGCCGACCTTGGGCAGCTGCGGGTTGGCGATGGCGTTGATCATGTCGATCGCGGCCTGGGCAGACGGACCATCGGTGGCGCCGACGAACACGGTGCCGTCGTCCTCGATGGAGATGTTCGCACCGGTCTGCTCGGTGATCGAGTTGATCATCTTGCCCTTGGGCCCGATGACCTCGCCGATCTTGTCGATCGGAACCTTGACCGTGGTCACGCGCGGCGCGTACTTGCTCATCTCGTCGGGCTCGTCGATGGCTTCTGCCATGACCTCGAGGATGGTGTTCCGCGCGTCCTTTGCCTGGGCCAGAGCCGAGGCCAACACGCTCGAGGGGATGCCGTCGAGCTTGGTGTCGAGCTGCAGGGCCGTCACGAAGTCCTTCGTGCCCGCGACCTTGAAGTCCATGTCACCGAAGGCATCTTCGGCGCCGAGGATGTCGGTCAGGGCGACATAGCGCGTCTGGCCGTCGACCTCGTCGGTGACCAGACCCATGGCGATACCGGCGACCGGCGCCTTGAGCGGCACACCGGCGTTCAGCAGCGACATCGTCGAGGCGCAGACCGAACCCATGGACGTCGAGCCGTTGGAGCTCAGCGCCTCGGACACCTGGCGGATCGCGTACGGGAACTCCGCGACCGACGGCAGCACCGGCATCAGAGCGCGCTCGGCGAGTGCGCCGTGCCCGATCTCGCGACGCTTCGGCGAACCGACACGGCCGGTCTCACCGGTCGAGTACGGCGGGAAGTTGTAGTGATGCATGTAACGCTTGCTGGTCTCGGGTCCGAGCGAGTCGACCTGCTGGGCCATCTTGACCATGTCGAGGGTGGTGATACCCAGGATCTGGGTCTCGCCGCGCTCGAACAGGGCGCTGCCGTGTGCGCGCGGGATGATCGCGACCTCTGCGGACAGCGAGCGGATGTCGGTGACACCGCGGCCGTCGATGCGGAAGTGGTCGGTCAGGATGCGCTTGCGCACGAGCTTCTTGGTCAGCGACCGGAATGCGGCACCGATCTCCTTCTCGCGGCCTTCGAACTGGCCGGCGAGCTCGGTCAGGATGTCCGACTTGAGCTCATCGGTCTTGTCGTCGCGCTCCTGCTTGCCGGCAATGCTCAGGATCTCTCCGAGACGTGCGGCGCCGGCTGCCTCGACGGCTGCGAAGACGTCGTCACCGTACGGCGGGAACAGCTGGAAGTCACCGGTCGGCTTGGACGCCTCGGCGGCCAGCTTCTGCTGTGCTTCACACAGGCGGGCGATGAACGGCTTGGCTGCCTCGAGGCCCTCGGCGACAATCGCCTCGGTCGGCGCCTGGGCGCCGCCCTCGATCAGCTCGATCACGTTGTCGGTGGCCTCGGCCTCGACCATCATGATCGCGACGTCGGCGCTGTCGCCTTCACCGGAAACGACGCGGCCGGCGACGACCATGTCGAAGACTGCGCCTTCGAGCTGCTCGACGGTGGGGAATGCAACCCACTGGCCGGCCTTGTTCTCATCAGTCGGGATCAGGGCCACGCGCACGCCACCGACCGGTCCGGAGAACGGCAGTCCGGCGATCTGGGTGGACGCCGAGGCCGCGTTGATCGCGACGACGTCGTACAGGTCCTTGGGATCGAGGCTCAGGATGGTGACGACGACCTGGATCTCGTTACGAAGACCGTCGACGAACGACGGGCGCAGCGGCCGGTCGATCAGACGGCAGGTCAGGATCGCGTCGGTGGACGGACGGCCTTCGCGGCGGAAGAACGATCCGGGGATGCGGCCGGCGGCGTACATCCGCTCTTCGACGTCCACGGTCAGCGGGAAGAAGTCGAAATGGTCTTTGGGGTGCTTGCCGGCGCTGGTGGCCGAGAGCAGCATGGTCTCTTCGTCCAGGTAGGCGACGACTGCGCCGGCTGCCTGCTGCGCGAGACGTCCGGTCTCGAAACGGATGGTGCGGGTGCCGAAGGTGCCGTTGTCGATGATGGCGGTCGCTTCGGTGATCTCGTCGTCGTACTCCACAGCGTCTGTGCTGGTGACGTCGGTCATGTGTGGGAATCTCCTACTGTTGGCTTTCAGGTTCGCGACCGACCTGCAAACAGTCGGCCGGCTCGCGGGCAAACACACGCGAGTAGGCCCTGCGCCAGGAGAATGTGCGGCTGTCGCCGTGTGACGGCCGTCGATCGAAGCCGCCGGACAAAATAACTACGTTCCGGGAGCCACTACCGAAGACCGCTCACCAGTGCGGACGCACAGACGAACATTTTCCTGGCACAAAAGCCAAGCCGAGGATATCACTCGACATCCCCGGCTTTGACTATCTTGGGTTTACATCTGGACGGCCAAGCCGGTCAGATGCGCTTTGCCGGGCGACTCGCCGAGGCGTGTCACCGTGGTGGCAACTAGCGGCGCAGACCCAGGCGCTCGATCAGCGTGCGGTAGCGCTGCACGTCGACCTTGGCGACGTACTTGAGCAACCGGCGACGCTTGCCGACGAGGAGCAGCAGGCCACGACGGCTGTGGTGGTCATGCTTGTGCTCTTTGAGATGTGCGGTCAGATCAACGATCCGCTTGGTCAGCATTGCGACCTGAGCCTCAGGAGATCCGGTGTCGGTCTCATGCAAGCCGTACTCGGCGAGAATGGTCTTCTTTTCTTCAACGGTCAGTGCCACTAGAACTCCTGGTTATGACGATCGCGCGTGAGTGTGAGTACACCCGGCGGTCTTGCAACCACCGCATGAACGTGATGTGGCCACCGCGAACCGCAGCACACACCAACCGACAACTCTACCGGCGGGCCGACCGCCCGACCAAATCGTCAGATCACGGCAGCAGCAGGCGGGTCTGGTCCACGTCGGCGGCGATCTGGTCGGTGAGGTTCGAGACGTCGTCGTACTTCGCCTGACCACGGATCCGGGCGACGAAGTCGACTGCGACGTGCTGGCCGTACAGATCCGCCGAGGTGTCCAGGACGTACGCCTCGATGGTCCGGGTGCGGCCGGAGAACGACGGGTTGGTGCCCACCGACACCGCTGCGCGGTAACTCTCCCCCGGTTCGACGTGGCCGACGACCGGTCCGGCACCGAGGACTGTGAACCAGGCGGCGTACACACCGTCGGCCGGGATCGCCGAATACATCGGCGGGGCGATGTTGGCCGTCGGGTAACCGACATCGCGGCCACGGCCGTCACCGCGGACCACAACGCCCTCGACGCGATGCGGTCGTCCGAGCGCTTCGGTGGCGGTCGCGACATCACCGGCGTCGACACACGACCGGATGTACGTGGACGACAGCGTCACCGCGTGTTCTCCCAGGAGCGAGACGGCCTCGACCTCGAAGCCGAACCGCTCGCCGAACTTGCGCAGTGTGTCGACGTTGCCCGCCGCCTTCTTGCCGAATGTGAAGTTGTCACCGACCACCACGACTTGGGCGTGCAACCGCTCGACGAGCACCTCGTGGGCGAAATCCTTGGGACTCTGCGCGGCCAGCACCGGCGTGAACGGCATGACGCAGAAGACGTCGATACCGAGTTCCTCGGCCAATTCGGCGCGTCGGGTCAGGGTCGAGAGCTGTGGCGGATGGGTTCCCGGGCGCACGACTTCGGCGGGATGGGGATCAAACGTCATCAGGACCGCGGGCACGCCTCGTTCTTTGGCAGCCCGGATGGCCCTGGTGATCAGTTGAGCATGCCCCCGGTGGACGCCGTCGAACACGCCGATCGTGACCACACACCTGCCCCAGTCCGCGGGGATATCGTCAAGCCCTCGCCAACGCAACACCGCACAAGCCTACGACCCCGCCCCGCCCGGTGCGACAGCGCACACGCCGTCGACCCGCCGGGGCCGGGAAACGGCGTTCAGTTCGGTGCGGCGGTGACACAGATCCCGGGCGGTCGTCATAAACTCGGTCGGTGCCCCCTTCGAAGACCCCTCCCGAATCCACGGTGGACGCTGCCACCCTGGCTGGGCTCAAGGCGGTCTCCGAGCTCTCGACGGTCACCCAGGACTATCTGAAGGTCATCTGGACCGGGCAGGAATGGAAGCCCGAGAAGATCACCACGAAGATGCTCGCCGAGAAACTCGGTGTGTCGCCGTCCACGGCTTCGGAGGCGATCCGCAAACTGGCCGACCAGGGCCTGGTGGTGCACGAACGCTACGGATCGATCACATTGACCGAGACCGGTCGCACCGCCGCGATCCTGATGGTCCGGCGGCACCGCCTGCTCGAGACCTTCCTGGTCCGGGAACTCGGATACAGCTGGGACGAGGTCCACGACGAGGCAGAGGTTCTCGAACACGCGGTCTCCGAACGGTTCATGGCCCGACTGGACTCCAAACTCGATCATCCGACGCGCGACCCGCACGGCGATCCGATCCCGTCGATCGACGGTTCGGTGCCCACTCCCGACGCCTCGCTGCTGGCAGATCTGGAGGTCGGTGCCGGCGGACGCATCGCGCGGATCGCCGATACCGATCCGGAGATGCTGCGGTACTTCGATTCCGTCGGTATCGCGCTGGACCGCAGAGTGGTCATCCGCGAACTCCGGCCCTTCGCCGGGACCATCGAGATCAGCATCGACGAAGGCGCGCCCATCGACCTGGGAGACATTGCCGCCCGGGCGATCTGGCTCGTCACCGCTTAGCCGCCCCCGCCCGTGCCCGGCGAACCGGGGTCGCGCGGCAGTTCAGCAAGCCAGGTGTCGACCGCGCGTTGTGAGCGCAACCGGACGACAACGAGGTGCGGATACTCCGAGGCGATCCGCGGCACGAGGTCGGTGTACTTGTGCCGGGTGGTGACCGCCCACCGAAGGACGTGCATGCGGTCGGTCAGAATCACTCGGAGCGGCGGTTCGACATTGCCGTTCCAGAGCACTTCGCGGCGCAATCGGCGGCGCACGGTCCGCCGCAGCAGCCGCGGGAATGTGGTGCGCCAGAACGGGAGATCGAGCCAGACCAGGAGTTCGGCGTGCTGCGCGAGGACCCGTCGCGCACTCGCATACTGCCACTCGGTGACCCACGACCCGGTGCCGACGAGCGCGCGTACGTCGTCGCCGAACTCGGTCCGCGGCGTCCAGTTCGGCCCATGGAAGAGGGCATCGATCTCGGTGTGGGGCACGCCGATCACCGTCGAGATCCGTCCGGCCAGAGTGGTCTTGCCCGAGCCCGACACGCCGGCCACAAGAACGCGTCTCGGGCGTTCTCCCGGGTTCACCGGCCGCGTAGGGTCGCCGGTCGCACCACCATGACCGAACTCGCGCGACGGCCCTTCTCCTGTAGTAGCGCAATGGTGTGACCGTCCGGGTCGATGGCGGCGTAGGTCCCGTCCATCCCGATCGGCTCGAGCCACCGGCCCTGACTGATCGATTCTGCCTCTTCGGCGCTGATGTACCGGTGCGGGAAGGCGAACTGCGCGGCCGCATCGATGTCGAGGGAGACACCCGGCTCATCGGCGACCTCTTCGAGGGTGCGGGCGACGCCGAGTCCGAACGGTCCGACCCGGGTGCGCCGCAACGACGTCAGGTGTCCCCCGACCCCCAGCGCGCTTCCGAGATCGCGGGCCAGTGACCGGATGTACGTGCCGGCCGAGCATTCGACCTCGACGTCCACATCGGTGTACGTGACCGCGTCGGGATCGTCGTCGCCGGGCGGCACCACCCGAACCTCCCCCACCTCGAAGCGGGAGACGGTGACCGGCCTGGCCTTCAATTCGAACTCCGTGCCGTCACGCACCAGCGCATGCGCGCGGCGGCCGTCGACCTTGATGGCACTGACCCGGGCCGGGATCTGACTGATGTCGCCGGTCAACACGGCAATCTGCTCGGTGATCTGTTCGACGTCGATGTGCCGGGCGTCGGCCGACGAGATGATCTGGCCCTCGGCGTCATCGGTGTCCGTCGCGGCCCCGAGACGGATGGTGGCCGTGTACGCCTTGGTGGTCAACGACAGCAGGCCGAGCATCTTGGTGGCCCGCTCGACCCCGATCACCAGCACGCCGGTGGCCATCGGATCAAGTGTGCCTGCGTGCCCGACTTTCCTGGTCTTGAGCAGCTTTCGGCACCGGGACACCACGTCGTGACTGGTCAGTCCCTGGGCTTTGTCGACGATCAGCAGGCCGGCACCGTCCAGGCCCGAACTCGGTTGGGTCATAGCGAGATCACCGCGATGATCAGTCCGCCCTCGACAAGCCAGCGGCCGTCGAAACGCAGCAGCGGTTCGCCACCGTCGATGGTGGCCCCATCGACAAGCAACTCGCTGCGAAACGTACCCATGCTCTTCGTCTCCGTCTGTTCGAACGTGATGTGTGCGTCCTCGAAACCCAGCCAGCGCTTCGTCAGCGGGAACCAGGCCTTGTACGTTGCCTCCTTGGCGCAGAACAGGAGTCGATCCCAGTGCACGGAGTCGTCGCGGGTGGCGAGGACCTCACGCTCGGGTTCCAGACTCACCGCGTCGAGCACCCCCTCTGGCAGGGGCGCGTGTGGCTCGGCATCCACACCGAGTGACCGCACCTGCATCGAGTACCCGGCGATGGCGGCGCGGTACCCGTCGCAGTGGGTGAGGCTGCCGACCACCTGGCGCGGCCACAACGGCTCGCCCTTCTCGCCACGCAGGATCGGCACCGGTTCGATGCCCAACTGGCCCAGAGCTTCTCGCGCGCAGTTCCTCGTGGTCACGAACTCTTTGCGGCGCTTCTCCACGGCCCGTGCGATCAGTCCGGCCTCGGCGGCCAGGGGTGCAACATCGGGCATCTCACCAAACGATTCGGCCACCGCAACCCCGGAGGGCAACAGCTTTTCGATCATGGTGTCCCGCCTCGTTCCTGTTCACGCTGCGCTCTGCGCGCCTTGATGTCTTCCCGCTTGCGCGTCAATTGTTCGGCGAACTCGGCGGCTCGCTCCCGATAGTCGGGGGGCAATTCGAACCGGGCCCCGTGTTCGGGCAGGTGCTCGGGCCGCAACCCCTCGTCCGGCGCGATCTTGCGGAGCAGGGGTTCGGGCAGACCCCGCCGATTCCATTCGCGGGGATAGCCGACCGAGACCTCTTCGAAGCGGACGTCGTCGTACCAGGTGGTCCGCGGGATGTGTAGGTGTCCGTACACGCAGCACGACGCGTTGTACCGGGTGTGCCAGTCCGCGGTCAGTTCACTGCCACACCACAGCGCGAACTCCGGATACATGAGCGCGTCGGTCGGTTCGCGCCGCAACGGCCAGTGGTTGATGAGTACTTTCGGCTCGGTCCGGTCGAGTTGATCCAACCGCTTGCGGGTCAGTTCGATCCGGGCGCGTCCCCATGCGTCACGCGTCGGATAGGGCTCGGGCGAGAGCAGGAACTCGTCGGTGGCCACCACGTTGTTCTCCCGGGCCACGGCCAGCGCCTGGAGCTTGTTCGTGGTTCCCGCGGGCCGGAAGGTGTAGTCGTACAACAGGAACATCGGCACCACACGTACCGGGGTCGAACCATCCCCGGCGTCGAAGAGCGGATAGATGTCCTCGGGGGTGAGGACGCCGAGGTCGCGGCACATCTGGACGAGGTAGTCGTATCGCGCCACCCCGAAGATCTGCATCGGATCCTTGGCGGTGGTGTACAGCTCGTGGTTGCCCGGGACCCAGATCACGGTCTGGAACCGGGCCTTGAGGCGGCGCAGCGTGTCGGACAGGTCGTCGGTGCGCTCACTGACGTCGCCGGCGACGATCAGCCAGTCGCCTTCGCTCTGCGGCTGGATCCTGTCGATCACCGATTCGTTGCCGCGATGTGCGACATGTAGGTCACTGATCGCCCACAATGTCGCCATGGATATCCCTTCGCGCGCGCCTTCGGGGCGGGTTTGCCCCAACACGCGAGGGTAGTCGACTACCGGGCGGTGCTGTGTCCGGCCTCGTCGGTGGACGGCGTCACCAGCTGTGCTGCGACGCTGTGGTAGCGGTCGCCACCGACCCCCTCGATCCACCACCGGACACCGGCGGCCGGTAACCGGCCCCCGCTGTCGACAACCCATCGCCGGTAGACGTCATCGGTCAGATCGACGGCCACGTCCGCACCCCAGCCCTTCCCTGCCGACCGTTCGAGCACCCGCCATCCCTGCTGGAATCGCGAACCGACCGCCGGCCTGAAGCGGCCGGCCACCGCGCTCAGCATGTTCAGCAACCGGTAGGGACCTTTGAGGGTCTTGTGCAGCATCACGTCCTGCGGTTCGGTGACGAGGCGACTGTCCGCGAACACCAGTCCGGCCGCGCGCGCCTCGCCGACCATCCACTTCAACGATCTGTTCGCCAGCTCGTACTCTTTGTACCCTCCGCCGACGTCGCTGTGAACACCGTCGAACCAGAGCTGTTTGACGTCGGGTGTCGCGTTGTTCTTGTCGTTTTCCGTCCACAGTGCGGGCGCAAACGACCGTCGACGCTCGTGAATCGCCAAGGCGTGCCTGGCCGTCGCGACCTGGGGCGTCAACGACACATTGTGGAACTGGTACTTCCTTCGGGTCACGCCCGGCACACCCAGCGTGCCGACGGTGTCGAACACGCCGAGGAACCGGACGATGACGTCATTTTCGTCGTAACAGTCCGTCCGGAAGTCGGCCAGATCCCTGGCCCAGCCGGCGGTGGGCTTCTTCCCCTCGGCCGGGCGCCCCCGGTAGAGCGGCATCACATCCGGCAGTTTGCCCTTCGCCAATCCGTCAGGGGTGAGCAGACCGATCGCATCGATCATCCCCACCAGACTCCGCGCGGTGTAGGCACCGCGACTGAATCCGAAGACATAGACCTGGTCTTCTTTTTCGTAATTGAGGGCCAGAAACCGGTAGGCCCCGACGATCGCCGCGTCGAGTCCCAGCCCGAAGGCGCCACCGACCAGCTTCTCGAACTTCGTGGCACCGGTACCGACTCCGGCGGCGTAGTAGACGATCTGAACAGGACGTCCTGTCGGCGTGGTCTCGATGGAGCGGGCGATTCTCTCGATGTTCGAGACGTCCTTGTCATCGGCGTTCTTCCACGTGCCGTCGCAGCACACCACCAGGTTCTTCAATCCCGTTCCCTCCCGGCGAGCAGTTGTCAGTTCTCGTTTTTCAGCAACGTCGCCAGGTCCGCACGGTCGGAGAGATCGAGTTTGGTGCAGGCCCGGTAGATGTGGCCCTCGACAGTGCGCACCGAGACCGTCAGCCGTTCGGCGATCGCCTTGTTCGACAAACCTGCCGCAACAAGCGTGGCGATCTCGCGTTCCCGCGCGGTCAGCGGCAACGGATGAGCGGCCGCGATCATGGCCGGCGTCCTCAGACCGCCGCATTCCGCGGAGAGCCGGGACGCAGTGGACGCCGAGGTCGCCATCGCCGACCGATTGCCGGCGGCGTCGTGAACGGTGGCAGCCTGCGCGGCGGCGTCGGCGGCCGAGACGAGCGACCCGATCTGCGCGAACTCACCGGCACTCCGGTCGAGTGCGGCGCCGTCCCCGGCTGCCACGGCAGCGGCGTGCCGGGCGTACGCATCGACCAGCACACCGTCGATTTCGCCGGCCAGTTCGGTCAGGCGCAGCGCGGCGGTCTCATCACCGAAGCGGGCCGCGGCGTGCAACGCCTCGGCCTCGACGCTGTATTGGCCGGCGTCGGCCGCCTGCTCGGCCGCCGCACGCGCAACCGAGATCGCTTCGCCGGTCACCCCTTGCGCCGCCGCGAGCCACGCGGCGGTGAGCTGGACCTGTGGGCCGAACACCGTCACGTAGCGACCACTGCGCTTCTGGGCATCGGTCAGGACGCGGAGCGCGTCGGCATCGCGTCCCAGCGCTGAATAGCATTGGGACAGCATGATTCTCGCCGGGAACGTCCAGGCCGCCGCGGAGGTGGTCTCCAGCGCGGCCAGCGACTGCTCGAAACGGCCGGCGGCCGATTCGAGTCGACCTCGGGACAGGTCCACCAGACCCATGACGGTGGTGGCTATCGCCCAGCCCAGGAACTGACCCGCGGCGTTGAACTGCAGATTGCGGCCCGCCTCCTCCTCGGCCTTGTCGAACTGCCCGGTGTAGACCAGGCCCAGAACGCCGCCGTATCCCGCCATGAACTTCAGCAAACCGTCGGTTTTCAGTTCCACTTCCCGGCCGCGGGCGGAGATCTCGGCAACCTCGGAACCGCGTCCACTCAGTGCCCGCGCCCAGCCACCGCCGAAACATGCCCATTCCAGTGCCCAGGGAGAGGTCTGCGGCGCCTCGAGTACCCGCTGCGAGCGCTCCAGGGCCTCGTCGAGGCGCCCCTCGAACAGGGCGCAGGCCGATGCAATGCCGTCGACCGCCTGCACCAGCACCGGATGATCGACCCGCTCGGACACCGACGCGAGCACCTCATCGGCGCGGCGGCTCTCGCCCATCGACCACAGCAGGTTGCTGATGCGGGTCAAACCCCAGTGCACCAGCTGCACCGGATCCATGTCGTCCGGGTCGAAGGCGGTCAGAGTCTCCTCGGCGGCCTCGGTGCGCCCCTGCCACAGCAGCGCCCGGGCGAGCAGGTTCGCCGCGATGAGACCTCCACCACCGTCGAGCGCGGCCTGCGCAAAACGTTCGCCCTGTGGCACATTCGCCAACGAGATCGCGTCGTTGGCCGCCTCGCAGAGCAACCCGGCGTCCACCTTTTCGTCACTGTCGAGGGAGAGCTCGGCCAGCCGGATCCGCTCGGCCGGGCCACCGACCTCGCGGCCGGCCAGTGCTTTCACCAGCTGACCACGTAGCCGGCGGGACGAGGCGATACCGAGCCGACGCCGGATCACGTCACCGAACAGTGGATGCGTGTAGTGGACGTTGAACCGCGAACCCTCACGAGCCACCCGGATCAGTCCCCGGGATTCGGCGTCGTCGACCGCCGCGTCGCCGGCGAGTTCACTCAGGACATCCATGTCCAACGGTTCGCAGAACGTCAGGAGTTTGAGCACCTGCAGGGAGGCGTCGTCGAGCTGATCGATCCGGCTCTCGAGCAAGGACGCCAGCTCCGAGGTGACCGCGGCCCGTCCCCGGAGCTGCCACACCCCGCGGACCTGCCGCAACGCGCCGGACTCGAGTGCACCTTCGACGAGGTGATGCAGAAACAGGGCGTTGCCGCCGGAGGCGTCCCAGATGACGTCGGCACTGAGCCCTTCGAGATGGCCACCGAGGACCGATTCGATCAACTCGACACTCTGCTCTTTGGAGAACGGTGAGAGCACCAGCCGCACGAGGTGCCGGTCTTTCCAGAGCGAGGTCACCGCATCGGGTACCACCTCACCGCTGCGGACCGTGGCGATGATCCGGACGGCCCGATCGATGGCGAGCTGGTGCAGCAACGTCGCCGACAGCTCGTCGAGTAGATGCGCGTCGTCGACGCCGATCACCGTGTCGCCCCCGGCCAGCAGGGCCGCACGGGCAGCGGACATGAACGTCACCGGATCGGTGGACGTCGCCGGTCCGACCAGATGTGCAAAGGCGCCGAGCGGGATGCTCCGCGCCGATTCGGTTCCGGCCACCCAGCGCACCTGCCCGGACATCGTCCCGGTGGCATAACGAGCCAGGGTGGTCTTGCCCACGCCGGGTTCACCCGTGAGGACAACACCGAGGTCGGGTGCCTCGGACGCGAGAGCCGACTGGATCGTCTTGAACTCCCGCTCGCGTTCTATCAACGGCCATGTGCGAGCCACGGATAAATACTAGGCCGCAAACATCCAGGTTGGAGGTTAACTTTGGGGCGAATGCACGTTCGCAACCTCGGTCCACCGACCACCACGCACCCGCCACACACCTGTGATCAGTCGAAGTGCCATGAAAACGACCAATCCCGACCAGATCCCGGCCAGGCCCCAATCGAAGATCAACGACAGCCAGATCAGCGGAAAGAATCCGAACAGTGCACACGCCAGGGTCGCATTTCTCAGAAATGCCGCGTCGGCGCTGCCCAGGAGAACGCCGTCGAGTGCGAATACCACACCGGCCACCGGCAGCATCGCGACGAAGAACCACCATGGTGTGCCGACGGCGTCGAGGACGTCGGCATCAGCGGTGAAGATTCTCGGGACCAGCGAACTCCCCAGCGCAAACGCCACAGCCAGGACGATCGAGACCCCCACCGACCACTGGGTCACGCGGCGGGTGACCCGCCAGGCGGCCGGAACCTTGCCGGCCCCGAGCGCCGCGCCGACCAACGCCTGCGCGGCAATGGCGAAGGAATCGAGCAACAGCGCAACGAAGTTCCACAGTTGCAGTACCAGTTGGTGCGAGGCCACCGCCGCCACCCCGAAGCGGCTTGCCACCGCGGCTGCGGAAAGGAAACAGATCTGGAAGGACAGACTCCGCAGGATCAGGTCACGTCCCAGAGACAGCTGCGAGACGATGACCGACCACCGGGGGCCACGACCAGACACATGTTCTCGCTCGCATTCGGCGACCACCCGCACCGCGAACAACATTCCGGCGACACTCTGCCCGACCACGTTCGCCACCGCGCTGCCCTCGAGCCCCATCTCAGGTGCCCCGACCAGGCCATGGACCAACAGTGGACACAGAACGGCCGAGATACCGAGTCCGACAACCACATAAACGATCGGCCGTCGGGTGTCCTGCACACCCCGCATCCATCCGTTCCCGGCCATCGACAGCAGAATCAGAGGCACCCCGCAGACCGCGATCCGAAGCCAGCCGGTCGCCTCCTGCGCCACCGATCCCCCACCGGTCAACACGTCCAGAATCCACGGCGCACCGAGTTGAACCACCGCGACGATGGCGGCGCCCACCCCGAGCGCGATCCAGGTCGCCTGCATACCTTCGAACACCGCACCGGCGCGATCACCGGCGCCGAACTTCTGTGCGGCGCGGGCAGTGGTGCCGTAGGACAGGAATGTCAGCTGGGTGCTGACGACCCCCAACACCAGGACACCGACGCCCAGGGCGGCGAGATCGGTCCCACCGAGGCGCCCCACCACCGCCAGATCGAGCATCAGATACAGCGGTTCGGCGATCAGGACCACCAGGGCCGACATGGACAGCCGCAGGATCCGTCTATTGGTCGGATCGGTTTCCGGCGCCGATTCTGCGTCGCCGGAGATCCCGGATTCGGTGCTCACACCGAGGCGAGGAACTGCCCGACCACCTCGGCGGCGGTCCCGGATGCGCCGAAGCCGGCCGCGAGCCGATGACCTCCGCCACCATGCACCAGGGCTATGGGCACGAGATCAACCTTCGACTTCGCCCGCATCGACACAGTCCACTGGCCGGGGGAAGATTCTTTGAACACCACGGCGACCTCGGCTTCGGCGGTGGTCCGCACGATGTCGACCACGCTTTCACTTTCTTCCCAGCCCAATTGGGCTGTCGAAGCATGGTCCACCACCGCGTACACCAACCCGAGACCGTCAAAGGCGGTCTCCACCAGTACCGCGGACCCCAGCGCCGAGGCGACCATGGACAGCCAGGCAAAGCGGTGGGTATCGAGCAGAGTTCTGGTCCATCTGCGACCGTCGACACCGACCTCGAGCATGCGCGCCGCGATCAGGTGCGAGCTCGGCCGACCCCATTTGAAGGAGCCGGTGTCGGTGACCACGCCGGCGTAGATGCAGGTCGCCATGTCGAGCCCGACATCGACACCGAGCGCGTCGATGATCGACAGGACGAGCTCGGCGGTGCAATCAGCTTGTGGATCAACATAATTGACCGTGCCAAAACCGTCGTTGGACACGTGATGATCGATGACGATCGAATGCGTCGCCGACTCGACCACCGACGACAAGGCCTCGAGACGGTAGATGCTCGCGCAGTCGACGGCCACCACGACGGGGTATCCGACGACATCGGTGGAGTCGATGATCAGATCTGCGCCGGGTAGTTGGGCAAGCGCGGTCGGCAGCTCCGTCGGTCCGGCGAAACTGACCTCGACGACGGCACCGAGTTGCCGCAACGCCTCCGCCATGGCCAGACCGCTGCCGATCGTGTCGGCATCGGGCCGGGTATGGCACAGAACAGTGACCTCCGGAGCCGCCGACAAGATCTCGGCGACAGAGCGCAAGATCTCGTCGGACGGAACCCGAGTGGTACTCACCGCAGGCCTGAGCCCGGGGCTTCGTCCCCGGAATCCTCGTCCTCGTCGTCGGCCCGCGGTTCACGGTAGGGGTCGGCGTCACCGGCCGGAGCGGCGTCACGCGCGAGGCGGGCCACCTCTTCGTCCTGAAGACGGGCACGCTCGAGCAACTCTTCCATCTCCCGCGCGGTGTCGGGGATCCGGTCGAGAACGAAGCTCAGCGTCGGGGTGAACCGAACACCGGTCCCCGCACCAACTTTGGACCGCAGGACTCCGGTGGCCTTGGCCAATCCGGCCGCGGCGGACGCATAGTCGGGCGGTGTATCAAGCGATGGACCCATCACCGTGTAAAAAATCGTCGCCTCATGGAGGTCACCGGTGACCTTGGCATCGGTCACCGTCACATAGGCGAGCCGGGGATCCTTGATCTCACTCGCGATCGCCGAAGCGACGATCGTCGAGATCCGCTTGGCCAGCCGCTGTGCCCGTGCTGGGTCTGCCATGGCAGCTCACTCTCCTGATTTCCGGTGTATCCGGCCGCCGGCCGGACCACCCATTGTCTCTCATCCGCAATCGGTCGTACCGCAACGACATCGCCGGGCGTCGTTGCCGCGAGCACTTTCAATCGTCGCTGCCGCGAACGGTTTCAATCGTCGCTGCCGCGAACGGTTTCAATCGTCGCTGCCGCGAACGGTGCGTCGAACCGACAGTACTTCGATCTCGGGGCGACCCGAGACCAACGCCTCGCAGGCATCGAGCACCTCGCCGACGTGCCGGGAGTCGCCGGCAACTGCGGCGACCCCGATCCGGGCACGGCGGTGAAGGTCGTGATCGTCCACCTCGGCGACCGACACCCGCAGACGCGCCAGTGATGCGACGATTGGTCGCACCACTGAGCGCTTCTGCTTGAGTGAGTGGATGTCGCCGAGAAGTAGGTCGATTTCCAGTGAACCGACGAACATCTCAGCCTGCCGGGACGATCAGTCCCGTGCCTTCTCCCGCAACTCGTAGCTCTCGATCACGTCGTCGACCTTGATGTCGTTGTACGAGATCGTCAGACCACATTCGTAACCGTCGCGAACCTCGGTGACATCATCCTTCTCGCGCTTGAGCGAGGTGATGGTGAGGTTCTCGGCGATGACCTTGTTGTCACGCAGCAGACGCGCCTTGGCGTTGCGCCGCATGATTCCCGAGGTGACCAGACAACCGGCGATGTTACCGACCTTGGACGACCGGAAGATCGCCCGGATGTCGGCCCGACCCAGCTCGACCTCTTCGTAGACCGGCTTGAGCAGACCCTTGAGGGCGCTCTGGATCTCGTCGATGGCCTGGTAGATCACCGAGTAGTACCGGATGTCCACGCCTTCACGGTTCGCCAGCTCCGTCGCCTTGCCCTCGGCCCGGACGTTGAACCCGATGATGATCGCGTTCGACGCCGACGCCAGGTTGACGTTGGTCTCGGTGACGCCACCGACACCGCGGTCGATGACGCGCAACTGCACCTCGTCGTCGATCTCGATGCCCATGAGGGCCTCTTCGAGGGCTTCCACGGTTCCCGAGTTGTCACCCTTGAGGATCAGGTTCAGCTGTGAAGTCTCCTTCAGTGCCGAATCCAGATCTTCCAGGCTGATCCGCTTGCGGCTGCGTGCGGCCAGCGCGTTGCGCTTACGCGCATTGCGGCGATCCGCGATCTGCCGGGCGATCCGGTCCTCGTCGACCACGAGCAGGTTGTCACCTGCGCCGGGGACCGACGTGAAGCCGATGACCTGGACGGGGCGCGACGGGGTGGCCGCGGTGACGTCTTCGCCGTGCTCGTCGACCATCCGACGGACGCGTCCGTAGGCGTCGCCGGCCACGATCGAGTCGCCGACGTGCAGCGTTCCGCGCTGGATGAGCACGGTGGCCACCGGTCCACGGCCGCGGTCGAGGTGCGCCTCGATGGCAACACCCTGGGCGTCCATGTCCGGGTTGGCCCGCAGGTCGAGCGAGGCATCCGCGGTCAGCAGCACTGCTTCGAGCAGTGCGTCGATGTTGGTGCCCTGCTTGGCCGAGATGTCGACGAACATCGTCTCGCCACCGAAGTCTTCGGCAACCAGCCCGTATTCGGTGAGCTGGGCACGAATCTTCTGCGGATCGGCGCCTTCCTTGTCGATCTTGTTGACCGCCACGACGATCGGCACGTCGGCCGCTTGTGCGTGGTTGATCGCCTCGACCGTCTGCGGCATGACGCCATCGTCGGCTGCGACCACGAGGATCGCGATGTCGGTGGCCTTCGCACCACGGGCACGCATGGCGGTGAACGCCTCGTGACCGGGGGTGTCGATGAAGGTAACCAGTCGCTCGTTGCCGTCCAGTTCGGTGAGGACCTGGTAGGCGCCGATGTGCTGGGTGATGCCACCGGCCTCGCCCTCACGGACGTTGGCCTTACGGATCGTGTCGAGCAGTCGGGTCTTACCGTGATCGACGTGACCCATGACGGTCACCACCGGCGGACGCTGCTCGAGATCTTCCTCGCCGCCCGCGTCCTCGCCATAGGTGAGGTCGAAGGAGTCGAGCAGTTCGCGATCCTCGTCTTCCGGGCTGACGACCTGGACGACATAGTTCATCTCGCCGCCGAGCAGCTCCAGCGTCTCGTCGTTGACCGACTCGGTCGCCGTGACCATCTCGCCGAGGTTGAACAAGGCCTGCACAAGTGCTGCCGGGTTCGCGTTGATCTTGTCCGCGAAATCGGAGAGCGAGGCTCCACGGGCAAGGCGAATCGTTTCGCCGTTGCCACGTGGCAACCGGACGCCGCCGACTGCGGGAGCCTGCATGCTCTCGTACTCGGCGCGTTTTGCCCGCTTCGACTTGCGTCCACGACGAACTGCACCACCGGGACGACCGAACGCGCCGGCTGCGCCGCCACGACCACGGCCACCGCCACCGGGACGACCCCGGAATCCACCGGGAGGGCCACCGGTCGGAGCACCGGTCGGAGCTCCGCCGCCGCCGCCTGCGCCACCGCGGTAGCCACCGCCACCACCGGCACCACCGGGACGACCGCCGCCGCCACCGGGTCCACCGCGGCCTCCGCCGGGTCCACCACGTGCGCCGCCGGGTCCTCCGGGACCGCTGGGGCGAGCCGAACGGGCCGGCATCGCACCCGGGTTGGGGCGAGGAGGCATGCTACCGGGGCTGGGACGGGGTCCGCCCTGACCGGGTGCGGGACGGGGACCGCCCTGACCCGGAGCCGGTCGGCCACCGCCGGCACCTGCACCTGCACCTGGGCCGGGACGCTGGCCCCCGCCTGGGCGGGGTCCGCCGGCACCCGGTGCCGGACGCGAAGCGGGGCGTTCGACCGGTGCTGCACTCGAATAAGGGTTGTTGCCGACGCGCGGGGCACGCGGGCCGGGCTTGGGGCCACCGGGACGCGGCGCCTGAGCCGGACGTGCCGGAGGTGTCGCGGCCGGGGCTGCTGCTGCTGCGGCGGCCGGGGCCTCGGGCGCAGCTGGAGCCGGTGTGCTCTTCGGAGCAGCCGGTGCGGGTGCACTCGGCGCCGGTGCGCTCGAGACGGGCTTCGACGGGGCCGGAGCCTGCGCAGCGGGGCGCGGGGCCGGGGTCGGAGCTGCCTTCGGCGCGGGAGTCGGCCGTGCACCGGGCTTGGCGCCGGTGGACGGTGCTGCCGGAGCACCTGCACCTGCACCTGCATTGCTGGTGGATACCGGTCCGGGACGGGCTCCGCCCGGTTTTGCCTGTGATGGTTTACCGGCCGGGGCGTTGCCTCCGGCGGTTGCTGGCTGCCCTCCGGTGTTACCGGTGGGGCCGTCCTGTCCTGGGAAGGACTGGCGAAGTCGCCGGGCCACGGGGGCCTCAACGGTCGACGACGCAGATTTTACGAACTCGCCTTGCTCACTGAGACGTGCAAGCACTTCCTTGCTCGTCACTCCCAGTTCTTTGGCCAATTCATGCACGCGGGCCTTGCCTGCCACTGCTCTCCTCACTTGGAGGTCGAGCGGCATTGCCCGCTACGACCTCGGTTTACGTCCGAAACGTGCTCATCGCAAGAACTTCACGGTGTGCTCATGTCTTCTGCTACCTGTTCCTTAGTGGCCGACTGGTGTCGACCTCTCTGTTTGGCTACCGATTCGATTTCTCGACCCAGTAGATCGGAGTCGACGGTCAACCCGCCGATCCGAAATGCCCTGGCGAAGGCCTTGCGCTGAATCGCGGTTCCCAAGCAATCGGGATCCGGATGCAGCCAGGCGCCGCGCCCTGGCATGGTCTTCCGATGGTCGATCACGACCACCTTGTCACTGTTGTCGCGCCGCACGACCAACCGAACGAGTTCGGCGGCCGGGTGACACTGTCGACATCCGATGCACGTACGCATCGGCAGATTTTCGCGGTGGCGCGAAGGATCACTGTGGACCACCGGTGAGTCTACCGTCCGCAGCGAGTCAGATGCTAATGACACCCGTCTCAGCGCGTGTCCGCTCAGCTCGCACCTGCCGCAGAAGGCTCCGCATCCTCGTCGGTCTGGGCGTCGCTGCGGATGTCGATGCGCCATCCGGTCAGGCGGGCAGCCAGGCGTGCGTTCTGCCCTTCCTTGCCGATGGCCAGCGACAACTGGTAGTCGGGCACCACGACGCGGGCGGCCTTGGCCACCGGATCGACGACTGTGACCGAAACCACCTTCGACGGCGACAACGCGTTGCCGACGAACACCGCCGGGTCGTTGTCGTAGTCGATGATGTCGATCTTCTCGCCCGCGAGTTCGCTCATCACGTTGCGCACCCGCTGCCCCATCGGCCCGATGCAGGCACCCTTGGCGTTCAGACCGGGGACCCCGGTGTGGACGGCGATCTTCGAGCGGTGACCGGCTTCGCGGGCCACCGCCACGATCTCGACAGACCCGTCCTCGATCTCGGGGACCTCGAGGGCGAAGAGTTTGCGGACGAGGTTGGGATGCGTACGTGAAAGCGTGATCTGCAGACCGCGGGATCCGCGGGCGACGCCGACGACGTAGCACTTGATCCGCTCGCCGTGCACGTAGGTTTCACCGGGCACCTGTTCGGCCGGCGGCAGTACACCCTCTTGTCCGGTGGCCTCACTGCCGATGCGCACGACCACCATGCCGCGGGCGTTGGCCCGCGCGTCCTGCTGGACCACACCGCCGACGATCTCGCCCTCATGCGTGGAGAATTCGCCAAAGTTCTTGTCGTGCTCGGCATCCCGTAGACGCTGAAGGATCACCTGGCGGGCGGTGGTGGCGGCGATGCGCCCGAAACCCTCGGGGGTGTCGTCCCATTCGGAGATGACGTTGCCGTCGGCGTCACGCTCTTGGGCCATCACGCGGACCTTGCCGGACTTGCGATCGACGTCGATGTACGCGTGGGGCGCAAACCCGTCGGTGTGCCGGTAGGCCGTCAGCAATGCCGACTGGATGGTTTCGATGACGGCATCGATCGTGATGCCCTTTTCGGCCTCGATCATACGAAGCGCGGCAATGTCGATATTCATTTGTTCCCTTTCCTTCTGGCCTCGATCTGCTCGGGATCAAGACCGCACACCTCGAGTTCGGCAGCGCTGGGCTCACCGAAATCGACCTGTACAAACGCTTTGCGTACTGATGCCAATGCCACCGTCGTGGTGGCGAAACCCTTACTTGTCTTCGTGACCAGCTGCACGGTCGACTGCTCGTCGTCGAGTGCCCCGATCCGGCCGGCGACGCGCTCAGGCGGATCGGCCATGAGATCGACCACCACCTTGCGGCCCGCGGCGCGGCGCCAGTGACGCGGTTCGGTCAACGGGCGGTCAACACCCGGCGAGGTGACTTCGAGTGTGTAAGTCGGCCATGCCGCCAATGCGTCTTCGGACTCCGCACCGGACTCGTCGTCCGTGCCGTCGAGGATCGTCGAGATCGAGCGGCTCAGCTCGGCCAGTTCATCGAGTGAGGCTCCGCCATCGCGATCGACGACCAACTTCACCAGGTTCTCGGGGCCGGTTGCCACCACCGAAAGTTCCTCGACGTCGTATCCCTTGTCGGTGACCACCGGTTCGATCAGTCCACTGATCCGTTCGTGGTCGATTGCCCCGGGCATCGGTGTCTCCTCCATGTGCAGTTGTCAGGTCTTTACTCCCAACAGCTTAACGCCACCGGATGCCTGTCCTTGACCATCGACTGCGCCATCAGGTGACGAATGGGCCACAGTCGGTCACGAACCGCCGAGCGGTGCGCGCCGGTCGGCCCCCGCCCACCCGGGCTGGCACTATGACCGTTGTGACGGTCAGTGAAGTTTCGGCATCAGACGGCATTCGGGGAATCACGCCCTCCCGCCGCACATTCCTGCAATCGGCAGTGGCGCTCGCTGCGGGTGCGACGGCGATCTCCGCGCTCGCGGCCTGCGGTTCGGACTCCGGGACGACCGCGAAGCAACGACTCGCCGACCAACTACTGCCACAGGTCACCGCGGCCAACACCGACGCCGCTGCCGCGTCGGCCGCGATCGCGCTGAACCCGGATCGGGCCGCGGCACTGACGGTCATCGCCGAGCAGCGGACAGCGCATTCGATCGCTCTGACCGACGAGATCACCCGACTCGATTCCGGCCGGGCACAGACCGCGTCGAGTTCTGCCACCCCGGCCCCTGTGGTGACACCACCGACCATCGAAGAACTCCGGACACAGCTCACGGCCTCTGCGAACTCCGCCGGTAGCCTGGCCGTCGAACTCGACGGTTACGTCGCCGGCCTCCTCGGGTCGATCAGTGCCGGAACCACAACTCTTGCGGCGGTGCAGCTTTCATGACCACAACCACCGATGCGCTCACGGTCGCCCTGGCCGCGGAGAACGCTGCGATCTTCACCTACGGCGTTGTCGCGGCCTATGCGGCGCCCGCCCGCGAGCAGGCGATCAGCGAGTACACCGCGCAGCACCGCGCACTGCGGACCGAATTGGAGGCGGCCCTGACCACGGCGAAGGCGCCGGTGCCGCCGGCGGCGGCCGGGTACAACCTGCCCGTCGCGGTCACCGATCCGGTGTCGGCGCTGACGGTCGCACTGGCGGCCGAAGAGGACTGCGCCGTGTCCTATCGCGGCCTGCTCGAGCGGGCCGACGCTGCGGACAACCGCGGGCTCGGCCTTCGCGGACTGACCGACAGCGCCCTGCGGGCGGCGAATTGGCGTGTGGTCCTCCGGATCTCACCGGCAACCATCGCCCTGCCAGGCGGAGACCCAACGTAACGCAACTCGGCCCGGTCACAGACCGGGCCGAGTCGTGGAAGATCTATCAGCGGTTGGCGAGCAGTACCTCGACCGCGGAGTCCGAGGCGACCTCGATCGCCTCGCCGGTGAACCGGTCACGGATCTCGACGGTGCCGTTGGCCCATCCCCGGCCGACCACCACGACAACCGGCATGCCGAGCAGTTCGGCGTCCTTGAACTTCACGCCGGGGCTGGCCTTGCGATCGTCGAGCAGCACGGACATCCCGGCGGCATCGAGTTCGGCGGCGAGACTCTGCGCACCGGCCCAGGCCTGCTCGTCCTTGTTCGCGATCACGAGGTGGATGTCGTACGGCGCCACCGACTTCGGCCAGCGCAGGCCTTTCTCATCGTGCTGCTGCTCGGCGATGACGGCAACCATCCGCGAGACACCCACGCCGTACGAACCCTGGATCAGGCGGACCGGCTTGCCGTTCTCGCCGAGGACGTCGACCTCGAAGGCGTCTGTGTACTTGGTGCCGAGCTGGAAGATGTGACCGATCTCGATGCCGCGGGCGGCCACGAGGGTACCGACGCCGTCGGGTGACGGGTCGCCGTCGCGCACCTCGGCGGCCTCGATGGTGCCGTCGGGGACGAAGTCGCGTCCGGCAACCAGGTCGATCACGTGCTTGCCCTGTTCATCGGCACCGGTGATCCATGCGGTGCCGTCGACGACCCGCGGATCGACGAGGTAGCGGACACCGCCTGCCTGCAGCCCCTTCGGACCGATGTAGCCACGGACCAGGAAGTTGTTGGCCGCGAAGTCGGCATCGCCGATCATCTCGACGCCGGCCGGCTCCACCGCGGCTTCGAGCCGCTTCATGTCGACCTCACGGTCGCCGGGGATCCCGATCGCGAGCAGTTCGGTCTCGCCGTCGGGGTGATGCAACTTCACCACGACGTTCTTGAGCGTGTCGGCGGCGGTGAAGCCCCGGTCCGGGAAGGTCTCCTGTGCCCAGGCGACCAGGGTGTCGATGGTCGGCGTGTTGCCGGTGTCGTACACGGTGGCCGCGGGCAGACCCTCGATCGGCAGCGCCGGGGGCGCCGGGGTGACGACGGCCTCCACGTTGGCCGCGTAGCCCGACTCGGGGCTGCGTACGTAGGTGTCCTCGCCCACCTCGCTCTCGGCCAGGAACTCTTCTGACGCCGATCCGCCCATCGCACCGGACGTGGCGGCGACGATCACGTACTTGACCTGAAGCCGGCGGAAGATCTCCTGGTAGGCCTCGCGGTGCGCGTCGTAGGACGCTTTGGCACCGTCGAGATCCAGATCGAACGAGTACGAGTCCTTCATGATGAACTCGCGTCCGCGGAGGATGCCGGCGCGGGGACGCTCTTCGTCGCGGTACTTGGTCTGGATCTGATAGATCGTCAGCGGCAGGTCTTTGTAGGACGAGTACTCGCCCTTGACCAACTGGGCGAACAGCTCCTCGTGGGTGGGTCCGAGCAGCATGTCGGCGCCCTTGCGGTCCTTGAGGCGGAACAGCGCGTCGCCGTATTCGGTCCACCGTCCGGTGGTCTCGTAGGGCTCGCGCGGCAGCAGGGCCGGCAAGGAGATCTCCTGGCCGCCGATGTTGTCCATCTCCTCGCGGACGACGGCCTCGACCCGGCGCAGCACCTTCAGTCCGAGTGGCAGCCAGCTGTAGACACCGGGGGCGACGCGACGGACATATCCGGCGCGGACCAGCAACCGGTGGCTGGGCACCTCGGCGTCGGCGGGATCGTCGCGCAGAGTGCGCAGGAAAAGGGTCGACATGCGTGTGATCACGTCAGACACCTTATCCTTGTGCCGACTACGCGCCGCATCCCTGTGACCAGACCGGGTTTGGTCGGTGGCCGGGGTGGAGCGATACGGTCTATCACTGTGTTGATCGTGCTGCCCCCCTCCGAGACCAAGGCCGCAGGCGGTCGTGGTGCTCCCCTCGACCTCGACCTGCTGTCGCTGCCCTCACTGACACCGCTGCGTCGCAAGATCGCCGACGCACTGGTGACCCTGGCCGGCGACCCGGCTGCGAGTCAGAAAGCGTTGGGGCTCGGCGTTTCCCAGTTCGACGAGATCGAGCGCAACGCCCAGTTGTGGACCAGTCCCACCCGCCCGGCGATCGAGCGGTACACCGGTGTGTTGTTCGACGCCCTCGACTACAAGTCGCTGACCCGGGCCGCGAAGGGCAAGGCCGCCGACCGGCTCGCGATCGGATCTGCCTTGTTCGGTGTGGTGCGGGCCACCGACCCGATCCCTGCGTACCGGTTGTCGGCCGGATCGAAGCTCCCGGGATTCGGAACCCTCGCCGCCACCTGGAAACCCGCCCTGACCGACGCACTCGTCGGGCTGGGGGAAGACCTGATCGTCGATCTGCGGTCGGGCGGCTATCAGCAACTGGGTCCGATACCCGATGCCATCACCGTGACCGTGCTGACCGAGAACGCCAACGGCACCCGCACGGTGGTCAGCCACTTCAACAAGCATCACAAGGGTGTGCTGACGCGTTCGCTGCTCGGTTCACGCAAGCAGCTGCGGGACGTCAACTCTCTGGCCGCGGTGGCCGTCGCGGGCGGTCAGCGCGCCGAGATCAGCTCGGACCGCGAGCTGATCATCCTCACGGACTGACCGGGCACCCCCTCGGACTAGGCCGTCCACTCGTCGGGTTCGCCCGAGGTATGGGCGACTTCTTGCGCCGCCTGGCCCTCGGCCACGTCCTCCGGGGTGAAGCGCATGAACAGCACGACGATGCCGGCCGCCACGGCGATCAGCGCGCAGCAGACAAACGCCAGTCCGTAGCCGCTGGCCAATGCGTCGAGCTCGCTCGCGTTCATCTGGTCCACCGGTCCGGTGGTGCCGCCCTCGGACAAGGTGCGGCTGGTCACCATCGCGCCGACGGCGACCAGCGCGATCGCTCCGCCGAGGTTCTGGGCCACCTGGGCAAGTGCGGTCAGCGGTCCGATCTCGTTGGGGCCGACACCGGCCACGACGGACAGGGTGAGCGGGATGACGGCCATACCGACACCGGCGCCGATCACCACGACCGGGACAAAGATGTGTGGGAAGTAAGCGGGGGCATCGCGGGCGATACTCGCCGCATACGCGCAGCCGGCCACCACGACCACACCGCCGAACAGGACCAGCCAACGCGGCTGGTATCGGAGTGCGAGTTTGGAGGCGATGGCCGCCGCGGTGCCGAGTCCGAAGGCGAACGGCACCACTGCCATACCGCTCTGGATCGGCGAGTACTGCAGGATTCCCTGCAGGTACAGCGAGATGAACACCGCCATACACATGATGATGGCCCCGGCCAGGAGGATCGCGACGAGCGCCGCCACCCGGCTGCTGTTGGCGAACAGTGAGAACGGCAGGATCGGGTTCTCGGCGCGGCGTTCGACGAATACGAACGCGATCAACGAGGCCAGGCCGACGACGAGCGGGATCACCACCACCGGGCGCAGCCAGCCGCCCGGTCCCTCGTTCACCGCCAGGACGACCAGGGTGCAGCCGAGGGTGGCCAGGACCGCGCCCTTGACATCGAGGGACATCCGCTCGCCCTGCGATTCACGCAGGCACATGGCGGCCCCGAGCACGACCAGCAGGCCGATGGGCACGTTGATCAGGAACACCAGCCGCCAGGAGAGTTCGGTGAGCACACCGCCGGCGATCAAGCCGGCGACCGATCCGATGCCGGTCATCGCCGCATACACCGCAAACGCCTGATTTCGCGGCTTGCCGGGCGCGAAGGTGGTCGCGACCAGCGCCATCGCGGTCGGGGCGGCCACCGCGGCCGACGCACCCTGCAAGGCACGCCCGATGATCAGGCTGATCGGATCCCAGGCCAGGCCACAGAGCAGCGAGGTGACGGTGAACGCGGCCACACCGGCGACGAACATGCGCTTGCGGCCGAAGGTGTCACCGAGCCGCCCACCGAGCAGCATCAGGCCACCGAAGGCCAGTACATAGGCGGTGATGATCCAGGCGCCACCGCTGTCCGACAGGCCCAACGCGTTCTGGATTCTCGGGAGCGCCAGCGCGGCAACCGTGCCGTCGAGCACGACCAGCAACTGCATCCCGCCCAGCACGGCGATCTGCGGGCCCCATACCCGGGTCTGGCCGATGTCAGCGCCCACGGCTGGTGATGAGGTCATGGGGATCGAGGCTACCGGTGACCGACTCCCGCTTCACAATCATGGTTGTAACGATCGCACGATGGATCGCCTCACTCACAGCGCCGCTTCGAAACCGGCGACCGGTCCGATCACGACGATCGCGGGTGGCCGGACCCGTGCGTTCTTTGCATCCACCGCAGCATCTCCGAGCCTGGTGCGAACAACCCGCTGACTGCTCAGCGTGGCATTTTCGATGATGGCGACCGGGATGGATGCGTCACGACCGCCGTCGATCAGCGCGTCGGCGAAGATGTCCAGCCGTTCGACGGCCATCATCAGGACGATGGTCCCCCGCATCTGGGCCAGGGCCGGCCAGTTCACCAGGGAGTCGGGATGGTCGGGCGGTATGTGTCCGGAGACGACCACGACCTCGTGGGTCACGCCGCGGTGGGTCACCGGGATGCCGGCCGCCGACGGTCCGGCGATGGCGCTGGTGATCCCGGGGACCACGGTGACCGGGACGCCGGCGGCAACACAGGCTTCGAGTTCCTCGAACCCGCGACCGTAGACATACGGATCGCCGCCTTTGAACCGGACCACGAACTTTCCGGCCTTGGCGCGGTCGATGAGGACGTCGTTGATGGCCTCCTGCTTCATCGCGCGGCCGTAGGGCACCTTCGCGGCATCGATGATCTCGACGTGGGGCCCGAGTTCGGCGAGCAGTGCCGGCGGCGCGAGCCGGTCGGCGACGACGACATCGGCGGCGGCGAGCAGCCGTCGTCCGCGCACGGTGATCAGATCCGGGTCGCCGGGACCGCCACCGACCAGCGCCACACCGGCGGGTTGCCGTTCCTGGGCCGCCGCTTCGAGTCCGGCCGCACCGAGCTCTCGACCGCCGAGTGCCGAAGCGATCGCGGTGCGCACGGCTGCGGATCGGCGATGATCGCCGGCCGCCAGGACACCGATCGTGAGGTTGTCGTGGCGCAACGAGGCGGGGGTGACAGCGGTGCCGTGGCGGGCGTCGTCGGCTCGGACACAGAAGATCCGGCGCTGCTCCGCCTCGGCGACCACAGCGGCATTGACGTCCGCGTCGTCGGTACAGGCCAGGACGTACCAGGCGTCCTCGAGGTCACCGGGTTCATAGGGACGAGGGTGCAGGGTGATCCCGGGGAAGGACTCCACCGTGGGGGTGGCCTCCGGCGTGATCACGTGGATGTCGGCGCCGCTGTCGGCCAAAGTGCCGAGTCGGCGCTGGACCACCGAACCCCCGCCGATGATCACCACCCGCCTGCCAACAAGATTCAGCCCGACCAGATAATGGTCGTGGCCCATCTCGGCTGTCGATTCGGTCATGCGTAGACCGTACTGTGGGCCCGGATGACCGGCCGATCTGGACATACCCGAGCCGGACTACAGGGGTAGTTCCCCGGTCTGGCGGATCCGCGCCCACACGTCGGCGGTGGGTATCCCCTGCCGATGCGCGGCCGCGGCGATCAGCCGGGCCAGCATGCGCGAGGCGAGGTATTCGGTCTCGGTACTGTCCGCGGCTACGGCACGGATCTGGTTCCACCAGCTGATGTTCCCGCAATGTGCGGCTTCGGCCATCGAGATCACCGCATCGAACGGCACCTGGCGCTGACCGACGTTCTCGACGGTCACGACGCTGCCCGTTCCTCGCGGGCGAGGATGCGTGCCCGCGATCGTTCGAATCGGTCGACTTTGCCGTGCAGGTCGTCGAGGTACGCGGCCAGCTCGTCGCGGGTGCGTTCGCCTTCCGGACCGAAATCGGTGCGCTCGAAGATGTTCCATTTACGCAGGACCGGTTCGACGACCTCGTGTAGGTGCTGTGGAAGGTCGTAGATACCGGCTTTGGCGATCAGCATCGCGTTGCGGCGGAAGCCGGGCATCGAGGCACCGGGCATCTGGAACATCGACAACACCAGGTGGATTGCCTTGATGGTCTGATCGGGCGTCAGGTCGAGGGCCCCGGCGACGATGTTCCGGTAGAACAGCATGTGCAGGTTCTCGTCCGCGGCCACCCGCGCCAGCATCCGATCTGCGATCGGGTCACCGCACGCCTTGCCGGTGTTGCGGTGCGAGACCCGGGTCGCCAGTTCCTGGAAAGTGACGTAGGCCACCGCGAACAGCATGTCGGAGGACCGATCTCGATTCCCGTCATCGGTGGGCATCGGGTTGAAGCCCTGGGTCATGTGGATCATGCGGGCTTCTTCCAGTGCCACCGGATCGATACCGCGGGTGACGACCAGGTAGTCGCGCATCACCACGCTGTGTTTGTTCTCTTCTGCGGTCCACCGCCCCACCCAGTAACCCCAGGCGTCGTCGAGGGTGAAGTTCTGGGCGATCACCCGGTGATAGGACGGCAGGTTGTCCTCGGTCAGCAGGTTGGTGAACATCGCCGCCTTGGCCGTCTCGTCCAACGAGGACTGGCTCGGGTCCCAATCGGTTCCACCGAGTGCGGCGAAGTTCTGTCCCTGATCCCAGGGCACGAGGTCGTGGGGGTGCCAATCCTTGGACATCGCCAGATGCCGGTCGACCTCTTCTTCGCAGACGGGCAACAACTCGCGCAGCAGATCTGACCCGGACATCGTTTTCATACAATCGAGTGTGCTCCCGGACACCCACACTGCGCGTGGGTCGAAAGTCCCTGTTCACCGGGGCCATCGCCTCGTTTGTGGTGCGGTACTTTGGAATCCATGACGGCGAAAATCAGGGCGTTCCTGGTCGATGATCACGAACTGGTACGCCGCGGACTCCGCGACCTCCTCGGGACGGCCGAGGACATCGAGGTGGTCGGTGAGGCCTCAACTGTCAGTGAGGCATTGGTCGCGATCGCTGCCGCAGTACCCGACGTGGCCATCCTCGACGTCCGCCTCCCCGACGGCAACGGCGTCGAATTGTGTCGCGAAATACGCAGTGCCACACCGTCGGTGCAGTGCCTGATGCTCACCTCCTACGCCGACGACGAGGCGTTGCTCGCGGCGGTGATGGCCGGCGCCGCGGGGTTCGTGCTCAAGCAGATCCTCGGGCACAACCTGGTGGCCGCGGTGCGCACGGTCGGCACCGGTGGCTCGCTGCTCGACGCCGGGAGCACCGCGGCGTTGATGGCCAAGCTGCGGGCCGATGGCAACGGCACCGATCCGCTCGCCGAGTTGACCGGCCAGGAGCGGGAGGTGTTCGCACTTGTCGGCGAAGGGATGACCAACCGCCAGATCGCCGAGCAGATGTTCCTCGCCGAGAAGACGATCAAGAACTACGTCTCCCGGATCCTCGCCAAACTCGATCTCGAGCGGCGGACCCAGGTGGCCGTGATGGCCACCAAGTTGAAGGAGAAGACCGAGCGCAGCCGTCAGTCCTAGCGGAGTTACAGCGGTACCGTCCAGGTGATGGTGGTCCCGCCTCCGGGCGTGTCGGAGATGGCGAATGTGCCGTCGTTCTGTTCGGCCCGTCGCGCGAGATTGTTCAATCCGCTGTGGGTCACGGTCGTACCGATCCCCACCCCGTTGTCGGTGATGGAGATGCTCAACACTTCGTCCGCGGAAACCAGGACGTCGATCCGGTCCGCCTTCGAATGCCGCAGTGCGTTCGAAATACCTTCGCGCAGAACAGCTTCGATATGTCCGTCGAGCCGCGAGGGCACCAGCGTGTCGACGGGTCCGGCGAAACGCACCGACGGTGAGATCGGCGCGTGAGCAGACAACTCGGTGACGATGTCCAATGCCCGGCGCCGCAGCGTGGCCGAATCCTGGGCACCCTCCCCCGAGGTGTTGAGATCGAAGATCGCCGTCCGGATCTGCTCGACGGTCCGATCCAGGTCGACGATCGCCTGACTGAGCTGTCCATCTCCCCCGCTCCGGGCCGAGAACGACTGCAACGACATCCCGATCGCGAACAGCCGCTGGATCACATGATCATGCAGGTCCCGGGCGATCCGGTGACGATCGGTGAGCATGTGCATCTGCCGGGTCACCGCCTGCTGCTGATCGTAAGCCAGTGCCATCGAGGCGATGTCGGCCGTGGCGATCAGACCGGACTCCTCCTCCTCGGCCCAGATCGGGCGCTCGGCGTGGGTCAGCATCATCACGCCGAGACGCCCTCCGGAGCGCAGCAGCGGCACCATGCTCACCCACGCCGCGCCGCCGCGCACCAGCGGTGCCGGGATTTCGCTTGCCGGGGCGACCTCGAGGCCGGCGAACTGCCCCAGCTCGAAAGCACCCAGGCGCGGGGGTTCGCCGGTGTGCGCCAGAACAGTCGCACGGTTGTCGTCGGTACCCACCATGAAAACGTCTGTGGCCCCGGCCAGATCCGCGAGATCGTCGGCCAGCGAGGTCAGTGTGTCCTCGAGCGCGGCTCCGACGAGCGGTCCGGCGCCCCGTCGAGCCAGCATCCGCATCCACCGTTCCCGGGTGCGTGCGCTCTCGAACAACCGGGCGTTGTCGATCGCCACACCGGCCGCGGCCGAGAGCACCCGGACGGCCACCTCGTCGGCTTCGTTGAATCCGCCGCCGGTGACCTTCTCGGTGAGATAGATACTGCCGAACACCGACCCGCGCACGATGATGGGCGCCCCGAGGAAGGTCGCCATGGGTGGATGGTTGGCGGGGAATCCGACCGCGCTCGGATGGGCACCCAACTCGTCGATGCGTAACACCTGCGGATGGTTGATCAGCAGGCCCAGCACACCACGACCCACCGGCAGGTGCCCCATCGTCGCCCGCACCTGCGGTTCGATGCCGGTATGGACAAACGCCGAGAGCCGTCCGTCGTCACCGCGCACACCGAGCGCGCCATACCGGGCGTCCAGCGCATCCACGGCCACATTGATGATCCGCTGCAGGGTGGCGTCGAGATCGAGACCGCTGCCCACGGCCAGGACGGCCTCGAGGAGCTCACGCATGACGACCGGACTGTCACGGAGCTCGCTCATGTCGACCCCGGCGAGCAGCCCTGCCGTCAGATCGACCTCCCCTGCACCATCGTCCATCGCCGGGCCCGGGTTCACCGTTGCCCCACAGGGACCCGGCGCGCGGCATTCACCAGCCGCGACACCGCCTCCGGATTGCCGGCCGGATGCGTGTGCAGGTAGGAAGCGTGAACCTGGGCGCCGGGCCGCGCCGACGTCCAGCCTTCCTTCTCGGCGACCCCGTCGCGCCGCCAACCCCAGGCCGATGGCGCCGAATCATCGACTGCGGTAACGGTTGTGCGGTGGAACTCGTGTCCCCGAACCCGCGTGCCGGCGTCGAACAGCATCGAATCGGTGATGGCCACCGCATCGCGATAGCCCAATGTCAGTCTCTTGCCGAAGGTTCCACGTAGCGGCAGCACTCCGGCCATCGCGTGGTTGTCCAGGCTCTGCGACAGATACAACAGGCCGGCGCATTCGGCATGGATCGGGATCCCCGAACCGGCCGCGGCGCGCAGTGCGGTGAGCAGCGGCCTGTTCGACGCCAAGGCGGCGGCGTGTTCTTCGGGGAATCCGCCACCGATCACCACGGCGGCAACACCGTCCGGCAGGAGGTCGACCACCGGGTCAAAGGTCACGACGTCGGCACCGGCCGCCCGGAGCATCTCGCTGTGCTCGGCGTAGCCGAAGGTGAAGGCCGCGCCGGAGGCAACCGCGATCACGGGCCTGCCGGTTCCGCCCGTCGCCGCCTCCGGGGTACCCACCTCGTCAACGGCAGACCAGATCGCGCCTGATCGTCCTGCCGGACCGATGTCGGCGGCGGCGACCAGAGCCGGCACATCCACTGCGCCGCTGATCAATTCGGTCATCGCATCGATGGCCTCGAGCGCTTCGGGACCGCGTTCGGCAGCCGGGATGAGACCGAGGTGACGGGAGGGCACCGCCATCTCCGAATTGCGCGGCACCGCACCGAAGACCTGAAGCCCGGCACGATCACACGCCTGGCGCAGGACATATTCGTGTCGCGGTGAGCCCACCCGGTTGAGGATGACACCACGGATGTCGATGCCCGGGTCGAAGCTGACGAATCCGTGCAGGATCGCCGCCAGGGACTGGCTGTGCCCTGATGCGTCGACCACCAGCACCACCGGCGCACCGAGGAGGTTGGCCACCTGCGCGGTCGAACCCGGAGCGATCGCGGGCATGTGGTCTTCGGTGATCCGACCGTCGAACAGGCCCATCACCCCCTCGATCACCGCGATGTCACATCCGGCCGAACCCGCCCGGTACAGCGGTCCGATCCGTTCCTCGCCGACCAGCACGGGATCGAGATTGCGCCCCGGCCGGCCGGCTGCGATGCCGTGGTAGCCGGGATCGATGTAGTCCGGACCGACCTTGAACGGCGCCACCTGATGGCCCGCACGTGCCAGCGCACCGATCAGACCTGTTGTGATCGTGGTCTTTCCGCTCCCCGACGCCGGGGCGGCGATCACGATGGCCGGCGGCGACGTGGTCACCATTCGATGCCCTTTTGCCCTTTGCGGCCTGCATCCATGGGGTGGCGCACCTTCACCATCTCCGTGACCAGATCGGCGGCCTCGATCAGTGCCGCCGGCGCCCGGCGGCCGGTGATCACCACGTGTTGCTTACCCTCGCGGCTGCCCAGCACCTCGAGAACATCGTCCAGATCGATCCATCCCCAGTTGATCGGATACGTGAACTCGTCGAGAACATAGAACTGATGCCGCTCGGCGATGATGCGGCGGCGGATCTCGGCCCAGCCCTGGGCGGCCTGCTCGGCATGGTCGGCCTCGCCCCCGGCATGGCGGATCCATGACCAGCCCTCACCCATCTTGTGCCACTGCACCGGACCACCTTGCCCGGTGGCTCTGTGCAGTTCACCGAGGGCGGTGAGCCCGGTCTCCTCGCCGACCTTCCACTTCGCACTCTTCACGAACTGGAAGACGCCGATGTCCAGTCCGGCGTTCCAGGCGCGCATGGCCATCCCGAAGGCCGCGGTGGATTTACCTTTGCCGTCCCCGGTGTGCACAGCGAGCACCGGCTGATTGCGCCGTGCACGTGTGGTCAGTCCGTCGTCCGGAATAACGGATGGAACACCCTGGGGCACAACATTTCCCTTCTACACCACCACTGAGTGAGGACTCATGTCCGAGTCGCTCACGCCGCCGATCGGACGACCGCGGCGACGCCACCGGCTGTCAGATCGGCGAGCTGCACACAATCACCGGCCAGCTGACCGGCAAGCACCCGGGCCAGACCCAGTCGAACCATGCCCTGTTCGCAGTCCACCACGATCGCCGACATGCCGTCCCGGCGCAGCCGGTCGGCGGCTGCGGCCGCACGGGTCAGCGCTCCACTGCCCGACGTGGCCCTGCCATCGGTCAGCACCACGATCAACGGTCGTCGGTTCGGTTCTTTGTAGGCATTGCGGCGCACCACGTCTCGCGCCATCAGCAGCCCTTCGGCCAACGGCGTCCGGCCACCGGTCGACACACCCGTGAGCCTGCGGACCGCGGCATCCACCGAACGTGTGGGCGGCACGGTGACCTCGGCCCCGGCGCCACGAAGGGTGACCACCGCGACACGATCGCGGCGCTGATACGAATCGGTCAGCATCGACACGACCGCGCCGGACACCGCGTCGAGCCGTTTGCGGGCCGTCATCGAACCCGACAGGTCGAGGACGAACACCACGAGGTTGCCCTCTTTGCCCCGTCGCTCGGCGTAACGGAGGTCGTGCGGCAGCACGCGCAGGCGGGTGTGCCCGCGTTCGATGTGCTCGTCGGCGGCGGCCAGGATCGTGCTCATCAGGTGCACCCCGTGCCCACCGTCACGAACCCCGCGGACAGCCTGTCCCCGGCTGCTCGATGACGGCGACCGTCGCCCCGGCTCGCCATTGCCGACCCCGGTGGCGCGCAACGCCTTCACCGCGCTCCCCCGGCGGTCCGATGAAAACCCTGGACCCGGGGGTGGTGCACCACCCCCGCCGGGGTTATCCGGATCAGGATCGGGTTCACCGGATTCGGGCGCGACGGAGCCAGGAGCCCCACCATCAGGTGTGGCCGAACCGTCTGGCGCACTGTCATTCTCGGTATCGGGGGCCTCAGACGTCTGCTGATCAGCTTTCTCGACGGCGTCGTCGATCTGCTGCTCGGTCAGGCCGGGCTCGTCGAACGGGTCACGCCGACGCCGGTGTGGCAACGCCAATTCGACGGCGCGCCGAACATCGATGTCTTCGACTTCCGCAGCTCCGCGCCAGGCCGCGTGCGCCCGGGCCGTCCGGGTGACCACGAGGTCGCCGCGCAGACCATCGACTTCAAGTTCCATGCAGATCGCCGCGATCCGGCGCAGCTGCGTCGTCGGTAGGACAACCGATTCCAGGATGGCCCTTGCCTTTTCGATCGCGGTGGCGATCTCGGCATCGGCGTCGGCATACTCTGCGGCAAATCCCGCGGGATCGGACTCGAATGCCATGCGGCGTTCGATCACCGCGACCCGCTGCGACACCTCGCGGGGCGCAGTCACATCCACCGCCAGGCCGAATCGGTCCAGCAGTTGCGGTCGCAGCTCACCCTCTTCCGGGTTCATCGTGCCGACCAGGACAAACCGCGCGGACTGGGTGTGGGACACACCATCTCGCTCGATGACCACCCGCCCGGTCGCGGCCGCGTCGAGCAGCACGTCGACCAGATGATCGGCGAGGAGATTGACCTCGTCGATGTAGAGGACGCCGCCGTCTGCGCGCGCCAGCAGCCCGGGAGTGAAGGCCTTTGCCCCCTCGGCGAGGATCTTCTGCAGATCCAGCGACCCGACCACGCGGTCCTCGGTGGCACCGATCGGCAGTTCGACGACGGCAGCCGCCGAGCCGGCCTGCCGTGGCAGCAACGGTCCCAGCGCACGAACCACCGTCGTCTTGGCGGTGCCCTTCTCGCCGCGGATCAGCACCCCACCGATCGCCGGGGCTATCGCGGAAAGGATCAGAGCAAGCTTGAGCTGCTCTGATCCGACCACCGCGCTGAACGGGAACCGGAGATCCGGTTCCGCCGGAATCGTCACACCGTCAGCGATAACCGCCACGCTTCATCGGGGTATGCGGGACACCGTCGAGCAGGTACTCCTCGCCATCGACGACAAACCCGTGCTTGGCGTACATGTCGAGAAGGTAGGTCTGTGCGTGGATCTTGCACAGATCCGACCCCACATCGGCCAACGCGGTCTGCAGCAGACGGCTGGTATGGCCTTGCCCACGACGCGACCGCTCGGTGCACAGGCGACCGATCCGAAAGGACTTGCCACCGTCGTGCTCTTCGATCAGACGCAGGGTGCTGATGATCTCGCCGTCTTCTTCCAGCCACAGGTGCCGGGTGTCGGGATCGAGGTCACGCCCATCGAGTTCGGCGTACGGACACGCTTGTTCGACGACGAACACCTCCAACCGCAGCTGAAAAATCTTGTACAGCGTCGGCATGTCGATGTCCTGGGCCCAACTGCGGTGCAGGCTGGCGGTTGCTGTCATATGCGATACCTATCACACGGCAGCAGGGGCTGCCAGGTGAGCAGAAATCTCACCGGTGCCCTGCCCGTTGGTGTCGACCAGGTTCAGCACTTTCGATGACCAATCCCACACCTGGGTGAACAGATCCGGGTTGTCGTTGAGCTTGGTGCCGTACGACGGGATCATCTCGATGAGCTGCGGCTCCCAGGACTGGAAATGCTTCGGGAAACAGCGCTGCAGGACGTCCAGCATGGCCGGGACCGCCGTCGAGGCACCCGGTGAGGCACCCAGTAGACCGGCGATGCTGCCGTCCTCGGCAGCGATCACTGCGGTGCCGAACTCGAGCGCGCCGCCACGGCCCTTCTTCCGGATGACCTGGACGCGCTGACCGGCGATGATCATTTCCCAGTCCTCGGCAGCCGCGCGGGGCACGAACTCGGACAGTGTTTCCACCCGGTCGGCAGTACCCGCGGCGAGCTCGCTGATCAGGTACTTGAGCAGACCGAACTCCTTGGGAGCGATCGACAGCATCGGGATCGCGTTGCCCGGCTTGATCGACGCCAGCAGGTCGGTGTTCTTACCTTCTTTGAGGAACTTCGGCGACCAGCCGGCATACGGCCCGAACAGCAGGCCCGGAGTGCCGTTGATGACGCGGGTATCGAGGTGCGGGACCGACATCGGCGGTGCACCGACGGCGGCCTTGCCGTACACCTTCGCGCTGTGCTCGGCGATCAGCTCCTTGTTGGTGCAACGGAAGAAGGCACCGCTGACGGGGAAACCGCCGAAACCCTTGGCCTCCTTGATGCCCGACTTCTGCAGGAGCTGCAGGGCGCCACCACCGGCACCGACGAACACAAAGTTCGCCTTGACCGTGGACTTCTCCTTGGTGCGAAGGTTCTTGACCTTCAGGCGCCAACTACCGTCCGATTCCTTGTTCAGGTTCGTGACGGAGTGGCCGAAGTTGACGGTGGCACCGGACCGGCCGACGAAGCCGAGCAGTTGCTGGGTCAGCGCACCGAAGTCGACGTCCGTACCGCCGGTGAACCAGTTGAGTGCCACCGGATCCGAGAAGTCGCGGCCGGCCGACATCAGCGGCAGGCGCTTGGTGAACTCGGCGGGGTCGGTGATGTACTCCATCCCCTTGAAGAGGGTCTGGCCGGCGAGGTTGTCGTAGCGCTTGCGGAGGTAATCGACATTCGACTGGCCGTGAACGAAGCTCACGTGTGGGATCGGGTTGATGAACTCCTCGGGAGAGGAGAGCACGCCGGTCTCGACGGAATTGGCCCAGAACTGCCGCGACACCTGGAACTGTTCGTTGATCGTCAGCGCCTTGGTGATGTCGACGTCCCCGTCGGCGGTCTGCGGGGTGTAGTTCAACTCACACAACGCGGAGTGTCCCGTACCCGCGTTGTTCCACGGATCGCTGCTCTCGGCAGCGGCCGCATCGAGGCGCTCGAAAATGCTGATCGACCAATCCGGCTGCAGACGATGCAACAGCGTCGCCAATGTGGCGCTCATGATTCCGGCGCCTACCAGCGCAATGTCGGTTGTGATCACTTCACCGTCGCGCGGGGTTGCAGACTCAGACACTCCAGCTCAACTTCCTGTTCCAGCCTATCTACGTGTGGCAACCATTGTCCCTCATCGGTCGCCGTGAACTGCAACTGGTCCGCCCTTGTCGCACCACGAAGCCGACGCCGGTCGCGCTGACTACAGTGAACAACCGTGGCACCTTCTCCCTGGCAGCCCGACGCCCTCGGCCCGGACTTCTCGACACTCACCTTCGACCTCGGATCCGATCCCGACGGCGAAGGCGAGATCGTCGCAACCCTGATCCGGCACGGGCAGCCCGAGGCGGCCACAGCCGCGGTCCTCTATGTCCACGGCTTCACCGACTATTTCTTCCAACGCGAACTGGCCGAGTTCTTCACCACGCGCGGGTACGCATTCTATGCGCTGGACCTGCGCAAATGTGGCCGTTCGCAACGGCCGGGCCAAACTCCACACCAGATCACCGACCTGGCGGCCTACGACACCGAGCTCGACCTGGCGATGGCCCAGATCGACGCGGACACCGCCGCGGCGCCGGTCGTCGTCGTCGCCCACTCGACCGGAGGTCTCATCACCCCGCTCTGGCTCGACCGGCGCCGTGCGCGCGCCGGCACCGCGGTGGGCAGAGCGGTCGGACTGATCCTGAACTCCCCCTGGTTCGATCTGCAGGGTGCGCCGATCCTTCGCAGCGTCGGAACCACGGTGATCAACTCGGTCGCCCGCGTCCGGCCGACGACAGCCATCCCGCGCAAGCTCGAGGGCGCCTACGGCCGAAGCCTGCACAACTCGGTGCACGGCGAATGGGATTACGACCTCAATTACAAACCGCTGGACGGCTATCCGGTGACCTTCGGATTCCTCAGCGCGGTCCGCCACGGCCAGGCGCGCCTTCATCAGGGCCTCGACGTCGCCGTCCCATCACTGGTGCTGCGCTCCGACGCGACCACACTGGCAGGCCGAGGACCAGACGGTGTGGTCCCGGACATCGATTCGGCCGACGGGGTCCTCGACACCCGGCAGATCACCCGTTGGGCGGGTTGCCTCGGTGACCGCATCTGTGTGGTCCCGGTGCCCGGCGCGCGGCACGACGTCTTCTTGTCGAAAACGGGTGTGCGCGAACTCGCGTACGCCGAAATGGATAGTTGGTTGCACAGCAATCAACAACGAATACGAGGTGGACAGAATGCCTGAACCGACTGTGGTTGATCTGGCGATCATCGGATCGGGTACCGGTAATTCCATCCCCGACCAACGGTTCGACGACCAGCAGATCGCGATCTTCGAAGAGAGCATCTACGGCGGCACCTGCCTGAACGTGGGGTGCATCCCCACCAAGATGTTCGTCTACGCCGCCGAGGTCGCCGAGACCATCCGGGAAGGTGCCCGGGTGGGCGTCACCGGCTCGGTCGACAAGGTCGACTGGCCGGGCATCGTGAACCGTGTCTTCGGGCGCATCGACCCGATCTCCGCGGGCGGCAAGCGTTACCGCGTCGAGGACTGCGACAACATCACGGTCTACTCCAGTCATGTCGAGTTCGACGGGGTCGACGACGATGGCCGGTATCGGTTGCGCACTGCCGCAGGCAATCTCGTCCTGGCGACCAAGGTTGTCATCGCGTCGGGTTCGCGGCCGGTGATACCTGATGTCATCGCGGAGAGCGGCGTGAAAGTACACACCAACGACGACATCATGCGGCTGCCGCAGGTGCCCGAACATCTCATCATCGTGGGCAGTGGCTACATCGCGGCCGAGTTCGCCCACGTCTTCGGGGCATTGGGTTCGAAGGTGTCGATCATCGCGCGTAGCGGTGCGCTGCTACGGGCCCAGGACCACGACATCTCGGCGCGATTCACCGAGATCGCCACCGAGGCCTGGGATGTGCACCTCAACGCCAAGCTGACCACCCTGGTGCCCACGGAGCGGGGCCTCCGGATGGAACTCGGTGACGGGTCCGTCCTGGACGCCGATGCATTGCTTGTCGCCGTCGGCCGGACACCGAACTCGGACAAACTCGGACTCGACACCGTCGGCATCAAAGTCGGCGCCGACGGCCGTATCAGACGAGATGCCTACGGCCGCACTGCCGCTCGGAACGTGTGGACCCTTGGGGACGTGAGCTCGCCGTATCAGCTCAAGCACGTCGCGAACCACGAAGGCCGGGTCGTGCAGGCCAATCTGTTGCGCGACTGGGACGGAACCGATCTCGATTCCTTCGACAATCGATTCGTGCCCGGTGCGGTCTTCACGCACCCTCAGATCGCGTCGGTGGGGATGACCGAGAACGAAGCCGTCGCCGCCGGTCTTGCCATCACCGTCAAGGTCCAGGCCTACGGCGACGTCGCCTACGGCTGGGCGATGGAAGACACCACCGGCCTGTGCAAGGTGATCGCGGAAAAGGGCACCGGCCGGATCCTGGGTGGCCACATCATCGGACCGCAGGCACCGACCGTCATCCAGCCGCTGATCCAGGCGATGTCTTTCGGTACCGACGCCCACACCTTGGCCCGCGGCCAGTACTGGATCCACCCGGCCATGCCCGAAGTCCTCGAGAACGCATTGCTCGGCCTGGAGATCTAGTCAGGCCGGCATGAGCCGGTGAAACGCGCCATGACACATGCCCCACGTATTTCACACCAGGGGCGGGTCGGGTGTGCTCGATGAGGATTTCGCCGACGAGGTCGGCAACGATGATGGTGTCGTCGGCGGTAACGATGACATGCCCGAAGGCGCATCGGCCAGCGGCTTTGCTGGCGACTCCGGCGGCGTGAATGTGCTTTGCTGCCCAGTGTTTTGAGGTGGGTTCCGCCGGTTTCGTATTCGGTGGCGCCGAGTTGCCGGCATGCATTCGGCGATGGATAGACATACCGCAGCCACGCAGCCGTGCGCTTCTTCCTGGCTCGAGGCGAGCAAATGCCAGCGGGCCGGTGTCACCACCAACACCAGCAGAAGTGTTACCGATGTCCTGAGACAGAACTGTCACCGATGTCCCGAGACTTCAAATTGTCTGTCGTACCCCTGACCTAGACTCAAATGTATGTTCGAGGGGGAGTTCGAAGATGCAGGTGGGGACGATGAAATCGGTCCTGTCGAGTCGCTGGGTGTCAATGAATTGTTGCGTAACACCGAACTCGCGATGGCCCAGCAGTCGCGGATGGAGTGGGAACGGTACGCCGCTGCGGCGATGCTGCACCGACATCTCGTTGAGCCCACTGCCGGGTCTGAGGCGGAGATGCGGGCGCTTGATCCGTTCGCGCAGTGTGCGGCGAGATTGTCTGCCGCACAGGGCCTGACGCAGCGGACTGCGGAGTTGCAGATCAACCGTGGGGTGGCGTTGCGCGATCGCTTGCCTGCGGTCAATGAATTGTTGAAAGCCGGGCGCATCGCCGCGCATCATATTCCGGACATCATCGCGCGGACTGAGTTGATCGAAGGCTCAGCCCATATGGCCGATATCGATGCGGCGATCGCTGAACGGTTGAACCGTCCGGGGGCGTGGTCGAAGGGTCGGATGCGAGACATGGTCGATGCGATCATCTTCCGCCGGGATCCGGATCTGGTCCGGAAGAACCGGGAGGATGCGAAAAACAATCGTGGGGTGTGGGCCAACAACACCGACCACGGCATGGCAGTACTGGATGCGCATTCCACCGCTGAGGAATTGACGTTGATCATGGCCAGGTTGGAAAAACTGGCGATGGCCACCTGTAAGGCTGATCCGCGGAAAAAGGCTGACCGGCTCGCGGATGCCTTGTTCGCCACGGTGATGGGCCGCGAGTTCATGTGTGAATGCCCGAATGATCCGAAGCATCCGTGCACCGCTGAGATCATCACCGTTCCTGCCGGACAGGTGGTTTCGGGTGTGGATGTGAAGATCGTGCTGCATGTGATCGCTGATCAGGCCACCGTCGATGGTCGCGCCGACAATCCAGGCTTCATCGACGGACACGGCGTGATTTCCGGCGATCACGTTCGAGACATCGCGGCTCGCCCGGAAACGGTGCAGCGGCCGATGGGCAACAAGACTGCCCCCACCCAGCCGGAGCAGCCAGAACCTGCTCCTGCATCTGCACAACAGGAATCCGCACCGCCCGAGCCTCAGCCAGAACCCGGACAGCCGCGGCCGGAGACCGACCCGGCGCAACCAGCAGCCGAGCAGCCGGAATCAGAGCCCGAGCAGGAGACGCCAAAACCGAAGCGTCCGAACGTGAACATGCGCCGACCGCAGAACCCACCAGCCGCGGGCGGCATAGTCACAGCCCCGTTCCCTCAGGTGATTCCGCTGCCGGCGACCCAGCCCGGCGATCAGTACCGGCCGTCGGTCGTCCTCGACAGTTATCTCCGGATCCGGGATGTGTACTGCATGTGGCCCGGCTGTGAACACAAGGCCTGGGGTGCCGACCTGGACCACACCTGCGAGTACAACCACAACGATCCTGAGGCCGGTGGCTGTACCCATCCGTCAGAGATGAAGACCCTCTGCCGTTTTCATCATCTGCTCAAGACCTACTCGGACTGGCTTGATGATCAGTACCCCGACCCTCAGACCGGACGGACGCGGCTTGTCTTCACCACACCCGAACGCCGGCACTATCACGGCCCGGGATGGACCGGCGATGACCTGTTCCCGACGCTGAGGTTGATCGTCTTCGACAACCAACGCGGCTCACCAAAAACATCGCCGCCATCATCACCGCCAAGATCTCAGCCGCGCACTGCTGCCAAACATGCACGCCGGCAACAGGAACGACTCGCCAACCGCCGGCAGCGCGAACTGGCAGACCAACTCAACCGGGAACGCCGCGAAGAGCGAGGAAGGAACGAACCGCCGCCGAGCTACTGAATGCTCACCAGAGCGATGAACGCAGTGCGACCTCGCTGGCCACGGCGGCAGGGGCGTTCTGCGGGATCCAGTGGTCCATGCCCTCGAGCGCGGAGAAGCGGAAGTCGGAGTACACGAACCGGCCACTGGCCTCGGCCTGCTCACGTCCCAGGGCAGCGTCGCCGTCGCCCCACAGCACTGTGGTCGGCGCCTCGATCGGGCCACACGCGAGGTTGCCGCCGATGTCGCCGGTGAAGTTGGCGCGGTACCAGTTCAACGCCGCGGTCAGTGCCGGTCGCTCGGTCAGCGGCAGAACGCTGTCGTCCGGCACGAGATCCCGGAGGATCTTGGCGTTGTCGGCAAGCATCCCGTCCTCGGCTCCGGTCTTCACGAAGTCGAGGATGTACGCCGACCGTTCCCGTTGGTCCGTCGAGGCCAATGAGGCCGCGATGGCCGACGGATGGCCGACGCTGATCGCAACCAGTCCGGTCACCCGCTCCGGATGTTTCGACGCCAGATGCCACGCGACCAGCGAGCCGAGATCGTGGCCGACCACCATCGTGTAGCCGACGCCGAGTGCGTCGAGGATGCCGACCGCGTCGGCAACCAGATGCGCCAACTGGTAGTTCTCGGCGCCCTCAGGCCTGGCGCCGGCGCTGTAACCACGCTGGTCGGGAACGATCGTCCGGAGGCCGGAGTCGTGCAGCCGACCGACAACGAGGTCGAAACAGGCTCCGGTGGTCGGGAATCCGTGCAAGAGGAGTACGGACGGCCCGTTGTCCGGGCCACCGATCCGGACGTTGAATTCCAGGTCGCCCACAGTGATGCTGCGGTGTTCGATGCTCACCTGCGTCAGCCTACGTGCCGTGGCCCTCACCGCGGGTGAACTCGGCGGCGGATCCTCGATGCGTCGGGCCGATGCCGCTCAGGTCAACGCGGTCTTGATCACCGGCAACCCGGAGGGCGCCCCGTTGGCGATGATGTCGATCACGCGATCGACGTCGAGGTGTGTCTCGACCAGATCGGCGATCAGATCCAGTTGCGCCATACGAGCGCCGTCGAACGAGGTCCGGCCGGTCACAAAACCGTTCAGCCCGGCCTGCTTGGCCACCCGCCGCAGGTACTCCCGGCGGAACTCGTCGCACGCGAGCAATCCGTGCCAGTGCGTGCCGACGACGACTCCCGCGATGCTGCCCTCAGGACCGAAATCGTCATCGGTGAGCAGCACGGAATCGCCGCAGCTCACGACCCGACCGTGATGGATCTCATAACCCTGCACCGGCTTTCCGAACGCGGAACCGCTGACCTGGCGAAGGATCTTGTCGGTCTCGAACCGCACCCGCAGATTCAAAAGGCCCAGGCCCGGCACCGATCCCACGCCGCCCTCGATGTCGTCGACGATTTCCTGTCCGAGCATCTGATATCCGCCACAGATGCCGAGCACGGGCTTTCCCCCGCCGACCCGTTCGATCAGCGCCGTGTCGAGTCCGCGGGACCGCAACCAGGCGAGGTCGGAAACCGTGGCCTTGCTGCCCGGGAGCACTACAAGATCTGCCGCCGCCACCGCTGCCGCATCGTCGACCCACCGGACATCGACACCCGGCTCGCACGCCAGCGCCTCGACGTCGGTCGAGTTCGAGATCCGCGGCAATCTGATCGCGGCCACCGACAGCCGATCGGTGCCCAGCGCAGGGGCGGCCCGGCCAACCGGATGACCGACCACCGACGCCAGGGAATCCTCTGCGTCGAGCCACAGGCCCTCGGCAAAAGGCACCACACCCAATGTCGGCCGACCGGTGAGTTGTTCGAGCTGCACCAGTCCCGGCTCGAGCAGGGATACAGATCCGCGGAACTTGTTGATCACGAAGCCGGCGATCCTGGATTGATCGGACGGGCTCAGGCACGCGAGTGTGCCGAAGAGGTGGGCCAGCACTCCCCCGCGGTCGATGTCTCCGACCACCAGCACCGGCAGGTCCGCCGCCTGGGCCAGCCCCATGTTCGCGAGGTCGGAGCGCCGCAGGTTGATCTCGGCGGGAGAACCCGCGCCCTCACAGATCACCACGTCGAAATCATTACGCAGAGAAGCCAATTCATCCGCGACGATCTGCGCCAACGCCGCCCGACGGGTGTGATAGTCAGTCGCGCCGACGGTTCCGTCCACGCGCCCGCGGACCACCACCTGCGACTGATGGTCGCTGCCGGGTTTGAGGAGGATCGGATTGAATCGCACCGATGGCGCCAAACCGCAGGCGGCGGCCTGCATCGCCTGTGCCCGGCCGATCTCACCGCCGTCGAGGGTGACCGCCGAGTTGTTCGACATGTTCTGCGCCTTGAACGGCGCGACCAAGACGCCACGTCGATGCAGCGCCCGGCACAAACCGGCGACGAGCAGACTCTTACCGGCGTCGGAACTCGTTCCGGCGACCAGCAATGCGCCCCGGATCGGCTGCGGGGCCGGCACCGATCAGGCGTCCGGCAGGGTCAAGATCTCGGCGCCGGAGTCCGTGACAACCAGGGTGTGCTCGAACTGAGCGGTCCACTTCTTGTCAGCGGTCACCACGGTCCAGCCGTCGTCCCAGATGGTGTATTCGAGCCCGCCCAGATTGATCATCGGCTCAATGGTGAACACCATGCCCGGTTCGATCACGGTGTCGATGTTCGGCTGGTCATAGTGCAGGATCACCAGGCCATTGTGGAATGTCTCACCGATGCCATGACCGGTGAAGTCGCGGACCACGTTGTAGCCGAACCGATTTGCATAGGATTCGATGACCCGGCCGATCACGTTCAGTTCACGGCCCGGACGCACCGCCTTGATCGCTCGGGCGGTGGCCTCGCGCGTGCGGTCGACCAGGTCGACCACTTCCTGCGCCACATCCCCGGCCAGGAACGTCGCGTTGGTGTCTCCGTGTACCCCGTCGATGTAGGCGGTCACGTCGATGTTGACGATGTCCCCGTCCTCGATCACCGTCGAATCCGGGATCCCGTGGCAGATCACCTCGTTCAGCGAGGTGCAGCACGACTTCGGAAAGCCTTTGTAGCCCAGCGTGGACGGGTACGCCCCGTGGTCGATCATGTACTCGTGCGCGATGCGGTCGAGTGCATCGGTGGTCACACCCGGCGCGACGGCCTTGCCTGCCTCGGCGAGCGCATTGGCCGCGATCTTGGACGCCAGGCGCATCTTCTCGATGGTCTCCGGGGTCTGCACCCAGGGCTCATCGCCTTCTTTGGCGGTGGATTTCCATACATACTCCGGCCGAGCGATGTTGCTGGGAACCGGCAGTGTGGGTGAGATCTTCCCGGGGGCGAGGGCGGCACGAACTGGCATGCGCTCCAGCCTAGCCCGCGAAGGCGACCGCGCTGCCCGAGGCCACCAAACCATAAGTAAGGTTATGCTTACATACCTGCGAGATGGAGTGGCGAATGACACACAACCGGAGGCCCGGACTGCGCGGTCGCACAGCCGTCACCGCACTGCTGGTCGCCCTGACATGTGGATTGGCGGGCTGTTCGACGGCCCCGATCACCGACTCGGCCGTGACTTCGGCGGCACCCGACGAGTACCTGCGTTCGGGCACACAGACAGCGGTCATCGATGGACCCGTCGTCGAACCGGTGGCCGTCGACCCGACACCGGTCCTCCCCGTGACAGTCCCCTCCCTCGGCCACGGCGACGTCACCGTCACCGACGTCAGCCGGATCATCCCGATCGATCGCGGCGGAACGATCGCCAACATCGTCTACTCGCTGGGCCTGGGCCCCAATGTCGTTGCCAAGTCCCGCGCCGCCGGAATCCCCGAAGCCGAGAACCTGCCGGTGATCACCGACACCGGCCATTCGGTCAACATCGAAGCCGTTCTCCAGCAGAATCCGACCGTGGTACTCATCGACGAGTCGACAACACCGCCGGGAACGATCGACCAGTTGATCGCGGCGGGCCAGACCGTCGTGGTCCTGACCAGCGAGCGGACCATCGCCACCACCGGACCGATGATCCGGGATGTCGCCGCTGCGCTCGGGGTTCCCAAAGAGGGTGACCAACTCGCCACCCGCACCGCGGATCAGATCAAGGCCGCACAGGAACAGGTCCCCGACGACGCCCGCGGCGCGACGATGGCCTTCGTGTATCTCCGCGGACCGCGGCTGCAACTACTCGCCGGCCCCGGCTCCGGTGCCGATGACCTGATCTCCGCGCTCGGTGGTGTCGATGCCGGCACCGCCGCGGGCCTGAAGTCGGCATTCACCACCGTCACCACCGAAGCGATGATCAACGCCGACCCGGACGTCATCCTCGTGATGACCCAGGGAGCTGATTCGGTCGGTGGCATCGACGAGGTCGTCACGTTGCCGGGACTGTCCCAGACCGACGCCGGCCGCAACAACCGCGTGGTCCAGATGGATGAAGCCGAAGTCCTCACTTTCGGCCCCAACACCGGCCGGGTCATCGCCGCGCTTGCCGAGGCGATCTACCTGTGACATCCATCAAGGACCGCGTCGCCGCGCCCTCCGGCGGGCGGGCGATTCCCACTGCCCGCAACACGGCAATCATCGTCGCGATGCTGGTGCTGCTGGTCGTCCTGATCGGCTGGTCGGCATCCGTCGGCCAGGTCCGGATCCCACCCGCGGAGGTCTTCGGCTCGGTCATGCACCACCTCGGGCTCGACATCGGCCCGATGCCCAGCTCACCCAACGGTGAAGAAACCCTGTGGGCGGTGCGCTTCCCGCGGATCGTGATGGGTCTGCTCGTCGGCGCGACACTGGCGTGCGGCGGCTGCCTGCTGCAGGGCGTCCTGGCGAACCCACTGGCCGAACCCGGTGTCATCGGGGTGTCCGCGGGCGCGGCCGTCGGGGCCTGCATCGTCATCGTGTCCGGAGGTGTCTGGGCGAGCGTCTGGGGGCTGGCCGGGGCCGCATTCGTCACGGCGCTGATCACCGTGGCGCTGGTCTACACGCTGTCGCTGCGTGATGGCGCCACCTCGCCGGTGATGCTGATCCTCATCGGCATCGCGGTCAACGCCTTCGCCGCGGGCATCATCGCCTTCCTGACCTTCGTCGCCGACACCAACGACCGCGAACAGATCGTCTTCTGGCAATTGGGTTCGTTGCAGGGCGTCGGCTGGAAGCCGGTCTGGGTCGTCCTGCCGATCGCGATCATCGGCATCTCCCTGAGCATGCTGCTGGTCCGACGGCTCGACCTGCTCTCACTCGGTGAAATCCAGGCCGCGGCGCTGGGTGTCCGGGTCGAACCGGTGCGGCGCCTGGCGATCTTCCTGGTTGCGCTGTTGACCGCGGCGGCGGTCGCGTTCACCGGCATCGTGCTGTTCGTGGGACTGGTGGTGCCGCACGTGATGCGGCTGCTCGTCGGTCCACGCCACCTCATCCTGCTGCCCACCAGTGTCATCGGCGGCGCGATCGTGGTCTGTGCGGCCGATCTGGGATCTCGGACCCTGATCGAGGGCGCCGACCTACCCCTCGGTGTCCTCACCTCGCTGGTGGGCGGACCGGTGTTCTTCCTGTTGCTCCGGCGCAGCCGGCATGCGGGGGTCGGCTGGTGACTGTGCCCGCGCTCAGCGCATCCGGTGTCGGGGTGACGATCAATGGCCGACGCATCGTCGAAGGCATCGACCTCGAGTTGCACCACGGCGAGATCATCGCGCTGGTCGGACCCAACGGGTGCGGCAAATCGACGCTGCTGTCCGGGCTCACCGGTCTGCGACCGTTGTCGGCGGGAACCGTGACCCTCGACGGCACCGACCTGAGCAAGATCGGCGCGCTTGAACTGGCCCGCCTGCGGGCGCTGGTCACCCAGTCGGGACGCACCGATATCCCTTTCCTCGTCCATGAGGTGGTCGAGATGGGCCGATTCCCATGGAGTCGGACGCCGGAGGCCGCCGAGTCCGCGGCGATCATCAACGAATCGATGACCGAGTGCGACCTGCTCGAGATCCGGGACCGGCCCTTCAGCCAGCTGTCCGGCGGGCAACAGGCCCGGGTCGCCCTTGCCCGCGCACTGGCCCAGCACTCGAACATCCTGATGCTGGACGAACCGACCGCCGCGTTGGACATCCACCACCAGGAACGTGTGCTGGGTCTGCTCTCGAAACGCCGGTCCGCCGGTGCAGCGATTCTCATGGTCGTCCATGATCTGTCGCTCGCCGCGGCCTATGCCGATCGGGTGCTGCTGATGAAGGCCGGAAAGCTGGTGGCGGCCGGTCCCACCGCGTCGGTGATGACCGCCGAACTCCTGTCGACGATCTACGACCACCCGGTACTGACGTGGAAACATCCCGAAACCGGTCAGCTGGTGGTTCTGCCGGACAGGTCACACACCTCGACACGTCACCCGGGCCGGCGAGACACTCCCCTCTAGTGCCCCGCCGACCCGAGTCATGATCTGACGCCGGTGATCCGTCCACGGTTCCACTGACAGCGGAATCCGCAAATGGCGGCGATCTCGGAGATTATAGGCAGGGCGTCTTTTAGAAAGCCAGTACGTGGCGGTCACTCAGGTAGAACCGCGAGCATTTCGTGGGTTACGGCCACGGCGTTGTCGGAACTGCCACCGAGCACGACCAGCGTCGCAAACGCCAGGTCACCGCGATATCCGGCGAACCAGGCATGCGATCCGCCGGCGACCTCCGCCTCACCGGTCTTGCCGTAGACCACCCCGAGATCCGCCATCCGCAGCGCTGTCCCGGACGCGATCACCTCGCGCATCATCGGACGGATCCCATTGATCGCGTCGGCATCGGCCGTCGGATGGGGACCGGCGATGGTGGTGTCCCGGCCCAGGATGAGCTGCGGAACCGGTGTCGAACCATGGGCCACGGTCGCTGCCATCATCGCCAGACCGAACGGACTGGTGAGCACCTTGCCCTGACCGAAACCGTCCTCGGTCCGCTGCACGAGGTCCGGCGCGATGGGCACCGACCCCGAATCGAGCGGTAGTCCGACCACCGAATACTCCGGTCCGATGCCCATCGATGCGGCGGCCCGGGTCAGGTCGGACGGACCCATCTGACTGGCGAGTTCGGCAAATGTGGTGTTGCAGGACCGGGCGAAAGCAGTCTGCATCGGCACCACCCCGAGTGCGAAGCCGTTGTAGTTGGGCACGCTTCGTTCGCCGATGGTGATCTCGCCCGGGCAACCGACCATGGTCGACGGTGTCGCCAGACCGGTCTCCATCGCCGCGACCGACGTGACCACCTTGAATGTCGACCCCGGCGGGTAGAGGCCGATCGTCGCGATCTGCCCGTCCTTGTCGGCGAGCTCGTTCTGGGCGACCGCCAGGATGCGTCCGGTGGAAGGCTGGATGACGACCATGGCCACCTGGAAGTCGTTGCGGGTGTTGACCGCTCGTTGCGCCGCCTCCTGCACCTGGCGCGACAGGCTGATCTCGACCGACGGCGCCGGGTCCGGAGGTGTCCGGGCCAGGACACCGGCGTCTGCCCCATTGGGATTCACGGAGACGACCTGCCAGCCGGCGTCTCCGTCAAGATCCTTCGAGACCTCTTTCTTCACCTGTGCCAGCAACGCCGGCGCGAAGTCGGGGTTGGGTGCCACCAGATCGGCCTGTTCGATCGCGTCGACCCCGGGCAACCCGGCCAGCCGGTCGCGCACCAGGTCGAAGTCGCGCTCGGTCAGCGTGATCACCGAATACGGGCCATCACGTCCGGTCGCCTGCTCAGCGATGACCTGCGCGGACATGCCCGGTTCGAATCTGCCCAACGCGTCGGCGAGCACGCTTGCCGTGGATGCCACCGCATTCGACTCGGCGGCCACGGCTGCGTCGAACTGGATGATGTGCACCGTTCCGGGGACCAGCACATTGGTCCCGTCGCTCTCGCGCACCGGGGCCCGGTCAGGTGTGAGGGTCCGCAGCGACATCGTCTGGGTGCCGCCGAGCTGTGGGTGGATGGCCGTGGGAACCCAGCGCACGACCCAGCCGGCGTCCGTCCGGGACATCTGCAGGGTCGCCGAGTACTCCCAGCTCTGTTCGCCGGGAAGTTCCCAGGTGTAATCGGCATGGACAGTTGCGGTGTCGCCGGTGATCTTGACCTGCCCGGCGTCGGCCGACATGTCACTCGCACGCAGCCCGTCCCAGGTGGCGCTCACCGCGTTTGCCGCCGGATCGGGACGGTCGGTCGACTGCCCCGCCCGCTCGGGATCGTTGTCGGCAAAGGCGTTCAGGAAGCGCTGTGCGGCCGCACCTGGCCCGTTGTCGTCGGCGGCACAGGCCAGGGCAGTACCCGACAAGGCGACGGTGGTGACAACAACCACAAACATCTGGACCGGCCAACGGCGCGCGAAACCTATCATCACCGGTCATGCTATTTGCGTGGCGCACCCGAACCCGGTTGCCACGCAGGAAAATCCGTGGTCAGTCGACCAAAACCGTCGCGAAAGTGCCGACCTCGTGCATCCCGACCCGCCGATAGGCCTCGCGCGCGGCGATATTGAACGAATTGACATACAGGCTGGCGGTTCTTCCCCCACAGACGATCGCCTCGACCACCGCGGCCGTGCCTGCCGTGCCAAGGCCCAGTCCCCGCTTGTCCGGAGACACCCAGACGCCCTGGATCTGGCCGACACTGCGAGATAGCGCGCCGACCTCGGCCTTGAACACCACTTCGCCGTTCTCGAACCGTGCATACGCCCGGCCGGCATTGATCAATCCGGCGATCCGCCGCCGGTACGAACGCCCGCCGTCGCCGGCGCAGGGGTCGACACCGACCTCCCCGATGAACATCTCCACCGCGGCGGGCAGATAGGCATCGATCTCGTCGAGACGGACGCGACGCACCTGCGGGTCACCGGCGATCGCCGGTTCACTCGCCATCGCCAAAAGTGGCTGACTGGAACGGATTTCCCGGGCCGGACCCCAGTATTCGCTGGTGTACTCCCACAGTGGCATCACCAGATCGGCCGGACCGACGATCGAGGAACACGCCCGCGGGTTGCGGACCGCCCGTTCGGCGAAGACCTGGACATCGTCGGCGGTCCCGAACAACGGCACCAGGTTGGCACCGGAGAAACACAGCGACGACATCGGCTGATCGTTGCTCCACAATTCGCCGCCGAGGGATCGCGGGTGGATACCGTGGTCTTCGACCCGGGCCGCCACCATGCAGGAAGCCACCGGGTCCTGGGCCAGGGCATGGGTCACCGCGTAAAAATCCCGCTCACCGAGCGGACGGTCACCCAACAGCTTCAGCACCGCAGCTCCCAGGGTCGCAACAGACGATTACGCGTACTCACGTCATTCTGCCAGCCCGGTGCGTGCCCGGTCAGCTCACCGTGACAATCGGTGCACCTGATTCGGATTCGCCGGCGGCTTCGGCGATCCGCATCGCCTCTTCGATGAGGGTCTCCACGATCTGCGCCTCGGGGACGGTCTTGATGACCTCACCCTTGACGAAGATCTGACCGCGGCCGTTACCGGAGGCGACACCGAGATCGGCCTCGCGGGCCTCCCCCGGTCCGTTGACCACGCAACCCATCACGGCCACGCGCAACGGGATCTCCATGCCCTCGAGTCCGGCGCTGACCTCTTCGGCCAGTTTGTAGACGTCGACCTGCGCACGACCACACGACGGGCACGAGACGATCTCGAGTTTGCGCGGGCGCAGGTTCAGGGACTGCAGGATCTGGTTTCCGACCTTGATCTCCTCGATCGGCGGGGCCGACAGGGAGACGCGGATGGTGTCGCCGATGCCCTCGGCCAGCAGCGCACCGAACGCCACGGCCGATTTGATCGTGCCCTGGAACGCCGGTCCGGCCTCGGTGACACCCAGGTGCAGCGGGTAGTCGCACGCGGCCGCGAGCTGCCGGTACGCCTCGACCATGATCACCGGGTCGTTGTGCTTGACCGAGATCTTGATGTCGCCGAAACCGTGTTCCTCGAACAGGCTCGCCTCCCAGAGCGCCGACTCGACCAGAGCCTCCGGTGTCGCCTTCCCGTACTTCTTGAGCAGTCGCGGATCGAGTGACCCGGCGTTGACGCCGATCCGGATGGGGATCCCGGCCGCACCGGCCGCCTTGGCGACCTCTTTGACCCGGCCGTCGAACTCCTTGATGTTGCCGGGGTTGACCCGCACCGCCGCGCAACCGGCGTCGATGGCCGCGAAGATGTACTTCGGCTGGAAGTGGATGTCGGCGATGACCGGGATCTGCGACTTCTTGGCGATCGCCGGCAACGCTTCGGCGTCCTCGGGACGGGGACAGGCCACGCGGACGATGTCACAGCCCGAGGCGGTCAGCTCCGCGATCTGCTGCAGCGTCGCATTGATGTCGTGGGTCTTGGTGGTGGTCATCGACTGGACCGACACCGGGTGGTCGCTGCCCACCGGGACCGAGCCGACCTGGAGTTGGCGGGTCTTGCGGCGGGGCGCGAGTACCGGCGGCGGCGCGGACGGCATGCCCAAACCGATAGCGATTCCGTCTGCACTCATCGTTTTGTCACTTCCTGATCTGTATGGGGGCTGAACTGTGAAGCGGGGACGGCTGCGACTAGAACGCCTTGATGGGGTTCACGATGTCGGCGGTCAGTGTCAGGGCCATGTATCCACCCATGATCACCAGCACGACATACGTGATCGGCATCAGTTTCATGTAATCGACGGGCGGTCCGGCGGCCAGGCCACGGGCGCTGCGCAACGCGTTGCGCACCTTCTCGTAGCCCACGATCGCCATGTGCCCACCATCCAAGGGTAGTAGCGGGACCAAATTGAACAGTGCCAGGAAGAAGTTGATGCTGGCCAACAGGAAGATGAAGAACCACCACACGCCGTGATCGGCCGCGTCGCCGCCGATGACGGAGGCACCGACAACGCTGACCGGGGTGTCGGCAGCGCGTTCGCCGCCGGTGACCGACGTCCAGAGGTCGCTGATCTTCGAGGGCAGCGAGATCAACGATTCCCAGGTCCGCACCATCAGGTCGCCGGTGAAGCCGGCCGCAGCCGGTACGGCGCCGAGCGCCGACGGATATTTCCAGCCACTGTCGTAGCCGATCCCGACCATCCCGATTTCCTTGGTCGTCTGCACGCCTTGTTCATCGGTCACGGTCGCGGTCACCGGTTGTGGCGTGACGACGACCTCACGCTCGGAGCCATCGCGCTCGACGGTCAGGGTCACCGGATCCGTACCGGCGCGCAGGACCTCGCTCAGCTCGGTGGTGCTGCTGATCTTCTCGCCGTTCGCGGCCACCACGGTGTCACCGACCTGAAGACCGGCCTGCTCCGCCGGACCCGCGCCCGTGCAGGGAGCCAGTTCGTTGTTCTCGATGGTCGTCCCGACACACGACAGCGAGCCGACCTTCGCCGGCAACGTCTCGTTGAGGCTCGGCAGACCCCAGGCGATCGCCATGATGACGATGAGCACGAAGCCGAGGATCAGGTTCATCGCCGGACCGGCGACGAGTACGACGAGCCGCTTCCACGGCTTCTGCTTGTACATCGCCCGGGACTCGTCTTCCGGGGCGACCTCGTCGTGAGTGGTCATACCGGCGATATCGCAGAATCCGCCCAGCGGCACCGCCTTGACGCCGTACTCGGTCTCGCCCTTGCGGGTCGACCACATCGTCGGTCCGAAGCCCACGAAGTAGCGGCGCACCTTCATCCCCGTGCGCTGCGCGGCCCACATGTGGCCACATTCGTGCCAGGCGATCGAGGCCAGTAGGCCGAACGCAAAGAGCACCACGCCCAAGACGAACATCATCGGTCGTACTTACCCTTCTGGATCATTTAGCGGCGCGCGCCGGCAACGAGCGCGGTAGCGCGTTTCCGTGCCCAGGCATCGGCCGCAAGAACGTCATCCACCGTACCTGGGTCGGCGGACCACTGATCCGCCTCGCCGAGCACCTCACCCACGATCCCGACGATCCGCGGGAACGTGATCTCACCGGCGAAGAAGCCATCGGCAGCGGCCTCGTTGGCGGCGTTGAACACCGCGGTCAGGCACCCACCCCGGGTCCCGGCCTCCCGGGCCAGGTCGATCGCCGGGAACACGGCGTTGTCGACGGGCGCAAAAGTCCAGGTGCTCGCCTGGCTGAAGTCACAGGGCGCGGACGCACCGGCGATCCGGTCCGGCCAGCCCAGCGCCAGCGCGATCGGCAGTTTCATCGAGGGCGGCGACGCCTTGGCGATGGTCGCCCCGTCGATGAAGGTGACCATCGAATGCACGATCGACTGCCGATGGACCGTGACATCGATGCGGTCGTACGGAACACCGAACAACAGGTGCGCCTCGATCACCTCGAGTGCCTTGTTCACCAGCGTCGCCGAATTGAGTGTGATCATCGGGCCCATGGACCAGGTCGGGTGCTTGCCCGCCTGCTCCGGCGTGACATCGGCCAGTTGTGTTGCGTCCCAGCCGTAGAACGGTCCGCCGGAGGCGGTGAGCACCAGCCGGTCGACCTCGTCGGCGGTGCCGCCGCGCAGACATTGCGCGATCGCCGAGTGCTCGGAATCGACTGCGACGATCTGACCCGGCGCCGCCGCGGCCAGCACCAGCGCGCCGCCGGCGACCAGTGATTCCTTGTTGGCCAGAGCCAGCCGCGCACCGGAGGCCAGCGCGGCCAGTGTCGGGCGCAGACCGAGCGAACCGACCACCGCGTTGAGAACGACATCGGCCTCGACGTTCTCGATCACCTCACACATGGCGTCCGGCCCGCTGCGGATACCATCCACACCCGCCAGCGCGGCGACCTTGTCGGCCTTGTTCGGGTCGGCCACGGCCACGGAAGTACCGGGCAGGCCGAGTTCGACGATCTGTTCGGCGAGCAGATCCACGTTTCCCCCACCGGCGCCGAGGCCGACCACCGTGAAGCGGTCCGGGTTGGCGGCTATCACCTCCAGCGCCTGGGTGCCGATCGATCCGGTGCTGCCGAGGATGAGAACGCGTGTGGTCACCCCTCCAGTGTCCTCGATCGATGCAACTGTCACCTCACGTACCCGGCGAAGGGGCCGGCGAAATCCGTGCCGTGGCCAGGGTGCCGGCCAGGACAACTCGGATTTCGTGGATCACACCGCCCTCGATGGCGAACAGCATCGCCGCCGCGAGTCGCCCCCGGGGCGCGATGATCACGGCCGGATGCCCGTCGACCAGCGCGACGTCCGCGACCGCTGCCCGGTCGCGGAAGTACCGGGTCTGATCAGCGACGGCAGCACTGCCCCGGACCACCGCTGCCACATGCGCCGGCAGCAACGCGCTGTCGGCGATTCTCACCACATCGGGGGCCAGCAAGGTCAGAAGTGCGGCGATGTCGCCGCTGCGGGAGGCATCGAGATAGGCCTGCACCAGGGCCGTGTCGGCCACCGGAGCGATGTCCTCGGGCGCCGGCCGGACGCGAGAACGCGCCCGGCTGGCGAGCTTTTTCGCTGCGTCCGGTGATCGCTGCAACACCAGGGCGATGTCCTCGAACGGCACAGCGAACAGGTCGTGCAGCACGAAAGCCACCCGTTGCGCGGGCGAGAGCCGGTCCAAGACAACGAGCAGCGCGCGTCCGACGGACTCGACCCAGAGCGCCTCCGCCTCCGGCTCCGGCCCGCCGGCCGGCCGGTTCTCGAGTCGTTCGATGTCGACCTCGGCCCGCCGTTGCCGGCGTCGGAGGATGTCGAGTGCCTCGCGTGAGGTGACGGTCGTCAACCAGGCTGCCGGACGATCGATCGTCTCGGGTGTGGTGGACCGGGCCTTGATCCACGCCGACTGCAGCGCGTCGTCGGCGTCGTACAGATTCCCGGTGATCCGTTGAGCAACCGCGCGCAGGTGGACGCGGTGCACCTCGAACTGGGTGATCAGCAGGTCCGGATCCACGGAAGGTCACCTTTCGGGCGTCACCGGCGTCGAAGTGGTGCCGCCGGATACCCGGCGGCGACATCGGACGGAGTACCCGACCCGACCTTATGGCAAGTCGATCCGCAGCATCGCAGAGGACGTGAAAGATCCATGCACACAATCTATCTCGCCATTGCCGGCGTCACAGTCGCCATGAATGCGGCCGTGGCCGTCGCCGACTGGTTCCGAGCCCCCTTTGTCCTGGCCAACTCTTCGGAGGTGTCCGTCCCGGCCGCCTGGCTACCGTGGCTGGCAGTCTGTAAGGCGGCCGGAGCCCTCGGTGTCCTGATCGGGCTGGTCACGAACACACCACAGTTCGTCCTGGCCGCCTCTACCGGACTGGTCCTCTTCTTCGTCGGCGCCATGATCTTCCATGCCCGGGCACACGTGTTCCACAACATCGCGTTTCCCGGCTGCTACCTGCTCGCCGCAGGCGCAACACTGTGCTTGGCGATGACAGAGATCGGGTGACGTGATCGTCAGCACTCTGGTCTACCCGGTCGGCGGGTGGGTCGCGATCCAGTGCCGCGCGATGTCGATGCGACGCGTGATCCAGACCTTTTCGTGCGACTGCACGTGATCGAGGAAGCGTTCGAGGGCCGCGGTGCGCGCGGGACGTCCGGCCAGCCGGCAGTGCAGGCCGATCGAGAGCATCTTGGGTGCCCCGGCCTCGCCTTCGGCATAGAGGACGTCGAATGCGTCCCTCAGATGCGCGTAGAACTGGTCCCCCGACGGGAACCCGGCCGGCGATGCGTACTTCATGTCGTTGGTGTCGAGCGTGTAGGGCACCACGAGATGGTCGACCTGCGATTCGCCCACCGGAACCTTCACCCAGTAGGGCAGGTCGTCGGCGTAGCTGTCGGAGTCGTAGAGCAGGCCACCGTGTTCGACCACCAGTCTCCGGGTGTTCGGGGAGTCGCGGCCGGTGTACCAGCCCAGCGGCGCGGCACCGGTGAGTTCGGTCAGGATCTCCATGGCCTCGGCGATGTGTTCACGTTCGACGTCGGGCTCGGTGAGCTGGTAGTTCAGCCAGCGCAAGCCATGTGAGGCGATCTCGTCGCCGCGTTCGAGGAAGGCCGCCACGGCCTCGGGGTTGCGGGCCATCGCCTGTGCGACCGCGAAGATGGTCAACGGAAGCCCTCGGCGTTCGAACACCCGCAGCACCCGCCACAAACCGGCCCGCGACCCGTATTCGTACAGCGACTCCATGCTCATGTGCCGGTTCGGAAATGCGGTGGCTCCGGTCATCTCCGAGAGGAACGTCTCGCTCCCCTGATCACCGTCGAGGACGCTGTTCTCCGACCCCTCTTCGTAGTTCAGGACGAACTGGACCGCGACGTTCGCTCCGCCGGGCCAGCGCGGGTTCGGGGGTGTGGGGCCGTATCCGATCAGATCTCTCGGATAGTCGGCGCGGGCGTGATTCTCGATCGGCACCGGATCATTCTGGCACCGGCCCGGCAACGCCGCCGGTCGAGCGAGGCGCCGCGCCGAACATCCGGCATTGATGGGACCACAGCGGCCGGCCCCCATCCGGTCACGATATGCTCAGCGCAGCAAAAGTCGGATCGAAACCAGCAGGAGTAATCGTGGCCAGCACTGAGGTCGAGTACAAGCCCGAACCCGCGGAAGCGCCTTCAGCTCGGTTCGGCTGGCACGGCGAGGGCATCAAGACGTTCAAGATCGCCGCCTGGGTTTCGGTCGTCGCATTGCTCGCCATGATCATCGGTAACCACGAGGGCCATGTCGAGGATTTCTACCTGATCGGATTCGCCGCGCTGATCATCTTCATCCTCGTTCGCGACGAGATCGTCTCCCGCGGAAAGTGGAAGAAGCGCAAGTAGCACTTTGATCTACCCGACGGGGGTGGCGCGCCTATCCTCGTCGGCATGGACATACGCGTCCTGGGGCCGATTCAGGTATTGAGCTCCACCGGTGTGGATGTGACCCCCACCAGTCCGAGCCAGCGCACGGTCATTGCCGTCCTGGCGGCCGACTTCGGCCTATGTGTCGACGCCGATTCACTGATCGAATCCCTGTGGGGTTCGGCTCCCCCGGAGTCGGCGCACCGAACCCTTCGCAGCTACCTGTCCCGGTTGCGCGCATCGCTCGGTCCGGTGATCACATCCACCGCCGCCGGCTACTCGCTGGACCGGACCCGGATCCGTCTCGATGCCGCCGAGTTCCGCACCGCGACGGAAGTGGCCACAGACCTGCCGGCCGCAACCGCTGCCGAGCAACTACGCGGCGCACTCGCACTGTGGCGCGGCAGGGCATTCGGAGAACTCGCCGGTTCACCCCAGATCGCCGCGACCGCGCACGGACTCGAATTGATGCGGATCAGTGCGCGTGAACACTTCGCCGATGCACTGCTGCGAGCGGGCGATCACGACAGCGCGATCGTCGAGGCCGACGCACTCGTCACCGAGCATCCCCTTCACGACCCCGCCTGGGTGTTACTGGTGCGTTCCTATTCCGCGGCACGACGACAAGCCGAGGCGCTCAACACTTTTCGCCGCGCCCATCGCGCACTGACCGACGCCGGCCTGGAACCGTCGGAGGAGCTGCACCGCGCGCAGCGGGCCGCATACGACACCCCGACGGCCGCCCCCCTGCCCCGTGACCCGCGTTCCGATGCCGGCCTGGTCGGCCGAACCCGCGACCTCGATGCGATCGCGGCCCTGCTGGATCGGTCGAATCTCGTCACCGTCGTAGGGCCCGGTGGAGTGGGAAAGACGGCGGTCGCCCGGGCCGTGGTCGATCGTCACCGCGGCCTGGGCAGCGCCGGCGTGCGCGTGGTCGAACTCGCCGCGATCGCAGATCCGGGGGCGGTCGCGGAAGCCGTGATCACCGGTATCGGATTGACCAGCGACGCCGGCGATCCCCTGGAGACCTTGCGTCAGGCCCGCGACCTCGATCTGCTCGTGCTCCTCGACAACTGCGAACATGTACTGGACGCGGTCTGCGCGGTGACCGCAGCATTACTCGGCGGTGGCGGCGGTTCGCTGCGCATCATCGCCACCAGCCGTGAGCTACTGGGGATGCCCGGCGAATACGGATGGCCACTGCGGCCATTGGGCACCGACGGCGTCGATCCCGCCGCACAACAGTACTTTTCCATACGCGCGGCCGCGGCCCGCCCGGGGGCGCTCGACGAGGCCGACCCCGCGATCGTCGACCGGATCGTCCGAGGTCTCGACGGTCTGCCCCTGGCCATCGAATTGGCCGCCGCCAGACTGGCAACGCTGGGGGTCGCCGACCTGGCCGACCAGATCTGTTCCGGCACAACGGGGTCCACAGACGCGGCGCCTTTGGCACGTCGCGGCGGCGAACCCAGGCACCGCACCCTCAAGGCTGCCATCGATTGGTCTCGTGCCCTGCTGCCCACCGACGCCCGCGAGGCCCTCGATCAGTGGACTGTGTTCGCGGGATCGGTCCGCGCCGATGACGCCGCCGCCATCCTCCGGGTCGACCCGGCGACGATCGATCTGCTGGCCCGGCAATCGTTGCTGTCCACCGAGATCCGTACCGGCCGAACCTACTACCGCATGCTGCGGACGGTCCGGTCGGTGATCGGGCAGCCGAACGAGGAGACACTGCGAGCGCACCTGCGCCACTACGGCGGCGTCGCGGCAGAGTGTGCACGGACCCTGCACACCGCCGATGAGCGCCGCGCACATATGCGCCTGACCGGGTTGATCGACGAACTGCGTGTTGCCCACGGCCGGGCCCGGGTTCTCGACATCGAAGCCGCCGTGGCCCTGTCGGTGGATCTGCATTGGTTCGGGGTCTCACGTCTGCACACCGAGCTGCTCGGCTGGGCCGGAAAGCTCACTCCGCTGGTCCAGGACCGGCCCGAACTCGCCGCCGCCGTCGACGCCACCTCGGCCTACCGGCTGGTGATCGCCGAGCAACTCGATTCGGCGCGGGCACGAGCCGAATGCGCCTTGCGCACGGGCACCGACGCCCGCACCCGCATGCACGCGCTCGAAGCCCTGGGCGACTGCGACCTGTTCGAGGGTGACCTTCACCCGGCGAATGACCACTATGGCGAATTGGTGGACATCGGTGCCGCAGCCGGCGACGTGTACTACGAACTGATCGGACGTGCCGGACAGATCATGACCCTCGCGTACGGCGGCCGACGGGCCGACGCCGTCGCCGGAGTGCACGCCCTCGACGAGGCCCTGGCCCACCGCGAACTCAGTCCCACGCAGTCCAGCTGGCTGCACTACATCCACGGTGAAGCCGTCCTCGACGATGATCCGAGAACGGCCGGGATGGCATTCGACCGGGCGATCGAGCTCGCGGACTCCGTCGAGAGCCGCTACGTGGCCGGAGTCGCGAGAGTATCTGCGGTCAGTCTGCAGGCCCGTACCGGCGATCCGGCATCGGCGTTGAGGCGGTATGCCGAGGTCATCGAACACTGGCTCGGCACGGGGTCGTGGTCACATCTGCTGACAACCATGCGCAACCTGGCGTCCACGATGGGCGCCATGGGCGCCGACCGTGCCGCCGCCCAGCTCATCGGCGCGTTGTCCGGCCCCGACCTGACCCCGTCTTACGGGAGCGAGGCCACCCGACTCGGGGACGCGGCCACGGCCCTGCGCAGTGCGCTCGGCGCGGAGGCCTTCGACACCGAATACGCGGCAGGCGCGGCCCGCGATCTGGCGACTGCGGGCCGGATCGCGGTCACCGAGATCCGGCGCCTGCTCGATCACCGGACGCCGTCACTGGAGCCGGTAGAACCGGAACAGGTCGTGTTCGATGTCGATGACCGACGCCCCATCGAATCCGGCTGAGCGAGCGTAACTTTCGAGCGTCGAATGTCGCATCACCGTCCCGGTCGCGGCGCTGTCCGGGTCGGACATGCCGTCGGGCAGGCAGCACAGGATCGAGAATCCGTAGAGAAGCTGTTCGACGGGTCCGGCATCGGCGGAGAAGGTTTCCGCGGTGCGCTCGTCCATGATCACCACCGGCGCGGCCTGCGCTGCGATCCGTCGCGCCGTCGCGAGAAAGGCCACCGGGTCGGACAGGTCGTGGACGCATTCGAACGCGAAGACCGCATCGTATCGACCGGACAGCTCCGATTCCCGGAGGTCGGCGATCCGGAACTGCACCCGGTCCCCCACGCCGTGGGCCGCGGCATTACGGGTGGCCGCAGCGATCGACGCGGCGTCGACGTCGAAGCCGTCGACCGTGATCTCCGGGTAACCCAACGCCAAGGCGATCGCCGACCACCCTTCACCGCAACCGATGTCGGCCACCCGGCCGGTCGACTGCAACCGATCGTGCAGGTCGGGCACCTTCGGAATGAACTCCTGCGCCAGCCGGCCGAGGAACAACGGCCGATTGGCGTAGGCCTGCGCCTCTCGGGCATCGGCGCCGAGTTGCTGCCACGACACGCCACCACCGTGGCGGTACGCCTCGATCAGAGCCGGCAGAGCCGCGCCGGTGGCGGCGAAGAAACGTGACATCGACGCCATGTAACTCACGCTGTCCTGGTTCACCAGGACCTCTGCGTGCGCCGGGGGCAGCGCGAACCGGACGGGTTCGTATTCGGTCGACGCGGTGATGTATCCGGCGACGCTTTGATGTTCGAGCCATTCGCGGGCGTACCGGGCGACGGTGCCGGTGCGGTGGGCGAGCTCGTCGGCGGTCATCGGCCCCTCGGCCGCAAGTGTCCGGTACCAGCCGAGTCGATCACCGAGATAGAGCGCAGAGATGTTCTGCGCGCCCAGCAGATCTGCGAACACGGCGTCGGCGAACCGGTCGACCGTTGGATCGGACGTGTCGGGTGAGGCGGTGCTGGTCATGGCGTGACTCCTGGACTCGGATCGGTAATGATTCGAGTTCAACGATCGCGCCGGGAGGTTGCAGCCCGGATGCAGCTCGGTTGCACCCGGCGGACCCGGATGCCGCTGCTCACTTCTCTTCGGCCGCCAACTGTCCGCAGGCCGCGGCGATCTCCTGGCCCCGGGTGTCGCGGACCGTGCACGACACACCCTGGGCGAGAACTCGCCTGACGAACTCTCGCTCGGCGGGTTTCGGGCTGGCATCCCACTTCGAACCCGGTGTCGGATTGAGCGGGATCAGGTTCACGTGGACCAGCGGGCCCAGAGCCTTGCGCAGCTTGTCGCCGAGCATGTCGGCGCGCCACGGCTGATCGTTGATGTCGCGGATGAGGGCGTATTCGATCGACACCCGGCGACCGGTGCTGTCCGCGTAGTAGCGCGCGGCGTCGAGTACCTCTTTCACCGACCACCGGTTGTTCACCGGCACCAGCGTGTTGCGCAGTTCGTCGTCCGGCGTGTGCAGGGACACCGCGAGCGTGACGGTGAGGCCTTCGTCGGCCATCCGGCGGATCGCGGGAGCCAGGCCCACCGTGGACACCGTCACCGACCGCTGGGAGATACCCAGACCGTCGGGAGCAGGCGAGGTGATCTTCCGGACCGCATCGATCACGCGCTTGTAGTTGGCCAGCGGCTCACCCATGCCCATGAACACCACGTTCGACAGGCGGCCGGGCTCGCCCAGCTCTCCATCACGCATCGCCCGGGCCGCCGACCGGACCTGATCGACGATCTCGGCGGTGGAGAGGTTGCGGTCCAGACCACCCTGCCCGGTGGCACAGAATGGGCAGGCCATGCCGCAGCCGGCCTGACTCGAGATACAGAGCGTGGTGCGTTCGGCGTAGCGCATCAGCACCGATTCGAGCATGGTGCCGTCGTGCAGCCGCCACAGGGTCTTGCGGGTCGTGTTGTCGTCGCAGGCCACATGCCGGACCACGGTCATCAGCCGGGGAAACAGCGCCTGACCCACCGGTTCGCGCATCGCCGCAGGTAGATCGGTCATCTCGGCCGGATCGGCGTTGAGCCGTACGTAGTACTGACGGGCCAGCTGGTCGGCACGAAACTTCGGCAAACCGAGTTTTGCGACCGCGGCGATCCGTCCTTCGGCGTCCAGGTCTGCAAGGTGTTGTGGAGGCATGCCGCGTTTGGGCGCGTCAAACACCAGCGGAAGTGGAACTGTCATGGTTAAAGCGTGACGTAGATCGGTCGCAGATGCCAATTTCGACACTGTGATTGTCGTCGGACAAAAGACAGAGGACCATAGACATATGACGCAGCCGACAGATGGATACCAGCAGGAACCCGCGGGTTACGTGAGCCCGGACCACACTCCCCCGGACACGGGGCCGGTGGGCGGGGACGTCCCCGTCGCCGATCACCGGGAGGAACTGCGCCGTCAGGCCCTGGACGACGTGAAGCACACCCGTACCCGCGCCGCCTGGGTCGGCCTGATCGTCGGCGCGGTGATCACTCTGATGTTGCTGGTGTTCATCGTGCAGAATCTCGACAGCCAGAACATCGACCTGTTCTTCTGGACGGTCAATCTGCCTCTCGGGGTCAGCCTGCTGATCGCAGCCATTCTGGGTGCGGTGATCACCGCGATCGTCGGCAGCCTGCGGATGTTGCAGGTCCGCCGGGCCGTCAAGAGGTCGCAACCCTGAGTTCCGGACAGTTCTGAGTCCCGGGCGTCCCTGGCTTCGACTACAGCAGGGCGCCCAGGATCGCCCACACCACAAATGCGGAGGGCAGCAGCGAGTCGAGGCGGTCCATGATGCCGCCGTGGCCTGGCAGCAGGGTGCCCATGTCCTTGATCCCGAGGTCGCGCTTGACCTGGGATTCGACAAGGTCGCCGAGGGTGGCGCAGATGACCAGGACCGGCCCGAGGATCAGTCCGATCCACCACTGGGCGTCCACGACGAACACGATGGTCAGTACGGCCCCGACAACACCGAAGACCAGGGAGCCGGCCATCCCTTCCCACGACTTCTTGGGACTGATGGCCGGCGCCATCGCGTGCTTGCCCAGCAGGACACCGAACACATAACCGCCGACGTCCGAGCAGACCACCACGATCATCAGGGTGAACACGCGGGCGGCGCCGTTGTCTTCGAGGACCATCGACGCACCGAACGACCCCATCAGCGGAAGCCAGCACAGCACCAGTGTGGTGCCGGCAAGATCTTGCAGATAGTTCGTCGGAGCAGCCTGCAAGCCCTGTTCGAGCAGCTTCCAGATCATCGAGACCAGAACGGTCGCGGCCAACGCGACGATCGACGCGGTGACGCCCCAGGGCCAGCTCACCCACATCATGGCCTGACCGCCGACGAGGATCGGGATCAGCGCGACGTTGATGCCGCTCTCGCGCAGCCGCTTGGTGACCTCCCAGCTGGCGATTCCGATGGCCACGGCGACAACCGGGAACCACACCTCGGGCACGAAGATCAGGATCAGGATCAGCGACACACCAAGCGTTCCGCCCACGCCGATGGCTGCGGGCAGATCACGTCCCGCCCGGGACGTGGAGCCCTTGGGCTGCGGGTCCGGTATGCCCTGCGGCCGATTCGTATCGGTCACCTGATGCCCTGCTCCTTCAGTCACCGCCAGAGGTACGTCACCGGTGGGTGACTCAGACCTCAAGCAGTTCCGCTTCTTTGTGCTTGACCAGCTCGTCGATCTGGTTGACGTAGGACGCGGTGGTCTTGTCGAGATCCTTTTCCGCGCGGGTCACTTCGTCTTCGCCGGCTTCACCGTCTTTTTGAATGCGCTTGAGCTCGTCGACCGCCTTGCGGCGCACGTTGCGGATCGAGACCTTGGCGTCCTCGCCCTTCGACTTGACCTGCTTGACGAGCTCGCGTCGACGCTCTTCGGTCAGCTGCGGGATCGAGATCCGGATGATGTTGCCGTCGTTGGTCGGGTTGACGCCGAGATCCGAGTTGCGGATGGAGGTCTCGATGGCCCCCAGGCTGCTGGCCTCATACGGCTTGATGACCACCATGCGGGCTTCGGTGGTGTTGATGGAAGCAACCTGCGTGATGGGGGTCGGCGAGCCGTAGTAGTCGATGGTGACCCGGTTGAACATCGCCGGATTGGCCCGTCCGGTCCGGACCGAGCCCATGTCGTCACGCGCGACACCGACAGCTTTTTCCATTTTTTCCTCGGCGTCCAGGAGCGCGTCGTCGATCATGGTGTCCTCCGTTGTCGTGTGCTGGTGCTGGTGTGGGGTATGGCGACCGGTCAGCTGCTGACCAGTGTTCCGATCTTCTCACCTGCGACCGCTCGGGCGATGTTGCCCTGCTCCAGCAGATTGAACACCAGCATCGGCATCTGGTTGTCCATACACAGACTGAAGGCTGTCGCGTCGGCCACCTTGAGGCCCTTTTCGATGACCTCGCGGTGGGTGATCTCGCGGTAGAGCGTGGCGTCGGGGTCGACCCGCGGGTCGGCGGAGTAGACACCGTCGACGCCCTTGGCCATCAGTACGACCTCGGCCTTGATCTCGAGGGCGCGCTGCGCGGCGGTGGTGTCGGTGGAGAAGTAGGGCATGCCCATACCGGCGCCGAAGATGACCACGCGCCCCTTCTCGAGGTGCCTTTCGGCCCGCAGCGGGATGTACGGTTCGGCGACCTGACCCATCGTGATGGCGGTCTGCACGCGTGTGACGATGCCGCGCTTCTCCAGGAAGTCTTGGAGCGCAAGGCAGTTCATGACGGTGCCGAGCATGCCCATGTAGTCCGAACGTGAGCGCTCGAGGCCCCGCTGCTGAAGTTCTGCTCCGCGGAAGAAGTTGCCGCCCCCGATGACAACTGCCACCTGGACACCCGAGTTGACCACTTCGGCGATCTGGTCGGCAACGGTCGAGACAACATCGGGATCGAGTCCGACCTTGCCGCCGCCGAACATCTCGCCACCGAGCTTGAGAAGCACGCGCTTGAATCCGGTGCGCTCGGGCGTGATGTCCTCGGTCATGTGGGGTGTCCCTTCGTCGTGCCGGTGTGCGTCAACATTGATTCTTGCGCCCCACACATTGTGATCTGCATCTGGGTGATCTGCGTCGGGCTCGATCGTAACGGGACCCTCGCGCAAAAGAACCCCGGCGAATCAGATGATTCGCACGGGGTTCCTTGCACAAAAATCAGGCCTGTCCGACCTCGAAACGGGTGAACGACACTACCTGTGCGCCCGCCTCGTCGAGAACAGCCTTGACGGTCTTCTTCGACTCGGTGACCGAAGCCTGATCGACGAGAACGACGTCCTTGTAGAAGCCGTTGACGCGACCTTCGACGATCTTGGGGAGCGCAGCCTCGGGCTTGCCCTCCTCACGAGCGGTCTGCTCGGCGATGCGACGCTCGGAAGCGATCACATCCTCGGGGACCTCGTCACGGGTTGCGTACTTCGCCTTGAGCGCGGCGACCTGCATCGCAGCGCCGCGAGCGGCCTCTGCAGCAGCTTCGGAGTCACCGGTGTACTCGACCAGGACACCAACGGACGGCGGCAGATCCGACGCGCGCTTGTGCAGGTACGAGGCAACCTTGCCGCCGTGGAAGGCGACGCGACGCAGGACCAGCTTCTCGCCGATCTTGGCCGCAAGCGCCTGAACGAGCTCGTCGACCGTTTTGTCGCCGACCTTGGCGGCCTTGAGGACCTCCACGTCGGACGTCTTCGCGGCAACGGCAGCGTCGAGGACCTGGGCCGCGAGGGCCTGGAACTCGTCGTTCTTCGCAACGAAGTCGGTCTCGGAGTTGATCTCGATCATCGCGCCATCTTTTGCGGCGATCAGACCTTCGGCGGTGGACCGCTCGGCACGCTTGCCGACGTCCTTGGCGCCCTTGATACGCAGCTCTTCGACGGCCTTGTCGAGATCGCCATCATTGGCGGCCAGAGCATTTTTGCAATCGAGCATTCCCGAACCGGTCAGTTCGCGGAGCCGCTTGACGTCAGCGGCGGTGTAGTTCGCCATGGGTGGGCGAGCCTCCTGTTGTCGAATGTTCCTGGAAGTTGTTGGACCAGAAGTGGATCAGGCCTGGGCAGGGGTTTCCGCGTCAGCGGCGGGAGCCTCTGCTGCCGGAGCCTCTGCGGCGGGGGCGGTGGCCTCCGTCAGCAGTTCCTGCTCCCACTCGGCGAGGGGCTCGCCGGCTGCGTTCTCGGGCTTGGTGTCAGACGAACCCTGGCCGGCGCGTGCCTGCACACCCTCGGCAACCGCAGCGGCGATCACGTGGGTCAGCAGTGCGGCGGAACGGATCGCGTCGTCGTTACCCGGGATCGGGTAGTCGACCAGGTCGGGATCGCAGTTGGTGTCCAGGATCGCGATGACCGGGATGTTCAGCTTGCGAGCCTCGGAGACCGCGAGGTGCTCCTTGTTGGTGTCGACGACCCAGATGGCCGACGGAACCTTGGCCATGTCCCGGATACCACCGAGGGTGCGGTCCAACTTGGTCATCTCACGCGTGAGCATGAGGATTTCCTTCTTGGTGCGACCTTCGAAGCCACCGGTCTGCTCCATTGCCTCGAGGTCCTTCAGGCGCAGCAGGCGCTTGTGGACGGTCGAGAAGTTGGTGAGCATTCCGCCGAGCCAGCGCTGGTTCACGTACGGCATGCCGACGCGGGTGGCCTCTGCGGCGATGGATTCCTGAGCCTGCTTCTTGGTACCGACGAAGAGGATGGTGCCACCGTGGGCAACCGTCTCCTTGACGAATTCGTACGCCTTGTCGATGTAGGTCAGCGTCTGCTGCAAGTCGATGATGTAGATGCCGTTGCGATCGGTGAAGATGAATCGCTTCATCTTCGGATTCCAACGACGGGTCTGATGCCCGAAATGAGCGCCGCTGTCCAGCAGCTGCTTCATGGTTACGACAGCCATGTGTTCACTTTCATGTGCAGTTTGACGTCGGCATCCGGTTGGTTGCCGACCCTGGCACCTGTCAGGTGTGGAACCCTCTGCGAAGAAGGACTGCCCACACCCCGTGTCGGACGGACTGACGTCAGCCGACCGCAGGCGCGCGAAGTCACTCCCGCCGAGGCGAGAGCGCCATCTGAGTCTACGCGCGCCGGGCCGGTAGGAGAAATCGCCTCCACGCTTCCCGTACCGCCGGTTGTCAAGACCCTTCGCGCAACTGGGGATGATCACTCCCGTTCTCCCCAAACGGGTCTCTGACCTGGCGCTATCCCCTGCCGCCGGTCAGGCTCGTCACCATGGGCTTCTGGGGGCGACTGCGTAGGGCGGCAGTGTCGACGGGCGCTGTCTTGGCCCTCGTCTCACTGCTGAACGCGCCGTTCACGCCCGCCGCGGCCGGCGCTCCGACCGTCGGCCGCGATCTGGCCTACGGCTGGCCGTTGTCCCCCGTGCCGTCGGTACTGCGCAGATTCGAACCGCCCGCCGAGCGCTGGCTTCCCGGACACCGGGGTGTGGACCTCGCAGCCGTCCCCGGCGCAGTGGTCAGATCCGCGGGTGCCGGGGTCGTGCACTTCTCGGGTCCGGTCGCCGGCAAACCGGTGGTGTCGATCCGGCATGCGGACGGTTTGCTGACCACCTACGAACCGGTTGCCGGCTCGGTGCGGGCCGGCGCCGTGGTCGGGCGGGGATCACCGATCGGGGTCCTCGAATCCGGACATGCCGGATGTCGCACCGGGTGCCTGCACTGGGGTGCCCGCCGGGGCGCCGGGTCCTCAGCGGTGTATCTCGATCCCCTGGCCCTGCTCGGCCTGGTGCGGGTGCGCCTCAAACCGCTGCAGCCGGGCGACGGTTGAGCGCCTCAGGCCCTCGGGTGCGCCTGGTCGTGAACTTTCCGCAGGCGCTCGACGCTGACGTGCGTGTAGAGCTGGGTGGTCGCGAGGCTGGCGTGACCGAGCAGTTCTTGCACCACTCGCAGGTCGGCACCGCCTTCGAGCAGATGTGTGGCAGCACTGTGCCGAAGACCGTGCGGCCCGAGATCCGGCGCACCGGGCAGGGCCCCGAGCACCTTGTGCACCACGGTCCGGGCCATCCGCTGATCGAGGCGTCCGCCTTTGGATCCGACCAGAAGGGCGTCACCGGCCTTGGGTCGGGCCAGCGCCGGACGCCCCCCGCGCAGCCACCGATCGATGGCGGTTGCGGCCGGGGTACCGAACGGCACGGTCCGCTCCTTGTTGCCCTTGCCGATGACGCGCAGGACATTGCGCGAGCGGTCGACGTCCGCGAGGTCGAGTCCGCAGAGCTCGCCGACCCGAATGCCGGTGGCATACAACAACTCGATGATGAGCTGATCGCGTTGCGCGATCGGATCGTCGGGATCGTGGTCGGGCGCTGCCGGGGTCAGGGCGGCGCTCGCCTGGTCGGCGCTCAGGACGCCGGGCAGTGTCCGATGCGCCTTCGGCGCCTGCAGACGGGTCCCCGGATCGGCGGCCAGGACGCCCTCCCGGGTGGCCCAGGCAGTGAATCGTTTGGCCGATGACGCCTGCCGCGCGATGGTCGTCCGCGCGGCGCCGTCTTTGCTGTGGGCGGCCAGCCAGGCCCGCAGGGTGGCCAGGTCGATCGCCGACGGGGCCAGACCCCGCACACCGGCGAAACTGACCAGCGAGCGGACATCGCCGAGGTAGGCGCGCACAGTGTGCTCGCTGTGCCCACATTCGAGCCGCAGGTAGCTCTCGTAGTCGTCGATGATCGATGCACTCACCCGCTCAGCCAACCGATCTGGGCCGACGGCCGCAAGCCGCCACACCCCAACCCCCGATACTGTGCCCTTTTGGTTATGTCGACCTGGGCAAATGCTCGCCAAAACCGCACATCATCGGGGGTGGGAGGTCGTCAGCCGGCGCTCTCGAGGGCGCGCTGACCGGCCTTCCATTGGCGGAATCCCTCTTCGGTGTTCCCACGACGCCAATATCCACTGATCGATGCGTTGACCGCCGGCACACCGCGTTCCTTGCGGATGTACCCGCGCAGGTTCTGCATCACGACCTCGGCTTCACCGTGGATGAACACCTGTACCGAACCGGGCAGCCACTCGGCGTTCCGAACGGCGGCGACGATCGGGGCGTTGGCGCCGCCGAGTTCGTCGGTGATGGCATCGGAACCGACGCCGCGGTGCAGCCAGACGATCTCTGCGGTGTCGGGCGCGATCAGGTCGACCTCGTCTTCGGGTCCGGCGACCTCGATGAAGGCCTTCACGACGGTGCCGTCGGGCATGGACTCGAGGGCTGCCGCCAGCGCCGGGAGCCCGGCCTCGTCGGCAGCCAGCAGATGCCAGTCGACATCCGCCTTCGGGCGGTATCCGCTACCGGGCCCGAGGAACCGGATCTCCTCACCGGGCCGGGCGGCGGCCGCCCAGGGCCCGGCGATGCCCTGCTCACCGTGGACGACGAAGTCAACCGCGATCTCGCGAGCGACGTGGTCGACCCGCCGGACCGTGTAGGTACGCAGGATCGTCGGTTCATCGGCACGAAGCTTTGCTCGGATCCGTTGCAGTCCGCGAGGTTTGGTGATCTCCGCTTCCTCGGCCGGAAACATGAACTTGATGTACATGTCGGTGTCGTCGTTCGCCTGGAAGTCGTCGAATCCGGCGCCACCGAGGTACACCCGCACCAGGTGGGGTGTGAGCTGTTCGGTTCGCTGAACCGTCATCGTGTTCTCGCGCTTCGCCACGCATACGTCCTCTCATCAACGGCGGTGGGCCGACGGTCTTCGTCAGGCGGCTCCGACCACCCGATCTACCGTACCCGAATATAGGTGACCCTAAGTAGTGCGGATCACACCTGCGCGCCGCTACGGTCGTCCCATGCCAACGATCTTGATCACCGGAGCGTCCAGGGGAATCGGACGCGCAACCTCTCTACGACTCGCGTCCGCGGGATGGGATGTATACGCGGGAGTGCGCGACGAGGCAGCCGGCCTCGACCTGAAAAACGCATCGCCGGATCGGATCACGCCGATCCCACTCGACGTCACCGATGCCGATCAGATCCGCGCGCTCGCCGACGTGTTGCCCGATCGCCTCGACGCCGTGGTGAACAACGCCGGCGTCGTTGTCGGCGGTCCGGTCGAGACCATTTCCCCGGACCAACTGCGCCATCAACTGGAGGTGAACGTCGTCGGCCAGCATGCGGTGACACAGGCCGTCCTGCCCCGCCTACGAGCCGCCGAAGGGCGGGTGATCTTCGTGTCGTCGGTCAGCGGCCGGATCGCAACACCGATGACCGGGGCATACAACGCATCCAAGTTCGCCCTGGAAGGACTGGCGGATGCTTTGCGAATCGAATTGCGGCCCTGGCATATCCGCGTCGTTTTGATCGAACCCGGCCAGACCGATACCGATATCTGGCGTGATGCCGAGTCCACCCTCGACAACAGCCTCACCGACCTCTCGGAGGCGAACCGCCGTTTGTACACCAAGCACATCGACGGGTACCGGAAGACGATCTCGGCTGCGCAGAAGGCAGCGGTCCCGGCCGACCTGGTAGCGGCGTCGATCGAGTCGGCCCTGACGACCAAACGTCCCCGCGCCCGCCATGTGGTGGGCGTTGCGAACAAGATCTCGGCACCACTGGTCGGATTGTTGCCGACCGCGCTGTCCGACGTGATCATCGGAATGGTGACCGGCGTTCCACGCCGACCGTGAGATCACCCGATCACTGACGCCGGTGTCACCGACCGCGCGTCAGCCGCCACCCGGAACCGTTGGTGTTGAGCATTCCTCGGGCCTCGAGGACCGCCAACGCCGATCGGACCTTCCGGACGTCGAGTCCGCACGCAAACGAGATCTCGCCGATGGTCAGGGTCCCGGTGGCGGGGACGGCGTCGTAGACGCGCAATTGGTCGGCATCCAGATCGTCGGTGCGACGTCCGAGCGGACCGGCCTCGGGCACCGTGGAACTCGCACCCTCCGGCTGCGCCAGGCGCAAGACGTCCCGCGAATCGGTGACCAGTTGCGCGACGCCGTCTGCGATCATCCGATGGCAACCGACCGACGTCGCCGAAGTGACCGGCCCGGGTACCGCGCCCAGCGGTGTTCCGAGCTTGCGGGCCCAGGCCGCGGTGTTCGCCGCACCGCTGCGCTGACCGGCCTCCACCACAACCACTGCCGAGGACAGCGCCGCCACCAACCGGTTCCGGGTCAGGAATCGATGTTTGGCCGCGGTGGTACCGGGCGCGTACTCACTGACCACCATCCCCGTACGCGCGATCTCGGACAACAGTCGCGCGTGTCCGGCGGGATAGTCACGGTCGATGCCGCACGCCAACACGGCGACCGTGATCCCCTCGCAGGCAAGCACATTCCGGTGGGCCACGCCGTCGATCCCGTACGCCCCACCCGACACAACCGTCCAGCTCTCGGCGGCCAACCCATTCGAGATCAGCGCGGTGACATGCTCGCCGTACCCCGACGCCGCTCGCGACCCCACGATCGCGACCGAACGGTCGACGACCTCGTCGAGTTGCGCCGGCCCGCGCACCCAGAGCGCCAACGGCTCTCCGCCTTTGGCAGCGGTGTCGGCCTTGCTGAGCGCGAGCAGTTGCCATCCCGGCCACTCGGCGTCGTCCGGTGTCACCAACCTGCCACCGAGCCGCGCCACCGTACCGAGGTCTTCGTCCGCGGTGTTCACGCCATAACGCGCCTCGGTCAACGCCAGCACCCCCGCATGCCCGGGCGGGACCACCCGGGTCGCGACGGCCTTGGCCGCCTCCCTCACCCCGACATCGGCGATCAGGGTCCGCAGAGCCGCGCTGGGCGGTTCGGCGACGGCGGACAGGTATGCCCAGGCCCGCCGTTCGTGTTCGTCGAGCACCACTTCCCCCTCAGTTGTATCCGCGGTCGCGGAACATCAATGCCTGTGCCACATGGTCTTCCGACGGCTCCCCGGTGCCGGCCAGATCTGCAAGTGTCCACGCAAGTCTCAGCGCCCTGTCGGCGCCGCGCGCCGTGACGCGACCGTCCCGCAAGAACAATTCGATCGGACGGGTCACGCCGGGTGGCAACCTGAACTCGCCCCGCCGCAGCACTGAACCGGGTACCTCGGAGTTCGTCTGCCACCCCTGTCCACGCCACCGTTCCCGGGCGGCATCACGGGCGGCGATCACCCGCTCACGGACGTCGGCGCTGGTCTCCGCGGCGCCCGCGGTCAGCGCCGCGTTGCCGGGCGGATCCATCCGGACCCGGATGTCCACCCGATCCATCAGCGGACCGGACAACTTCCCGAGATAGCGGCGTCGCGCCGTCGGCGAGCACACGCAGTCCACATCGTTGGCAGGCGCACAGGGACAGGGATTGGCTGCGAGCACCAGCTGGAACCGGGCCGGGAACCGCGCCACCCCGTCCCGTCGGGCGACCCTGACCTCACCGTCCTCCAGCGGCGTCCGCAGCGTTTCGAGAACCTTCACCCCGAGTTCGGCACATTCGTCCAGAAAGAGCACCCCTCGATGAGCCCGGGACACCGCACCCGGTTTGGCCATTCCCGTCCCCCCACCGATCATCGCCGTCACGGTCGTCGAATGGTGTGGGGCGATGAACGGCGCCTCGGTCACCAACGGATGATGTTCCGGCAGACCACCGGCAATCGAATGAATCGCGGTGACCTCCAACGCCTCCGACTCCCCCAGTGGCGGCAGGATTCCCGGCAGCCGGCGCGCCAGCATCGTCTTCCCGATCCCCGGCGGCCCCGTCAACAGCAGATGGTGCGCACCGGCGGCGGCGATCTCCATGGCATACCGCGCCTCGTCCTGACCGACCACGTCCGCAAGGTCCGGAGACATCGGAGCCGGGGCCCGCGCCACCGCTTCACACACCGTGTCCAGTACGTTCGCCCCTCGCAACCACCCCAGCACCTCCCTCAGATGCGACGCCCCGCCGACCTCGATCCCCGACACCAGCGTCGCCTCCGCCACATTCGCCAGTGGCACAACCACATACGCGAACCCGGCCTTACGCGCCGCAACCACCGCCGGCAACACGCCCCGCACCGGCCGCAACCGCCCGTCAAGCGCCAGTTCTCCGATGAACACCGACTTATCGAGCAACTCGGACGGCTTGTCGGAGTTCGCAGCCAACACGGCCAGTGCCAGACCGAGATCGAAGATCGAACCTGCTTTCGGCAACGTCGCCGGCGACAACGCCAGGGTGATCCGCCCTTCCGGCCACTTCTGCACCCCGCCACCGGATTCATCCGTGGACCCTTTGTTCGCCGCGGCGGTATTGGTGATCGCCGCCCGGACGCGGTCTTTCGCCTCCTTGAGCGCCGCGTCCCCCAGGCCCACCAGATGCACGCCCGGCAATCCCTGCCCGATCGACGCCTCGATCTCGACGACGACACCCTCGACCCCGCGCAGTGCCACCGACCTCACGCGACCCAGCTTCATCTCAGAACACTCCACGAAGATGCGAAAACGTCGGCTCCCCCGCCGAGTTCAAGTGCACCGCGATCACGTCGAAACGCACCACCGGCCATCGCCGGTCCTGCTCCTGCAACCACAGAGCGGCCAGCCGCCGCATCCGCTTGTACTTCTCGAACGACACCGCCTCGGCGACATCAGCGAACAGGGCCCCCGTCCGCGCCTTGACCTCCACCACCACCAAGGCGACCCCGTCGACAGCGATCACATCCAGCTCGCCGTAGCGACAACGCCAGTTACGAGCCACCACCGTCCAGCCCGCATCTTCCAAGAACCGGACAGCCAGATCCTCACCCAACTGCCCGACCTCACGGCGCGACCGCCCCGCCCCACCCTGATCCGGTTGATTCCCCGACTGATTCATGAACCAACCATGACCATCGAGGTCGGCACATCACCGGTCACCTCACCCGCCCACCGCCTGCCTGTGGACACAAAACCCGACTGTGGAAAGCCGGTGCTGCTTTCGAGGTCCGCTGTTATCGGATCCCGCGGGTTCCTACGGCCTGCGCATGGTCAAGCGGCCAGTGCCGACCGGAACAGCGGCCATGACCGGTGGAGATCGTCCTGCCAATAGGCCCAACTATGTGTACCGGGATCACCGAGGTCGATCGTGGCCGGAATCCCCAACTGCTGCAGGCGATCCCGCATCTGTACCGAGCAACGGTTCGTCGCCGACTCGATCACCGCTCCGACCGCGATCTGGTCGGCGAGCTTGGGGACATTCCCGTCGATACCCGGTCCGTCGAGCACGTCGTACTCCCCGGGAAGGCCGGTACCGTTCGACAGGTAGATCGCCTTGCCCCGAAGCTTCGCCGCATTGACGTACGGGTCGTTGCGTACCCATTCCGGGTCGGATGGCGGACCCCACATGTTCACGGTGTTACCGCCACCTCGACCCTCGACAGTGAGCCGAACGAATGCCTGCCCCTCCGGGTCACTGGTCATCGCGCACCCGCTATAGGCACCGACAGCCCGGTACAACTGCGGAGCCCGCAGAACCAACTGGAAGACCGATGTGCCCGCCATCGATATCCCGGCAATTGCGTTGCGCCCGTTGCCACTGAATTCCGCATCCATGAGTGGGGGTAGCTCCTTTGTGAGAAAAGTCGCCCACTTCTGCCTGCCCAGCACCGGGTCGTCGTGCCGCCAATCGGTGAAATAGCTCGCGGCCCCACCCATCGGGACCACCACATTCACGTCCCGCCCCGCAAAAAAGGTCCGGATATCGGTCTTGTCGAACCAACTACTCCCGCCCTCACCCCCAGCGGCACCGTTGAGCAGGTAGATCGTCGGGACCGGATGCGATCGGTCGGCAGCCGGAAGGACTTTGACCGTCACGTCCGATCGCATCGCAGCGGAATGGACCACGACATCGACCACCCGGTCTTCCGGCTCCGCATGTGCCGGCCCCACCGCGAGAACGGATCCACCGAGCAGCATCACCGCCATAACGGCAGGTCCGGCCATCGAAATACCTGTTCGCCCGCGCCCTGCCCAGTGAATCGACCGATGAATCACGACTACCCCTCTGCCACCCGTCCCGCGTCCATGGTTGATCAGCAGAATAGAACAGATCAGCGTTTGATGGACCCACTGTCGCACGTCGAAATTGCAAACAGAGCGCGCCGACCGAACTTATGTAAACACTGGGATAACTCCTTGCGAACTATTTGTTTCCATTTGCCCACAGCGTCATTAGCACGTGGCCACCACCAAAGTCTCGACATTTCCCACAATCGGTTTCCATCAATTGATTGACTTTATTGCGAATAAGTTGGAATCCCACCCTCCCGCACCTCTGTGCGGTTGCGCTCGGGTCGTCACTAAAGCATGCTGAATGCAAAGTTCACGCGAATATCTGTGAGCGAATTGCCCGAACACAACGAACGACTATTCGACTCGGTACACCTGTCCTACAACTGTGTACGGTCGACATCGATTTTCGTAGTGCAGGCCGGAAAGGGTTTCATGGTCAGCTTTGGACTCATTGACGATTGGCAGCCGAGGACGGGAAAGTTGACCATCTGGTCAGCGTCCGAGGCCTCATTGGACGCCGCCAGGCGCGCGCCGATTCATCAGACACCGCCATCTCACCAGCAGGAAGAATACCTACGCACGGCGCTGCGAAAACAAAAAGGTGAGGTCAGGGGGTCACGCCTTTATGTGGGCACCTTCGATTCCGGCGAACGGCTCAACCGCTTGGCGATGACCACCACCATCAATACCTTCCTGCGCCGCCATGACACCCATCTGAGCTGGTTCTCCGCCGAAGCCGACGGCTCCATAGCCCGTCACGTAATCCACCCCGACGACGTGGATTTCATTCCGCACGACTTCGGAATGATCGACAGTGCCGAGGACCTTCGAAATCTTGCGCAAAGCAAAACTCCGGGTCCACTCGAATGGAATTGCTTCACATTCGGAACAATTGAGCACGCCGACGGGTTCACGATGTACGGTGCCATCGATCATCTGCATTCAGATCCCCTGTCGCAGGCGATCGCCTTGGTGGACGCGATGACGCTCTACTCGAACGCGGCCAACCCCGAGTCCGCGACCGAGCCGAGGCAACCCGGCAGCTACATCGAGTACTGCCGGCGCGAACGCGAGACGTCGGCGCAGCTCTCGCTCGAATCGGAATCCGTTCAGCGGTGGATCGAACTGGTCCGCGACAACGGCGGCGACCTCCCCACCTTTCCACTGAGTCTGGGTCCGAACCCCAAGACGGAGGCTCGGAGCGCACACCTGACCGCCGAACTGTTCGACGACGACGATGCAAAAGTCCTCGGCCGCATCTGCCGCGACAACCGGGCCGGATTCATTGCCGCAGTCCTGACCGTTGCGGGTCTGGCCGCCCACGAGTTCACCGGCTGCGACAGGTACCTGGCCATCACGCCGAAAAGCACTCGCACCACACCCGAAGAGTTCAGTGCGGTCGGATGGTTCACCAGTCTGATCCCCGTGCCGATCGAGTTCACCGAGGATTCGACATTCTGTTCCCTGGTCCGCCAGACGCAATCGGCGTACGTGGCGGGTCGCAAACTCTCCGACGTCTCCTTCCATCGCGTCCTCGAACTCCTCGACGACACGCCGGAATCGCCGATCACGACACAGCCCGGATGGTCGGTCCCGATGGTGTCGGTGATGGACACCCGTCGAATGCCCGGCGTCGACACGTTCGCCGCGATCAACGCGAAGTTCTACGGCAATCGCGGCACCTCTGAAGAGGTCTATGTCTGGGTCAACCGGTTCACCGATCACACATCGATGAGCCTGCTCTACCCGGACTCGTCCCACGCCCGGGCCTCGGTCAACATCTACATCGACCGGATCCGTCAGATCTTCAAGACCATCGTCGCGGAAGGTGACTACACGCCGACCACGGTGCCGGCCGGTGCAGTGTGACGGTGCCGCCAGTGACCACCGGGGTCGCCGGCCGTTCGGCCACAACCGATCCGAACCGGATCACGCGATCGTCGTGGATGATCCTGGCGTGCTGTCTCATCGCGGTGTCGGTGCAGATGGTCGACATGACCATCGTCAACATCGCACTTCCGAGCCTGGCCTCGGACCTCGGCGCCACCAACGGGCAGCAACTCCTCGTACTGAGCGCGTACACCCTGGCATTCGCGTGCTTCCTGCTGACCGCGTCCCGTCTCGGTGAGCGTTTCGGCCGCCGCCGGGTCTTCATCGTCGCACTGGCGAGCTTCACGGTCGTGTCGGTTCTCTGCGGCGCTGCGCAGGGTCCAACGCAACTCATCATCCTGCGCGCCCTCCAAGGCGCTTTCGCCGCGCTGGCATCCGCCCAGACCCTGGCGATCATCTCCGTCTCGTTCCCGAAATCCAAGCACGGGGTCATTTTCGGTATCTACGGAGCAGTCGCCGGGGTGGCGGCCATGCTGGGACCCACGCTGGGTGGGCTGCTCATCTCGGCGGACCTGTTCGGGCTCGGCTGGCGAACGATCTTCCTGGTCAATCTCCCGTTGGGACTCGTCGCATGTTGCCTCGGGTTCCGGTACCTGCCTGCGCTCACCTCGCCCACCCGGCCGATGTTCGATGTGGTCGGGATCGTCCTGTCCACAACGGCACTCTTCCTGCTGATCCATCCGCTGGCGACCGGACGCGAAAAGGGTTGGCCGTCATGGCAGATCGCCATGCTCATCGCGGCCGTCCTTCTGCTCGCCGTATTCGTGTTGCAGCAGCGCCGACTCACGGCGCGCGGTGGTGATCCGTTGCTGGCGCTGAGTCTGTTCCGCGCCAGGTCTTTCGCGGTGGGCTCCGCGCTGTGCCTGCTGTTCTTCAGTGTGTTCTCGGCGTTCTTCTTCACGGTCTCGGTCACCGCTCAGTTCGGGTTGGGCTACTCCGCCCTGAAGACCGGATTGCTGACCTTGCCGTTCGCGTTCGGCGCCGCAGTTGGATCGGTTCTCTCACCCCTGGTGGTCCGACGGATCGGGTCGCGCACGCTCACCATGGGAGCGATCGCCTTCACCGCGGCACTGGGCTACACCGCATTGATAATCGATCCCGCATCGGCCGCGATCTCGATCCCCGCGATCGTCCCACCGCTGGTTGCCGGCGGCTTCGCGATGGGCTTGTTCGTCGCACCGCTACAGGCCACGATGCTCTCCGGCACATCAGAGTCGAACATCGGATCCGCTTCCGGGACTGTTCCGACCATCCAGCAGATCGGTGCGTCCATCGGACTCGCCGCGATCAGCGTGCTGTTCTTCAATCAGGTGGCCGCGCAGTCGGAATCCGCGGTCTCGAACGCCCGGTCTTCACTGAGCCGCGACCTGACCGTCACCGAGGTCTCAAAGTCGATGCAGCCCTTTGTAATCAACGAATTCGTCCGGTGCGCCACAGCACAACTCGGGTCGGCGCAACCCGACGCACCGGCTCCTGGCTGTCCTGACGCCCGCAAAGATGTATCCGCCGAACCGGACACGCTGCAGTCCAAGGTCGCCGTCGATGCCGAACCCGCCCTGCGCCCCGCCGCGCGGCAGGCCGCCGCACAGACGTTTCTGGGCGCATTCGATGTGGTGTTATGGTCGCTGGCCGCGATGACCATCATCTTGGCGGCGTTCACTTTTGGACTCAAACGGAATGCGGGAACCCCACCGACACCGGTCAGCCCGCCAGCGCTGTCTTGAACACCGGCCAGGACGCGTGCAGATCGTCCTGCCAATAACCCCAGCTGTGCGTTCCGCTCGGACGTAGGTCGATGGTTGCCGGTATTGCCAGCTGCTGCAACCTATCTCGCATCTGGTTCGTACAGTGGTTCGTCGCCGTCTCGATCATCGCTCCGACCGCGATCTGCTCCGAGAGTTTCGACAGGCTGCCGTTGACACCCGGACCGTCGAGTACGTCGTGGCTTCCCGGCAGCCCCGTACCGTTCGAGAGATAGATTGCCTTGCCCCGGAACTTTTCGGCGTTCACGTACGGATCGTTGCGCACCCATTCCGGATCGGTGGGCGGTCCCCACATGTTCACGGTGTTGCCACCACCCCGCACCTCGACGGTGAGGCGCACGAACGCCTGACCGACGGCGTCACTGGTCATCGCGCAGCCACTGTAGGAACCAACCGCCCGATAGAGGTCCGGAGCACGGAGAACCAACTGGAACACAGAGGTCCCGGCCATCGAGATACCGGCAATGGCGTTGCGTCCGTTGCCGTTGAACCGGGCATCGATCAGCGGCGGAAGTTCCTCGGTGAGGAAGGTCGCCCACTTCTGTCGACCCAGCACCGGGTCATCGCTGCGCCAATCCGTGAAATAGCTGGCGGCGCCACCCATCGGAACCACTACGTTCACGTGCTCGCCCGCAAAAAAGGTCGAGACATCCGTCTGGTCGAACCAGCTGCTGCCGCCCTTGCCGCCGGCGGCGCCGTTGAGCAGATATAGCGTGGGTACCGGTTTTGTCTGATCGGACGGGCGCAACACTTTGACCGTAATGTCCGAATTCATCGACGTTGATCTGACAACAACATTTATCACGTCATGTGAACGGCTCGGCTCGGCATGAGCGGGCCCCACCGCGGCCAGCGAAAATGTGAACACAATCGCCATCATGTTTGCCAAGATGATATTAATTCTTATTGATCTCGTTGGTTTACCGACAGCAATAGACCAATGCGGTATCACAAATCCCTCCCTCTGGCCGACCGGCCACTACCGAGCATGACGAGCAGGGTAGAGCACGTTGAACCCTCAGTGCGACTGATGCTTTCGGTTCAATCTCCATTGGGGCACCTACCCCATACCACAGGGTATGGGGGTCTGTCATCGATTTTGCTCAATCAGTTCATATGAACGCGGACTGTTGTCTGTCCCCGCTTTTCGATGTAGTTTTCACCGTGCTCAACAATACTGTGACACCGTCGTGACTGAATTTTAATAAAAACATCGACAGGGATTCGTGCAACTGCGCGATCAGCGGACCCAATCGCTCTTTGCCGCTTTTGGACCAGGGGTCCGAGAATGCCGGCGACTGATCGCCATTGGAATGGCTGACTCCATTCAACGACAGAGGAGCTTGATGAATGGTTAATTTCGGACTGATCAACGAGTGGGAACCCAACCCGGGACGACTGACGAGTTGGGTTGCATCGCTGGCGTCGATCACCGACGCGAACCGCGCGCCGGTACACCCCGTGCCGCCTTCGCACCAACAAGAAGAGTATCTACGGACCGCTGCCCGCAACGAGGACGCCGGCTTCCGATTCTCTCGACTGTGCCTCGTTGCGTTCGACTTCGCCGCACCGCTGAACACCTCGGCGATGACCGAGGCGATCAATGGTTTCCTCCGGCGACACGACACCTTCCACAGCTGGTTCTCCGCCGAACCGGATGGCTCGGTCATCCGCCACGTCGTCGACCCGAGCATCTTCGATTTCGTACCGACAGTGCACGGTGACAAAGACTCACCCACCGAGATCCGCATACACGTCGAGGCCGAGACACCGGGTCCGTTCAACTGGGATTGCTATTCGTTCGGCGCGATCGAGCACGGTGACGGTTTCACCTTCTACGCGGCGTTCGATCATCTGGTCACCGACGGCATCTCTGCCGCCTTGACGGTGGTCGAGTTGCTACAGCTGTACGCGACGGCGGCGTTCGGCGCCGAGGACACCCTCGCCGAGGTCGGCAGCTACATCGACTACTGCGAGCGCGAACGATCCGGATCCGCCGAACTCACGTTGGACTCGCCCCATGTGAAGCGCTGGATCGAGCTCGTGCAGGCCAACGGTGGTGGCCTACCGACGTTCCCGCTCGAGCTGGGCGTGTCGAGCGAGGGCTACGCCCGTACCGCGCATCTGTCCACGGCGCTGTTCAGCGAGGACCACGCCGAGCGGTTCGCCACCGTGTGCCGTGACAACGGTGCCTCCTTTGTGGCCGGCGTCCTGACGGTCGCGGCACTGGCCAGCCATGAGTTCACCGGTCAGGAGAAGTACTTGGGCCTCACACCCAAGAGCACCCGGTCGACCCCAGCCGAACTCAACTCCGTCGGTTGGTTCACCAGCCTCATCCCGGTGCCGCTCAGAATCGACGCAAGCACCACCTTCACATCCGTCGTCGGTGCCGCTCAGACCTCCTACGACGCCGGAAAAGAGCTCACCGACGTCTCGTTCCATCGCGTCCTTCAGCTCGTCGAGCCCTCCAGCGGCGTCAACGTTCCGCCCGGATGGTCGGTGCCGATGGTCTCGTATATCGATGTCCGGAAGTTGCCGGGTGTCGAGGTGTTCGACGCACTCAATGCCGGGCTGTTCGGTAACCGCGGCAGCTCTGAAGAGGTATTCCTGTGGATAAACCGCTTCACTGATGAGACCACGATCAGCCTGTTGTTCCCCGGCACCGACGAGGCCCGCCAGGCGACCAAGCTGTACGTCGACCGTCTCATCGAGATCTTCACGACGATCGCCGACCACGGTGACTACGTGCCATCGCTGGAAGCGGCAGGTTCACATTCACGGTGGTAGTCCCGGAATCTGTTGCGGCCCAGTCCCCCACGCAGACCATCCCGTCCCGCCGGGCATGGCTGGCGTTCGCCGCATGCCTCATCGCGGTGTTCATGCAGATGGTCGACACCACGATCGTCAACATCGCGCTGCCGAGTCTGGCAACGGACCTCGGGGCGACGTATTCCGACCAGTTGCTCGTCGCGACGGTCTATACGTTGGCATTTGCATGCACATTGATGACCGGCTCACGCCTGGGAGAGATGTTCGGCAGGCGCCGGGTCTTCCTCATCTCTCTGGCGGGCTTCACGCTTGCCTCCGTACTGTGCGGAACGGCCGGCGGTGCCACAGAGCTCATCGTGCTCAGAGGCGTCCAGGGCGTGAGTGCCGCGGCCGCCTCGGCTCAGACGATCGCCATCATCTCCGTACTGTTTCCGCGCGTCAGGCACGGCCTGGTATTCGGGATCTACGGCGCCACAGCGGGTGTGGCGGCAATGCTGGGCCCGATGCTCGGTGGTGCCCTCATCACGGCCGACATCGCCGGGCTCGGGTGGCGGACGATCTTCTTGGTGAACCTGCCGTTGGGGTTGATGGCCTGCGTGCTGGCATTTCGCGAGCTACCGGACATCGCCGCCGAGGAACGAGCGCCACTCGACCTGATCGGCATGGCGCTGTCCACCACGGGCCTGTTCATGCTGATCTATCCGCTCGCCGTGGGCCGGGAGAAGGATTGGCCCCGATGGCTTCTGGCGATGCTGGTGGTCGCCCTGCTCCTGCTGGTCGCGTTCGTCGTATACGAACGCAACCTGCAATCGCGTGGAGGGCGGCCACTGCTGCGACTGGACCTGTTTCGCAACAGGAACTTCTCGGTCGGCGCGGTGCTGTCGTTGTTGTTCTTCAGCGTTTTCGCGGCCTTCTTCTTCACGGTGTCCATCGCCGCCCAGTTCGGATTGGGCTACTCCGCCCTGCGAACCGGTGCCCTGACATTTCCTTTTGCCGTCGGCGCCGCGCTGGGGTCGCTTGTCTCCCCCCTGCTCGTCGCCCGGATCGGGCCACGCACCCTCGCCGTGGGGATGCTCGCGTTCACCGTGAGTCTGGGATGGACCGCAACGCTCGTCGATCCCGCGAGTGCCTCGCTGGACGTGGTGCCGCTGCTGCTCCCATTGGTGCTCGGCGGGCTGGGTACCGGTGTCTTCGTCGCTCCGCTGCAGGCGACCATCCTGTCGGGTACCACTGAATCCAACGTCGGGTCGGCCTCTGGTTCGATTCCCACGATCCAGCAGATCGGTTGTTCGATCGGCCTCGCGGTGATCAGCATCTTCTTCTTCAACCAAGTTGCCGCACAATCGAACTCGGCGGTCGACGAGGCGGCCCACCTGTTGTCGCGCGAACTCGCATCCACCACCGTCAACCCGGCTGTTGCGCCGATGGTGGTCGACGAGTTCGCGCGATGTGCGCATGTGCAGTTGACGTCATCGCATCCGGAACAGACGCCCCCGGGATGCGAGGGTGGCCAATCGTCACCGGGTGCCACCGGCTCGAACGACATCCGGTCGAATGTGGCCGCTGCGGCACAGCCTCAGATACAACTGGCCGCCCGCGACGCAGCAGCCCGCTCGTTCCTGGGCGCCTTGTCGGTGGTCCTCTGGGTGATCGCTGCGACCACGGCCGGATTGGCGGCTTTGACGCTGCTGCTCAGGCGATCGGACAACGAGCGCGGCTAGTCGCCGAGCACACCGTTCTCGGGAAGACGCAGATCCTGCTTCTCGAGTTCTTCGATGTTGACGTCTTTGAACGTGATCACCCGCACCTGCTTCACAAACCGGGCCGGACGGTACATGTCCCACACCCAGGCATCGCTCATCCGGACTTCGAAGTAGACCTCTCCGTCGGCATTGCGGGGCACCATGTCCACCGCATTGGCGAGATAGAACCGCCGCTCGGTCTCAACCACGTAGGTGAATTGACCGACGATGTCCTTGTATTCGCGGTACAGGGACAGTTCCATCTCGGTTTCGTACTTCTCGAGATCCTCGGCGCTCATCCTGTAAGGGTAACGCGCCCGCAGCACCTGCCTGTGCACCGAGGACATCTAACGGGGCCGGCCCGACCGCGATCACCGCACCGCGACCACCATCAGGGCACCCGGACACGCATTCGCACGTTGCGATAGGACATCCGATGCTGCTGCGACGGTCCGAGATCGTCGAGGCAGCTCATGTGCATCTGCGTGCTGTAACCCTTGTGGACGGCAAATCCGTACCCGGGGAGCTCGCGGTCCATGGCGACCATGATCCGGTCCCTGGTGACCTTGGCAACGATGCTGGCGGCGGCGATACAGGCCGCGGCCCCGTCGCCGCCGATCACCGGAAGGGATGGAGCTGTCAGTCCGGGCACCACGAACCCGTCGGACAACACGTATCCGGGATTCACCGGCAGACCCGCCACAGCGCGTCGCATGCCCTCGATGTTGGCCACGTGGATCCCGATCCGATCGATCTCTTCGGCGTCGACGATCACGGCGGACCACGCGAGTGCATGACGGGTCACCGATTTGTACAACTTCTCCCGGGTGGATTCGCTGAGCTTCTTCGAATCATCAAGTCCCGCCAGGGAAACCAGCCCGGTCGGCTTGAGGACACAGGCCGCCACGACCAGCGGACCCGCACAGGCTCCGCGTCCGGCCTCATCGACCCCGGCCACCGGCCCGAGTCCACTGCGATTGAGCGCGGCCTCGAAGGTGCGCAGACCGGCCGCTCGTCGAATCGCCACCCGGGGTGGCCACTTCGTTGCCACGGACATCGCTATTTCTGTGGGTTGACGGACTCTACGCCGCCGAAGCGGGAGAACGGGTAGATGATCATTCGGACCTTGCCGCGGATGTCATCGACCGGAACCATGCCGTGCAACTGGTCGTCCATATGGAAACGAGAGTCGGCGGAATTGCCGCGATTGTCACCCATCACCCAGACCTGCCCTTCGGGCACATCGAGCGGTCCGAAATCGGGGCCGAAGCACGAGTTGAGTTCGCCGTTGGTGTCGAGGAGCTCGGCCGGCCGCAGTTCGGCGTTCTTCCGCTGCAGTTCCAGGTCGATGTACGGCTCGACCAACGGCTTGCCGTCGACCTTGGCGCCGGTGCCGTCGGCATTGTGGCATTCGATGCGCTGACCGCCCACGGCGATCACCCGCTTGACCAGATTGTTTTCGTCGGGCGGCGCGAAGCCGAACCACGACAGGGCGTTCTGCGCGCCACGGACCACGGTGTTCGATGAGCGCGGGGACTGCCATCCCAGATCCCACGACGATGTCGGGGCCTTGAAGACGACAACATCTCCGGGCTCGGGATCACCGAAGCGATAGGACAGCTTGTCGATCACGATGCGATCGTTGGTGCATCCGTTGCATCCGGTGAGGGTGGGCTGCATCGATTCCGAGGGAATCACATACTGCCGTCCGATGAACGTCTGCAGCACCCAGGTCAGCAGGAGCACACAGACGATGATGATGGCGGTCTCGCGAAGCAGAGAACCCTTTTTCTTGGGCTTTCGGCCATCATCATCGTCCAGGCTGCGCCAGGGGCGTGGAGAGTCGTCCGATCCGGACGGATTGTCGCTGTCGGGTTCGTGTCCGTAGGGACGTGAACCGTCAGGAGTGCGGGGGGTGTCGACCACGCCGCAAGCCTAGTGTGTCAGCGCTTTTCTTTGATCTTCGCGGCCTTGCCACGCAGGTCGCGGAGGTAGTACAGCTTCGCGCGACGGACGTCACCACGGGTCAGGATCTCGACCTTGGCCAGGTTCGGGCTGTGGACCGGGAAGGTGCGCTCGACGCCGACACCGAAGGAAACCTTGCGAACCGTGAAGGTTTCGCGGACGCCACCACCCTGGCGACGGATGACGACACCCTTGAACACCTGAACGCGTTCTTTCGAGCCCTCGATGACCTTCACGTGAACGTTGAGGGTGTCACCCGGACGGAAGTCGGGGATGTCGTCGCGCAGGGACTTGTTGTCCAAGAAATCCAGAGTGTTCATACTGTCGGTTCCAATCCTGTTGGCGTGAGCAGAGGAACCTAGCGGCCTTGCGGCTCGACTGGTTCGTGCTCTGATTCGTTTGGTCTCCGCGACGGATCAGCGGACAGGAGATCCTGACGTCTGATCGTCGATCGGCAACTGGTCAATTGTGCCAGAAGGACCCCGCCCGTGAGAAATCGTCTCGGCCAGCACCAGCTCGCCGGACTCCCCTGGTGCCGGTGCCGCATGAACCACGACGTCGAGTTCGGCCTCGGCCTCGGCCTTGGCGTGGGCGACGTCGGGTTTACCGGCCATCAGGTCCTGCATGAAGATCTTGGCCCGGATCAGTGGGCGCCGAATGCGGCGTTCACGGCGTACTGCCGCGGCCATCTTCTTCTCGCGTTTGGTGTAACGCCACCGGGCCCAGGGGGATGTCGGGCGCGCCAGCCGGATCGACCCGATGATGAGCAAGGGGAAGATGAACAGCCCGATCAGCCCCGTCCAGATCTTGCCCTTGACCAGAACGATGCCGGTGAGCACCGCGACGACGAGCAGCGAAATTCCCAGCGCCACCAACGAGACCACATCACCGGTGTCGGCGTCATCGATGTCGAAGGGACGAAAGCCCATCAGCAACAGGCCCATGACCGCCAGGGCGACGAACACCGCGTCGATCGATGCCCGGCCTTCTTCGGCCCAGTACACATCGCGCAGATAGAAGATGAGGGCGAACTCGTCGAGTACCAGCGCCGCGCCGATCCCGAACAGGCCGGCGAAGATCGAGAGCACCACTTGCGAACCGTTGATCGACATCGCGATCAGGCCGAGCCCCGAGACCATCGTGAGCACCGTCCCGAACACCACGTGGTGGATGTGCATGCCGCCCGGTGTCACGTTGTTGAACCACCAGCTGACCTCGGCGCGGATCAGGCGGACACTGATCCGGATCCCGAGAAAGCCCAGGATGAAGCCGATATACGCCACGAACAGCGGAAGTCGCCCGTTGTCGACGATGTTCTCCTGGAACCAGTGCGCCATCCGATGAGGTTATCCCCCGATGTGATCACGAAGGACATTTGCGATCAATACGGTCGAACCGGTTGCCGCGCACGCCTCGCAGACGAGTTCGCGCAGCCCGTCGCGCCCCCGACCGGCGATGCCGAACTCCAGCGCGGCCACGGCGCGGGCCCGGCCGAACTCCGCGCGGTGGTCCGTCATCCGGCCCGCCTGCCCCGCCGACAGCGCCGCCCCGTCCAGCCGGGCTCGCATCGACCCGATCGACAGTCGATGCCCCGGGCCGATCGGCCGGTTCGCGCGCCAATCGGTCAGTACAGCGGTGATCACACCGTCGGTCGGGACCGCTGCGGCGTCGAGCGCGGTGACGGTCAGGATCAAACCTGCTCGGCTCACCTGACCGGGTTCGACCCGATCGACCAGGCCGGCAACGCCTGATCCCAGGACATCGATCCGGTGTGCGGTCACTGCCCGGCGTCCTGGGCACTGCCGTCGTCGACGCCGAGGCTGTGGGCTCCGCTCTCGGCGATCTCGGCGGCGACCTCCGGCGGCGGTGGGGTGGCGGCACAGACGGCCAACGGCTCGATGTCGCGGCCGGCGAAGTAACCCATGATCGCGAGTTCGGGTGCACGCCCATCGCCGACGACGACCTCGTGTGGTTCCGGCGATGTACCCGGACGTAGGTATCCACCGAGTTCACTGGTCCCGACCACCACGACGTGCCTGCCGTCGCCGGCGAGGCCGAGGCCGACCGCGATCCGGATCCACGGTGCCACCTCCGGTGGCTGTACAGCGGCCAGGTGCGCCGCCCGCGCGCGCAGCATCGCCAGATCCACTTCGGCGACGTCGAGGTCCGATCGATGATCTGAGCCACGCGCGGGCGCCATCACGCCTGCCAAGGCTCCCGCCATGGCGCCACCCATCGGGGCCATCATCGGCGCTCCCCCGGCGCCGGACCGGGCCTCGCCGCGGTCGGGCTCATCGTGCGATTGCAGGTCGTCGGTGATCTCGCGGGTTCGCCAATCGAGTTGTCCGGCGGCAGCGGTGATCACCCGGGCCGCCGCAGCATGTGCACCCACCAGCCCGGTGGTGTCACCGGTCGCCGTGGCGACGACCTGACCGGCCAGCACGTCTCGATCGGCAATCGCCGCAACGACGGTCAACCGTTCCTGCGTCCGGGCAACCGCATCACCGTAGGCGTGGGTCGCGGTGGCGTGATGATCGATTCGTTCGATGGCGGTCGCGACTTCGACATCGGCGATGCGGCGGGCCTGATCTGCCATGGCCACCACCGCCTGTCCGCCACCGGTCGCGGCGATGTCACGAGCCGCGTCACCGAGAGCAACCTGCACCTGCGACAGTCGCTGCATCAGCAACGTGAACCGCTCGCCTGCCCGGTGTAGCCGTTCGGGATCCGTTGCCGGCCAATGCTTTTCCAGCAGGTCCGGAATCGGCTCGCTCAGCATTGACCGGTCCCGATCCCTGCCGCCGCGGTGGCGTCGGCATCACCGAACTCGGCGGCCGCCCGGGCGAGGTCACTGCTGAACTCGAGAACGGCGGTGCGGGTGGCCCGCAGATGCACCCCGGTGACCTGTGCCGATCGGGTCTGGGCGACGTCGAACCCGGCACCGGTGTGGTGACCGGAGCAGTCGTGCCGGAGGTCGGCGATGATCGAATCGACCTCTGCCAGAGCTGCATCGAGTTCCCCGACCAGCGGCGCGAGCCGACGGGCCGCGGCGACCAGCGCCGCATCGTCGAGCAGCAGTTCACCACCGGATCCCTGGCTCATCGCACCCCCTCCACAGGGGTGATCTCATCGAGATCCCGATAGTGCGGCCCCGGGTTTCTGACGATCTGTTCGGTCAGCTGGTTCCGCTGCCCGGCGAGTTCCCCGTCGGCGCGCGCAGTGAGTTCACAGATCAGCGATGACAACTGGTCGGCGCGATAACGGCGCAGGGCCAGTGGTTCCAGGTGCAGGTCGATCAGGGCGCCGCGGGCATTGGTGACGACCGTGACCAGTCGATCCGTCGAGGTCACCTCGACGGTCATCGTGCGCAGTTGTTCTTCGACCTCGCGCAGTTGTGCACGTTGCCGGTCGACGTCATCGAGCACCGACTCCCAGGCCCGCGTGTTCATCGGCACCGCCCGTGCGGATTCCGTACTCATCGCCCACCCCCCATTGGTGTGCGGCGATCCTAACCCGCGCCGGACTCCGTCGGGCCGGGTGGCAACAGATCAGGTGGCAGGAGATCGGGACGACGCGCGCGGGTGCGTTCGATGGACTGCTCGCGACGCCACCGCTCCTGTTTGGCGTGGTCGCCGCTGAGCAGCACCGGGGGTACGTCCAGTCCACGCCACGACGGCGGCCTGGTGTAGCTGGGACCTTCGAGCAAACCGTCGGAGAACGAGTCCTGCTGATGCGAGTTCGCATTGCCCAGAACCCCGTCGATCAGGCGGACGGTGGCCTCCACCATGGCCATCACGGCCACCTCGCCACCGATGAGTACAAAGTCGCCGATCGAAACCTCTTGGACGCGAACGCGTTTGGCGGCATCATCGATCACTCGCTGGTCGATGCCCTCGTACCGGCCGCAGGCAAAGACGATGTGATGTTCTTTGCTCCAGGCCTGGGCCGTCTGCTGGGTGAACGGGACACCGGCCGGCGTCGGTACCACCAGCAGGGCGTCATCCGGACAGACCTCGTCCAGACAGGGACCCCACACGGTGGGTTTCATGACCATCCCGGGACCGCCACCGTAGGGCGAATCGTCGACGGCCCGGTGTACATCGTGGGTCCAGTCGCGGAGGTTGTATGTGTCGAGCGCGAGTATGCCTCGGTCGATCGCCTTGCCGAGCAACGCCATTCGCATCGGCTCGAGGTATTCGGGGAAAATCGAGACGACGCCGATCCGAAGTGCGGGCTCAGGCGTTTCCGCCTGCGAGGACACCTCGGTCACTCCGGATCCAGGAGGCCGTCGGGCGGATCGATCTCGATGAGGTCGGGACTGACCGTGGGGACGATCGCCGCCACGAACGGGATGAGGATGTCGCGGCCATCGGCCGTCTTCACCGACAGGAGATCACCGCCGGGCATGTGGACGACGTCGGTGACAACACCGACATCGTCGCCGGACACGGTCCGGACCGGGGCTCCTTGGAGCTCATGGTCATAGAACTCGTCCGGGTCGTCGCCGGAGGAGACGGCATCGGAGTCGATGAGGAAGAGCGTGCCCCGCATGTCGGAGGCCGTGTCGCGGTCGGCGACCTCCGCCAGGGTCAGCAACAGCCGCCCGGAATGATTCCGGGCGGCCGTCACCGTGTAGTTGTTCTCGACAAACGTGTTCTTGCCGGTCGACTTGCGCCCACGAAGGACATTGCCGACGGCAAAGCGTTCGCCGGGTTCATCGGTCCGGACGTCGACCACCAGTTCACCGCGCACGCCGTGCGTTTTGGCAACGCGGCCGACAACCAGATCCATGTGTCTTTCCGATCAGCGATCGGTGTCGACGATGTCGACCCGCACACCCCGGCCACCGATACCGGTGACCAGAGTGCGCAACGCGGTGGCCGTACGACCGTTACGGCCGATGACCTTACCCAGATCTTCCGGGTTCACGTGAACCTCGACAAAACGTCCGCGCCGGCCGGTGACGAGCTCAACTCGCACGTCATCCGGGAAGGCGACGATGCCGCGAACGAGATGTTCGACTGCGTCGGCGACAACGACACTCACTTGTCGGTTGCCTCAGAAGCGGGAGCCTCGGCTGCAGCCTCGTCGGCGCTGCTGTCGGCCTTCTTGGCGGCCTTCTTCTTCGGGGTGGTGGCCTCGGCGGCGGGTGCGTTGTCGGCAGCGGCGAGCGCGGCGTTGAACAGATCCAGCTTCGACGGCTTCGGCTCGGCAACCCGCAGGGTGCCCTCGGCGCCCGGCAGGCCCTTGTGCTTCTGCCAGTCACCGGTGATCTTCAGGAGTGCGGCGACGGGCTCGGTCGGCTGTGCGCCGACTCCCAGCCAGTACTGCGCACGCTCGGTGTCGATCTCGATCAGCGAAGGCTCTTCTTTGGGGTGGTACCGACCGATGGTCTCGATGGCCCGGCCATTGCGGCGGGTACGCGCGTCGGCGACGACGATGCGGTACTGGGGATTGCGGATCTTGCCGAGGCGGGTGAGCTTGATCTTGACAGACACGAGTTACTTCCTTCTATGGTCACAGTGCAATTCGGCGACATCTCGGAATTGAGATGCCCGGTTTTGCTGTTCGTGTGGTGTGACCGCCGGTCGGTGTCTAGCCGGGTCCGGCGAACCAGCTGACCATTCTGCCAGAGTCGGGCGCCCGAACTGAAATCACACCCGTTTCTGCCCGGCACCTCCCCCGTCGACCGTGCCGATATCACCGCCGAGCGTGCCTTCGTTGCCGTCGACCGTGCCCTTGTTGCGGCGTCGGGTCAGGTGGTCGCGTTCGAGGCGACTGCTTCGCGGACCTCCTGGGCGATGAGGTCGGCGTTGATCTGGGCGCCGGCCATCGCTCCGGCAGCGACCGCGGCGGACACCTGCGCCATCAGATTGGTGATGTTGCCGGCGACCCAGACGCCCGGCACGGATGTCACCCCGTTCTCGTCAGCCGGGATGTGCTCACCGACACCCATCGGGTGCGCCTGCGATTCCAGACCGAGGTCGGCGAGGAATCCCGCGCGGGCGACAAATCTCGGCGTCACGGTGAGCGCCTCGCGTTCGACGAACGTCCCATCCGCGAGCCGGACACCGGTGAGCCTGTCCCCCGACGACTCCACCGCGACCACCGCGCCCTCGACAACCTTGATCCCCCGGGCCGACAGTGCCGGCGCATCCTCAGCGGACGGTGTCAGCGCATCGTTGAGGAAGAGCGTCACGTCCGGACTCAACTGACGGAACATCTGCGCCTGGTGTATCGCCCAGGCATTGGTCGCGAGGACGCCGATCGCCTGACCGCGCACCTCCCAGCCGTGGCAGTACGGGCAGTGCAGCAGATCTTTGCCCCACCGCTCCCGCAACCCGGGGATGTCGGGCAGTTCGTCGATCAATCCGGTGGTCAACAGCAGCCGGCGCGCGCGGACGGTTCGGCCGCCGGCAACGGTGACGGCAAATCCGGCATCGACGGTGCCGTCGACCTCGACAACCTCACCGTCGGCCAGGTGGACGCCGTACCGGAGGACTTCCTCGCGGCCGATCCCGATGAGCTCGGCCGGGGCGACCCCTTCCCTGGTGAGAAAGCCGTGCACCCCCGCGGCCGGTGCGTTGCGCGGGGCACCGGAGTCGATGACCAGGACCGAGCGCCTGGACCTCCCCAGCATCAAAGCCCCGCTCAAGCCCGCGGCACCACCGCCGACGACCACCACGTCGTATTCACTCTGCATCTGTTCAGTCATGTCCGCCACCCTGCGCCCACCTCGCCGATTCCGGCAAGTTTGTTTGCCATCTCAGCAATATTTGGCAGACTCTCCAGACATGGACGACGACTTGAACCAGGCCCTGACCGCGGTCGGTCCACGACTGCGTGCACTACGTCGCAACCGTGACATCACACTCGCCGACCTCTCCGCGACGACCGGCATCTCCGAGAGCACGCTGTCGCGGCTCGAATCCGGCGGTCGTAAACCCACACTCGAATTACTGCTGCCGTTGGCCAAGGCATACTCGATCCCCCTCGATGAGCTCGTCGGCGCACCCCCGACCGGAGACCCGCGGATACATCTGCGGCCGATCAACCGCCACGGCCGGACATTCATCCCGCTCTCGCGACGGGCCGGCGGTGTCCAGGCGTTCAAACAGATCATCCCCCCGCAGAACGTCCAGCACCCCGACCTCAAGACCCATGAGGGTTATGAGTGGTTGTACGTCCTGTCGGGACGGGTCCGCCTGATCCTCGGAGAACAGGATCTCGAGTTGGCGCCGGGCGAGGTGGTCGAGTTCGACACCCACGTACCCCACTGGATCGGAGCGATCGGGCCGGAACCGGCCGAAGTCCTCAACCTCTTCGGGGCACAGGGTGAGCGCGTCCATGTCCGGGCGCGCGGCTGACCGCGGCTTCAGATGACGTTGCCGCCGCAGACGATGGCCTGCGGCGTCCGCAGCACGGTCAGATCCGAGATCGGATCACCCGAGAGCACAAGGACATCCGCGCGATCGCCCGCATCGAGGGCACCGACGCCGAGCCAGCGGCGCGCCGAACCGCAGGCGGCGTCGATGGCCGCTCGCGCGCCCAGACCAATCCCGGCCAGTGCCACCACCTCGTCGACGATGCGCCCGTGTTCGACGAATCCGCCCGCGTCGGTACCGGCGTAGATGTCGACCCCGGCGGCGGCCGCACTCGCAAATGTTGCCGGCGCATCGGCGTAGAGCTTGCGCATGTGTTTCTGGTATGCCGGGAACCGGTCGGCGCCGTCGGCGATCGACGGGAAGTTCTCCACCTGGATCATGGTGGGCACCAATCCGATCCGGCGCTCCGCCATCACCGCGATGAGCTCGTCGTTGAGCCCGGTGCCGTGTTCGATGCAATCGATGCCGGCGCCGATCAACCCGTACAAGGCCTCGGTGCCGAAGACGTGGGCGGTCACCTTTGCGCCGCGGTCATGCGCGACGGAGATCGCTTCGCGCAGCACATCCTCGGGCCACAGCGGTGCCAGATCGCCGCGGTCGCGGTCGATCCAGTCCCCCACGAGTTTGACCCAGCCGTCTCCTGCGTCCACCTGCCTGGCCACCTCGGCGGGCAGATCCGTGACGTCATCGAGGTCGACGCCGTAGTCACGCAGGTAGCGCTTGGGACGGGCGATGTGCTTGCCCGCCCGGATGAACTGCGGGCAACGGGGATCGGCGTCGAGTGGATGTGTGTCCAGCGGCGAGCCGACCTCTCGGATCAGCGTCGCACCGGCCCGGACATCGGCGTACGCGAAAGCACGGGCCTGCTCGATGGTCACCCCGAGCCCCGGTGCAATACCCACGTGATTGTGGGCATCCACCAGACCGGGCATGATCCAGCCGCCGTCGGTCACGGTGACCGCGCCGGGCACCGACTCGTGCGAGATCACGCCGTCGGATACCCAGAACTCGACCGGTTCACCGGTCCCGACCGCACGACCCCGAAAGTGCAACTGCGACTGCACCATACGTCGGGTTCCGGTTACTTCTTCTTGGGCCGCTGGAACTGACTGACGTCGATACCCTCGAGCCCGGGCGGAAGCTGATCGAGGCCGGCAGGCATGTTCGACAGATCCGGGAAGCCGGCGGGCATTCCACCGGGCATACCGCCCGGGAAACCGCCCCGCACCTTCGGCGGCGTGGGTCCGCGACCGCCCTTCTTGCCCTTCTTGCCGCCCTTTTTGCGATTCACCTTGCGATTGCCACCGGGCATGCCCATCCGGCCGGCCATCTGCGACATCATCTTCCGCGCGTCGAAGAACCGATCGACGAGTTGGTTGACGTCGCTGACGGTGACACCCGAACCATTGGCGATCCGGGCCCGGCGGGAACCGTTGATGATCTTGGGGTTGTCGCGTTCGGCGGGCGTCATACCGCGGATGATCGCCTGCACCTTGTCGAGCTGCTTGTCGTCGACCTGGGAGAGCGCATCTTTCATCTGACCCGCGCCCGGCAACATGCCGAGCAGGTTCCCGATTGGGCCCATCTTGCGGATCATCAGCATCTGTTCGAGGAAGTCCTCGAGTGTCAGCTCGCCCTGACTGATCTTGTTCGCCGCGTCCTCGGCCTGCTGCACGTCCCAGTGCTGCTCCGCCGACTCGATGAGGCTGAGCACGTCGCCCATGCCGAGGATGCGACTCGACATCCGGTCGGGGTGGAAGACGTCGAAGTCTTCGAGCTTCTCTCCCGTGGACGCGAACATGATGGGGCGGCCGGTCATCTCGCGAACCGACAACGCGGCACCACCACGGGCGTCGCCGTCGAGCTTGGTGAGCACCACACCGGTGAAGTCGACACCGTCGGCGAACGCCTCGGCGGTGGCCACGGCGTCTTGACCGATCATGGCGTCGAGGACGAACAGCACTTCGTCGGGGTTGACCGCGTCGCGGATCCCCCGGGCCTGCCGCATCAGTTCCTCGTCGATACCGAGGCGACCCGCGGTGTCGATGATCACCACATCGTGCAACTTCGCCGTGGCTTCGGCGACACCGCCTCTGGCGACCTCGATCGGCTCGGCAAGGCTTTCCGCACCGTCGTGGCCCGAGACACCGAGTTCGCCGGTACCACCGACGCCCTGTCCCGGGTGTGGCGCGTACACCGGCACGCCGGCACGTTCACCGACGATCTGCAGCTGGCTGACGGCACCGGGACGCTGGAGGTCACAGGCCACGAGCATGGGGGTGTGCCCCTGCTTCTTCAGCCAGGCCGCCAGTTTTCCGGCGAGCGTCGTCTTACCGGCACCCTGCAGACCCGCGAGCATGATCACCGTCGGCGGGGTCTTGGCGAACTGGATTCGCCGGGTCTCGCCACCAAGGATGCCGACGAGTTCCTCGTTGACGATCTTGACGACCTGCTGCGCCGGGTTCAGCGCCCCGGACACCTCGGCGCCCTTGGCCCGTTCCTTGACCCGGCTGATGAAGCCGCGGACGACGGGCAGCGCCACGTCGGCCTCGAGAAGCGCGAGACGGATCTCGCGACACGTGCGATCGATATCGGCATCGGACAGCTTGCCCTTGCCGCGCAGATCGGTAAGGACACCGGCCAACCGGCCTGAGAGGGAGTCGAACATGCCCCTAGCCTATCGGGACACCGGATTTACCGGGTTTGTCGTCGTGTTCTCGGGGTGGCGCCGGTGGTGGTACCACCGCAAGAATCGCTTGTTCTAGCTGGTCACGGGTCTGCGAGCCATCTCCGGGCAACCGGATACAGAACGAGTCGACGACCGATCCGCCCATGGTGGCGACCTTCGCCCAGGTGATGTTGGCGCCGTGACGTTCGAGAACGTCACTGACCCGGGCCAGCAGCCCGACCCGGTCACCGGCACGGAGTTCGAGGATGACGCTGCTGTCGTCGTAGCCGTCGAACCAGATCACCTTCGGGGGTGCCTGCGCGAACAGAGCGGGCACCGCGGGCGACACACTGCCGTCCGGTGGCGCCGGCGGCGCGCTGTCGCGTTCCTTGGCGTCCAGGCGGGCGATCACATCGATCCCACCTTCGACTGCCTGGATCAATTGCTGACGAAGCAGCCCCACCTCACCCGGATCACCGAAGATCGGCGACACGAGGAAGGTGTTGACCGCACTCCCGGCGTGCGTCTGTACGACCGCACTGAGCAACCTCAGGCCCCGCAACGACAACACTCCGGCCATGCGGGACAACAGGCCCGGCTGCTCGGGCGCGATCATCGTCACGGCGAAAGTGTGCTGGTTGTCGGTGGACACCATCTCGACGCTGATGCCGCCGGCCTCGGCGAGGGCGATCAGCTCCGGCGTCAGCGGATCGGGGATGGACAGTTCGCCACCCTCCATCAGCCGCAGACAACGCCGGACCAGTTCGCCGATCAGCGAAGCCTTCCAATCACCCCAGACACCCGGCCCGGTGGCCAGCGAATCGGCCTCGGCCAGCGCGGCGAGCAACTCGAGCAAAACCCGTGACCCCCCGAGGGTGTCGACGACACTCTGCACCGTCGCCGGGTCGTCGAGGTCGCGGCGGGTGGCCATCTCCGGCAACAGCAGGTGGTAGCGGACCATCTTCGACAGGATCACCACGTCCTCGGGCCACAACCCGAAACGATTGCCGACCTGGTTGGCGAGTTCGGCGCCGACAACGCTGTGATCGGCGCCGCGCCCCTTGCCGAGGTCGTGTATCAGGGCGCCGAGGACCAGTAGGTCCGGCCTGGACACCCGCGTGGTCAAAGCGCTTGCGTTGGCGGCGGTCTCGACGAGATGCCGGTCGACGGTCCAGGTGTGGATGGGATCTCGGGGCGGAAGGTCGCGCACCGCACCCCATTCCGGGATGAGCCGACCCCACAGACCGGTTCGGTCCAACGCCTCGATCGGCCGGATCATGTGCTCGCCGGACCCGAGTAGAACCAACAGATCGCTCAGCGCGTCCGCGGGCCAGGGTTCGCGCAGTTCCGGCGCGAAATCCGCGAGCCGCGCCAGCGTCGCCGCCGCCATCGGCAGGCCGGTCCGCGCCGACGCCGCCGCGACCCGGAGGATGAGTCCGGGATCCTTGCTGGGGAACGCATTGCGCGCCAGCGCCACTTCGCCCTGGTGCTCGACCACACCTTCGTCGAGCGGGCGCCGGATCGGAGATCGTCGCAACTTCGACAAACCCTTGCGGGGCAAGGAGTTCGACGAGGTGCGCAGACCCACGTCGACGGCGTAGCTGATGGTGCGGGCACTGTCACTGATCGTGCGCGCCAACTCGAACCGATCACCTATCCGGAGTGCGGCACCGATTTCGTCGGCGTCCTGCGCCCGTAGCTGTTCCCGGGGCCGGCCGGTGATCCGGTGCAGTTCGGTACGAACGTCCAACAATCGCGTATACGCCTGGCGCAGACCACCACCGGGCGAATCAGGCCGCAGCGCGGCCATGCCGTCGGTCAGCTGGGCGATTGCGAGCGCGTCGAGCATGTGCACGTCCCGTAAACCGCCGCGGCCATATTTCAGATCCGGTTCGGCCCGGTGCGCGATGTCGCCACTGCGACGCCAGCGATCCCGGGCCTGGTCGACCAATCCGCCGAAGCGCGAGCGGATGTCGGTGCGCCATTGCTGGCGCACACCACCGATCAGGAGCCGTGAGAGATCCTCGTCACCGGCGATGTGCCGGGCCTCGAGGAGTCCGAGCGCCGCAGACATGTCGGAGGCGGCAACCTGCAGGGCCTGCGACACCGTCCGCACGCTGTGGTCGAGTTTGATGTGCGCGTCCCACAACGGATACCAGATCTGATCGGCGACCTCGGCGACGACCGCCGGGTCCATCTCGTCGTGGAGCAGGATCAGGTCGAGGTCTGAGTGGGGTAACAACTCCTGGCGTCCGAGTCCACCGACCGCGACGATCGCAAACCCGCTACCGGGTTTGATCCCGATCTCGGCCGCCTTGGTGGTGAGCCAGAAGTCATGTAGATCGACCAGCACCCGCCGCAGGGCGGGCGCGTCGATGCGCTTGTTGCCATCGGCGCGGGTGAGTAGTTGTTTGCGTGCCGTGACGAGGTCTGTTGCCGCAGCAGGGGTCGCGTGAGACGGCTGCGGTCCTGCCTCCGAGGGTTCCTCGGAAGCAGGACCGCGACCGCCATTGAGAAATGGCACTGTCTTACAGGGCTTCGCTGCCGCGTTCCCCGGTACGCACCCTGATGACGGCTTCCACCGGGGAGACCCAGACCTTGCCGTCACCGATCTTGCCGGTGCGTGCGGCTTCGACGATCACGTCGACGACCTTGTCCACTGCCGCGTCGTCGACGACGACCTCGACCCGGACCTTCGGAACGAAGTCGACCGAGTACTCCGCACCGCGGTAGACCTCGGTGTGGCCCTTCTGGCGCCCGTAACCCTGGACTTCGCTGACGGTCATACCGACAACACCTGCTTGCTCCAGACCAGCCTTGACATCTTCGAGCGTGAACGGCTTCACGATCGCGGTAACTAGCTTCATTTGTTGTATCCCTCCATGAGGATCACGTAGCGAGATTGAGTTTGCAGGACTTAAGCGAAGTCATACGCGCTTTCGCGGTGATCCGTCTCATCGATACCAGTGTCCTCATCCTCGGTGCTGACCCGCCACCCGAGTGGCTTGAGGGCGAAGGCGATGATGGCGGTCATGACCGCGGTGAATGCGACAGCAACCAGGGCGATGACGATCTGGATGACCAACTGCTTTCCGCCGCCGCCGTAGAAGAGACCGGTCTCGGAGGCCAGCAGGCCGATGCCGACGGTGCCCCACAGGCCGGCGACGAGGTGCACGCCGACGACATCGAGCGAGTCATCGAAACCGAGCTTGGTCTTGAGACCGACGGCAAGGGCGGCGAGTGCACCGGCGATCACACCGAGGATCAGCGAACCGATCGGGGTGAGCGCGCCACAGGCCGGGGTGATGGCGACCAGGCCGGCGACGATGCCCGACGCCGCGCCCACACCGGTGGCCGACTTGTCGCGGATCTTCTCCACCACCAGCCAGCCGATCAGGCCTGCCGCGGTGGCCGCGGTGGTGTTGATCCAGACCAGACCTGCCAAAGCGTCGGCGGTGCCTTCGGATCCGACGTTGAAACCGAACCAGCCGAACCACAGGATCGCGGCACCGAGCATCACGAACGGGACATTGTGCGGACGGAAGGCGGTGCGTCCCCACCCGGCGCGCTTACCGATGATCAGCACCAGGACCAGCGCTGCCATACCTGCGTTGATATGAACGACCGTGCCGCCGGCGAAGTCGATCGGGGCGACCTTGGCGACGATGTCACCGTCGACGTCCTCGGTACCGAAGATCCACGACGAGAAGCTGGTCTCGGCGTTCGAGAGCAGACCGCCGCCCCAAACCATGTGCGCCAGGGGGAAATACACCAGGGTGGCCCAGATGCCGGTGAAGACCAGCCACGTCGAGTACTTGACGCGCTCGGCCAGGGCACCCGAGATCAGTGCGACAGTGATCACCGCGAAGGTGAGCTGGAAGCCGGCCCACACGATGGCCGGGACGTCTCCGAAGCCGCCGATGACATTCAGCGTCTCACCGTCGATGTCCTTGGTCTCCATCAGTTGATTGAGGCCGAAGAGCGAGAACGGGTTGTCGAAGATGCCCAGGATGTCGTCGTCGCCGGTCGTCGATGACGAGAACGACATCGAGTAACCCCAGAGCACGTAGATCACGCTCACGACGCCGAGGGAGCCGAAGGACATCATCATCATGTTGATGACGGATTTCTGACGCGATAGGCCACCGTAGAAGAAGGCCAGTCCCGGTGTCATGAAGAGCACGAGTGCGGCGCTCGTCAGGACCCAGGCGGTCGCCCCGACGTCGTAGGGCGCAAACGCATCGTCTGGCAGTGCCAAAACCACTGTAAGAAACCTCCTAGAGTGCGCCGACGGCTCGGCGCCTTCAAAGAGATTGGCGGTCGAGGATTTCGTTTAGGGTCCTCTGGTGTTTCAGGCGTGTGAACCGCCACCCGATTCATGTTTCATCTATGTATACCGGCAGGAACCACGTTGATCAGAGCGCCGGACCGACGTTGATTTGTTGTGTGAGGCTGCCACCGGTCGCGGCGATTGGGACGATCTGAGCCAGAATCTTTCATCCCAGCAGTGCGTCGACGAAGGCCTCCGGTTCGAACGGTGCCAGATCGTCGGCGCCCTCTCCCAGACCCACCAGCTTGACCGGCACACCCAGCTCGCGCTGCACATGGAAGACGATGCCGCCCTTGGCGGTGCCGTCCAGCTTCGTCAGGACCACCCCGGTGATCGAGACGACCTCGGAGAACACCTTCGCCTGGGTCAGGCCGTTCTGACCGGTGGTCGCGTCCAGCACCAACAGCACCTCGTCGACGGCGGCCCGCTTCTCGACGACCCGTTTGACCTTGCCCAGCTCGTCCATGAGGCCGGTTTTGGTGTGCAGGCGGCCTGCGGTGTCGATCATGACCACATCGACGCCTTCGTCGATGCCACGTGAGACGGCATCGAACGCGACCGCGGCGGGGTCGGCACCTTCTTTACCGCGGACCACCTCGGCACCGACCCGCTCGGCCCACGTCTGCAGTTGGTCGGCGGCGGCGGCGCGGAAGGTGTCGGCCGCACCGAGCAGCACCCGGCGCCCGTCGGCTACCAGAACGCGGGCCAATTTGCCGGTGGTGGTCGTCTTGCCGGTGCCGTTGACACCGACCACCAGCAGGACCGACGGCTTGCCGGCATGCGGAAGCGCGCGGATCGAGCGGTCCAGATCCGGCTCGACCTGGGCGATCAACACCTTGCGGAGCAGGGCCCGGACCTCGGCCGCCGAACGGACCGGCGCCTGCGCGAGTTCGGTACGCAGCTGTTCCACGACTGCCATCGTCACCGACGTGCCGAGGTCGGCCATCAGGAGCGTGTCCTCGATCTCTTCCCAGCTGTCCTCGTCCAGGTCGCCGGCGCCGAGCAGTCCGAGCATGCTCTTGCCCAGCGCATTCTGGGACCGGGACAGACGACCACGGAGTTGGCCCAGCCGGCCCGCCGTCGGCGCGATCTCGTCGAGCTTGGGCTCGGTGACCTCGGGCTCGGTCACGACAACGGTTTCCGGCGCCGGCGCCGCAGGTTCTGCGATCACCTCGGGTTCGACGACCTCCGGCGTCACGGTTTCCGGTTCGGCGGGCTCCGGTACGACGGTCTCCGGTTCAACGGTCTGGGGCTCGGCGAGTTCCGGTTCTGCGGTCTTCGGTTCTGCGGTCTCCGGCTGAGCCACGTCGGGCTCTGCCACCGGGGTCTGGGCAGCAGGCGGTTCGACCACGGGGCGTTCGACGACGGGCGGTTCGACGACCCGGGGCTCCGGTGCGACCTCTTTGTGGGGTGCGGTCGGGATGTCCGGGGTCGGCGGCTCGGCGACCGTCGTCCCCGCCCCGCCCTGGGTGAAGGAGAATCCCGAACCGGCCTGATAGCCACCCGATTTGTCGACCTGCCGGGTGCCATCGGAGCCGGTGATCTGATCTTCGCTGTCGCGCAGGGAGATTCGACGGCGGCGCGAGACCACCAGGCCCGCCACCACCAGGGCCAAGAGCAACACGGCAACGACAACGACGATCGCGATTACTGCACCTGAGTTCACCGGCCCAGTCTGCCAGAGGAGCTCGCGGGCGTACGTCCGGACACAGTCGAGCGAACGTTCGCAACCGCACCGATGATCTTGATCTGGGCGTACGGTGATTGTCAGACCCTGCACCCATACTCGTTACGCCCTGACCAAGACCAGGAGACGAACATGAGCATTTCGGTTGACCAGTCCGCTCTGACCACGAAATTCCTCGACGTGCGCGGGCTCACCGACCGTCTCACCGCAGCACTCTCCCCCGAAGACCAGACACCTCAGTCGATGCCGGACGCGAGCCCCACGAAATGGCACCGCGCGCACATCAGCTGGTTCTTCGAGGAGTTCATCCTCCGCGAGCTCCCCGGATACACCGTGTACGACGAGTCGTTCCGCTATCTCTTCAACAGCTATTACGAGGCCGTCGGTGCCCGGCATCCCCGCCCGGAGCGTGGCCTGATCACCCGGCCGGGCCTCGAAGAGGTCACCCGTTACCGCGAACACATCGACCGCGCGCTGGTCCGCGCCCTCACCGAGGACCAGCTCGACGAGGCCGCGATCAGGCTGGTGGAGCTCGGCTGTAACCATGAGCAACAGCATCAGGAACTCATCCTGATGGACATCAAGCACTTGCTCTCCACCCATCCGTTCGGTCCGGTGTACGTCGAACGGACATCCGAGTCGACCGAGACCGCCCCACCCCTGCGCTGGAAGTCGATGACCGGTGGGCTGGTCGAGATCGGCGCCGACGGTCGCGGGTTCAGCTACGACAACGAGGGTCCACGCCACCCGGTCCATCTGCAGGACTACGAGATCGCCAACCGGCAGGTCACCAATGGTGAGTGGCTGGAGTTCATGGCCGACGACGGTTACCGGCGCAGCGAGTTCTGGTTGTCCGACGGCTGGGCCCGCATCCAGGAGACCGGATGGTCCGCGCCCGGCTACTGGAGCAACGATGACGGAACGTGGACCACGTTCACGCTGTCCGGTCGGCGTCCGGTCGTCCTCGACGAGCCCGTTGCGCACGTCTCCTTCTATGAGGCCGACGCCTACGCACGGTGGGCCGGTGCCCGCCTCCCGACCGAGTTCGAGTGGGAGCACGCCGCCGCCGTCACGGGTGGGCGGCGCGGTGGACTGCTCGATCCGCAGCGATGTCATCCTTCGGTCGCCACCGAATCGATGGTCGGCGACGTGTGGGAATGGACAGCGAGTGCCTATCTCCCCTACCCCGGGTTCGTACCGGCCAATGGTGCGGTCGGTGAATACAACGGCAAGTTCATGAGCGATCAGCACGTGTTGCGTGGTGCGAGCGCTCTGACACCACGCGGCCACGAACGGATCACCTACCGCAACTTCTTCCCGGCTCCGTCGCGGTGGGTACTCAGCGGCCTGCGGCTGGCCCGATGACGATGACGGGGTCGAACGCGTCCGTGAATCCAGATCTGGTGGCCGATGCGGTGGTCGGCCTGTGGCAGGATCCGCCGGTCCTGCCGGCGAAGTGGCTGTACGACAAACGCGGCAGCGAATTGTTCGACGAGATCACCCGCCTCCCGGAGTACTACCCGACCCGCCGGGAAACCGAGATCCTGCGGGCGCACAGCGACGACATCGCCGCGGAGTCGGCGGCCCGCACGATGATCGAGCTCGGGTCCGGCACATCGGAGAAGACCCGACTGTTGTTGCAGGCGTTCACCGATCGCGGCGGCGCCTTCACGTACGTACCCCTCGACGTCAGCGTCGAGATGTTGCTCTCGGCCTCCGAGCAGCTCGCTGCCGAGTTCCCAGCCATCGAGGTGCAACCACTTCACGCCGATTTCGGGGATCCGGCGCTGTCCCTGGTACACCATCCCGGTCCGCGGATGGCGATCTTCTTGGGCGGCACCATCGGCAACCTCGAGACCGGCGAGCGCGCCGACTTCTTTCGGCGCATCTCCGGAGCATTGCGTCCCGGCGACTTCTTCCTGCTCGGTGCCGACCTGATCAAGGATCCCGGCCGACTCATCGCCGCATACGACGATCGCGCCGGCGTGACCGCCGATTTCAACCGCAACGTGATCGAGGTCTTGCGGAGTGGTCTGGCCGCCCGGGGCCTCTACGCCGACGACTTCGACCACATCGCGCGGTGGAACCCCGCCGAACACCGGATCGAGATGTGGCTCCGGGCCCGCCGCGACATCTCGGCCGAGTTCGGGACGATCGAACGCAGCTGGGAACTGCGCAAGGGCGCCGAGATCCTCACCGAGATCAGCACCAAGTTCGACCTCGACACCCTGCACGACGAGCTCGCGACCGCCGGCCTCGAGCGCCACCACACCTGGACCGACCAGGCCGGGGACTTCGCGGTACTGCTCAGTCAGGTGGCCGGCTGACCCGCGTCGACGGTCGGCGCCCCGAGATCCTGGCCACGCATCCGCTGCGAGATGACCGTGGTGATGCCGTCGCCCTGCATGCTGACGCCATAGAGCGCGTCGGCGACCTCCATGGTCGGCTTCTGGTGAGTGATGACGATCAACTGTGACTTCTCGCGGAGCTGCTCGAAAAGCGTGATCAGTCGGCGGAGGTTGGTGTCGTCGAGGGCCGCCTCGACCTCATCCATCACGTAGAAGGGTGAGGGACGCGCCCGGAAGATCGCCACCAGCATGGCGACCGCGGTGAGCGACTTCTCACCACCGGACAACAGCGACAGTCGTTTGACCTTTTTGCCGGGCGGACGGGCCTCCACTTCGATGCCGGTGGTCAGCATGTCCGACGGGTTGGTCAGGACCAGACGTCCCTCACCGCCGGGGAACAGGGTCTTGAAGACCTCGACGAACTCCCGTTCGACATCGGCGTAGGCCTCGGTGAACACCTGCAAGATCCGGTTGTCGACGTCCTGCACGACGTCGAGAAGATCTTGCCGGGCCTTCTTCACGTCCTCGAGTTGCGTGGACAGGAAGTTGTAGCGCTCCTCGAGTGCGGCAAACTCCTCCAGCGCAAGCGGATTCACTTTACCGAGGGTGTTCAGATCTTTTTGCGCCTTCTTGGCACGGGCCAGCTGGGTGGCCCGGTCGAACGGGATCGGAGTCGGTGCGACCACCGTCTCGCCGCGCTCCTTGGCCTGGTGGTATTCGGCGATCTCCAGGTCTGTCGGGGGCAACGCGTTGTCCGGCCCGTATTCGGCGATGAGATCGTCGGGACTGATCGCGAAGTCGTTCATGATCTGCTCTTCGAGCTGTTCGATCCGCAGCGACACCTGCGCTTTGGCCACCTCGTCCCGGTGGACCGCGTCCTTCAGCGCGGTGAGCTTGCCGCCGACCTCGGCAGCGGCCTTCTTGGCCACGTCGAGGTGTTCGGTCCGCGTGGCGCGTTCACGCTCGAGCTCATCGCGATACGACTGTGCCTGCGCCACCGCGCTTTCCAGTCGCAGAGCGATCTGCTTCCCGAGCTCCAGAGCAACCGCAGCGACTTCCGCAGCGTGGGCCCGGGCCTTGTTCTGACGTTCTGCGCGCTCGCGCGCCTCCCGCTCGGCGCGGGCGGCCCGTCGCAATGAATCGGCCTTGCCGCGAACCGAGGCCAGGCGCTCCTCGGCACTGCGCAGGACCAGCCGGGATTCCATCTCGACGGCCCTGGCCTCGGCGACCGCGGCCGCTGCCGCATCCCGCTCGGTGTCCGGCAGTTCACCGTCGCCGCCGCGATCGGAACTCTCGTCCCGGGCCATGTGCAAACGCTCTTCGGCGGCCGCGAGTGTGGCCATCGCCTCGGTTCGGCTGTCCTCGATCCGAGCACGCTGCGCCGCCAGACGGGACGATTCCTCCTGCGCTGCCCGGGCCGTCTGACCGAGCCGCGCGAGTTGTTCGTAGATCGCACCGAGCTGGGCGTCCGATTCGTGCAGCGCGGCGAGTGCCTGTTCAGCGGTGTCGCGGCAGTCCGACTGTTGGGCCAGGGCGCCGGACAGGGCGGCCATGAGTTCTTCGCGGCGACGATCGGCCTGCACCAGATCGCTTCGGGCGGCGTCGATCGCGGATTGCACCTCGATGGTAGACGGCCGTGCACCGGTACCGCCGCTCCGCCATCCGGCGCCGATCAGGTCGCCGTCAAGAGTCACGATCCGCAACGAACCAACGTGCGGCACAATATTTTTCGCGTCATCGACTACCAGTTCGGCGACCTCGACGGTGTCGGCGACAACGGTGTAGCCGAGCAGGAGTTCAACAGCACCGGTCAGCGATTCGGGCACTGAGACGACTTCGAGCGCCCACCGGGCACCGGCAGGCAGGGCCGCGTGGCCGCGGCCGTCCGATTCGACCCCGCCGATGAGTACCGACGCCCGTCCACCCTCGTTCTCCCGCAGCGCCGACAACGTCGCACGGGCCCTGGGCAGGTCGGCGGTGGCCACTGCGTCGGCGGCCGGGCCCAGCGCCGCGGCGATGGCGGCTTCGAAGCCTTCCTCGACACGCAGCAGCGAGGACATCGGGCCGAGTAGATCGGCCGAACGGTGCTCCATCAACCAAGCGCCGCCGTCTTTGCGTTCCAGTCCGACGGCCAGGGCGTCGATTCGGGCCTTGAGCGAGGTGACCCGTTGTTCGGCTGCTCGTTCGGCGGCCTGTAGTTCGGCGACCCGCTCGTTGGCCTGGTTGAGCGCGGCCACACTGCGCTCGTGGTGTTCGTCCAGACCCAGTTCGGAGGCATCGAGGTCGGCCACCGTCGCCGCCGCGGCATCGAACTCCTCGCCCGCCGACTCGGCGCGGGCGGCCGCGTTCTCGATGGCAGCACCGAGTCGGGCCGTTTCCGCGTCGATGGTCTCGACCTTCGTGCGCAGGTTGTCTACCTGTCCTTCGAGCCGGGCCAGCCCCTCGCGCCGGTCGGCAACGGCCCGGACGGCCGCCATGTGTGCACGCTGGGCCGCGGCGGCTTCTTCCTCCAGTTCGGCGAGCGCTTCTTTCGCCCCGTCGAGTTGCATGCCTGCCTCTTCGACGGACTCGGTGAGCGCGGCCTCCTCGGCGGCGGCGGCCTCTGCCTGCCGCTCGAGTTGTTCGGGATCGCGGCTCGAGTCGGGTCGCACCGGTTCGGCCAGGTAGCGGCTGCGCTCGGCGGCGATGCGGCAGGTCGCGCCGACCCGTTCGGTCAGCGCCGAGAGGGCAAACCAGGCCTGCCCGGCCTCATTGGCCGCCGGGACGATCTGGGCCAGCGACTTCTCGTTGTCGTCGACCTGGATCTGGAGTTCATCGAGCTGTGCCGCCAGTTCGCCGGTCTGCCTGCGGAGTTCGCTCTCACTGGTTTGCTGCTCGGCCAGCTCGTTGCGCCGGATCACCAGGTCGTCTGCGGCGAGCCGGAGCCGGGCATCACGCAGGTCTGCCTGTACCGTCTGCGCACGCCGGGCGATCTCGGCCTGTCGACCGAGCGGTTTGAGCTGACGGCGCAGCTCCGAGGTCAGGTCGCCCAGCCGGGACAGGTTCGCCTGCATCGCGTCGAGCTTGCGGACCGCCTTCTCCCGGCGCTTGCGGTGTTTGAGGACACCGGCGGCCTCTTCGATGAAGGCCCGGCGTTCTTCCGGCCGGGATTCGAGGATCGAGGCGAGGCGCCCCTGTCCGACGATGACGTGCATCTCCCGGCCGATGCCGGAGTCACTGAGCAGTTCCTGGACATCCATCAACCGGCAGGAACTGCCGTTGATCTCGTATTCGCCGGCTCCGTCGCGGAACATCCGGCGTGTCACCGACACCTCGGAATAGTCGATGGGCAACGCGCCGTCGGAGTTGTCGATCGTCAGCGTCACCTCGGCCCGGCCCAGAGCCGCGCGACCCGATGTGCCCGCGAAGATGACGTCTTCCATCTTGCCGCCACGGAGTGCTTTGGCGCCCTGCTCGCCCATCACCCAGGTCAGGGCGTCGACCACGTTCGACTTGCCGGACCCGTTGGGACCGACGACACAGGTGATACCCGGTTCGAAACGCAGGGTGGTTGCCGACGCGAAGGACTTGAATCCCTTCAGGGTCAGGCTCTTGAGGTGCACAGCGCCTCAGCCTACCGTCAGCGCTCGACGAATCCGGTGAGGTCTCCCCGTGGGGGTTCCCAGTCGGTGACCACCGTGTCGACCGTTCCGGGGCTCTTCCCGGCCTCGATCTGGTCCAGGAGGGCCTGGCATGCGGCGCGCTCGCCCTCGGCGGTGATCAGGACCCTGCCATCGCGTTGATTCGACGCAGACCCCACCAGTCCCAGTTCGAGCGCGCGCGAACGCGTCCACCAGCGAAAGCCCACACCTTGCACGTATCCGTGCACCCAGGCCCGCATCCGCACCAATTCAGACCCCGCGTCCGCCATGACCTACTCCGTTTCGCCTGATCGGCTTCTTCTAGTCGGTGTCGATGGTCAATCCGACCTTGGTGCCCGCCTTGAGGGTGCGGCCGACCGTGCAGACCGCATCGACGGCCCGCTCGACCACCACGAGCAACCGCTGAGCCGCTTCGGGATCGAGTTCGGACAGGTCCACCTCGAGCACCTCGTCGAGCTGCGGGTAGACCTCGTTCTCACGGTCGGCGGCACCACTGACCCGGATGGTGGCGTCGTAGTCGTCGCCGAGCCGACGGGACAGCGGCTTGTCCGAACTCATCCCGGTACACGCCGCCAGCGCGATCTTCAGCAGCTCGCCCGGGGTGAAGACGCCTTCGACCCCGTCCGAGCCGATCAGGACCTCGGCACCGCGGCTACTGTGACCGGTGTACCGACGGGTTCCGGTGCGCTGCACCCACAGCTCCGTGGTCGAGGGCGCGGCGGGCTTGACTGGTTCGGTTGCTGTCATGTCGATATTTAACACCCGCGCTCAGACCACAATTCCACCGCGGTTTCACCAACGATCGATGTGCAGGACGTTTTCGAGCGGTTCCCGCGGCGCCGGCCTGAACGTCTCGCCGGTGAAGTAGGCGGTCGGGATCAACGCGGCCTGGTGGAATCCGGCCGGGATACCCAGCAATTCGGCGATCTCGGCTTCACGTTGCAAATGCAATGTGGTCCAGGCGGTTCCGAGCCCTCGGGCCCGTGCCGCGAGCGCGTAACTCCACACTCCCGGCAACAACGAGCCCCACAAGCCCGCCTGATTGCCCGCCGGGAGGGTCTTTCCGGCCTTGATGCACGGGATCACCAGCACCGGCACCTGACCCATGTGTTCGCCGAGCCAGGCCACGCTGCCACCGATCCGCTGCTGAACAGGCGCGCGGTCGGGGTCGTCGGCGAACAGTTTGGCCGCCGACTGATTCGAGTCGAGGTACTCATCGACGAGCTCGCCATAGATCCGGCCCAGGGTGGCCCGGATCTCCGGATCGGTGATGACCAGCCACTGCCACCCCTGCCGGTTCGAACCGGACGGGGCCTGCAAAGCGATCTCGAGACATTCCTTGATCAGTTCCAGCGGTACCGGCCGGGTCAGGTCGAGGCGTTTACGTACGGTCCTGGTGGTGGTGAGCAATTCATCCGGTGTGAGGTCGAGTGTCATGACACCGATCATGCCCGTACTGCGCCGAGCGTGGTGCGAGTGTCAACCGCGGGGTCGGATCTGGCAGCGCGGACAACTGAACGAACTGCGGTTCATGAATTGCTCGCGTCGCATGGTGGCACCGCACCGTCGGCAGGGTTCCCCTTCGCGGCCATAGGCATTCAGGGATCGCTCGAAGTAGCCGGACTGCCCGTTGACGTTGACGTAGAGGGCATCGAAGGACGTACCGCCCTGCTCGAGTGCTTGCGACATCACATCGGCGGCGTTGTCCAACACCGACCGCAGCGCCTTTGCGGTGAGTTTGTCGGTGAGTCGCCGGCCATGAATCTTGCTGCGCCACAGGGCTTCGTCGGCATAGATGTTACCGACGCCGGATACCACGGTCTGGTCGAGAATCGCTCTCTTGATCTCGGTGTGCTTACCCTTGAGCACTTTTACGACCGCGTCCGGATCATATTCCGGGGCAAAGGGATCGGGCGCGATGTGGGCTATCGATGCCGGAGCGCCCCCGATGAGGTCGTCGACCATCCAGCCGCCGAACGTCCGCTGGTCGACAAATCGCAGTTCTGTTCGGTTGTCCAGGGTCGCGCGGATGCGAAGGTGGGTCTCGTCGGGTGCACCGGGCTGCTGCACCAGCATCTGTCCGCTCATCCCCAGGTGGACCACCACTGCCAGGGGGTCGGCGCGGCCGGCCGGATCCGCTTCGAGCCACAGGTACTTGCCGCGACGATTGGCGGCCGTGATGGTTGCCCCGGCGAGCATTCCGATCAGATCGAGTGCGCCGCCGAGGTGTCTGCGCACCGCCCGCGGGTGCAAGACCTCGACCGAGATGATCCGGTGGCCGACAACATGATCGGTGAGGCCGCGGCGTACCACCTCGACCTCGGGTAGTTCAGGCATCTTCTCCTGTCCCGGAAATCGCTTTCCAGGCAGTGGACGCGGCCAATTGTTCGGCCTCTTTCTTGGTCTTGCCGACTCCGGAACCCAACGGCTGCCCGCCGACGAGAACCGTTGCGGTGAACTCTTTGCAGTGATCGGGGCCAGTGGAGGTGATCTGGTACACCGGCACGCCGAGGGCCTTCTCTGCCGTGAGTTCCTGCAGGGAGGTCTTCCAGTCGAGGCCTGCTCCCAGTGCTGCCGACCGGCTCAGCGCAGAAGCGAAGAGCGAGAGCACCGTTTTGCGCGCGGTCTCCAGACCCAGTTCGAGGTGGATGGCGCCGATCAGCGCTTCCATGCCGTCCGCCAGGATGCTCGCCTTGTCGCGGCCACCGGTCATCTCCTCACCCTTGCCGAGGCGAAGGTGGGCTCCCAGGCCTCCGGGACCCAGACCACGTGCGACATCGGCCAGGGCGTGCATGTTGACCACGCTCGCGCGGATCTTCGCCAGTTCGCCCTCCGCCCGATCCGGGTGGGTGCGGTAAAGGTGCTCTGTGACCACCACACCGAGGACCGAGTCCCCGAGGAACTCGAGGCGCTCGTTGGTGGGGAGCCGGCCGTGCTCGTAGGCGTAGGAGCGATGTGTCAGGGCCAGTTCCAACATCTCGTCGGACAACGACACATTCACCGCCGCCAGCAGATCCCCATGATCAGCCGACGCGCTCACACCTGATCCGACGGTCTCTGTCACGACTTCGACTCTGGATCCTCGGCAAACTTCGATGCCAGGCCGGCCCACCGCGGGTCGATCTTGTCGTGGTGATGACCGGGCTCGGCCACCGCGAGCCGTACACCGCATTCGGGACACAACCCCGGGCAGTCGTCGCTGCACAACGGTGTGGCCGGCAGGTCGAGCGCAACCGCGTCGATGATCGCCTGTTCCAGGTCGAGCTTGTCATCGACGATCCGGTGCATCTCGTCGGCGTCGGTGGTCTCGTCGGTGGCGCTGTCCGGATAGGCGAACAGTTCGGTGAGGTAGACGCTCGCGGTGCCGGTGACGGGTTCCAGGCAGCGGACACACTGACCTTCGGTCTCGCCGCTCACACAACCGGTCACCAGGACACCCTCGGAGACGGCCTCGAGACGGAGGTCGAGATCCACATCACTACCTGCCGGGATCGCGATCATGTCCAGGCCGATGCGGGGCCCGTCGGTGATCGCCCGATGGACTTCCCGCATCGAACCGGCCCGTCTACCCAAACTGCGGATGTCCAGGGAGAACGGGCCATCGACGGGATGGGACTGACGTATTGAACTGCCTTCGCGCGCTGACACAAGGAACCACGATACGCCTCGAATAGCCGCATTCGACAATCCCGACACAACCCGGATCTACATCGGGTATATGCGCTGGTTCAGACGGCCATTCCGGTGCCGAAATCACCGCGACGGACGTGCTCGGCGTAGTCGTGCACACCGGCTCCGGTACGCAACTGCTGGCGCCCGCGATTCACCGACCGGATCGTCCCGGTCAGCAGTTCCTCGAACTCGGCCAGCTTGTTGTCGACGTAGACATCGCATTCGCCGCGCAGGCGGTCGGACTCGGCATGTGCCGCGTCGATGATCCGCTCGGACTCCGAACGGGCGGCCTGCACGACCTCGGTCTCGGAGACCAGTCGCTGCTGTTCGGCGATGCCTTCGGCGATGGAACGCTCGTAGTTGGCGTTGCCGGATTCGATCATCCGCTCGGCCTCAGCGCGCGCCCGTCCGGTCACCGACTCGTATTCACGGCTCGCCGCGGCGGCCAGTCGCTCGGACTCGGCGGTGGCGTCGGCCAGCATCTGACCCGAATGTGACTGTGCTTCGGCGACCATGCGGTCGGCGTGTGACTTGGCCTCGGCCAGGATCCGGTCGGCTTCCGCGCGCGCATGCGCCAGGGTCGAGTCCGCTTCGGCGGTGGCCTCCCCGACCATGGTGTCGGCGTGCAGACGTGCGTCACCCAACAGCTTGTCGCGCTGGTCGAGTACGTCCTGCGCATCATCGAGATCGCCGGGAATGGCGTCTTTGACGTCGTCGAGCAGTTCCAGCACGTCGCCCCGAGGAACAACGCAACCCGCTGTCATCGGAACACTGCGCGCTTCTTCGACGATCGCACCCAATTCGTCCAGCGCTTCGAATACCCGGTACACAGCTACCTCACTCCTCGCCGCAAACCATGACGGCCGTGCCCGGTTGGCACGTGCTCATCGTGTTGCGATCGCTGGTTTTGTGTTATCTCTGTGACTAGTGTGCCCAATGTTGCGGCCGTGACGACGCAACCCGGGCCGGTGTGTCGGGCTCCAGAGTAGGCCGAGTGCCTGGCGAAACCCTGCCACGGGCCGAAAAAAGACCGACCGGACGTCGGCCCCGGGGAGCCTCAGCGGCCCGCGGACAACTTCTCGAGTAGCCGTTCGTGCACCACAGCGGGCAGGAACTCGCTGACGGACCCACCGAGTTTCGCGACCTCTTTCACCAGCGAGCTCGACACGTGCGCCAGGCGCGGGTCCGTGATCATGAAAACCGTCTCGACGCCGGTGAGGTCACGGTTCATCTGCGCCATCGGCAACTCGTATTCGAAGTCCGCGGCACCACGCAGGCCCTTCACGATGGTGTCGACCCCCTGCTCGCGCACATGATCGACCAACAGGCCCTGCCAACTGTCGATGCGCACGTTCGGCAGGTGCGCGGTCACCTTCTCCAGCAATTCGAGTCTCTCCTCGACACTGAACAGTCCCTTTTTGTTGGGATTGATCGTCACAGTGATGATCAGTTCGTCGAATCGGGCCGCGGCACGCTCGAAGACATAGAGATGCCCCGAGGTGACTGGGTCGAACGATCCTGGGCAGACGGCTCCGGACATGACAGAAAGTTATCAGGCCGCGGTGCGCGGCCACTCAACCGAGTTCGGCCATCTCGATCCGGGTCTCCCCGTACTTGCGGACCCGCGTGTCCCCGAACGCCTCCGGCCAGTCCGTGTCCGCACTGCGCACCGATCGTTCGAGCACCACCAGACCACCCGGTGCCACCGGACCCTTCGCCAACAACGCGAGCATCTCGGAGATCTGCTCGTCGGGCAGGTCATAGGGAGGATCGGCGAACACGAGGTCTGCCACCGGAGCACCGGCACGCAGGTAGTCGGCCACGCGGCGGCGGACGAGACGCGCACCGGCCAGACCCGACGACGTGATGTTGCCGCCGATCACCTTGGCCGCCCTGGCATCGGATTCGACAAGAATCGCCGACTGCGCCCCACGGGAGAGCGCCTCGAGCCCCAGTGCGCCGGATCCGGCAAAGAGATCGAGGACGACGAGCCCCGAGAAGTCGAGCCGATTTGTCAGGATGTTGAACACCGACTCACGTACCTGGTCGGTCGTCGGGCGGGTCCCGGCGGCCGGAACCGTCAGGCGTCGGCCGCGGGCTGCGCCGGCGATGATGCGGGTCATGGCGCCCATTGTCCCGCGACACCGCAGGTACCGACGCATCGGGGGATGCAGTGCAAAACCGTTACGCAGGACATGATTTTGTGAGGCACCTCACAAACACATGATGATCAGGCGTTTGTAGCGTGCTTTACGCACCAATTTCGCAGGGCGGGTGACATCGATGTCACGCCTTGTTAACTTCGAATTCGATATGAGCCCAACTCAGATCAGCGCTACCCCAACCGCCGCGCCGGACGCGGTGGCATTTCGATCACCAAAGATTTCTGACGGAGTCCGGCTCTGGGAAATCGCCCGTGACTCAAAAGTTCTCGATCTGAACTCGAGTTACGCCTACGTTCTGTGGTGTCAGGATTTCGCCCAGACATCAGTAGTCGCCGAAGTCGACGGTGAAGTCGTCGGTTTCGTGACCGGCTATCTCCGCCCCGAACTGCCCGACGTCGTGATGGTGTGGCAAGTCGCCGTCGACGCCGACCAGCGCGGGCTCGGATTGGCCGGAAAGATGTTGGCCCAGTTGATGGATCGACTCGAACCGCGCGGGATCACGACGCTGCACACCACCATCAGTCCCGACAACAAAGCCTCGCAGGCATTGTTCCAGGGTCTGGCCGAGCGACGTGAGATGAGCATCCGACGCGAAGATCTCTTCTCGGCCAACGACTTTCCGGACAATCACGAGCAAGAGGATCTGTATATCGTCGCACCGCGACGCTGACCCACGCTCCATCCCATCCGCCTGGCCGGCGGCCTGCGGCGTAGCCATCGCCGCACACACCTTGGCGGAAGCCGGGATCGACCCGCCCGCCCAGCGCTCCCAACTCAGTACGAAATCGACCTGTTGCCCCTGATTCGTTCAGGCGAGAAACGGGCACCTTTCGCACCCATCGGAGGAAATATGACTACCTCAACGCAAGAAACCTTTTCGGCCAACATCTTCGAGACCCGTGAGTCCGAGGTCCGCAGCTACAGCCGCGCATGGCCGGCGATCTTCACCAGCGCCAAGGGCGTGTGGGTCACCGACCGCGACGGCAACCAGTATCTCGACTTCTTCGGCGGCGCAGGCGCATTGAACTACGGACACAACAATCCCGTGCTGAAGGCCGCACTGCTCGAGTACATCGAGAACGACGGGATCACCCACGGACTCGACATGTCCACCACCGCCAAAGGTGCGTTCCTGCAAGCGTTTCAGGACAAGATCCTGCTGCCGCGTGGACTCGACTACAAGGTCCAGTTCCCCGGCCCCACCGGTACGAACGCCGTGGAGAGCGCACTGAAGCTGGCCCGCAAGGTCACCGGACGCACCTCGATCATCAACTTCACCAACGCTTTTCACGGAATGACCCTCGGGGCCCTATCCGTGACGGGCAACTCGATGAAGCGCGCAGGCGCCGGCATCCCGCTGGTGCACGCCACCCCCATGCCGTTCGACAACTACTTCGACGGTGTGGTCGAGGACTTCAGCTGGTTCGAGCGCGTTCTCGACGACTCGGGCAGCGGACTGAACCGCCCGGCCGCGGTGATAGTCGAAACCGTGCAGGGTGAGGGTGGCGTCAATGTGGCCCGCCCCGAATGGCTGCGCGCCCTGTCCGAACTGTGCAAGCGACGCGAGATCCTGCTGATCGTCGACGACGTCCAGATGGGTTGTGGCCGTACCGGCGCCTTCTTCTCGTTCGAGGAGGCCGGAATCGTGCCCGACATCGTCACGCTGTCGAAGTCGATCGGTGGCTACGGACTACCGATGGCCCTGACGCTGTTCAAGCCGCACCTGGACGTGTGGGCGCCCGGCGAGCACAACGGCACGTTCCGCGGGAACAACCCCGCGTTCGTCACCGCCACGAAGGCGATCGAGCACTACTGGTCGGACGACACCTTCGAGAAGGAGACGATCGCCAAGGGCGAGCGGATCCGCGATGCATTCATCTCGCTCTGCAGCACCCACAAGGGCATCAGCACCCGCGGCCGCGGCATGGTCCAGGGCCTGGTCTTCGAGGACCCCGACAAGGCCGCCAAGGTCTGCGCGCTCGCCTACGACCGGGGCCTGCTGGTCGAATCGGCCGGCCCGTCCGATGAGGTCGTGAAACTGCTGCCGCCGCTGACGATCACCAACGCCGAGCTCGATCAGGGGCTGGCGATTCTCAGCCAGGCGACCGCGGACATCCTCCATTCCTGAGTTCTAAACGAACTCTCCTGCAACAGAAAGGTTTTCATATGATCGTGCGCACCACGCAGGAGATCACCGGTACCGACCGCGACATCGAGGCCGAGAACGGCAACTGGCGCTCCAAGCGCATCGTGCTCGGAGGCGACCTCGTCGGGTTCTCGTTCCACGAGACCACCATCAAGGCCGGGACGGTCAACGAGTTCCACTACGCCAATCACGTGGAGGCCGTCTGGCTGATCGAGGGTGAGGGCACGCTGCTCGACCGCGAAACCGGTGAGAAGTACCCACTGGGCCCCGGCTCGATGTACCTGCTCAACGGCAACGAGCGTCACACCGTGACCGCTGATACCCAGATGCGCATGTTGTGCGTGTTCAATCCGCCCGTCGTCGGCAACGAGACCCACGACGAGAACGGTGTCTACCCACTGGTCACCGTCGGCGCCTGACTCGGTTCGGCCGTCGCGGAGCCCTCCGTTGCTTCCGGGCCCGCGCCGGGTAGCGCTGTCCTGGTGCATTGTGCGATGCACCAGTTGCCCGGACGCTTCGGATTTCCCCTTCGGCCGAATCGGCGCAAGATGAACTCGGCACCCCGATAGGGGTGCCGAGTTTTGCGTATCCTGGACGGCGTGCAAACCCGCCCGGTGCAGTGGGAACCCGCAGAGCCCACCGACCCAGACCCCGACCTGCCCGCGCGGGTACGGCAGCTCCGCCAGGAGCTTGCCGGGAAGCGAGCGCTGGTACTGACCGGTGCGGGCATGTCGACCGATTCCGGCATCCCCGACTACCGCAGTCCGGACGCCCCAGCCCGCACACCGATGACCATTGAGATGTTCCTGAGTTCGCCACAGTTCCGCAGGCACTACTGGGCGCGCAATCACATCGGCTGGCGACATATGGATGCCGCCCTGCCCAACGCCGGCCACCGCGCGCTCGCCGCTCTGGAGCGCGCTGGCCGGATCAACGGCATCATCACCCAGAACGTCGACATGCTCCACCTCAAGGCAGGCAACCGGGCCGTCATCGATCTCCACGGAAGTTACGGCCGGGTCCGCTGCCTGAGCTGCGCCCACGTGATGAGCCGCCACCGGCTCGCAGATCTGCTCGAGCCGCACAACGCCGGATTCGTCACCCGCATCCGCGGCCGGGGCGCCATCGAGGTGGCTCCCGATGCCGATGTGGTGGTCGCCGACACCACCGATTTCGTCATGGTCGACTGTCCGGCCTGCGGCGGGATACTGAAACCCGACATCGTGTACTTCGGCGAGAGCGTTCCGAAAAGCATTGTGGAGCAAGGTTTTGCGATGGTCGACGATGCCGATGCCCTACTCGTCCTCGGGTCGTCCCTGACCGTGATGAGTGGTCTGCGTTTTGTTCGACGGGCCTGGCGCAACGGCACGCCGATCCACATCGTCAACCGCGGCCATACCCGCGGCGACGAGTACGCGACGATCAAGATCGACGGGCCCTGCTCACAAGTACTCGAACTGCTCAGCAACGCCGAGGACGACCGCTACAGCGCCACCAGATCGTCGGCATGAACCACCGGCCGGCGAAAGTCCGCCGGCAGGTCTGATGTCGATTTCCCGATCATCTTGGCCACTTCCCCGGCGTCGTAGGCGACAACGCCTCGCGCTCGGGTCTGGCCCTTCTGATCGGCCAGGTCGACCACGTCACCGTTGTAGAAGCGGCCCTTCGTCGCAACGATGCCGGCCGGCAGCAACGAATGCCGAGCCCGGGCGACCGCGCGGATGGCCCCGTCGTCGAGGATCAACCGTCCGGTGGCCTCGGCGGCATGCCGAACCCAGAACTTGCGAGCCGAAAGACGGTGCGGGCGTGGCGCGAACGCCGTACCCACCGACGCGTCGGTCAGCGCGGCAGAAGCATCGGCCGCGGCGGCCAACAAGACCGGAAGTCCGGCATCGGCGGCGAGGCGCGCGGCGGACAGCTTCGACGCCATTCCGCCGGTACCCAGTGCGCCACCGCTACCGGCGATCACACCGTCGAGATCTTCGGGTCCACCCACCTCGGGGATGAATGAGGCGTCCCCTTTGCGGGGATCACCATCGTAGAGACCGTCGACATCGGAGAGCAGTACCAGTGCGTCCGCGCCGGCCAGATGCGCCACCAGGGCAGCGAGCCGGTCGTTGTCACCGAACCGGATCTCGTTGGTGGCCACGGTGTCGTTCTCGTTGACGATCGCGACCGCACCCAGCGAACGCAGGCGATCCAGTGTCCGTTGTGCGTTCGCGTGATGAGCGCGCAGCGAGACGTCGTGCGCGGTCAGCAGGACCTGGCCGACGGTGCGGTCATAACGGGCGAAGGATGTGTGCCAGGCGTGTGCCAGTGCGAGCTGGCCGACGCTGGCCGCGGCCTGCTTGGTCGCGAGATCTTTGGGCCGGGCCTTCAGACCCAGTGGCGCGATACCCGCACCGATCGCCCCGGACGACACCACGATGACGTCCGAACCCGCCCGCATCCGGGCTTCGAGTGCATCGGCGAGCGCGTCGAGCCGTCCGACGTCGAGACCGGTGGTCAGGTCCGTGAGCGCCGATGAACCGATCTTCACAACAATGCTGCGGGCACCCGTGATCTGTTGCCGGGTAACACTGGTCACGATTCGTCCGGATCCTCGAGTTCCACATCGAGGCCGCGGCGCAGGCGCCGCGCGATCTTACGGTCGGCGGCTCCGATCCGATCCGGGCGATCGAGCCGGATGTCCGACCCGCGACCACTCATCGGGAAGTCTTCTGCCACAGCGACTTGCGGCTCCCATTCGAACGACACGTCACCGATGGTGACGATGCATCCGGCTTCGGCACCCTGCTTGACCAGTTCTGCCTCCACACCGAGTCGGCTGAGTCGGTCGGCGAGATAGCCGACCGCCTCGTCGTTTCCGAACTGGGTCTGCTTGATCCAGCGCTCCGGGCGCGTACCGCGGACGATGAAGCCACCGGGCTCGTCCGGATCGGCGATCACCGAGAAGCCGTTGTCGTCGGTCGCGATCGGACGGATCACCGGGCGGCGGGCAACCGGCTTGGGGTGATCGATCCGGTACTGCCGCACCTGGTCGGCAAGTGCGTAGGTGAGTTCTTTGAGTCCCTTGTGGGCGACCGCCGAGATCATGAAGACCGGCCAGCCACGCTGCTCCAGTTCAGGTTTGATCATCTCGGCGAGTTCGAGGGCGTCGGGCACGTCGATCTTGTTCAGGATCACCACGCGCGGACGGCTCGCGAGATCGCCGAGTCCGGTGTCGGACTGCAGAACCGGCTGGTACGCGGCCAGTTCGGCTTCGAGTACGTCGATGTCGGTGACCGGGTCACGACCGGGTTCGAGGGTGGCACAGTCGACCACGTGGGCCAGCACCGCGCAGCGCTCGATGTGGCGGAGGAAGTCGAGGCCGAGCCCGCGACCTTCCGAAGCGCCGGGGATCAGACCCGGGACGTCGGCGATCGTGAAGATGTCCGAACCGCTGTTGACCACACCGAGGTTGGGGCGCAGCGTGGTGAAGGGGTAATCGGCGATCTTCGGCTTGGCCGCCGAGAGCACCGAAACCAGAGACGATTTGCCTGCCGACGGGAAGCCGACGAGTCCGACGTCGGCGACGGATTTGAGTTCGAGGACCAGCTCACGGACCTCACCCTCTTCACCGAGCAGGGCGAAGCCGGGGGCCTTGCGCGCCTTGGAGGCAAGTGAGGCGTTTCCGAGACCACCACGGCCACCGGAGGCAGCGGCAAATGTGGTGCCCTCCCCCACGAGGTCGGCCAAGAGCTTGCCGTCGGGGTCGAGGACCATCGTGCCATCGGGAACCGGAAGGATCAGCGGTTCACCCTTTGCGCCATCCCGGTTGGCACCGGCACCGGGCCTGCCGTTGCCGGCCTTGGCATGTGGGTGGAAGTGGAAATCGAGCAACGTGTGGACCTGCGAATCGACCACCAGGGTCACGTCGCCGCCATTGCCACCGTTGCCGCCGTCGGGACCACCGAGCGGTTTGAACTTCTCGCGATGAACAGAGGAGCAGCCGTGGCCGCCGTTGCCCGCGGTCGCGTGAATCGTCACGCGGTCAACAAATCTAGACATTTTTCACCTTGCGAGAGTTAGGAAATTTCTAAGGGGCGGACCGGATCGAGTGACCCTGCCCGCCCCTTAGGAGCTATAGCTTTGTGGAGCTGGCTGCGCCGGATCAGGCCTGCACAGGCTCCGGGACGATATTGACGGTCTTGCGGCCACGCTTGGCACCGAACTCGACCGCACCGGCAGAGAGAGCGAACAGAGTGTCGTCGCCGCCACGTCCGACGTTGACGCCGGGGTGGAAGTGCGTGCCGCGCTGACGAACGATGATCTCGCCGGCGCTGACCTGCTGGCCACCGAAGCGCTTCACACCGAGTCGCTGGGCATTCGAATCGCGCCCGTTGCGCGAACTGGATGCACCCTTCTTATGTGCCATGACTGTTCTCCTGAGAAGTGTGTGGGCGTGTTACTTGATACCGGTGACCTTGAGAACCGTCAGCTTCTGACGGTGCCCCTGGCGCTTGTGGTAGCCGGTCTTGTTCTTGAACTTGTGGATCTTGATCTTCGGACCCTTGACATGCTCGACGACCTCGGTTGTCACCGAGATCTTCGAGAGCTTGTCAGCGTCGGTGGTCAGATCAGCGCCGTTGACGACAAGCGTCACGGGCAGCGAGACGGTATCACCGAGCTTGCTGTCAATCTTCTCGACCTTCACCAGATCGCCTTCAGCGACCTTGTACTGCTTACCGCCGGTCTTGACGATCGCGTACGTTGCCATCGGAGAGCTACCTCTAACTGTCTGTCGTGGTTCATTCGGGCTCTTGCCCGTTGCCGATCCGGCCGGGCGCTGCATAACAGACACAGCGCTATCCGTCCGCCGAATGGCGACTTGGCAAGGTTACGGGAGTATGGCCGACCAGGTCAAACCAGCTCCCCTATCGAGCGTGTTTCACTCTTCGACCGGCGGTCCTGCCGGTCGTCCGGCCGCCCTGCGTCGCGGCTTGCGACGTACGGCAACTGCCGGTTCGGTGGTTGCTCCCACCGGACCCGACGTGGTGACGGGTGCGGCCGGAGCCACCTCTACGACCACCGCAGGCTGCGATGGAGGCGGAGAAACTGCAGGCTTGCGCCTGACCGCGCGCCGACGCTTGGGCGGCGCCGCGTGCGCGGTGGATGCCGGTGCGGCCTCCGACGATGACTCGCCGTCAGCGGCGGCCGGTGTGTCGATCTTCGTCTCCGGGACCGGTTTCACGGTCGCCGTGACATCCGTCACCGGGGACTCGTCGACCTTCGGTGCGGCGACAACGATCGACTTCGGTGCCCGCTTGTGTTCACGTACCACCGGTGCGGTCTCAGCGACCGCTGTCGGAGCGTTCGTTTCGGTCTGCGGCTGCGGGGCCTGGTCGCCCGTGCCCGAATCGATGTCCGTGCCCGGGGTTTGGGTATCGCCGGCCTCGGTATCGGTGTCCGGGGTGTGGCTCGCCATCGCCCGGAACATCGGATGTTCGGCCGGGCTGTGGGCAGCCGGCTTCGACTCGACGACCTGCGCGACGGCCGGCTGATCCGGCTTGCCGCTCCGACGATTTCGGCGCGGACGCTTCGAATCGATTCCGCCACGGCTGGAATCGTCGCCGCCGGTGGAGATCTCGACGGGGTTCGCGTGCACGATGATTCCGCGGCCGTTGCAGCAGGTGCAGGTGGTCGAGAAGGCCTCGAGCAGTCCGGTGCCCAAACGCTTACGCGTCATCTGCACCAGACCGAGTGACGTCACCTCGGACACCTGGTGCCGCGTGCGATCGCGTCCCAGTGCCTCGGTCAGCCTGCGCAACACCAGATCCCGGTTCGACTCGAGAACCATGTCGATGAAATCGACGACGATCATGCCGCCGATGTCCCGCAACCGCATCTGCCGCACGATCTCTTCGGCGGCTTCCAGGTTGTTACGGGTGACCGTCTCTTCGAGGTTGCCGCCGGAACCGGTGAACTTGCCGGTGTTGACGTCGACGACCGTCATGGCCTCGGTGTGCTCGATGATCAACGTACCGCCGGAGGGCAGCCAGACCTTGCGGTCCAACGCCTTTGCCAGCTGCTCGTCGATTCGGTACACGTCGAAGACGTCAGGTGAGTCCGCGTGTGGCTTCTCGAAGCGCTCGACGCGATCGAGGAGATCCGGGGCGACGCCACGGACGTAGCCCTCGACCTCGTTCCATGCACCGTTGCCCTCGACGATCAACTTCTTGAAGTCTTCGTTGAACAGGTCGCGGACGACCTTGACCAGCAGGTCGGGCTCCTCGTACAGGGCCTGGGGTGCAGCCGTCTTCGACTTGTTCGCCGACGGTGTCGCGGCGTTGATGGTTTCCCACTGCTGCTGCAGACGCTCGATGTCGCGGGTCAGTTCGTCGGCGGAGACGCCCTCGGACGCGGTGCGGATGATCACGCCGGCGTCGTCGGGGACGATCTTCCCGAGGATCTGCTTGAGTCGCTTGCGCTCGGTGTCGGGCAGCTTGCGGCTGATCCCGGTCGATCCGCCACCCGGCACGTACACCAGGTAACGACCGGCCAGGGAGATCTGCGTGGTCAGGCGGGCACCCTTGTGGCCCACGGGATCTTTGCTGACCTGCACCAGGACCGGATCTCCCGGGCGCAGCGCCTGTTCGATCTTTCGCGACCCGCCATCGAGACCGGCGGCATCCCAGTTGACCTCGCCGGCATACAGGACGCCGTTGCGGCCCCGGCCGATGTCGACGAAGGCGGCTTCCATGCCGGGCAGAACGTTCTGAACCCGGCCGAGGTAGATGTTGCCGACCATCGACGACGAGTTCGAGGTGGTCACGAAGTGCTCGACCAGAACGCCGTCTTCCAGCACGGCGACCTGGGTGTAGTCGCGGGTCGCCTGCGAGGCGTCCGACGACGCATGGTCGCCGTGTGCCTCGTGGGTCACGGTTGCGGCCACGCCGGACCGTTCCCGCACGACCATCACACGATCGACCGATTCGCGGCGGGCCAGGAACTCGGACTCGCTCAGGATCGGCGGACGGCGACGACCGGCGTCGCGGCCGTCACGACGACGCTGACGCTTCGCCTCCAGGCGCGTCGAACCCGAGATCCCCTGCACCTCGTCGCGGCTCCGCGACTTGTTGCGGGGTTCACGCTCGTGCACAACCGTATTCGGCGGATCGTCGGTGGTCGTGGCGTCGTCACTCTCGCCACCCTTGCGACGGCGACGGCGGCGACGACGACGGTTGGCAGAACCCGCATCGCCGGACTCATCGGAGTCGTCGGAGTCCGAGTCCGTCGGCTCGCCGGTCCCGCGGTCGTCCGAGCCCTCGGAATCGTCCGCGGATGATTCGGTCGAGGAATCGGTCTTCTCGTCGCCGTCGGTATCGGACGACTCGGAACCGGACGCGGTCACGACCTGCTCCGCGTCGGCATCGACCCGCGGCTTCTTGGAGCGACTGCGCTTGCGGCGGTTGCCGCTGCGGGCCTCGGGCTTGTCCGAGTCGGTCTTGTCTTCGTCGGAGTCCGCGCTCTCGGAGACCTCGGTGTCCACTGCCGGGGTATCGGCCTCGACCGCAGCGTCCGACTCGGTATCGGTATGCGCGTCGGCGGTGTCCTCGTCGGTTCCCTCGGCAGCGATCTCACCGCGCCCGCGGCCACGACCACGACGGCCCCGACGGCGCCGGCGGGAACCTGCATCACCGTCGTCTTCGTCGGTGTCAGAATCCGAGTCCGACTCGTCCCGGTCGTCCACGGCGGCAGCCGGGACCGGTTCTGCGGACAGGAACAACGGGGACCCGGCATGTCCGGGCGCTGCGGCGGGTCGTTCCGGTGCCGGCGCGGTGTCCTCGTCGACAGCGGAGAAGAGATTCAGCGGCTCGGCCGCCTTCTTGCGGGATGCCCGGGGTGCACGGGCACGCGTCGGCTCGGCCTCGAGGGCGGGCTCTGCCGCGGGGGCATCGGCCTCGGCGGCCGGCGGCTCGCTCTGCGCAACGGGGACCTCTGCCTCGGCGGCAGGTACGTCTGGTGCCGGTTCGGCGCCTTCACCAGCAGCGATCTTGTCGCGAACAGCGATGGCTGTACTTCGCACGATGCTCGACTGGGGGCTGCGAGCGGCGATCCCCATGTCTGCCAGGTGCACCAGCACTTCGCGGCTGCTCAGCCCCAGAAGTCTTGCCAGTGCATGCACTCGCATCTTGTGCGGAAACTCTTGTGCCGAACTGCTGTTGTTCAGTTCGTCCGGCGACTGCGTGTCGGCCACGTATTCTCCTCAAGCCCCCGGGCGCGGATAAACGCGGCCACGCGAGGGCTGTGCTATTTACCCGGCCTCGGCCGGGATTGTTAGGTCTCGCTTCGCCCGGTGGATGTGAGACGTTCCCCGCACCCGCCGGCGATGCCTGGCGTGATGATTGACTTTCTCGAGCGCCACGATGTCCACGCCACACCGCATGAGAATCCATGCGACCTGGGGACCGAGCACCCGATCTGATCATCTGGTCGTCGGCGCCCGACGGGCTCGACAACCTCAGCCAGTATCCCACACAACCAGGAGGCCGCGGCCAAGTCCTCCGAGTTCGACGCAAACTCGGAGGACTGCCGGGCGATCAGCCGAGGTCAGGGAACCAGAGCGCGATTTCGCGCTCTGCGGAATCCGGCGAGTCCGAACCATGGACGAGGTTGAACTGGGTGCTCAACGCGAAGTCGCCACGGATGGTTCCGGGAACGGCTTTTTCCACGGGGTCGGTGCCGCCGGCGATCTGCCGGAAAGCGGCAATTGCCCGGGGGCCCTCGAGTACCGCGGCCACCAGCGGCCCCGAGGTGATGAATTCGAGCAACGAGGGATAGAAGGGCTTGCCCTCGTGCTCGGCGTAGTGGCCCGCGGCGATGTCGTCGCTGACGGTCTTGAGCTCCATCGCCACCAGCGACAGGCCTTTTCGCTCGATTCGGCCGATGATGTCCCCGACGAGTTGGCGGTTCACACCGTCGGGCTTGATCAGTACCAGAGTGCGTTCAGTCACCGGGCAAGCCTAACCCGAGACCCCGCGCCGCCTCACGGCTGGCAGTACTCCCCGGCGACCGAGAAGAATCCGTAGCTGAAGACGCCGCCGCCGGTGGGAGCCGGATCGATGACCACCTGTACACAACCGCCCGGTGAGGTCAGCGCCTCGTTCACAGCGATGTCGAACCGGGCCGCCATCGCCAGGTTTGCGAGCTTGTACTCCCCGGGCACCGGTACCGATGCGACGAACTCCGGCAGGTTCATGTCGGCGGCACGCTCGGTGAGCGCATGCGTGGCGATGTATCCCCATTGGCCGTCACCGACCGGAAGCGGTGAACCCACCTCTGCCGAGGCCGCGCCGGTTCCCACGACCAACCCGGCGGCAACGCAGGCAACACCGCCGAGTGCGGCACAGGCGGCAGGAAAAAACTTCGGGGTACGCGACATAGAGAGCACAGACCTTTCGATCACAGAATGGGGGTCAAAGATGACGTGTAGGCGATCTTGTCAGCGCCGACCACTCGGCAACACCCCAAATGCCCGTTTTCCAGGTTACGTTCGAGCAACAACACCCCCGGGCCACGACGATCAGTCGTCGATCGGTTCCTGGCCGTTCAGTTGGCCACTTTCCATCCGCAATCGCACATCGCGTTTGATATATGCGATGTACACCCAGACGATCCCGAATACGACACCCACGACACCGATGGACCAGTGGATGGCCCACCCGGCAATCGTGATGACTTGCAGCGCAAGGTTGTACGGCAGGGCCCAGCTGCGGCCCTGCAGTCCCGAACCGAGAATCATCGCCAGAGTCAGCAGTCCCAGGTAGAGACCCGACCACACAGTCAGTCCCCCGCCGACCCGCCACACGATGGGAAAAGCCAGTGCGATGACGATCGCCTCGAGGATCAGCGTCCCGGCCATCACGCCACGAAGTCCCCGCCAGGGGTCGACGCTGGGCGGGGTGAACCGCTGCGGAGTCGGTCCGCGGGAATCGGTGGGGTCGTTCTCACTCATGCCGGATCCTTACCAAAGAGTGTGCGCGCGGCACCTGCGGTCACCACCGAGCCGGTGATCACCACACCAGTCCCGGACATCATGCCGCTGTCATCGAGGTTCTCCTCGGCGAGTTCGATGGCCGCCTCTACCGCATCCGGCAGGAAGCCGTGCACCTGGACCCGCTCTTCCCCGAAGATCGAGACCGCCACCTCGGCAAGGAGTTCCGGATCCATCGCACGTGGAGAACCGTTGTGGGTCAACACGATGACGTCGAAAATCGGCTCGAAGGCGCGCAGCAGCCCCGCCACATCCTTGTCCGCCATCGCGCTGACGACACCGATCAGACGCCGGAAATCGAACTCTTCCTCCAGTGCCGTCGCCAGCGCTGCCGCACCATGTGGATTGTGCGCGGCATCGAGGAAGACCGTCGGCGCCGAACGCACGCGTTCGAGACGGCCCGGATTGGTGACGGCGGCAAACCCCGCGCGGATGGCCTCGATGTCCAGTTGCCGATCTGCGCCGGCGCCGAAGAACGCCTCCACCGCGGCCAGCGCAAGCGCTGCATTCGACGCCTGATGGGCGCCGTGGAGCGGCAGGAACACCTCGGGGTATTCGCCACCGAGACCCTGCAACGTCAGCAACTGCCCACCGACGGCCGTGCGCCGTTCGAGCACCGCGAACTCGGAACCTTCACGTGCGACAAACGAATCGGCTTCGACAGCCGCCCGGAGTAACACGTCGGCGACCTCGGGTTTTTGCACCGCCAGGATGGTCACCGGATCGGTCGGCACCAGTGAATCGGGCGCCTTCTTGATGATCCCGGCCTTCTCCTCCGCGATCGCGGTCAGGGTGTCCCCGAGAAAGTCTTTGTGGTCCATCGCGATCGGCGTGATGACCGACACCGTGGCATCGATGACGTTGGTCGCGTCCCAGCGACCGCCCATCCCGGTTTCCACCACGGCGACCTCGACCGGGGCCTCGGCGAATGCGGTGTACGCCATCGCGGTGAGGACCTCGAACTTGCTCATCCGGGGTCCGTCCGCCGCGAGCGACCGGTCGTCGATCATGTCGATGTACGGCTCGAGTTCGCGGTAGGTGTCCACGTATGTCCGCGGTGAGATAGGCACCCCGTCTATCGAGATCCGCTCGGTGGCCGATTGCAGGTGAGGGCTGGTGATCCGGCCGGTGCGGCGATGCAGTGCGGTCAGCAGCGCATCGATGATCCGGGACACCGAGGTCTTGCCGTTGGTGCCGGCGATGTGGATCGACGGGTAGCCCTTCTGGGGCGAACCCAGCAGATCCATCAGCGCCGAGATCCGGGCCAGGGACGGTTCGATCCGGGTCTCCGGCCAGCGGGTGTCGAGCAGCGCCTCGACCTCTGCCAGCTCGGCGAGGTCGTCGGCGGTCGGGGCCGGATGGTCGGGATTTGTCGGTTCGGTCATGATCCGGAACCCAGCGCCTCGATCTTGCCGGTGATCCTGGCCACCTCGTCACCGGCGATCTGCTGCCGGGTCCGGATCTTCTCCTTGACCGGTTCGGGCGCCTTCGACAGGAACTGCTCGTTCGCGAGTTTGGCGGTGGTCGTCTCGAGCTCCTTCTGCGCCAGCGCCAGATCCTTTGTCAATCGGCGCTTCTCGGCCTCGACGTCGATGGTGCCCGAGGTGTCGATCTGGACGGTCACGGTGCTCTGGGCCAACCGCACCTCGATCGTCGCGGTCGCCGAGAAACCGTCTTCGGCCCGGTTCAGCTTGGCCAGGGAGTCGATGTAGTCGCGCTGGCCGGCGAGATCGGCCTCGTCGAGGCCGATCAGTTCGGCAGCCACCTTCTGCGACGGCTTGAGGCCCTGATCGCTGCGGAAGCGACGGATGTCGGTGATCAGTTTCTGGGTGTCGGTGACGCGCCTGGCGGCAACGGTGTCCGTCTCGACGCCCGCGGCGGTCGGCCACTGCGCGATGACCACCGATTCGCCGCCGGTGAGTGTCTTCCACAGCACCTCGGTCACGAAAGGCATCACCGGATGCAGCATCCGCAGCAGTTCGTCGAGGACGGTGCCGAGCACGATTTTCGTTGCGGCCGAACGGGCTTCGTCGTCGCGCGCGAATTGAACCTTGGCCAGTTCGAGGTACCAGTCACAGAACTCGTCCCACGCGAAGTGGAACAACGACTCGCAGGCCTTGGAGAACTCGTATGCCTCGAATCCGGCGTCGACGTCGCGGCGGACCTGTTCGAGCCGGTCCAGGATCCACCGGTCGGTGTCGGTGAGGTCCTCACTCGCCGGGAGTTCTCCGACCGCGGCGCCGTTCATCAACGCGAACTTGGTGGCGTTGAAGAGTTTCGTGGCGAAGTTCCGGGACGACTGCGCGAGCGACTCGCCCACCGAGAGGTCTCCTCCCGGGTTGGCGCCGCGCGCCAGGGTGAATCGCAGCGCGTCGGCTCCGTACTGGTTGACCCAGTCGAGCGGGTCGATGCCGTTGCCCTTCGACTTCGACATCTTGCTGCCGTGTTCGTCGCGCACCAGACCGTGCAGGAAGACGTTCCGGAACGGGACCGGCGCATCGTGGCCGATCTCCTTGCCCAGTTCGCCGGCCACATACGTGCCGAACATCATCATCCGGGCGACCCAGAAGAAGATGATGTCGTATCCGGTCACCAAAACCGATGTGGGATAGAACTTCTTGAGTTCGTCGCCGACCTCGGGCCAGCCCATCGTCGAGAACGGCCACAGACCCGACGAGAACCAGGTGTCTAGGACGTCGTTGTCCTGCACGTATCCGGCCGGCGGCTGTTCATCGGGCCCGACACAGACCATGTCGCCGTCAGGTCCGTACCAGACCGGAATCCGGTGACCCCACCACAATTGACGTGAGATGCACCAGTCGTGCATGTCGTCGACCCAGGCGAACCAGCGTGGTTCGAGCGATTTCGGATGGATCACCGTCTCGCCGCTGCGGACCGCGTCGCCGGCGGCCTTGGCCAGGGTCTCCACGCGGACCCACCACTGCATGCTCAGGCGCGGCTCGATCGGCTCACCACTGCGCTCGGAGTGACCGACGCTGTGCACGTACGGACGCACCTCTTTGACGATGCGACCCTGCGCTGCGAGCACTTCGCGGATCTTGGCGCGGGCCTCGTAACGATCCAGACCGTCGAACTCGGTGCCGGTCCCGGCCACGCGCGCCGATTCGTCCATCATCGTCGGCATCGGAAGGTGGTGGCGAGAACCGATCGCGAAGTCGTTGGGATCGTGGGCCGGGGTGATCTTCACCGCGCCGGTACCGAACTCGGGGTCGACGTAATCGTCGGCGATCACCGGGATCTTGCGGTCGACGAACGGGTGCTCGATTTCGGTGCCGACCAGATGCCGGTACCGATCGTCGTCGGGGTGCACGGCGATCGCGGTGTCACCGAGCATCGTCTCCAGCCGGGTCGTGGCCACCACGATGTGCGGTTCGTTGTCGTCGAGGGAGCCGTAACGGAAGCTGACCAGTTCACCTTCGACGTCGGCGTATTTGACCTCGATGTCGCTGATGGCCGTCTTCATCACCGGCGACCAGTTCACCAGCCGTTCGGCGCGGTAGATCAGACCGTCATCGAACATCCGCTTGAAGACGGTCTGAACGGCCTTCGACAGACCCTCGTCCATCGTGAAGCGTTCGCGCGACCAGTCGACGCCGTCGCCGAGACTGCGCATCTGCGTGCCGATGGTGCCGCCGGACTCGGCCTTCCACGTCCAGACCCGGTTGATGAACTCTTCACGCCCGAGGTCGTCCTTGTTCTCGCCCTTGGCGGCGAGCTGACGCTCGACCAGGCTCTGGGTGGCGATACCGGCATGGTCCATGCCCGGTAGCCACAGGACCTCGTAGCCCTGCATACGACGTCGCCGGCACAGGGCGTCCATCAGCACGTGATCGAGCGCGTGTCCCATGTGCAGCGACCCCGTGACGTTCGGCGGGGGCAATACGATCGAGAACGGCGGCTTGTCGCTGGACGGGTCGGCGGTGAAGTACCCGGCGTCGACCCACCCCTGGTAGAGCTCGCCCTCGTACGCACCTGGATCCCAGGCCTTGGGCAGGGCGGTGGGACTGCTGGCGGAATGCGCGGTCGATTCGGTCACCGGCCAATTCTAGGCAGTCGTCCGGCAAGCGAGAAAAGCGCACGTCGGGTATAGCGGTCCGGCCGCCGATCAACAGGTCAGTGAACGCGGAGGCGATGCAGGTCTTCGGGCGCGTTCACGTTGGTCAGCCAGGCCGGATCGCTCAGGGTCACCCGGTGGGTGCGCAGGGCGTCGACGGCGGCGAGCATTCGTCGTTCCCCGGTCTGGACCAGGTCGGCGAGTGTTCCGGCGACCCGGGTGCGGTACACCCCGGCCAACGGGTGGGCCCGCTGCGAATCAACCGCGATCACCGCGTCGTCGGCGTCCGACAGCCCCCGCAACAACTCGTCGATCATGGCCACAGAGATCAACGGCATGTCGGTGGCACACACGAACACCACGTCGCGTCCGGCTTCTGCTGCCGCCGCCAGCCCACGCGCGAGGCCCGCCAGCGGTCCGGCCCCCGGCTTCTCGTCGGTCACCCAGCGGATCTGCTCGGTGCCGGGGTGTTCTTCGGCCAGTCCGAGATAGGCCGGCGACTTGGCCGAGGCGACAACCAGGACCGGATCGCACCGCTCGGCCACCACCCGGGTGACCCGACCCAGCATCGATTCGCCATTCCACGCCAGGGCGGCCTTGTCGCTGCCCATCCGCTTCGACGCGCCACCGGCCAAGACCACTGCGCCCACTGGTGAAGTCTCCATGGGGACAGTTAACGCGAGCGGGGCCTTGCTGTGGGTGGATTCGGGCCGACAGGGGAAGATGATTTGCATGAACACCGAATCGATCCGGGAGCCTGCACGCGACGAACTCGAGCAGCATTCGCCCAAGCAGTGGGCGGCCGGGGTCACCGCGGTTGCCGTAGCTCTCAACCGCGCGGTGAAACAGATGGGGCCGGTGCGCACCGCTCGCACCCTGGTGGGCCTCAATCAGCGCAATGGTTTCGACTGTCCCGGCTGCGCCTGGCCGGAAACACCGGACCACCGAAAGCACGCGGAGTTCTGCGAGAACGGCGCCAAAGCCGTTGCAGAAGAAGCGACCAAACGGACCGTCGGCCCGGATTTCTTTGCTACGCACAGCCTTTCCGACCTGCGCGAGCGCTCGGAATACTGGATGTCGCAGCAGGGCCGGATCACCCATCCGATGGTGCTCACCGCCGGCGACGACCACTATCGCCCGATCGCCTGGGATCAGGCATTTACACTGATCGCCGACGAACTCACAAACCTCGAACATCCCGATCAGGCGGCGTTCTACACGTCGGGCCGGACGAGCAACGAGGCCGCGTTTGTCTACCAGCTGTTCGCCCGGTCGCTCGGTACCAACAACCTTCCCGACTGTTCCAACATGTGCCACGAGTCCTCGGGCAGTGCACTCGTCTCGTCGATCGGTATCGGCAAGGGATCGGTGTCGGTCCCGGACCTCGAGGCCGCGGATCTGATCATCATCGCCGGACAGAACCCGGGCACCAATCATCCGCGGATGCTCTCGGTACTCGAGAAGGCGAAACAACACGGTGCCACCATCATCGCGGTCAACCCACTTCCCGAAGCGGGTCTGTTGCGGTTCAAGGACCCGCAGAAGATCAACGGGGTACTCGGCAAGGGCACCGCCTTGGCCGACGAGTTCCTGCAGATCCGGATCGGCGGTGACATGGCGCTGTTCCGGGGTCTGGGCAAGCTCTTGCTCGACGCCGAGAAAGTTGCTCCCGGAACCGTTTTCGATCACGCCTTTCTGGACGAACACTGCCTCGGGGTACAGGACTATCTGGACGAGCTCGAAAAGACCGACCTCGACGAGATCGTCACTGCCACCGGATTGACCGAGGACTCCATCCGCGCGCTGGCCGATCGGCTGATCGCCTCGGAGCGCACCATCATCTGCTGGGCGATGGGCCTGACCCAACAGGTTCACGGTGTCGCGACCATCGAAGAACTCACCAACGTCCTGCTGCTGCGCGGCATGATCGGCAAGCCCGGTGCCGGAGTGTGTCCCGTCCGTGGACATTCCAACGTCCAGGGCGACCGCACGATGGGTGTGTGGGAGAAAATGCCCGACGAGTTCCTCGAGGCCCTGGACCGCGAGTTCGCGATCGTCTCCCCCCGCAAGCACGGTCTCGACACCGTCGACACCATTCGCGCGATGGCCGCCGGCGACATCCGGTTCTTCATGGCCATGGGAGGCAATTTCGTGTCCGCCTCCCCCGACACCGACGCCACCGCGGCCGCAATGGGCAACTGCCGGCTCACCGTGCAGGTGAGCACCAAACTCAACGCCTCACACCTGCGCCCCGGGACCACCGCCCTGCTCCTGCCCACCCTGGGCCGCACCGACAAAGACATCCGAGATGGTCGCAAACAAGCTGTCACCGTGGAGGATTCCATGTCGGCGGTCCACCTGTCCCGCGGGTCGCTGCCGCCCGCCAGTGATCATCTCCGCAGCGAGGTGTCGATCATCTGCGACATCGCCCGCGCGACCCTGGGTGCCGACCACCCGGTCCCCTGGACCGCGATGGCGGATGACTACGACGTGGTCCGCGACCACATCTCGCGAGTGGTACCGGGCTTCGATGACTTCAACAACCGGGTCCGCCGGCCGGATGGGTTTGTCCTGCCCCATCCGCCCCGTGACACCCGGACGTTCCCGACCCGGACCGGTAAGGCCAATCTGGCCACCAATCCCCTGAACTGGCTGCGGGTACCCGAAGGGCGCGTCATCCTGCAGACCATGCGCAGCCACGATCAGTACAACACCACGATCTACGGACACGACGACCGGTACCGCGGCATCAAGGGTGATCGCCGCGTGGTGCTGCTCAACCCCGAAGACATCACCGGGTTCGGGTTCACCGAAGGTCAAAGTGTCGACCTGGTCTCCGAGTTCGCAGGTCCCACCGGCCTCGAAGAACGCCGGGTGGAGGCGTTCCGGGTCGTCGCCTACCCCACTCCCCGCGGCAACGCGGCGGCCTATTACCCCGAGACCAATCCGCTCGTGCCGCTCGAACATGTTGCGGCCAAATCCAATACACCGGTGTCGAAGGCACTGACCGTCCGATTGGAGCGCCGCTGATGGGCCGCATGAGCACACGCACCAGAGTCCGGCGGATCAGGCCGAGCGGCACGGACTCCCGAGCGGACACCCTGGCCGTCGAAGAACCGCTGGAACTGCGAGTGGCCGGAAAGTCCCTGTCGGTGACGATGCGGACCCCCGGGGCCGATATCGATTTCGCCCACGGCTTCCTGTTGACCGAGGGCATCATCGACGGTGCCGACGACATCGCCACCATCCGGTACTGCGACGGGGTCGACGACCAAGGTCGCAACACCTACAACGTGCTCGATGTGACGTTGCGTGAGAACCGCAGTCTTCCGTCGTCGGCCACCCGCAACTTCTTCACGACGTCGTCGTGCGGGGTCTGCGGCAAGGCCTCACTCGACGCGGTCCGGTTGGCCTCGAATCATCGGCCGGCCGATGACGACGCCACCGTGGACGTCGAGACACTGGCACAGCTGCCGGATCGTCTCCGCGACTCGCAAAAGATCTTCGACTCCACCGGCGGGGTGCACGGAGCCGCGTTGTTCACCACCGACGGCACCCTGCTCGTGGCACGGGAAGACGTCGGCAGGCACAACGCGGTCGACAAGGTGATCGGCTGGGCCCTGCAGCAAGACATGCTGCCGCTGCGAGGCAGCGTCCTGATGCTCTCCGGCCGGGTGTCGTTCGAACTCGTTCAGAAGGCCGTGATGGCCGGGATACCGATCATCGCCGCCGTATCGGCACCGTCATCACTCGCGGTGGACCTCGGAACCGAACAGGGCGTTGCGATCATCGGATTCCTGCGCGGCGAATCGATGAACATCTACTCCGCCGGTCACCGTGTGATCGAGTGACCGGCCCGGCCCGCTAGGCGCTCTTCTCGCGCCGTTCGTCACGGCGCGGCTTGCGCGGCACAATCGTCGGAAGAACGTTGTCGCGCACGGTTTCTCCCGTGACGACAACCTTCGCGACGTCGTCGCGACTCGGGATGTCGTACATCACCGGCTGCAGGACTTCTTCCATGATCGCGCGGAGTCCACGGGCGCCGGTTCCACGGTGGATGGCCTGATCGGCGATCGCCTCGAGGGCCTCGTCGTCGAACTCGAGCTCGACACCGTCCATGTCGAACAGTCGCGCGTACTGTTTGACCAGAGCGTTCTTGGGCTCCGACAGGATGTTGATCAGGGAAGGCTTGTCGAGCTTGGTCACCGACGCGATCACCGGGAGACGCCCGATGAACTCGGGGATCAATCCGAACTTGATCAGGTCTTCGGGCAGGACCTCGGCGAAGTAGTCGCTGCTGTCGTTGTCGTTCTTGGCGACCTCGGTACCGAAGCCGATGCCACGCTTACCGATTCGGTCCGACACGATCTTGTCCAACCCGGCGAATGCACCCGCGACGATGAACAGCACGTTGGTGGTGTCGATCTGGATGAACTCCTGGTGCGGATGCTTGCGCCCGCCCTGTGGCGGTACCGACGCCTGCGTGCCCTCGAGGATCTTGAGCAATGCCTGCTGAACACCTTCGCCGGAGACGTCCCGGGTGATCGACGGGTTCTCGCTCTTGCGGGCGATCTTGTCGACCTCATCGATGTAGATGATGCCGGTCTCGGCGCGCTTGACGTCGTAATCGGCGGCCTGGATCAGTTTGAGCAGGATGTTCTCGACATCCTCACCGACATAGCCGGCCTCGGTCAGCGCAGTCGCGTCGGCGATGGCGAACGGAACGTTCAGCATCTTCGCCAGCGTCTGGGCCAGGTAGGTCTTGCCACAGCCGGTGGGGCCGAGCATCAGGATGTTCGACTTCGCCAACTCGACCGGTTCCACACCGCGTGAGTCCTTGCGGTCGCCCGCCTGGATGCGCTTGTAGTGGTTGTAGACCGCCACTGCCAGCGTCTTCTTCGCGGTGTCCTGCCCGATGACGTAGTTCTCCAGGAAGTCCCGGATCTCAGCGGGCTTGGGGAGCTCATCGAGTTTGACGTCGCTGGTCTCGGCCAGTTCCTCTTCGATGATCTCGTTGCACAGGTCGATGCATTCATCGCAGATGTACACACCGGGTCCAGCGATCAGTTTCTTGACCTGCTTCTGGCTCTTTCCGCAGAAAGAACACTTCAGAAGATCGCCACCATCTCCGATACGTGCCATCTGTTGCTGTCCCTACTTCCGTTACCTGATGCCCCAAAGACCCTGATGCCGACAGACGCTGCCGACTTGCGGCCGTCCCGGCTCACGGGGAGCACAGTACTCACGACCGTACCCGTCGGTGGGCGGAACTTCGACCGATAAAGCCAAATGTCGCGGGCCCACTTCATGGCCCGCGACACTTGGAACCGTTACTTGCGGCCGGACTTCTTCCGGTACTCGAAAACCTCGTCGATGATGCCGTATTCCTTGGCCTGCTCGGCGGTCAGGATGTTGTCGCGGTCGGTGTCCTTGCGGATCTTCTCGGCGGGCTGCCCGGTGTGACCGGCCAGGATGTCATCCAGCCGGCGACGGATGCGCTCGATCTCGGCGGCCTGGATCTCCAGGTCCGAGACCTGGCCCTGGTAGGCCCCACCGGTACGCGGCTGATGGATGAGCACGGTGGCGTTCGGCAGGGCCGCCCGCTTTCCGGGGGTTCCGCCGGCCAGCACGATCGCGGCAGCCGAGGCGGCCTCGCCCAGGCACACGGTCGCGATGTCGCAGTGGACGTACTGCATCGTGTCGTAGATCGCGAGCATCGCCGGCACGCTGCCGCCCGGCGAGTTCACGTACATGATGATGTCGCGGTCGGGATCCTGCGACTCGAGCACCAGCAACTGCGCCATGATGTCGTTCGCGACGGTCTCGTCAATCGGGGTGCCCAGGAAGACAATTCGTTCTTCGAACAGCTTGGCGTACGGGTTGTACTCCCGCGCCCCATTCGGGGTGTGCTCGATGAACGAGGGAAGGATGTACCGCGACTGGGGTGAAAGATTGTTCATATCTTTGGCTCTCTCCGGTGAGGTGACAGGTGGTACGGGCTCAAGCGCGGGTGATCACGTGATCGACGAGACCGTAGGCCTTGGCCTGCTCGGCGGTGAACCACTTGTCGCGGTCGGCGTCCGCTTCGATCTGTTCGAGCGTCTGCCCGGAGAACTCGGCGTTGAGCTTGTTCATCTCTTTCTTGGTCAGCGCGAACTGCTCGGCCTGGATCGCGATGTCGGCCGCGGTGCCACCGATACCGGCGGACGGCTGGTGCATCATGATCCGGGCGTGTGGCAGTGCGTGCCGCTTGCCCTTGGTTCCCGCAGCGAGCAGGAACTGCCCCATCGATGCCGCCATACCCATCGCGTACGTGGAGATGTCGCAGGGAGCGAGCTGCATCGTGTCGAAAATCGCCATTCCTGCGGTGACCGAACCGCCGGGCGAGTTGATGTAGAGGCTGATGTCCTTGGTCGGATCCTCTGCAGAGAGCAGCAGGATCTGCGCGCACAGCCGGTTGGCGATCTCGTCGTCGACCTGGGTGCCCAGGAAGATGATTCGCTCACGCAGCAGACGCTCGAAGACCGAGTCGGTCAGATTCAGTCCGGCCACACCCGAACTCGCGGTTACTCCGGAGAGTGCTGGCGTGTGGATCTTCGGCTCAGTCACGGTACCTACCTTCGCGTCCCGGGATCAGCTCCCGGAATTTTTCGTTCAACGGACTCACAATGATTTTGACTGCTCGCTTCGACAGTAACGAATAGGGACGACGCCGAACCCTCGGCGTCGCCCCTATTCGCTGACAGCAGAATGCTTGCTGGCGTTTTGTCGCTTTATGACTCGTCGGTCGACGCGTCGTCCTCTGCCTCGGCAACCTGCTTCGGGAAGAACTCGTCGGTGTCGACAACGTTGCCGTCGGTGTCCTTGACGGTGATCTCGTTGACGATCGCCGAGAGCGCCTTGCTACGACGGACCTCGGCGTAGACTGCACCGACCTGTCCGGCCTGCTGCAGCTGCTGAGCGAACTCGGCCGGCTGCATGCCGTAGCGCTGCGCCTGGAACATGATCTGCTGCATCAGCTCGTCCTGCGCGACCTCGGTCTCCTGCTGGTCGGCAATGGCGTCGAGCAGCAGCTGGGTCTTGACCGACTTCTCGGCGGCCTCACGCGCTTCGGCCTCGAACTTCTCGCGGGTGGTTCCCTGGGCCTCGAGCAGACGCTCGAACGCCTCTTCGTCGTGGCCGAGGCTGTGGACGACCTGATGGATCTGGCCGTCGACCTCGGCGGTGACGATCGCTTCGGGCAGCGGGATGTCGATGGTCTCGACCAGCTTGGCGACCAGCGCCTCGCTGATGGCGTTGGCCTGTCCCATTTTCTTCGACCGGGCCACCCGCTCGCGCACATCGGCCTTCAGCTCGTCGACGGTGTCGAACTCGCTGGCCAGTTGTGCGAACTCATCGTCGACCTCGGGGAGCTCGCGCTCCTTGACCGAGACAACCTTCACGGTCACGTCGGCTTCGTCGCCACTGTGATCTCCGGCAACCAGGGTGCTCTTGAAGACCTTTTCCTCGCCGGCCGACAGGCCGATGAGGGCCTCGTCCAGTCCGTCGATCAGCTCGCCCGAGCCGACCTCGTGGGACAGGCCGCTCGTTGCCGCTTCTTCGACCTCTTTGCCGTCGATGGTGGCCGACAGGTCGATGGAGACGAAGTCGCCGTCGGCAACCGGACGGTCGACACCGGTCAGGGTGCCGAAGCGGGCGCGGAGAGCCTCGAGCTGCTCTTCGACTGCCTCGTCATCGACGGTGACGGGTTCGACCTCGACCTCGAGGGTCGAGTAATCCGGCAGGTCGATCTCGGGACGCACGTCGACCTCGGCAGTGAACGTGACGCTCTTGCCGTACTCCAGCTCGGAGAGGTCGATCTCGGGCTGGCCGATCGCCTTGATGTCGGCGGCGTCAACGGCTTCGCTGTACTTGGCGGGGATCGCGTCGTTCACGACCTGGGCCAGCACCGCGTCGCGACCGACACGGGCCTCGATCAGCTTTGCGGGCGCCTTACCGGGACGGAAGCCGGGGATCCGGATGTCCCGTGCCATCGTCTTGTAGGTGCGGGCGAAATCCGGCTCGAGTTCCTCGAAAGAAACCTCGACGTTGAGTTTGACCCGCGTCGGGCTGATCTGCTCGACGGTGCTCTTCACTTGACTCCCTTGTAGTGCGTTTCTTTCTTGAGTCGGGATGACAGGATTCGAACCTGCGACCCTCCGCTCCCAAAGCGGATGCGCTACCAAGCTGCGCCACATCCCGTGAGGTCTTCTGCGAAACCAGGCAAGAACCAGCGCCGCTTTCACCGAACGCAAATACTACGTGCCGCCGCCCCACGAACCTAAACCGGTCGCCCCGAACAGCGGCCACGCCGAGACGACCAGGCGATTTCATATCCGCGGGATCGAGACGGTACAGTTCCTTTCGCAGCGGCAACAGTGGCGATCCCATTGATGTCGTATGCACGCGGGTGTAGCTCAATGGTAGAGCCCTAGTCTTCCAAACTAGCTACGCGGGTTCGATTCCCGTCACCCGCTCCATCCTGAAAGCCCTGGTCAGAAGTTTTTCTGACCGGGGCTTTCTTGTGTCCGCCCACGCGGCGCCGTACCCGGACGAACAGGGTCGGCCCACGGTACCGACTTCGGCCACTCCCCCGACCGTCGAGCCACCCCCGGCGAACCGCCTACGGGTCGGCAAAGTCGTTGCGCTCCAAGCCCACCCGGACCACCGCGCCCGATCCTCCCCGGGGTGATGACCGTGTGGTGCATACCTCGCAAAGCGAACAATGTGACGCACTTGACAAACGCGGTCACGGAACGGTTTCATTCCGGTCATCGTCGCCGAGGGGGCCGGCGCTCAAACCCGTTTCGCGACCCGGAGGCTTAATTTGCGCAGGCCGAATAGTGCTGTGTCCCGTTCTCGACTACGACACCGGCTCACCACGTTCGGCGCACTGTGTGCCACCACGTTGGCGCTGGTGACCATGGCTCCGGGCACGGCCGCAGCTGACAACGTTGCGCTGCCGACCCCATTGGCGGACCGGTTCTATGAGGCACCCGGCAATATCGGGGACTTCGCGAACGGTGACATCGTCGCCAAGCGAAAGATGCCGAATCCCCCCGGATTCCTCAACATCGAGACATGGCAGCTCAAGTTCCGCAGCACCGACATGTACGAGCGGCCCATCGCCGCGGTCACCACCCTGTTGCTGCCGCTCAATCGCCGTGTGAACGCACCGGTTCTGAGTTTCCAGGACATCGTGAACGCCCTCGGACTCGAGTGCGCACCATCACGCACGTTGTACTCACAGACCAACAGCCTGACCGCACGCCAGGGACCAGCACTGAACGGCTTGCTCGCACAGGGCTGGGTCATCGCGATCCCCGATCATCTGGGCCCGCGGAGCGCCTACGGGGCCGCCGAGCTCGGCGGCCGGATCACCCTGGACGGCATCAAGGCCGGGAAGAACCTCGATGCGGCGAACATCGCCGGGAGCCCGGTCGGACTGATCGGTTATTCCGGTGGCGGGATGGCCTCGGCCTGGGCCGCGGCCCTGGCCGCCACATACGCTCCGGGCCTTCGTCTGGCCGGTAGCGCCTATGGCGGCGCCCCGATGAACCTGATCAAGATGGCCGAAGGGCTCGGATACAACAATCCGCACCCGGCATTCGGATTGGCGTACGCCGCCGCGGTCGGCCTGTCCCGGGAGTACCCCGACGAGATCCCGATGTGGGACAACCTGACCCAGCTCGGCAAGTCGATGTACCTCGAGATGCAGAATGCCTGCACCACCGAGATCCTGCGCATCGGGGAAGACCACAGCGCCGATGAGATGACACCCGACGTCAAGATCTTCGACGATCCGGCGGTGCGAAAAGTGGTCGAGGCAAACGGTCTCGACACCTTTCCGGGTGTCCCGAACGCCCCCGTGTTCGAATGGCACAGTCCCACAGATGAACTGATCCCGGTCGAGTCGATTGTCGCCACCAACAACCGGTTCTGCCGCGCCGGGGTCCGGGTTTCCAGCCTGTCGACACCGGCACCGAATCACCTGGCCGCCTACCCGTTGGGCATCCCGGGCGCGTTGCAGTGGCTGGGCGACAGATTTGCCGGTCAACCTGCGCCGAGCACCTGCTAGACACCTGCTCGGCGCCATCCCTTCGCCCCTACCGTAAAAGTGAGCGGCCCGTGGACCGACGAGTATCGACAGTTGCCCGCCTATGGCTGATCGCGGTCGCGTCGGTGGCCGCGGTGGTGCTGACCGCGGCCCCGGCCACGGCCGACGATGTTGCCCTGCCCACGCCGCTGCCCGACTCCTTCTACGACGCGCCTGCCGACATCGGCCGCTACGCGAACGGGGAGGTCATCGCGAGCCGCGAGATGCCCGACCCCCCAGGGCTGTTCGCACTGCGCACGTACCAGGTCAAGTTCCGCAGCACCGACATGTACGAGCGTCCGATCGCAGCGGTCACCACACTCCTGGTACCCGATGGTCACAAGGCCGATGGCCCGCTGCTCAGCGTGCAGGACATCGTCAACGCGATGGGCCTGGAATGCTCGCCGTCGCGGCAGCTCTATGCCTCGACGACTGATCTCGATCCCCGCTCCGGCAGCCTGACCGCCAGTCAGCGCCCACTGCTGAACGGGGTTCTCCAGCAGGGGTGGGTCCTGGCGATCCCCGACCATCTGGGCCCACGGAGTTCGTACGGCGCCGCCCAGCTCGGCGGCCGGATCGCTCTGGACGGGGTCCGGGCGGCACAGCGTTTTGCCCCCGCGCGCGTCAAGCAGAGCAGAGTGGGGCTGATGGGGTACTCCGGTGGCGGGATGGCGACAGCCTGGGCATCTGCCCTGGCACCCTCGTACGCGCCCGGACTCGAGATCGCGGGCAGTGCTTACGGCGGCGCCCCGATGAACTTGATCAAGATGGCCGAAGGACTCGGATACAACGATCCACACCCCGCGTTCGGCCTCGCATTCGCCGCGGCGATCGGTTTGTCGCGCGAATATCCGAATGAGATGCCGGTGTGGCAGAACCTGACCCCGCTCGGCAAGTCGATGTATCGCGAGATGCAAAATGCCTGCACCAACGAGATCCTGCTGACCGGGCTCGGTCACAGCGCCAAGGAGATGACCCCGGACGTCAAGATCTTCGACGATCCGGCGGCCCGACGAGTGGTCAACGAGAACAGCCTGGAGTTCTTCCCGGGGGTACCGGATGCCCCCGTTTTCGAGTGGCACAGCCCCATCGACAGCCTGATCCCGATCGACTCGATCCTTCACACCAACTCGCGCTACTGCCGGGCCGGAACAGCGGTGGTCTCTGTCCTGACCCCCTCACCCGACCATTTGAGCGCCGCAGTGATCGGACTGCCACCGGCCCTGGCCTGGATGACCGACCGGATGAACGGTGTTCCCGCTCCCAGCAATTGCTGACGGGATGCGGACGCCAAACGCCGAAATAGAGTGAGTCAGATCACTTTCAGGCCGGCCGACTGGACCCAAATGGTCACTTCAGCAACTCTGACCACAACCTGGTTTGTAACGTTTGGCGGCGTCGGGCCGACATGCAAGTATTGAATCTGCGCTTTCGGGGAGCGCATAAACCTGCACCCAACGTTAGGGTTATACATAGTGTCGACCAGCAAGTTCGCCCGCGGACGCACCGCCAAACGCCTCTTGGCCGCCGGACTCGGTGTCGTCGTGATGGCTTTGGCAGTTCCCACTGCCGCCTCGGCGCAGCCGTCGCCCACCATCCCCGGTCTGCCCGGCGTCCCACTGCCACAGATCCCGGGCCTGACGGTCCCGACGCCGCCGCCGGCACCGCAGGCCACGCCGGAACCGGCACCGGAGCCGCCGAAGCCCGTCGAACCCGCACCCCCGGTGAAGACCGATACGGGCTGGGTTGCCCTCGCCGACGACGCCACCCATGAGTTGACCGTGTGGCACGAGGGCAAGATCGTTCGCAAGATGCCCATCTCGATGGGATCGAACGAGAACCCGACCCCGAACGGCACGTACTACACCAAAGAGAAGTACCGCGACATGTACATGGATTCGTCCACGTACGGGGTCCCGATCGACGCGCCGGGCGGCTACCGCACGTACGTCGAACATGCGATCCGCATGTCCTGGGACGGAATCTTCATCCACGCCGCACCGTGGTCGGTGGAACAGCAGGGCAACACCAACGTGAGCCATGGCTGCATCAACCTGAGTCCGGAGAACGGCCAGTGGGTCTACGAGAACTTCCCCGAAGGCACCCCGATCGTGGTGCAGGGCACTGTCGGCGGGCAGTACGTCCCGGGTAGCTAGTCTCCCGGAGAACATCTGAGAACCCGGCACCGAGAGCAACTCTCGGTGCCGGGTTTTTTCGTCTCTTCCGCTATTCGGCACCGAGATCGTGACCGTTGCCGACGCCGGTGACGCGCGCAATGGCCCGCATCTTGTTCACCGCGTCCAGGGCTGCCACCTTGTATCCCTCGGCCAGGGTCGGGTAGTTGAACACTGCGTCGACCAGGTAGTCGACGGTCCCTCCGCAGCCCATCACCGTCTGTCCGATGTGAACCAATTCCGCAGCGTTGGAACCGAATACGTGTACGCCCAGAATGCTCCGGTCGTGCGCGTCCACAAGCAGTTTGAGCATGCCGTATGCGTCGCCCATGATGGCGCCCCTGGCGAGTTCCCGATAGCGGGCGACGCCCACTTCGAAGGGCACGTTCGCCGCGGTCAGTTCCTCCTCTGTCTTGCCCACGAAGCTGATCTCCGGGATCGAATAGATCCCGATCGGGTACTTGGACGCGTCCGAGTCCCCGACCGGTTCGCCGAAGGCGTCGTATGCGGCCCGTCGTCCCTGCTCCATCGCGGTGGCCGCCAAGGCGGGGAACCCGATGACGTCACCGACCGCATAAATGTGGGGCACCGCGGTGCGGAAGCACTCATCGACCTTGAGCCGACCGCGGTTGTCACCCTCCAGACCGGCTGCGGCAACACCCAATTCCTCGGTGACGCCTTGTCTGCCTGCCGAATACAGCACGGTGTCCGCCGGGACCTTCTTGCCCGACTCCAGCACCGTGACCGTTCCGGACTGGTGCTTCTCGACCATTTTCACCGATTCACCGAACCGGAATGTGACGCCCCGATCGCGCAGTTGGTACTGCAACGCCTCGACGATCTCCCGGTCGACGAAGTCGAGCATGCTCTCCCGCTGCTCGACCACGGTCACCTTGGTGCCCAGCGCGGCGAACATCGAGGCGTACTCGATACCGATCACACCGGCACCGACCACCACCATCGACTGTGGCAACCGGTCGACCCCGAGGATCTGGTCGGAGTCGACGATCGTCGCGCCGTCGAACTCGACCGTGGCGGGCCGCGCCGGGCGGGTGCCGACGGCGATGACCGCGTGGTCGAAGCTGATGTTCTTCCGGTCACCACCCTCCGATTCGACGATGAGTTCGTTGGGTCCGACAAACCTTCCGTTACCGATCAGGAGGGCAACTCGGTTGCGGGACAACTGATTCTGGATGATGTCAATCTCTTTGCCCACCACGTGCGACGTGCGTGAGGACAGATCGGCAACGGTGATATCGGTTTTGAGCCGGTACGACTGCCCGTACAACTCCCGCTGATTCAGACCGGTCAGATACAGCACCGCCTCGCGCAGCGTCTTCGAGGGAATGGTGCCGGTGTTGATACAGACGCCGCCGACCATGTTCCGGCGTTCGACGACCGCGGCCTTCTTGCCGAGCTTGGCGGCGGCTATGGCCGCCTTCTGCCCGGCAGGGCCGGAGCCGATGACAACCAGGTCGTAGTGATCCACGTCGTTTCTCCCAGCGTTGACAGGTCTGGGACTCAGTGTCACCCAACTACGCCCGTCGCACATTTCGGGCGGATGAATTGTTGTCATCGACCCCCGGTGGACACCTGCTACGCGGCGCTCCCGTCCACACCTCGGAAGGGCAGGAATGTCACCTGGACCTGCAACCACTGCGCCAGCAGACCGCAGCCCGACAGGTCGCCGCCGCCAAATGGTTCGGCGGCGTATGCGGTGTGCCGTCCACCGCGACGGTTCACGATCTGCAGACCGCGCCACATCAATCTGCCGGGTAGATATCCCGCGATCTCCCCCAGCGCGACCCGCAGGCGCCGCACATCCCGGCGCCACTGGCGGGGACGGATCGAGGTCCGGTCCGCGTTCTGGAAGTCGTTGCCCTTCAGGACTTGCCAGAGATGACGACACCAGCCACGAACATCATGGATGGACATGGCGGCGGTGAGGTCGGCAAGATCTCGCAGGAACGAGTCACCACTGGCGTTGCAGATGACGTCGGCGGGGTCGGCGATCCAGATAACCGGCAGATCCCCCGGGATCGTCGGGCCCTCGCCGGCAAGTCCGAATCCATCGCAACCGCGCACGGCTCCCGGCGGCTGATGCGGGTCGGCCACCAGTCCGACTGCCACCACAGACTTCGGACTCTCCGGGCCGGCCAGCAGGTTTCGGACCACCACCGCGCCCTGCGAATAACCGATGAGCATCACCGGTCCGGGGGTCGCGTGCAACCGCCCCTGCAGGTTCGTCACACCTTCGCGAACGCTGTCGAGGTAACTCATACCGGTCAGTTCGGGCACCGGGCCGTAGCTCGACGGGTATCCCACCCATCGGCAGTCGAATCGCTCATCGAGCCGGGCGGCCACCGCGGCGAGGAGACCGCCGACCCGCACGCGGGTGTCCCCCGGGTACGACTCCCCGGTTCCTTCGACGAAGAGCACCGTCGCAACTGCCATGGGCTCCATCATGCCGATGAAACCTGTGTGCTTGCTCAGGCGATCACCCACCGGTCGCCGCGAGTCGGGCTCAATCGGCCTGACAGGTCGGGCACCAATAGACCTTGCGGGCCACCATCTCCCCCATCAGGATCGGTGTCCGGCAGATTCGGCATGGTTCACCGGCGCGGCGATAGACGTAGGTCCGCGGCCGACCCGGCCCATAGGCCGGGGCCCCGTGATCATCTTCGGGACGCACGACGTGCATCTTGCCGCGTCGGACACCGATTGCCATCAATGCCACGAGATCCGCCCACAGGCCGTCCCACTCGGCGCGGTCGATCCCGGTGCCGGGTCGATGCGGATTGATCGATGCCCGGAACAGAACCTCGGCACGGTAGACGTTACCCACACCGCACAGCACCTTCTGGTCCATCACGAGTGCACCGACCGCCTTGCGGGAACGGGTTATCGCAGCCCACGCCAGTTCGGGATCGGCGTCCTTGCGCAGTGGGTCCGGACCCAATCGCGCGGTCAGCGCGGTCAGATCCGCGGGGGTGTACAGCTCGCAGGCGGTCGGGCCCCGGAGGTCGGTGCCGTAATCCTCGGTCTCCATGCGCATCCGAACCTGTCCCACCGGTGTGGGCAGCGGTGGCAGGCCTTCGGTGAAAGCTCCGTAGAGGCCCAGATGTACGTGGACGATCTCGCCGTTGCCGTAGCGATGGATCAGATGCTTTCCCCAGGCCTCCGCTCGGAGAAAGGTCTGTCCGTCGATCCGGCCGGCCCCGGCGGCGAAGCGTCCTTGCGGACTGCTGACCGCCACCTGTCGGCCGGCGAACTTGCGATGGTGGACCCGGGCCAGCCGGTGAAGCGTATGCCCTTCAGGCACAGTGTGTTTCGAAGCCTCAGCGCCCGGGCAGCAGCGGCGGTACGCCGGTGCGCTCGTACTCCGAGAGGATGTCGATGCGGCGCTGATGGCGCTCTTCACCCGACCATTCGGTGTTGATGAACGCATCGACGATGGCCAACGCCTCGGCCTTGCTGTGCATGCGGCCCCCGATGCCGATCAGCTGCGCGTTGTTGTGCTGCCGCGCCAGTTGTGCGGTCTCGACGCTCCACGCCAACGCGCACCGGGCACCGGGCACCTTGTTCGCAGCGATCTGCTCGCCGTTCCCGCTGCCACCGAGCACGATCCCGAGGCTGCCTTCGTCGGCGACGGTCCGCAGCGCCGCATCGACGCAGAAAGCGGGATAGTCGTCGAGCGCATCGTATTCGTGCGCTCCACAATCGATCACCTCATGACCCGCAGAGGTCAGATGTTCGGCAATCTGGGCTTTGAGTTCGAATCCGGCATGGTCGCCACCTAGGTACACGCGCATGCCGAACAGTCTGACAGAGTGCGGCCGCGCCTCGGGCACCGACCGGAAACGTCGGGCCCGGACCGGGGTATGCGGCAGCCGCGACAACACTAGATTGGTCAGGGTGAATCCCGACTCCCCTCCGCCCGCAGCGGCGTCGCACTGGCTCACCCCGGCCCCGTTTGCCGGGCCACCGCGACGGCATCCGTGGGAGATTCCGATCCTGGTCCTGGTCCTGGTTGTCGGACTCGGCGGGTACGTGCTGGTCGTGGCCCTGGTGGCAACGGGGTCTCTGAACACCTGGTTCCTGCTGGTCCTGCTCGCGCCGCTGCTGCTGTATCTGATCCGCGGCCTGACCTACGCGATGCCACGTGTCAACGGGGTAAAGATGAGCCCGACCCAGTTCCCCGAGGGCTACCAGATGGTGGTCGAATCGGCCCGCAGATTCGGGCTCGAGTACGTCCCGGACGCCTATGTGGTCCTCGGCAACGGCACAATCAACGCCTTTGCATCCGGCCACGGATTCCGTCGATTTGTCGTCGTCTATTCCGATCTCTTCGAGATCGGTGGGCATGCCCGCAGCCCAGAGGCGTTGCGGTTCATCATCGGACACGAGGTCGGGCACATCGCGGCCGGGCACGTGTCCTACTGGCGGCAGCTCGGTTCGATCATCGGCCTGAATCTCCCCGTGCTCGGCCAGGCACTGTCGCGATCCATGGAGTACACCGCCGACAACCACGGCTACTACAACCAACCATCCGGATCACCCGGCGCCATCGGGGTGTTGGCGGCCGGCAAATACATGCTCACCTCGGTCAGTTTCGACGAGTTCGCCGATCGGGCCACGCTGGAGAAGGGCTTCTTCACATGGTTGACCAATCTGCAGTCGACCCACCCGGTGCTGACCTGGCGAGCAGCGGCCCTGCGCGACCGATCCGGGCCGGGACGGATGTTCTTCCGGCCTCGTCAGATTGTCCGGGGAATCGGGAGCGGACACGTGCAGATGCTGCCGCCGCCGGGCCCACTGCTCATGGCACCGGTCGACCTGACCAAAGATCAGGCCGACCGGAAGTAGCTGCTCAGTCGAACTGCGGATCCTCGTTGCGAGACCGCTTGAGTTCGAAGAAGTGCGGGTAGCTCGACAGGGCCAATGCGCCGTCCCACACCTTTCCGGCGTCCTCGCCCCGCGGGATCCGGGACAGAACCGGTCCGAAGAAGGCCACGTCGTTGATGTGGATCGTCGGGGTTCCGACGTCGTCGCCCACCTTGTCCATACCTGCGTGATGGCTCTTGCGGATGGCTTCGTCGAAGGTGGTTTCGTCAGCGGCCTTGGCCAACTCGGCGGACAGTCCCACCTCTTCGAGTGCCAGCGGGATGACCTCGCCGAAGTCCTTGATGCCCTTGTTGTGGATGAGCGTTCCCATCGCGGTGTACAGCGGAGACAGGATCTCATCGCCGTGTTCGGCCTGCGCAGCGGCGATCACGCGAACCGGGCGCCAGGCCTCCTTGAGCCCTTCGCGATATTCGTCGGGGATGTCTTTGCCTTCGTTGAGCACCGCCAAGCTCATGATGTGGAAGTTCGTCTCGATGTCGCGGACCTTCTCAACCTCCAGAATCCAGCGGGAGGTGATCCAGCACCACGGGCACAGCGGGTCGAACCAGAAGTCAACGCGGTCAGTCGAGGCGGTCATGAGTTGGAGAACTCCTTCAGCAGTAGAACGTCCAGGTATGGCACCGGTGGCACCTTGCACCATTCAACAATCCGGGACGGGTCCCATTCCCTCCTGCCCCGAGCCACGGCAAGAGCCCACACGCAATACGGTAGTTGTGTAGCAACCGGCAAATCTCTCCTGAATCGAGGCAACGTGGCGGCACCAAATTTGACCCGTGATCTGGCGGGCCAACGCTCGGCGAACATCTCGGTCTCCAACTACGCGATCGATCTCGATCTCACCGATGGCGCGGGCAAACCCGGCGAGAAGACGTTCCGGTCGGCGGTGACCATCACCTTCACCGCGACGGCAGGCTCCTCGTCGTTCGTCGATCTCATCGCGCAGACCGTGCACAGCGCCACGCTCAACGGCTCCGACCTCGACGTCTCCGGATACACCGAGGAGGACGGCCTGGCGCTGAACGACCTGGCCACCGACAACACCCTCGTCGTGGTCGCCGACTGCGTGTATTCACACACCGGCGAGGGTCTGCATCGTTTTGTCGATCCCACCGACGATGCGGTGTACCTGTACTCACAGTTCGAAACCGCCGACGCCAAACGAATGTTTGCCTGTTTTGATCAGCCGGACATGAAGGCGACCTTCGACGTCACCGTCACCGCTCCGACGGACTGGAAGGTGATCTCCAACGGGGCCGGCACCGAAACGTCCCCGGGGAAGCACACATTCGCGACCACCCCACTGCTGAGCACCTACCTGGTCGCATTGATCGCCGGCCCCTACGCGGTGTGGACGGACCACTACACCGACGAACACGGCACCATCGACCTCGGTATCTTCTGCCGTTCGTCACTGGCCGAGTTCATGGATTCCGGGCGGCTGTTCACCGAGACCAAACAGGGTTTCGAGTTCTACCACAAGAACTTCGGCATTCCGTATGCGTTCGGCAAGTACGACCAGCTCTTCGTCCCGGAGTTCAATGCCGGCGCCATGGAGAACGCGGGTGCGGTGACGTTCCTCGAGGACTACGTCTTCCGGTCCAAGGTCACCAAATACCTGTACGAACGCCGCGCAGAGACCGTGCTGCACGAGATGGCACACATGTGGTTCGGCGACCTCGTCACCATGCAGTGGTGGGATGACCTGTGGCTCAACGAGTCCTTCGCCACGTTCGCCTCGGTGCTGTGCCAGTCGGAGGCCACCGAGTACAAGAACGCCTGGACGACATTCGCCAACGTCGAGAAGTCCTGGGCGTACCGGCAGGACCAGCTCCCGTCCACCCACCCGGTGGCGGCCGACATCCCGGACATCGCCGCCGTCGAGGTCAATTTCGATGGAATCACCTATGCCAAGGGCGCTTCGGTGCTCAAGCAACTGGTCGCATACGTCGGTCTCGAAGAGTTCCTGTCCGGCCTGCGCGACTACTTCCAGGCCCACCAGTTCGGGAACGCCACCTTCGCCGATCTCCTCGGCGCACTGGAGAAGGCGTCGGGCCGCGACCTGTCGGACTGGGGTTCGCAGTGGCTCAAGACGACCGGGATCAACGTCATCCGGCCGGACTTCGACCTCGACGATTCCGGGGCGTTCACGCGGTTCGACATCCTCCAGGACGGGGCGGCACCCGGCGCGGGCGAAACCCGTACCCACCGCCTCGCGGTCGGCGTGTACGACGATGTAGACGGAAAACTCGTCCGCACCAAGCGAGTTGAACTCGATGTCACCGGGGACCGCACCTCCGTTGCCGAGCTGGTCGGGGTCGATCGCGGACAGCTGATCTTGCTGAACGACGACGACCTGACCTACTGCTCGGTCCGGCTCGATCCCGATTCCCTGGCCACCGCGACCAGCCGGCTCGCCGACATCAGCGAGCCGATGCCCCGCACGCTGGTGTGGTCGGCGGCCTGGGAGATGACCCGGCAGGCAGAGATGCGCGCCCGGGATTTCGCCGCGCTGGTGGAGCAGAACATCGGTACCGAAACCGAGATCGGTGTCGTGCAGCGGGTGCTCCTGCAAGCGCAGACCGCAATCGACGGCTACGCCGATCCGGAGTGGGCAACGAGTGTGGGGTGGCCCCGGTTCAGCGCCCGGCTACTCGAACTCGCCCGGGCGGCGCAGCCCGGTTCCGACCATCAGCTGGCCTTCGTCGACACGCTGCTCTCCGGCGTGCTGGCTCCTGAGCAGACCGATGTGGTCCGGGCGCTGCTCGATTCGGATCCCGCCGATCAGGGGCTGGCCGGGCTCTCCGTCGACACAGACCTGCGATGGTCGATCGTGCAGGCGCTGGCCACCGCCGGGGCCATCGACACCGATCCGGCCGACAGCCCGCTGATCGACGCCGAACTCGCCCGGGACAACACCTCCGCGGGCAGCAGGCAGGCCGCCAAGGCACGGGCCTCACGTCCGCTGGCCGAGGCGAAAGCGCAGGCGTGGACCACCGTGACCGAGGACGACAGCCTCTCGAACACGTTGGGCCGCTCGATCATCGCCGGATTCAACCGACCGGGTCAGAGCGCGCTCCTGGCGCCCTACACCTCGAAGTACTTCGAGGTCGCCCCGCAGGTGTGGCAGCGGCGTTCGAGTGAGGTCGCCCAGACCGTGGTCGTCGGGCTGTACCCGAACTGGGCAGTCGACGAGGACGCACTGGCGCTGGCCGACGAACTGCTGGCGGCCGACCATCCGCCGGCACTGCGCCGGTTGATCTCCGAAGGACGCGACACCGTGGCCCGCACACTCCGGGCCCGCACCTTCGACAAGAGTTAGACAGACACAAAAGGGGCGGGGCAACCGAATTGGTTGCCCCGCCCCTTTTGTCTGTTCAGATCGTGATCAGCGAACGGTGACGGCCGCTGCTATCACGCGGATGGCGGAGATCAATCCGTCGACGAGGTCGCCGGACCGGATGCCCGCGATCGCCGCGGTGACACCGAGCTGGGCGACCCGATCGTTGAGACGGGTGGCGACCTCTTTGCCGGAGACGACCACTACGTCCTTGGTGTTCGGCGACACCGCGATGAGCGCGGCATGTTCCGGTTCCGGAGCACTCGGAAGGATCGCCGCGGCACCGGCGACCGGGTCAGCGCCCAGGTCTCCGATGAACACCGAGAAACGGATACCCGTCTGATCGGTCGCATCGAACAATGCCTCGTCCAGTGCCACCAGTTCGTCCGTCTTGAACGGCGGCGTGGACGGGACGTCCTCCGGGAAACGAGCTGCCGACACCCGACCACTGAGGGTCAGGGCCGAGCCCATGGGGAGCGATTCGGGATCGACGGTCGACTTGACCACATCACCACTTGCCACTTGCCGAGCCTCCGATCAAATCGTCCGTTCCGTGCCCGTGGTACAGCGGGGCCACGGGTGCTGCTTCGGTTGCGCTGAGCAGCAACGGTCCATGCTCCCACTTCTGGTCGATCGTGTAGAACTTCACCTTCGGGTACTTGATACCGCTGGTGAACACCAACGCCATGACAACCAACACCACAGAAATGACAGTGATGATGATGGTCGGCATGCCGATCGCCACAATCAGGTCTTCCATCGTTCCGCCCTTCAGAACCGCTCGACTCTTGTGTCAAAACTTAGCCGACGGCACCGGCGCTGCTTCGCCGAGGTCACCCGGCGCGTCGAAACAAGGTACGCCGATACCCGCCGACCCGGCTCAGGCCGCACCCACATCGAGATAACGCGACCATGCCGGGTCGAAATCCTTCACCGTCGCCAGCAGCCGCCAGTGCCGGCCCTTCGGCGCGGTCAGTGGAGCCTTGAGTGTCCATCCCAGTTCCGAGAGCAGACGATCGGCCTTCTTGTGGTTGCACGAGGCACAACAGGCGACGCAGTTGTCCCAGGTGTGCGTCCCACCGCGACTGCGCGGCACCACATGGTCGATCGTGTCGGCCTTGCCACCGCAATAGCCGCAACGCGTCCGGTCGCGCTGCATCAGTGCGGCCCGCGTCATCGGGATGACCGCGCGATACGGCACCCGCACGTACGTTCGCAGCCGGATCACCGACGGCACGGCCATCGCCATCTCCGCCGAATGAATGAGCGGGCCGGCGCCGTCCTCGTGGATGACATCGGCCCGCTCACGGAGCACCAACACGATCGCCCTGCGTATCGAGATCGCGGCAAGTGGTTCGTAGGTCGCGTTCAGGAGCAGCACACGGTGCTTGCCCCAGCGCGAATTGGTTCCGACGGCCGGCGGCGCACCGATCGCGTCGACGGAGCGGGGTCCGGTGTCCAACGTGGACACACTTGCCTCACCGCGCGATCTGACGCGTCCATCACTTGTGGTCGAGACGCGGTCATACCCCGCGTGGCCCTTCTTACGCTGCGCCTTCGTCCGCGACATCTGACCTCCCGGCCAAACCAACCGACCTCGATGGGAACGATTCAGTTCAACACGGATGCCGAACAAATGCGAGGCAAAATGCGCCTCGCTCGCGGCAATTGTGTGAACTCTGGGTGTCCGGACCCGAAACCGACCGACGGGCGCGGCCGCACCCGAGTGCTCACAGAGTGGAACAATGGGTGCCGTGACTACTTCTCCGCAGACGTTCTACGAGGCGGTGGGCGGCGAACAGACATTCGTCGACCTGGTTGCCCGCTTCTACGAGGAAGTCGCCAAGGACGAGATCCTGCGACCGCTCTACCCCGAAGAAGATCTCGGTCCGGCCGAGCGACGGATGCGCATGTTCCTCGCGCAGTATTGGGGTGGACCGCGAACGTATTCCGACGAACGCGGACACCCGAGATTGCGGATGCGGCACAACCCCTTCCGCATCGGGCCCATCGAGAAGGCAGCGTGGTTGCGATGCATGCACATCGCGATCGCATCGATCGACTCGCAGCGCCTGGACGAGCCCCATCGACAGGCTCTGATCGACTACGTCGAGATGGCAGCAGACTCCATGATGAACTCGCCGATATGACAGCGAGACCTGCTACGGCGATGTGATCGTGACGTTCGGTGGGGCGTGAGGCAAGATAAATCACGTGAGTGACGAGACGAATGATCTTTCCGAGGCCGCAAGCAATGCTTCGACGCAGGATCACCCGCCGGCCGATTCCGGATTTCCCCGGTGGTGGCAGAACGCGATCTTCTATCAGATCTACCCCCGTTCTTTCTCCGACGACAACGGTGACGGCATCGGCGACATCCCCGGTGTGATCGACAAGCTCGGCTATCTGGAGTTGGTCGGCGTGGATGCCATCTGGCTCAGTCCGGTGATGAAGTCCCCGATGGCCGACCACGGGTACGACGTGTCCGACCCACGCGACATCGACGAACTGTTCGGCGGTCTCGAGGCGATCGACGCGCTCATCCGGCAGGCCCACGAACGCGACATCAAGGTCACGATGGACCTCGTCCCCAATCACACCAGCGACCAGCACCCCTGGTTCGTCGAGGCGCTTGCCGCCGAGCCCGGTAGCGCGGCCCGTGAGCGCTACATCTTCCGCGACGGACGCGGCGAGGACGGCAGCGAACCGCCCAACAACTGGAGCAGCGTCTTCGGCGGACCGGCCTGGACCCGGGTCACCGAGGCCGATGGCGAACCCGGCCAGTGGTACCTGCACATCTTTGCCACCGAACAGCCCGATCTGAACTGGGACAATCCCGAGGTCTTCGCCGACCTCGAGAAGACGCTGCGGTTCTGGCTCGACCGCGGTGTCGACGGGTTCCGGATCGATGTCGCCCACGGCATGGCCAAGCCCGAGGGGCTTCCGGACATGGACCTCGAGGGCGTCGGCCTGCTCAGCAACGCCGACGACGATCCCCGGTTCAACAATCCGGGCGTCCACGACATCCATCGACAGATCCGCGCGGTCCTCGACGACTATCCCGATGCGATGACGGTCGGCGAGATCTGGGTGCAGGACAACGAGCGGTTCTCCGAATACGTGCGCCCCGACGAACTCCACCTGGGTTTCAACTTCCGGCTTGCGAAGATCCCCTTCGAGTCGGAGGCCGTCCGTGAGGCGATCGAGCATTCGCTCGAGGCCGTCGCGTTCGTCTCGGGCACCCCGACCTGGACGCTGTCGAACCACGACGTCGAGCGCGAGGTCACCCGGTACGCCTCCGAGGACTCACCGCAGGCCGGTATTGATCGCGCCCGGGCGATGATCCTGGTCGAACTCGCGCTGCCCGGCGCGGTGTTCATCTACAACGGCGCCGAACTCGGCCTTCCCAACGTCGATCTGCCCGATGACGTGCTGCAGGACCCGGTCTGGGAGCGGTCGGGACACACCGAACGCGGACGCGACGGTTGCCGCGTGCCGTTGCCCTGGGAGGGCACCGCTCCCCCGTTCGCCTTCTCGAGCAACCCGGACACCTGGTTGCCGATCCCCGCGGAATGGGCTGCGTTGACGGTCGAGAATCAGCTCGAAGACCTGGGCTCCACGCTGTCGCTGTACCGGCAGGCGATCGAGTTCCGCAAGACACGTCCGGAGTTCGCCGGCGAGGCCATCGAGTGGTACGGCGCCCCGTCCGGATGTCTGGCGTTCCGCCGGTCACTCGGCAGGCTGGTCTGCGCCCTCAACGCCGGGGACGAACCCATCGGGTTGCCACCCGGTGAGGTCCTGCTCTCCAGCGCACCGCTGGTCGACGGCAAACTGCCACCCAATGCGGCGGTGTGGCTCGTCTGAAGCGCCGGGCACCGGCTAGTTGACCGACAGCCCCAGGGGCAGAGTTCGGCGCTGGTAGACCGATCCGAATCGGGCGTCGAGCCTTGCCCATACCGTGGTGGCCCGGACCCGGACCATCTCGGCGTCGTCGATGTCCTCGATGGGTGAGGTCTCGGTGACGTCGCGGTTGTCGGCCGCTCGCACGAAACCCATTGCGGTCAAGGCGAAAACCGAGCGCATCGACACCCCGACGACCTGATCCGACGACTCGGACGAGACATCGAGGACCTGCTGGTCGAGCAGCGAGGTCGGCGACCCGTGTCCGCTGCCCTGTGTGCGCGCCACCTCGGCGCCGGTCCTGGACAGTTGCACCAGCACTCGTGCGGGTATGTCGTCGACGTGCGTGAACCCATCGGTGGACGGCAGCGCACCGCGCCAGGCGCTGTCGAGCGCGAACCCGGTGTCCACGGTGCTCGCCGCGGGGTCATCTCTGTTCGCCCGCAAGACACTTCGCAGTTCGGACGCACCGCACACCACGTCGTCGCCGGACATCGATCCGGCGACCACGCGGCTGGCCAGAACATCGAATCCGGTGTTCACCCAGACACCGAGCAGTCCATCGGGTCGCCGCTTGATCCGGATCACGGCGACATCGTCGGCGCGCAGGGCCCGACCGGCAAACGCCGCCAGATCGGTCCGATCTCGGGCGGACAGTGTCAATTCGGCCATCAGCGGATGATGCTCCTCAGTTGTCGAGCGGCAACCGAAAGGGTTGCCAGATCGAGGTTTCCACTCTCAGCGATGTCTGCGAGTGTCGCGCGGACCCTGGACAGCCTCGAGGTGTTGTGCAGTTCCCACTCGGATATCTTCTCGTCCGCTGATTCGTCGGGTTCACCGGAGTCCAGGATCACCAGACACAGCGATCGCAGCGCCTGGTGCAGATCGTCGCGCAATGCCAGCCGCGCCAACGAGTGCCACCGGTCGATGCGGTCGAGATCCGAGACCGCACTGAGCAGTTTCTCCACCCCGAGATGGTCCATCAGCGCGAAGTAGAGGTCACCGACCTCCATCGGGTCGCGGTCCGAGATCTCCGCGGCATCGATGATGTCGAGGAGGCAGAAGCGATGAAGGCTCAGCGCGACGGCTTCGGCGACGTCCTCCGGGACGCCGTCTTCGTGCAGTCGGGCGGCGTGACTGTTCACGACCTGCGCCGAGTCGTTGCGCAGCCACCCCGGCAGATGCGGTGACAGCTCAGCGACCAGCTCGCCGTACCGGGTGACCTCGGCAGCCATCGCCAGCGGCTGTGGACGTCCGGCGATCATCCACCGGGACGCCCGGAACAGCAGTCGGCGGGTGTAGACGATCATCGCGTCGGTGGTCGGGACCGGGCACGGGGCCGCGGCGATCGCCCACCACAGTGCGTGCAGGCCGAAGACCTCGGTGACCACTTGGTAGGACCGCACCACGTCGACCGGCTCGCCGCCACTGCCCTCGCAGAGACGGAAGACGTGCGTGATGCCACCGTTGTCCACCAGATCGTTGACCACTGTGGTGGTGACGATCTCACGTCGTAGCTGGTGAGTGGCGATCCCCTCGGCGAAACGTTCCCGCAACGCGGCCGGGAAGTAGGCGCTCAGGCGCGAGGAGAACACATCGTTGTCCGGAAGTTCACCCGCGAGCATGTCCGCCTTCAGTAACAGCTTGACGTGTGCCATCACGGTGGCCAGTTCGGGCGAGGTCAAACCCCGACGGCCGGTGGTGTTTCCACGTTTCCTCAATTCGTCCGGACGCGGCAGGGCCTCGAGCCGCAGGTCGATACCGTGCCCCGAGAGTTCCTTGAGCAGTCGGGTGTAGACCTCGGCCGACTCTTCGGCACCGGCCCGGCTGGTACCGAGCTCCGCGTTCTGCGAGACGTTGTCGGCCAGCACCAGATCCCCGACCTCGGTCGTCATCGACTCCAGCAGTGGATTTCGTTGCACAGCGGGCAATTTGCCCGTCGAGACCTGCGAATCGAGCAGGATCTTGATGTTGACCTCGTGATCGGAACAGTCGACACCGGCAGAATTGTCCATCGCGTCGGTGTTCACCCGACCACCGCCGAGCGCGAACTCGATGCGGCCGAGTTCTGTCAGCCCGAGATTGCCACCTTCACCGACGACCTTGGCGCGCAACTCATTCCCGTTGACCCGGATCGCATCGTTGGCCTTGTCCCCCACCTGCTCATGGGACTGGGTACTGGCCTTCACATAGGTCCCGATCCCGCCGTTCCACAACAGGTCGACCGGTGCGAGCAGGATGGCGCGGATGAGTTCGGGCGGAGACAGCGTCGTGATGTCGTCGGCCAGTCCCAGCGCGTCGGCGATCTGGGGGCTGATCGGTATCGCCTTCTGATCCCGGGGCCACACACCGCCGCCCTCGCTGATCAGGTCGGTGCGGTAATCCGCCCACGACGACCGGGGCAGGTCGTACAGACGCCGGCGTTCGGCGAAGGACGCGGCCGGGTCCGGGTCGGGGTCGATGAACACGTGCCGATGGTCGAATGCGGCCACCAGGCCGATGTGCTGGGACAACAGCATTCCGTTGCCGAACACATCGCCGCTCATATCCCCGATCCCGACAACCGTGAAGTCCTCGGTCTGGGTGTCGGCACCCATTTCCCGGAAGTGCCGCTTCACCGATTCCCAGGCACCTCGGGCGGTGATACCCATGGCCTTGTGGTCGTATCCGGCCGAACCACCTGAGGCGAATGCGTCACCGAGCCAGAAGCCATATTGTGCGGCAACATCATTGGCGATATCAGAGAACGAGGCAGTCCCCTTGTCGGCGGCCACGACCAGGTAAGGGTCCTCTCCGTCGCGGCGGACCACTTCCGGGGGCCCGACGACGTCGCCTGACTTCGCGTCGATGTTGTCGGTGACATCGAGCAGTCCGGAGATGAACCGGCGATAGCATTCGATGCCTTCGGCCCGGATCGCATCGCGGTCGGCCGCCACGTCACCGGTCGGCAGCGGTGGGCGCCGGACCACGAATCCACCCTTGGAACCGACCGGCACGATCACCGCGTTCTTGACCGCCTGGGCCTTGACCAATCCCAGGACCTCGGTGCGGAAGTCCTCCTGCCGATCGGACCAGCGCAGGCCACCACGTGCCACCGACCCGAATCTCAGATGTACGCCTTCGACACGTGGCGAGTAGACGTAGATCTCGAACAACGGCCGCGGCAACGGGGTCTGGGGGATCTCGCGGGGCCGGAGCTTGAAACTGAGGGTGTGGTGCTGCTGCCCGTCACGATCGGTGCCGAAGTAGTTGGTGCGGACCGTTGCCGACAGTGCGGAGGCATATGCGTTGACGATCCGGTCGACATCCATGCTGATGATGTCGCCGATCGCCGCCGACAACCGTTCGAGCACCTCGTTGCGGCGGTCCTCGTCGGCGACCCGTGGGTCGAACGAGGCCCGGAAGAGTTCGACCAGCGACTTGGTGACCATCGTGTTGTTGCCGAGTACCGCCGCCACATGTGTTGCGCTGTAAGAACTTCCACATTGGCGCAGATAGCCGGCGTAGGCGCGCAGCATTGCCACCTCGCGCCAGGTCAGACCACATCGGAAGATCAGTTCGTTGAAGTTGTCGACCGCTGCGTCGCCGCGCCAGATCTGCGAGAACGCCTCGGTGAAACGATGTTCGACGTCGGCTACATTCTGCTCGTCGACGGTCATCCCGTCGGCCAGTGAGAGTCCGAACTCGTAGACGAAACACCGTCGGCCGTCCTGGCGCTCGATCGCGAGTGGACGTTCGTCGAGGACGTTGACGCCCAGGCTGTGCAAGACCGGCAAGATCTCCGTCAGAGTCGCCGCGCGCCCGCACAGATAGAACGCGAAGCGCCAGTCCTGACCGCTGCGCGCCGCGTCATCGGACGGCCGGTACAGACGCACGTAGAAATCGCCGTCGTCCAGGGATTCGACGATCGCGATGTCGACGTATGCCTCCGCCGGGCTGCGCACGTCCTTGTAGCTGTCGGGCAGCGTCGCCGCGTAGAACGCGATCTCATCGAGGTCCCCGGCATCGCCCACCGCCACCTCGCGGAGCAATTCGTCCCAACCACGCGCCGCCTCGACCAGCTTGTCCTGCAACGCGATCTGCCCCGGCGTACCCACCGCGAGGCTGCCCAGTGCACGACAGTCGCGGGCCGGGACCCGCATCACCACATGCAGCTGCGCCAGCGCCGATTCGCTGACCCGGGCGGTGTATTCGAGCTGTCCACCGCCGAGTTCGTCGAGCAGCAGTTGCTGCAGGGTCTTGCGCAGCCGGGTCGTGTAGCGGTCGCGCGGCAGATAGACCAGCGCCGAGACGATCTCGCCGGCCGGTTCCGGACGCAAGAACACCCGGATCTGCCGATTGGGGACGGCCTCGAGGACCGCCGACAGGGTCCGCGCCAGTTCGTCGGCGGACATGGAGAAGAGTTCGGTTCGAGGCAGGGTCTGCATCAACTCGAGCATTGCCATGCCGTTGAACGAACTGGGATCGAACTTTGCCTTGGCCAGGACGTCGCCGGCCTTGGTGTCGATCACCGGGATCGCCAGGATGTTCTCGTGCAATGCCGTCGAGGTGAAGCTCCCGACGAAGACGTGATCGCCCTTACGGGTCCCGTCGGTGTCGTAGTCGGCGATCGTGATCAAGGTGGGAAAGTTCGACCGTTGGATCCTGGTCGGCAGATAGAGCTGCCGCACGGTCACCGGGCCGGCTCCGGGATCGGTTCGGTGCGCAGCGGTGTCACCCCGCCAGATCCCCAGACCGGTCTGCGGTCCTGCGGTCCGATTGCCCGCGGTGCCGGTGCAGTGCACGTAGCCATAGGGCGAAAAATGTTGCTCGGCGAGCCAACCGAGCATCTGCGCATGATCCGATGCCGTCGCCCGGTCCAGACCGTCCGGCACGTCGGCCGTCGGATAAGCGCCGAACAGGTCGGCAAGACCGGCGATCAGCCCGATCATGGCGGCTCGATCCTGATTGACGTCGCGGATCCGTCCGACGACGGTGTCGAGTTCTTCCCGGACTCGTTCGAGATCGATCGTCGACGTGGTCGGGGTCGCCTCCACGTAGATCCAGGACTCGGTGATCCGGACACGCGCGGTGGTGCCGCCGGAGACATCGGGACCGTGCACTTCCAGTAGGACGCCGTCGGCGTCACGGACCACGGACAGAATCGGGTGATCGATGCGGACGACCATCAGATCGGCCGCCTCGATGCCGGCCACCACGGACTCGACGAGCAACGGCATGTCGTCGGCGACCATTGCGATCAACACCGACCCGCCGTCGTGGTCGATGTCGATGACCGCCGTGCCCGGTGCCCTGACGTGGCCCAGACCCAGATGCCGGAAGAGCTGGGATCGCTTCGCCGATCCCAGCTCTTCCCACGACGTCTGCCGACGGGTCCCCGGCCCGTGGAAGTACCCACTGATTGCTTGTCCCAGCAGGGCTTTCACAGACTCTGGCAGGTCCTCCGACGGGGTATCCGCGAAATCAGACTGCGTTGATCCGACCATCACCGTCACACTCCAGTTGATCGGTCTCCCCCGGGATCTCCGAGGGGCTGCCTTCAAATGTAGTGACCGCCGACGGTCGGCGAATTGCTAATCGCGGGTCAGCTTGCGATGTGTCACCGAATGCGGACGGGCGGCCTCGGCGCCGAGACGTTCGATCTTGTTGGCCTCATACGCTTCGAAGTTGCCCTCGAACCAGAACCATTTGCCCTCTTCGACGTTGCCTTCCCACGCCAGGATGTGGGTACAGGTGCGGTCGAGGAACCACCGGTCGTGCGAGATGACCACAGCACAGCCCGGGAACAACTCGAGCGCGTTCTCGAGCGAACTCAACGTTTCCACGTCCAGGTCGTTGGTCGGCTCGTCGAGCAGGATCAGGTTGCCGCCCTCTTTGAGGGTCAGCGCCAGGTTCAGGCGGTTGCGTTCACCACCGGAGAGAACCTCGGCCCGCTTCTGCTGGTCCGGTCCCTTGAACCCGAATGCGCTGACGTAAGCGCGTGAGGGCATCTCGTTCTGGCCGACCGTGATGAAGTCCTGGCCGTCGGAGACGACCTCCCAGACGTTCTTCTTCGGATCGATGTTCGAGCGGTTCTGGTCGACGTAGCTGAGCTTGACCGTGTCGCCGACCTTGACCTCGCCCGAGTCGGGTTCTTCGAGTCCGACGATGGTCTTGAACAGTGTCGTCTTACCGACACCGTTGGGGCCGATGACTCCGACGATGCCGTTACGCGGGAGCGTGAACGACAGGTCCTTGATCAGCACGCGACCGTCGAAACCCTTGTCGAGGTGGCTGACGTTGACGACCACATCGCCGAGTCGCGGAGGCGTCGGGATCTGGATCTCCTCGAAGTCGAGCTTGCGCATCTTCTCGGCTTCGGCTGCCATCTCTTCGTACCGGCCGAGACGGGCCTTGTTCTTGGTCTGGCGGGCTTTGGATCCGGACCGCACCCACGCCAGTTCTTCCTTGAGGCGCTTCTGCAGCTTCTGGTCCTTCTTGCCCTGGACCTCGAGACGGGCGGCCTTCTTCTCGAGGTACGTCGAGTAGTTGCCCTCGTACGGGTGGAGCTTTCCGCGGTCGACCTCACAGATCCACTGCGCGACGTGATCGAGGAAGTACCGGTCGTGGGTCACGGCCAGCACTGCGCCCGGGTAGGACGCGAGGTACTGCTCGAGCCACAGGACACTCTCGGCGTCGAGGTGGTTGGTGGGCTCATCGAGCAGCAACAGGTCGGGCTTCTGCAGGAGCAGCTTGCACAGTGCCACGCGACGACGCTCACCACCGGAGAGGTGGGTGACGGGCTCGTCCGCCGGCGGGCAGCGCAGGGCGTCCATCGCCTGTTCGAGCTGTGAGTCCAGGTCCCAGGCGTCGCCGTGGTCGAGGGCTTCCTGCAGCTTGCCCATCTCTTCCATGAGCTCGTCCGAGTAGTCCGTTGCCATCAGTTCGGCGATCTCGTTGAACCGGTCGAGCTGTTCCTTGATCAGACCCATGCCCTCTTCGACGTTCTGTCGAACAGTCTTTTCTTCGTTGAGCTTGGGTTCCTGCATGAGGATGCCGACGCTCGCGTCGGGATCGAGGAATGCTTCGCCGTTGGACGGCTGATCGATGCCGGCCATGATCTTGAGGATCGACGACTTACCGGCACCGTTGGGACCGACCACACCGATCTTCGCGCCGGGGTAGAACGACATGGTGACATCATCAAGAATCACCTTGTCGCCGTGTGCTTTTCGCACCTTTTTCATTGTGTAGATGAACTCTGGCATCTAATGGCCTTCCTACCTGCTGTTCAGGGGTGATGGGCGTAGGGATTGCCCGTGTTCTGCCCTCCGCTGAGCCGGGTCAGTTCCCCGAGATGAAGCGTTGTCCGATTTTGACACGCTGCACACGGAGCTGAGCCGCCTTTGCACCCCACAACCCTATCCAATCGCCGAAGTCGCGTTCGCCCGCCACCGCGCAACCACGGTCGCCGACGGCGCTCATCAGCCCGGGTGGATTCATCATCCTTGAGAGCAACGTCACAACACGCCCAAGGAGTTCCCGACAGTTCTGCACGTGGAGGAACTTCACTTCGAGATGATGCCCTGCGACAAGTACACAACCGCCTGTCGCATCACCTCCACTTCCTGCTCGAGTTCCCTGATCCTGCGGCGCGCTTCCCGCAACGCAGCCGCCTCGTCAGCAACTGAGTCCGGTCTGAGCGCGTTGAGGTGGTCCTCGCGGTCGGCGATCCTGAGCCACCGCTTCAAACACGTTTCGGAGATGCCGTAATGACTCGCGACCTGACGCACCGAGGCCTCGCCTTTACGAGCCGCTTCGATGACTTCACGGCGGAAGTCAAGTGGATATGGCTTGGGCATGACAGCCGCCTTTCAACCCCATACAGATCTCACGCGTAGACCGAACCGGAGCGTGACTTTCGGTCATGGCAGACCCGGAATGGACGGCAAGACATCAGCGAGCGCAGGTGGAACAAAATCGGCAACCGGAGGCGGTAACAGATCACCGACGGCAGGCGGGACGAGGTCGGCGACCGTGGGCGCCGATACATCGTTCACCACATCGTTCACCACGGGCGGAACATCAGTCGGCACCGCGGGCGCACCGGCAGAGACGTCGTCGGTCTCCACCACCGGAACATCATCGGCCACCGCAGCCACGGCAGGCGCTGCAGTCGGGATGTCTTCTACCACCACTGGTTCCACGGGCGGACCATCCTCGGCCACCGACACATCAGTCACTGCGGTGGGCACATCGGTGGCCACCGCAGGCACGATCTCTGGCACCGCAGCGGGCACATCTGCCGCTGCCGGTAGTGCATTGAGGATCGCAGCCACGATGTCACTCCATGCCGCCACCGCCCAGTCGGGTACCGGGGGCGGGACATAGTCGGTCAATACAGCCGGTAATGACGCCGCCACCACCGGAGGAAGGAAGTCGCCGAATCTAGTCGGTACATAGGGTGCATCCAACGGTCGTATTGGTGCGCTGGGCACCAACTGGCCCGTGGCCGGCTCGAGGTCACGTGGATTCGGAACATCGAAAGGCACCGGATACGAGGGGTAGACCGGCTCCGCACAGGGGGCCGGATATGCATGCTGCGCTTGACAATACGTCCCGATCGCGCGTTCGACGAAGGTCAACGGATCCTTCAACGGATTGACCGCATCGCAGTAGAGGTCGCGAAGGTTGCAGATCTCGACTATCGCGGGGCCACCTGCCGGCGCCGCCCGCCAACCCGTGAAATGAAAGCCTGGTATGAAAGTGGGTAAGACACCGAAGATTCCGGCGCCGTCAGCCCCTGGCAAACGTTTGGGATTGCCTTCGGTGATACAGGTCGTGTTCGGGCCCCCCAATCTGTCGCATACGTCCGACACGACTATCGCCCCGAGTGAATATCCGATGATGCTGACACCCGAGCCCGGACATCTGGCACGAAATTCGTTGAGAGCATTGGTCAAACCCTCGGTGCCGAGCCGAACGGACTCGTCACCCGACACATAACCGCCGACCGGCGAAATACTTGCGGGATACACGATATTGGTACGTGGCCCAGCAGGAACATTGGGCACGCCCACGCCGTTCGGGTCCCCGGTCCCGCCGACCACAAAGTTTTGCGAGGCCGGACACACCTGGGCGTTTGCCACAGGCTCTTGGACGACTTGAAATACCAGAGTCGCCAACAAAGTTCCTGTTACAGCAGCAATCAATCGCCTCATCTGAGGTTCACCTACGATTCGTTCAGAGTCTCCGATGGTGATGATGCGCATGTCGGTGGGCATCCCCGACACGCTTACTCACTCGCGGCCAGCTTCCGAAGCCCGAGTTATCGGACGGGGCTTTTCCCCGCATAGGTCAGGACTCATCCATGCCTGACACCGTGGTCCTACTCAGCTGCACTAGGAGCCCTGTCATCACCGCGCGAATCCGCCTATGTGCGAAAGGCGTTGCGCGACGTCAAATACCAATTGGGGACTCGACTGTGAGGATCACACATATTGGATACTAGACCCCAGCTGAGTCCCCTGCTAGGCCTCGGCCGCATTGTGCTCACCTCTTTTTGCGATGGCCGGTCAGCGAACGGGAACTCCGCCATTCGTTGCCGCGATATACATCGCTGCCCAAATCTCCACCGCCACTTGCCCATCCGCCCACCTTGTCACCGTCGACAATGCCGGCCAGGTAACAAGGAAATCCTTTGCCTTCCGCCTGGTTGCGGAATCACCGGGGGCTGCCACTTACGCTTAGGCCTGCCGAAGGTACCACCGATGATGAACACAAGTCAGGCCCGCATATCACGACCGCGGCACTCGAATCGGCACACAGTTCCGCTTGGTCAATCCGGTTGTGTCAGAAAAGACTTCGCATTCCCGACCGCCGGATTTTGCGGAAACGATGGGGCCTGAACATGCGACCAGATCTTGAGCCCGGTTTCACGTCACAGTTTTCAAAATCAGCAAATCGTCTTTTCACGACAACACCACAAGGAAGGACAGAACCACGGCGATGGCCTTTTGACTCCTCCTCGGAGTGCTTCGGTCACCACTGAGATTTACTGCCGCATAAGCGAATTATCCGCAATTTGTCCGTACGCCCGATCTCGGCGACGGGACTCGGACACCCGACAGATCTGCGCACCAGCCCGGCCGGGACGTCAGGAACGGGACCCCGGGGTGGGTTCATGCGCGTCCTGGTCGCCGGAGTCCTCAGACGCCGACGTGTCCCCGACCTGACCTGCCGCGGCCACCGGCGCAGGTTCGTCGGCGCTGGACATCTGCTTCAACATCGCGTTGTAGCTTGCCAACTCGGCATCCTCGTCGCGATCGGCACGCCGGTCGAATTGGCGGGCCTGCCGAAGGTCCTGGCGACTCCATTGCACCAACAGGGCCAACATCACCAGCACGAGCGGAATCTCTCCGGCCGCCCAGGCGATACCGCCGCCGAGCCGCTGATCGCTCATCAGGTCGGGGTTCCACGGCAACATCAGACTCTGGTAGAAGCTGCGTGCAATCACATTGTCGGTGCTCATCAGCGCCACGCCGAAGAACGCATGGAAAGGCAACGAGCCGAAGACCATTGCGAGCTTGGCAACCGGCGACAACGTCCGCGGTGCCGGATCGATCCCGATGACCACCCAGTAGAAGAGGTATCCGCTGACGATGAAGTGGAAGTTCATCGCCACGTGCGCGGCGTGATAGTCGACGAGTGACTCGAAGAGTCCACCCAGGTACAGAACGTAGTAGCTGCCGACAAAGAGCACCGACGCCACCAGCGGATGCGTGATGAACCGCGAGTACGGACTGTGCAGGATGATCAGGATCCACTCGCGGGGTCCGGGCGGTGCCTTCTTGCCGGCCGGGCTCAGGGCCCGCAGGGCGAGCGTCACCGGGCCGCCGAGCACCAGCAGCACCGGCGCCAGCATCGAGAGCGTCATGTGCGCGATCATGTGCAGGCTGAACATCGCCGGTGCGTATTTACCGAGTCCGGACGAGGTGGCGAACAACAGCGCCGCGCAGCCCAGGATCCAGGCGATCGTCCGACCGACCGGCCAGGCATCACCACGGCGGCGCAGACGGATCACGCCACGCAGGTAGACGACCGCCATGACGATCGCCAACGTCCCGAACAACAGGTCGAAGCGCCAGTCGAGGAAGACGCGTGCGAAAGTCGGTTCGTGGTCGATCCGGTAGCCCAGGAGCAATTCGGCCGCAGGCATGTCCGACGGGTTGACGTTGACCGGAGGGGGCGTCCGGGACAGCCCCACGGCGATACCGAACGTTGCCGCGAAGACAAGCAACTCGACCACGGCAAAGCGGATCAGTGGACGCCGGTTGTCATCCTTCTCGATGGCCGGGATGGCGACCTTCCGGTGCCACGCACCGAACCCGCCCAGAACCACCAATGCCGCGACCTTGGCCAGGACCAATTGGCCATAGGTCTCGGTGAACAGCTGGTCGATCTTCACCCGGACCAGCGCATTGATGACACCACTGGCCCCGACGACGACGAACGTCCAGAACGCAACGCGGGAGTAGCGGGTGATCGCGAGCGGTGTGTACCGCCCGCCGCCGCGGGCGTAGATCAGGACTGCGAAGAGTCCACCCATCCACAGGCATGCGCCCACGATGTGCAGGATCAGGCTGTTCGTCGCCACATCGTGGCTGCCACCGGTCGACGAGTGCCCCGCCAGTGCAGTCGGCATCAACGTCAGGATCGACAGGGGCAACACGATCAGGGTCCACGTCCATCGCAGGGCGATGCGCGCCACGATCGCGCAGATCAACGCGAAGATCGCGGTCCACAGCCAGGACCGGGCGTCTGCGACCTGATCGAACGCCGAAATGATCCGGTCGGGACTCAGGGTCTCCGAGAGCGGGTATCCCGACGTGTCGGAAATGGTCAGTGGGATCATCAGCAGCGCCGCGACAGCCCAGATCAGAGCACCGACCGATGCGAACTTGATCGCCCGATAACCGCCGACGTCGAGGATGCCGTCGGACTGCGGCGGCACGAAGAAGGCCGCGAACAATGCTCCGCCGACAGCGACCACGGCGCCGATCTCACCGATCGTCTGAACGGTGGGCAGCCCATACCTCGTCAGCACCCCCGGATCTCCGACACCGGCGAGATCGAGTGCGTCGCCCGCGGAGATCGCGGTGACCGCCACGGCAACCGCTGCTGCCACCCAGGCCAGCACCCAGCCAATGCTTGCCGCCGCGCTGCGACGGATGTCGATCGAATCAGGGCTGGGTGTACTCACCCCTTCAGGGTAGGCACCGGTCGAGTGTGACTCGCGTCGGCCCGGGTTCACCCGTGCCGATATACTCACCTGCGCCGGTCGTCGGCATGCCTCCGTAGCTCAGGTGGATAGAGCAAGAGCCTTCTAATCTCTAGGTCGCAGGTTCGAGTCCTGCCGGGGGCACCACTTTTCGCGAAGACAGGACGCCTGCCCAACCGGGGCAGGTGGTCAGTCCTCGGGAAGCGCCGCAAACGCCTTCTTCGTGCTGCGGTACCAACCCAGGCCCGATACCGGCCGCTTCCACCGGCCCTTCATCTCTTTCAGCGCCTCGTCGTGCGTCAGGTCACCGTTCTCCACCATTTCCCTCAGGTGGCGGTCTTGCGCATGGATCACGTCGTCGGCTTTGTCGCCGCGGAGTTCGACGTCGCACGGCCCACCCAGCTGCTTGCATGTCATCGTCTTCACAGTTCTCGACCTCCCAGATCTACCGGGGACATCGCTTGATCGACGTCCTACCGGCGACGCTATCGGCGGTGCCGGCGCCCACGCTTCTCGATTCCTGATCGATGCGGCTGAGCGGCCTGGAGCGGGGATGTTACCGTCGGATGTGACGTCCGACACACGGAGGCCTCAATGCAACTGTGGATTCAAGGTCACGTCGTCGAACGAGTCACGTTCGACGACAATCTGACGTTCTTCTTCAACAACCATTGCGAACTGGTGCTGTGGACCCCGTTCTCGCTGACGTCTCCCCCCGTGGGCGGCCTCGGCGTCGAGCACGACAGCATCAACCCGGCAAACGTGATCGACGAACAAAGACCTCTCTTCACGATGCTGGGTAGCCGAACCGACGTTGCCGTGTGCAACGACGACGGTGACCTGCACATCGAGTTCGGAGATGGCAGCGCCATCGACCTACCCAGCGATCCCGAACAGACATCGTGGGAACTCTTTGCCAAACGACACGGCTACGCCACGTGTGAAAGGACCGGCCAGATCCGCGTCATCGAGCACAATCACGCATCCAACTGACCGACCCCAGACCCACCGGGTCATGCGATATCACGTCGCGGCGGTCTCTCGATCCAAGATTTTGCATACTCGTCCACATACTCTTGTCCGCTGTGCGCGAGAAGGACTCGCATCAACGCATCGGTCGCCCCTCGATAGTCGTTTGCCGCCACGTAAGGCGAGAGATCGAGCGGGGGCAATATCTCGATGACCACACGACCACGACGCCACCACTTCACGCCGGGCACCCTGCGCGTCCCGATGATTGCCACGGGGATCACCGGGACACCCGTGCGCATCGCAACCCGCATGACTCCGGTTCGACCGCGATACAGCCGCCCATCTGGCGAACGAGTCCCCTCTGGATGTATTCCCCACACGCCCCCGCCCCGCACGATGGCAGTCGCCGCCGTGATCGCCGCCGAAGCCGACTCCCCGCCCGCCCGGTCCACCGGAATCTGTCCCATTGCGCTGAAAAACCACCTCTGTAGGCGACCAACGACGCCGACTCGCGTGAAGTATTCCGATTTGGCCAGAAAGTAGACCTGTCTCCGCGCCGCGAGTGTCAAGTAGAACGAATCCATCACCGCAAGGTGATTGGCCGCCAGTATCACCGGACCCGTCGGCCGAATATTCTGCCGGCCAACGATTTTCGGCCGGCCGATGACGTACAGCGCCGGACCGATCAGCACATGGCGACAAATCCGGTAGACGAACGCACTCGTAAGCGACATAGACAGTGTCTACCCCAAGGCTGCGCCCCGACGATGGTTTCCAACGCATCGCATCCCTCTCGCCTCGATAGCCGAAATCGGCCTGCGCGATCTCGCCGCAGACCTCGAGGCCGCAAAACCTTCAGCCTTCAGGCACCCCGACCGAACGCCGCTCATTCGGCTCGCGAATGCATATATCGCGTCCGCCGGGCGTCGACCGGCATCCATGGCATCGCCGCTCTAGCCAACGTCGCACCGGCCGAGTATGATTCGAACATAGATTCGATCAAGTTGCTCCGGGGGGACCACGTGCTTGAAAGAGACATCAAAGATTTTCGAGACACTCTGCAACGTATGGATTTTGATCTTTCCGCCACCGAGTCGGTAGATCAGATCACCGCGCTCGAAGACCTCAAGGCCGCCTGCGCCGCAGCCCAGGCGAAGGCCACCATGAACCTCGACGCCAAGCGCAGACAGCAACATCGAGAACAAGGACTGCCGGAGAAGAAGGTTGGCGTCGGGCTCGCATCAGAGGTCGCACTGGCCCGACGGGTGTCACCTCATCGAGGAGGGCGCTACCTGGGCTTCGCCCGAGCCGTTGTCGATGAGATGCCGCACACGATGGCCGCACTCGAGGCCGGCCACCTGTCCGAGTGGCGTGCCACCATCCTGGTTCGCGAAACGGCGTACCTCGATGTCGCCGACCGGATCGCGATCGATGCCGCACTGTGCGCCGACCCGGACGCACTGCACGGCCTCGGCGACAAAGCGCTCACGGTTCGCGCCAAAGCACTTGCCTATCAACGAGACCCACATGCGGTGGTCGCGCGGGCGGCCAAGGCGGCCAAAGACCGCCGGGTCACCTCTCGTCCCGCACCCGATTCGATGGCAACAGTGAGTGCCCTCCTGCCGGTCGCCCAAGGCGTCGGCGTGATCGCGGCCCTGCGCAGAGCGGCAGACCTGCACCACGGCGACGGCGACGGACGCTCCCGAGATCAGATCATGGCCGACGTCTTGTTCGAACGGGTCACCGGCAGCGCCGCCGCCGACGGTCCACCGATCACGGTCAACCTGGTCGTCTCGGATGCCACATTGTTGGGCGCGAGCGACGAAGCCGCTCTGGTCGACGGCTACGGCCCCATTCCGGCAGGCATCGCTCGCCAATTGGTCACCGCGACCGCCGACCGCGACGCAAAGCTCACCATCCGCCGACTGTTCGCCAAACAGCCCACCGGCGCCCTGGTTGCCATGGAGTCGGTGGCCCGGGTTTTTCCGAAGGCACTGGCGCTGCTGATCCGTCTGCGGGATCAGATCTGCCGCACCCCCTACTGCGACGCCCCGGTCCGACATATCGACCATGTCGTCCCGCACAGCAAGGACGGACCCACCAACAGCCACAACGGCCAAGGTTTATGCGAGGACTGCAACTACACCAAGCAGGCGCCCGGGTGGCGTTCGGCGACAGAAGAATCGGAGACGCAGCGGCACGCGGTGTCGGTCACCACACCCACCGGACATCGTCACACCTCGATCGCCCCGGCACTTCCGCGCCCGGCAGCCGAGCTCCCGAGAACCCGACGGAGAGAACCCGGGAGTCGGGTCGAATCGAACCTGCGGAAATTGGTGGCGGCATGAAGACGATCAAGTTCGCTGGTCACCCATATGAACCCGTGTGTATATGAACACCATTGCATAGTGCCGCGTTGCATGCGTATGGTGCACAGGTGGCACTCGAACACGCGATCATGACCTCGCTTGCCGAGCGACCGGGCACCGGCTACGAGATCGGCCGGCAATTCAGCCGGTCGATCGGCCACTTCTGGTCTGCCACGCACCAGCAGATCTATCGGACGCTCAAGAAGCTCCACTCCGATGGACTGGTCAGCTTCGAGTCGGTTGCCCAAGACGGCAGACCCGACAAGAAGGTGTACACCCTCTCCGCGAAAGGTCGCGCTGCACTGCGCGATTGGGTCGGAACACCCACCGAGCCCCAACAACTCCGCGACGAGTTGGGCGTGAAGATCAGGGCTGCAGAAGCCGCAGACCTCCCCCAGCTGATCAGTGAACTACGCCGCCAGCGCGCCCTGCACGAAGAACGCCTACGCCTCTACCAAGAGTTCGAGAAGAACGACTTTCCCGATCCGAGCTCGCTGAACCTACGCAAACTCAAACAGCACCTCGTCCTGCGTGGTGGCGTGCGCATCGAAGTCGGCTTCATCGACTGGTGCGACGAAGTGATCGCCGCACTCGAAGGTGTCCTGGACCAGTAACCCACAGCCCACAACACGGCCGGCCCCCGTGACAAAGGAAGGTTCCCGATGACAACTCCATACCCAAAGCTGTTCGAACCGTTGACGATCAACAAGACCGTGCTCAAGAACCGCATCATCATGGGATCGATGCACACCGGACTCGAAGACCGCATCTGGGACACCGACAAGCTCGCCGCCTATTACGCCGAACGTGCGCGCGGCGGCGCGGGCCTGATCATCACCGGCGGCATCGCTCCCACCCGTGCCGGACTTCTCCTGCCTTTCGGTAGCAAACTCACCAACAAGGTCGATGTCCTCCGGCACCGACGCCTCACCACGGCGGTGCACAAAGAGGGCGGCAAGATCGCGATGCAGGTGCTCTACGCCGGCCGGTACGGATATACGCCTCTGAAGTTCAGTGTCAGCTGGGAAAAGTCGCCCGTGCACCCCTTCCGGCCGATCAAGATGAACGATGCGCTCATCAAGCACGCCATCTGGTCGTACGGTCGCTGCGCGAAGCTGGCCAGAGACGCGGGATACGACGGCATCGAGATCATGGGCGGCGAGGGCTACCTGCTCAACACCTTCCTCTGCAAGCGCACCAACAACCGCACCGACAAATGGGGCGGCAGCACGGAGAACCGACAGCGGATCGTCGTGGAGATCGCAAAAGAGATCCGCAAGAAGGTCGGCCCCGACTTCATGGTGATCATGCGCCAGTCGATCGCCGACCTCGTCAAAGACGGTCAGACATGGGACGAAATCGCTTCGCTGGCACGCAAACTCGAGGCCGCCGGGGTCGACGCCATCAACACCGACATCGGCTGGCACGAGGCGCAGGTCCCCACGATCGTCACGTCGGTTCCGCGCGGAGCGTTTGTCGGCTACACGGAGCGTTTGCGCGAAGAGGTGTCGATCCCGCTGATCGCCTCGAACCGGATCAACACACCCGAACTCGGCGAGGAGATCCTGGAGGGCGGCCGGGTCGACGCCATCTCGATGGCCCGGCCCCTGCTCGCCGATCCCGAATTCGCGAACAAGGCGCAGGCCGGTCGCGGTGACGAGATCAACACCTGCATCGCCTGCAACCAGGCCTGCCTCGACCACGCTTTCGTGGGCAAGAAGGTCTCGTGCCTGCTCAATCCTCGGGCCGGGCGCGAGACAGAACTGATCCTCGGCGCCACCCGCAACGCCAAGCGCGTCGCGGTGGTCGGCGCCGGTCCGGCCGGACTCTCTGCCGCCGTTGCCGCCGCCCAGCGTGGACACAACGTCCATCTCTTCGAGGCCGGCGAACACATCGGCGGTCAGTTCTCGATCGCCGCGCGGATACCCGGCAAAGAAGAGTTCTCTGAGACCATCCGCTATTACAAGCGGCAACTCGAAGTCACCGGTGTACAGGTGCACCTGAACACCTGGATCAGCGCCGACGAACTCATCGAGCAGAAGTTCGACGACGTCATCGTCGCCACCGGTGTCACCCCTCGGATGCCCGACATCCCCGGCATCGACCACCCGAAGGTGCTGTCGTACGCCGACGCCGTCCTCGGTCGTGGACAGATCGGCACGACCGTTGCGGTGATCGGCGCCGGCGGAATCGGATTCGACGTGAGCGAGTTCCTGACCGTCGAGGACTCCCCCACATTGAACATCAAGGAATGGGAACACGAATGGGGCATCACCGATGACCTCACCGTCCCGGGGTTTGTCGGAAAGCCACGTCCCGCTCCGGCCGCCCGCAAGGTCTATCTCGTCCAGCGCAAGCCCGGAGGCCAAGGCAAGACCCTCGGCAAGACGTCCGGCTGGGTGCACCGCGCCACCATCAAAATGAAGGGCGTGGAACAGATTTCGGGCGCCGCCTACGACAAGATCGACGACGTGGGCCTGCACCTGAGCTTCGCGCCGAAAGAAGAAGGCGGCGATCGCACCACCCGCATCCTCGCCGTCGACACCGTCGTCGTCTGCGCGGGCCAGGAATCGGTGCGCGATCTGATCGACCCGCTGACCGTCGGCGGCGTGAACACCCACGTCATCGGCGGCGCCGACGTGGCGGCCGAACTCGACGCCAAACGGGCGATCCGCCAGGGCACCGAGGTCGCCGCTGGTATCGCGTGACGTGATCTCGTTACGATCTGCGCCATGGGTATTCCGAAGCCGTCGTTGTCCGCGCGTGCCGTTGTCACCGGAGCGTCATCCGGTATCGGTGCCGCACTTGCCACCGAGTTGGCACGCCGCGGACACGGGCTGATCCTCGTTGCACGTCGCGAAGAGATCCTGAGGTCCACCGCGCTCGACCTCGGGACCGAGTTCGGTGTCGAGGTCGAGGTCCGTGCCACGGACCTGTCCGATCCGATCGCCACCGGCGCACTCTGTGACGAACTGTCCCGGCGAGAGATCTCGATCCTGTGCAACAACGCCGGAATCGCAACCTTCGGCGCACTCGCCGACCTGGACCCCGACTACGAACGAGCTCAGGTCCGGCTGAATGCGGTTGCCGTGCACGACCTCACATTGGCGGTCTTGCCACAGATGGTCGCCCGCGGCTCGGGCGGCATCCTCATGGTCGGTTCCGCCGCGGGCAACATGCCCATACCGTTCAACGCCACCTACGCTGCATCGAAGGCGTTCGTGAACAGTTTGTCCGAGTCCCTGCGCGGTGAGCTCGCCGACGAGGGGGTCAACGTGACGTTGCTGGCCCCGGGACCCGTTCGCACGCAGACCCCGTCACCGGAGGAGGCCAGCACCGTCGACCGCCTGGTCCCGGGCTTCCTCTGGAACTCGAGTGAGTACGTGGCGAAGCTGAGCCTGGACGCGTTGGAACGCAACAAGATGCGCGTGGTCCCGGGTTTGTTGTCGAAAGCGATGTCCGTGGCGGGTGGCTACAGCCCGAGGAAGATCACCGCTCCCATAGTCGGCACCTTCTATCGGAAGTTCGGCGACTGAACACCGAACCACTAGGGTGATGTGATGCAAGACAAACTTGTGTGGATCGACTGCGAGATGACCGGACTGCAATTGGGCAGTGACAAACTCATCGAGATCGCAGCTCTGGTCACCGACAGCGAACTGAACATCTTGGGTGACGGCGTAGACGTCGTCATCCATGCCGACGATGACGCTCTGGCCGCGATGCCGGACGTCGTGAAGAAGATGCATGCCGCCTCCGGCCTGACCGAGGAGGTGAGAGCCTCCACGGTCACCCTCGAGGAGGCCGAGAAGATGGTGCTGGAGTATCTGCGCTCGCAGATCGGCTCCGCCGGCGCCGCACCTCTGGCGGGAAACTCCATCGCCACCGACCGTGGATTCATCACGCGGGACATGCCGAAGCTCGACAGCTACCTGCATTACCGGATGGTCGACGTCAGCTCCATCAAGGAGCTGTGCCGGCGCTGGTACCCGAAGGTCTACTTCGGTCAACCACAGAAGGGCCTGGCACACCGAGCGCTCGCCGACATCCGGGAATCCATTCGCGAACTCAAGTACTACCGCGCAACAGTGTTCGTACCGCAGCCCGGACCGGACGCCCCGGTCATCGAAGAAGTGACGAAAGCGCTCGGCGAGGCCTGACAAACCGCAGGTCAGGAACCGATTGGAGTTTCTGCCCGGCATACCGCTAAAGTTAGTTCCGGTCCCGCTCAGCGGGTACCGATGGTGGGCGTAGTTCAGTTGGTAGAGCACCAGATTGTGATTCTGGCTGTCGCGGGTTCGAGTCCCGTCGTCCACCCAAACCAGGAACGGTCTATCGCGCTTCGGCGCGGTAGACCGTTTCTGCGTTCACGGGGAAAGATCTACATCGACCCTCCGGCCAGAGCGCTGATTTCGCCTCTGCGGCCTTGACCGCCCCACTGCGACAACGACATCGGGTCGAGCCTTTCTGGGCCCGCATACGGCAAACGCCGGGCAGTAATCGTCTTTCGACGATCACCACCCGGCGCTGCGTTCCGTTTCTACGCGAGGCCTGAGTTCGGACTCAGCTCAGGCGTTGCCCTTCTTCCACGTTTCCCAGGGGATGTTCCAGTCACCGAGGCCGTCGGTGCCCGACAGTTCGGGACCCACGGTGTTCTTGACGGTGATGATGTCGCCGCGCAGCGAGTTCTGCACCCACCAAAGGGCGTTGTCAGGACTGACGTTCAGGCACCCATGGCTGGTGTTCTCACTGCCCTGCGCGTACATCGACCACGGCGCGGAGTGGATGTAGATACCGCTCCAGGACATCTGGGTCGCGTAGTCGACGTCGAGTTTGTACCCGGCAGGCGAGTTGACCGGCACGCCGTAGGTCGACGAGTCCATCACGATCTCGTCGAGCCGATCCCCGATGATGTACGTGCCGTTGTCCGTGGGTGTGGAGTCCTTGCCCATCGACGTCGGCATGGTCTTGATGACCTCGCCGTTCTCGGTGATGGTGATCGTCTTGGTGTTGTCGTCGGCGACGGCGATCAGTTCACGGCCGATGGTGAAGTTCGTCTTGAGGTTCTCCTGACCGAACAGGCCGTCCCCGAGGTCGATTCCGTACGTGTTGATGTCGACGTCGACCTTGGTACCGGGCTTCCAGAAGTTCTCCGGACGCCAGCGCAGTTCGGTGTCACTGAGCCAGTAGAACGCGCCCTCGGTCGGCGGGTCGGTCTTGACGGTGATCGCGTCCTGGGCCGCCTTGCGATTGGGGATCGACTCGTCGAAACGAATCGAGACGGGCATGCCGACACCGACGGTCGAGCCCTTCTCGGGCAGCAGGTACGCCTGCGTCAGGTTGTTCGGCGAGCTGGTCGTGAACGTCCGGCTCGACTGGGTCTTGCCGCCGATGCCCTTGGCGTCGGCAACAAGCGTGTAGCGCTTGTTGTAGCCGAACGACCCGGCCGGGACCGTCCAGGTCTTCTGGTCGTCCGACATCACGCCCGGCACCACGACGCCGGCCGCGTTGGTGACCTTGACGTTGGTGAGACGGCCATCATTCGCGGTCACCTGCACCGGCGCGCCCGGCGCGAACCCGACGTCGCCGTCGACGACAGGCTCGTTCGCAAGACCAGTGACCTCGACCGCAGGCTGCAGGAGATCATCGAACGGTGTCGTACTGACCACCTGGTCGCTGTACTTCGGGGGCTTGGGATCAGACGAGCATGCCGACGCGACACCTGCCAGTGTCACCAAGAGAATCAACAGAACCGTGGGCGTACTCGCCCGCCGGGTCACAGAGGCCTGCCTGAACCCCATCACACTCCCAAGATCTGACTAAGGCCCGACGACACGGGCAAGAACCGAACTAGGCAAAAGTGTACGTGTTAAACGCGACGTGCACGAAACAATAAACGGTCGATGATGTGATGCTCGCTACACGAAGCTCGGTGCGGACCAGCGGTTTCCGTGACCGTCACGCCGGTCGACCAGGCGATTTTTATTTCCGTGGGTCGGCCTGATAGCGTTCTATCTCGCAAGACGAACTGAAGAACGAAGCAGGAAACAAGCGCCATTAGCTCAATTGGCAGAGCAGCTGACTCTTAATCAGCGGGTTCGGGGTTCGAGTCCCTGATGGCGCACACAGAGAGAAAACCCCCAGGCAACTGGGGGTTTTTCTTTTGCCCGAACGGATTTCGACAGCCCCCGGACCACAAACGCCCGCCAGATGGCCGCGGGCCATCGGACGGGCGTTCGAGTACGGCGGGGATCCCCCGCCGTTCATTCGTTCAGCTGACGATCTTCTTGATCACGATGGCGACGACCACCACGCCCACCGCGATCAGCGTCCCGGCAACCGCCGGTTTGCGAAAGGTGGCCACGACGGTCGCCTTGGCGTCGTCTGCCAGACGCTGCGGGTTGGCACGGGAGGCCAGCGCGTCGAGCGTTCCCGCCAGTTCATCGCGGGCCCGCTCGATATCGCGTTCGATGCTGTCGGTGTCGCGTGCCACAGGTCCTCCATCGGTACAGTGCCGTCCTCGCACGAATCGTGTGCGTGGATCGGTCCGGTCAGGTCTACTGCTCTACGGTAGTTCACCGACCATGTTGCACGTGTTGCGCCACACTGTTTACTCACTCGGCTAGCCTGAGTTCGATGACTGAGAACACACGCTTGGCAGTGGGCGACGACGCCCCCGATTTTTCCCTGCCCGATGCCGACGAGAACATCGTCTCCCTCGCGGACTACCGCGGCCGGCAGGTGATCATCTACTTCTATCCGGCGGCGAGCACACCCGGCTGCACCAAGCAGGCCTGCGACTTCCGTGACAGCCTTGCCGAGCTCAACGCCGAGGGCATCGACGTCATCGGGATCTCGCCCGACAAGCCCGCCAAGCTTGCGAAGTTCCGCGATGCGGAGAACCTGACGTTCCCGCTGCTGTCCGATGTGGACAAGTCGGTGCTGACGGCCTGGGGCGCGTTCGGCGAGAAGAAGATGTACGGCAAAACGGTGACCGGCGTGATCCGGTCGACCTTCCTCGTCGACGCGGACGGCAAAATCGCTGCTGCTCAATACAACGTGCGGGCCACCGGCCACGTGGCGAAGCTGCGCCGCGACCTCTCGGTCTGAGGCGGAGGCAGGCTCGTTCATGGCGGAGCGGCAGTCCGGACACGGAACCACCGGTGCACTGAAGACCGGTGCTCCGGGTTCCGGTGCTTCCCGGCTGCTCAGCACCGAACCCCTCGTCCCCCGCAAGCGGCCGACACAGCAACGTAGCCAACTACGTTTCGATGCGATGTTGGCCGCTGCGCGGGAGCTGCTCATCGAGGTCGGGTTCGAGTCGCTGACCTGTGAGCACATCGCCGCCCGCGCTGATGTCCCCATCGGCACGCTCTATCAGTACTTCGCGAACAAGTACGTGGTCGTCTGCGAACTCGACCGGCAGGACGCGGCCGGGGTCCAGGGCGAACTCGCGACGTTTGCCGCGGAGATCCCGTCGCTGGACTGGCCGAGGCTGCTCGAGAAGTTCATCGACCACCTCGCGCAGCTCTGGCACGACGACCCGTCCCGGCGGGCCGTGTGGCTGGCCGTTCAGTCGACCCCGGCGACCCGGGCCACCGCGACCGTCCACGAACGCGCCCTGGCCGCCCAGGTGGCGCGCATCATCGCACCGCTGACGCCGCAGCGCGATCGTCGTGCGTTGATGTCGGAGTTGCTCGTACACACCGCCTATTCACTGCTCAGTTTCTCTGTGCAGGAAGGCCACAACCACGCCGACACCGTCGCCGAGCTCAAACTCATGCTCGGGCGATACATGATGCTCGAGAACCCCGAAAGCCGCCAGACCACGTAGTGATCCGGCGGCTGTCCGCGCACGGGGTGGGGTGTTTCAGTCTTCTTTCGGCGCCTCTTCGATGACCGCCACGGCTGCCGCCATGTCGCCGTCATGGGTCAGTGAGATGTGCACAACCGTGCCCGCCAGATGCCCGGCGATCTCCCCGCCCAGCCTGATCGCCGGCCGGCCCCAGGTGTCGGTGACGACCTCGATGTCACCATGGGTGATCGTCGGCAACAAAGGCTTTCGCGCGAACCGGCTCACCGACCAGGCCTTGATGACAGCTTCCTTCGCCGCCCACCGGGCAGCGAGATGCCTGGCATCGTCACCGGTGCCGGACGCGGAGTCCCGGCGCTCCCCCACCGTGAACCGATCGGCGAAGGTGGTGCCAGGCTGCTGCAGCTGCTCGGCGAAGCCGGGGATCGACACGAGGTCGATCCCCACTCCGATAACCGTCATGACTCAGTAGTGTCCGTTGGCCGACAGGCGGGCGTCGTGATCGAGCAGCATCGCCGCTTCCTGATCACCCTCGTACGCGCTGTCGTCGAAGCGTCGGTTCGGCGGCCGCTGGTAGGCGGGCTTGCCACCGAACATCGACTCGAGCAGACGCTGCTGTCCCGACCGTGACCGCTCTGCGGCCGCGGCCCGGTACCGATCGCGCTGGGCCGGATCCAGGGATGCCACAAAGGCTTCCGGATGGACCACGGCGATCAGACCCGAGACGTGACCGAACCCGAGGCTGGTCAACAGACCTGCCTTGAGCGCGAACCGGTCACCGAAGTGCAGCGGCGTGGTCGGCCAGACGAGGTGCTTGTACTCCTCCATGGCCTCGTCGACGCAGTCCAGGCTGCGGTTCGGCGGGATGACGCCGTCGCGCAGGATCTGGCACAGCCCGATCAGCTGGAAGGCCGCGGCTCCACCCTTGGCGTGACCGGTGAGCGACTTCTGCGACACCACGAACAGCGGCGCACCGTCGCTGCGGCCGATCGCCGCGGCGAGGCGCTCGTGCAGGTTCGACTCGTTGGGGTCGTTGGCCTTGGTCGAGGTGTCGTGCTTGGAGACCAGTGCCACGTCGTCCGGGCTCACGCCCAGCTGGCGCAGCGACCGGGCGAAGCCCGAATCCTTCTGCCCGCGAGCCGCACCCAGCGCACCGATGCCCGGAGCCGGGATGGAGGTGTGGACACCGTCGCCGAAGCTCTGTGCCCAGCCCACGACACCCAGGACCGGCAGCCCCATCTCGGCCGCGACATCGCCGCGGGCGAGCAGGATCGTGCCGCCACCCTGTGACTCCACGAATCCCCCACGACGGCGGTCGTTGGCGCGGGAGTAGCGACGCTCGTTGATGCCCTGCGCTGCCATCTTCGACGACTCGGCGGTGGCCGACATGTCACCGAACCCGACGATGCCTTCGATACCGAGGTCGTCGAAACCGCCGGCCACTGCGAACAGCGCCTTGCCGAGCTTGATCTTGTCGACGCCCTCCTCCACCGAGACGGCGGCGGTGGCGCAGGCGGCGACCGGGTGGATCATCGCGCCGTAGCTACCGATGTACGACTGGACCACGTGCGCGGCAACAACGTTCGGCAGAGCTTCCTGCAGGATGTCGTTGGCCTTGGCCTCACCGGTGAAGGTGTCGAGGTACAGCGACCGCATCGACTCCATGCCGCCCATACCGGTGCCCTGCGTGTTGGCGACCAGGCCCGGGTGGACCCACCGCATCAGCTCGGAGGGCTCGAAACCCGATCCGAGGAACGCATCCACGGTGGCGATCAGGTTCCACAGCGCGACACGATCGACCGACTCGGCCATGTCCGCGGACACGCCCCAGCGGGTGGGATCGAATCCGGTCGGGATCTGACCGCCGACGGTCCGGCTGAGCTTGAACTTGCGGGGAACCCGGATCTCGGTGCCCGACATGCGGGTCACCTGCCATTCGCCGCTCTCGGCGTCGACCTTGATCTTGGTCTTGTCGGGAGCCGCGGACAGGAACGACCGCGCCTCGGACTCCGACGCCACCGAGAAGGTGAGGTCGTTGTCGAGGAACACCGAGGTCAGCAGCGGCGAGGTGTTGCCGATCATGTCGCCGTCGTCGGCGTACTGCCGGATCCCGCAGCGCTCGACCACGGCATCGTGATAGCGATCGGCGATCTCGGCCTCCGCCACCGGATCACCGGATTCGGCGTCGTACCAACCCGGCTTCGGCGTTGCCTCCCAGGTGATCAGGCCCGTGCTCCAGGCCAGCTCGAGGACTCCGGCGGCCGACAGCTCTTCGGCGACCTCCATCTCGAAGCGGGTCCGGCTGCTGCCGTACGGTCCGAGCTCTCCGGCGCCGACGATGACCACGAGATCCTCGGGGCGGGCGTCGATGTTGCCCCACTCCGGGGTGGTCGACTTCGGGGCGCGGGCCGGCGACGGCAATGCCGCCACGGTTGGCTCGTCGTCTTCGGTGTCGTCCTCGGCCGCCGCTGCCGCGTCGGCCTGAGCCTGCGCCAGTGCCTTCATGTCGAGCTTGGCATCACCGAGTCCGCCGGTCAGGTCGAGCTGCAACGGTTCGGTGCGGGCCCGGGCACGCGCCTCGGGGGTGACGGCCTTGAGCAGTTCGGTGGCCATCTCGGCCGTCGACCACGTCTTGACACCGGCCGCCTCGACGGCCTCGACGAGCCCGTCGTTGTGACCCATCAGGCCGGTTCCGGACACCCAGCCGATCAGGGCGTGGGCCAGGGTGACCTTTGAGTTCCATGAATCCTCGGCACCCCAGCGCTTCACCAGTGCATCGAGTGCAGCCTTGGACTCACCGTAAGCGCCGTCCCCACCGAACATTCCACGGTTCGGGGAGCCGGGCAGCACCACGTGCAGGCGGGCGGCCAGGTGATGGTCGGCGGCGATGTCGCCGAGTCCGGCGATCAGTCGCTCGACCGACCACAGGAGCACCTTCATCTCGAGTTCGGCGCGACCGCCGGCATCGGTGAGGTCTCCGGCGACCCGCGGCGCGGCGAACGGGAACAGCAGCGTCGGCTTGAGGGCCGGCTTCACCACACCCGTTTTGCCACCGAGGTTTTCGGTCTGCTCGCTACCGATCCACGACACGAGTTCGTCGACGTCGGTGTACGACGACAGGTTGGCCGGGACCACCCAGAGCGCTGCGTTTCCGCGGGCACTGCGGCGGTACAGCGCCTTGAAGAACGCCATCCGGTTCTCGTCCAGACGCGACGTCGTCGCGACAACCGTGGCGCCGTCGGCCAAGAGTTGCTCGACAACCGCTGCGGCGATCGACCCCTTGCTGGCGCCGGTCACCACCGCGATGTCTTCGGCGTACGACGAAGGCTGCGGATCCTGTGCGGCATGCGCGATCTGGGCGTACAGGCGCGAATGCTCCTGGTAGCCGTTTGCCAGGGCCTTGCCCTGCCACCAGGTCGCCTGATGGCAGACCGTCTCACCGGCACCGATGAAGCGTGAGGCGATGTCGTAGAAGTCCTGGTCGAGGACGTGCTCGTCTTCGATCCACAGTCGGGCCAGATCTTCGCGGGAGCTGGCCCAGCGGTCATCGATCAGCACCGCGCGGCGCTCGTCGAAAGCCGGGGTCACCACGCGCAACCAGTCCGAACCGAGTTCGGCGCTGACGCGTTCGAGTGCGGCGGTGTTGTCCTCGGCCGGTTCGGCGGCCGAGACCTCGTCGGCCAGACCGAGCTTCTCCAGAATGGTCTTCGCGGCCGAGGCCAGGGCCCCACTGCGTCCGGTGAACTGTTCTGTCAGCTCGCCCAGGGCAGCCGCGTCGATGGTGCCTCCGCCGCCACCGCCACCGGCGGCCGGCTTGGACACCGCAATGCCCTTGAGGGCGCCGACCTTTGAGACTGCGGCATCGATGAGTGCGTCGACGGCGTCGGTGTTGGCGGGGGCAGTCGAGATCAGGTCGCCCAGATCGCCACCCCGCACGCTCACGCCGTCCCGGCTTCCGAGTGCGACCGCGACCGCGGTGTGCAGGGCCCAGCCGGGGCCGAGCTGCCAGACGGAGGTGACGCGGTCCTCGATGTACGACGAACGCTTGCCCGCCGGACCGAAGACCTTGCGGATCTGATCGCCCACCGCATCGGAGAGGACCGGCCCCAACGGCTTGTAGCCACGGGCCAGAGCGTTCACCGTTGTCGACAACGCCGGCATCTCGGCCTCTGCGGCACCGTCGATCGCGCCCAGTCCGAGCTCGCCACCGATGTCGAGGAGCAGCTGGTTACGACGCGAGGAGACTCCGTCACACAGCGCCTCGATGGTGTCTGCCGAACCGATCTGATCGACGCGGATCTTGGTCCACAGTGCGATCACCGAGTTCACGGCGTCGGTCGGGCCGAACGCGATGTCGTCCGGGCGGGGGCCCGAATCGGCCGGAGCCGCAACCGGGGCCGGAGCCGCGGCGACCGGTGCGGCGGCTGCCGGGGCGCCCTGATCGGCCGCGACCTCGGTCACGACATCGTCGTCCTCGTCGATCTCGGGCGCGCTGTCCTTGGACAGGATGACGTCGGAGTCCCGCTCGATGTTCAGGACCTGGACGACTGCCTGCTGGTAGTCGTCGAGCTTGAGGGTGTTGCCGGCCAGACCGCTCAGTGTCGGTGCGGATTTCACGCCGACCTCGACGAAGCGTTCGACACCGACGCCGCCACGCTCCACCGGGGTGAACAGCAGATCCTGCGTCTCGATCCAGCGGACCGGGCTGGCGAACTGCCAGGCCAGCAGCTCGATCAGGATCACGCGGGTCAGGGCGCTGGGCTTGGCGGTCCACGAATCCCAGTCGGCGAGAACCTCGTTCAGAGGTTCCGACGGGACCAGGTCGGCGATCTCCTGGACGAAGTCGCGGCCCAGGTTGAACATCCGCGGGACCAGGTTGGGGACGTAGCGGCCGACGAGGATGTCGGGGTCGATGTGCTCGGGCAGCAGATCGTCGAGACGGTGCCGGAAGTCCGGTACACCGGCGCGCAGCACCGTCGAGTGGAACGGCACGTCGATACCGGGGATGACGATGAAGGAGCGCTTGCCACCGGTCTTCGCGCGGCGCACCTCGATCTCGGCCTCGAGCGCCTCGAGGCCCTTCACTGTCCCGGCGATCGCGTACTGCGAACCGAGCAGGTTCAGGTTGACGACCTCGACGAACTCGCCGCTGCGCTCACCGATCTCGTTGACGAATCCGATGACGTCGGCGTCGGCCAGACCGAACTGGCTGGGCCGGATGGCCGCCATCTGGTAGTCGCTGCGGCCCTTCGCATCTCGCGGGACGAGATGGTGCATGGCCTCGCCGCGCTGGAAGACGACCTCCAGGACGGCCTCGAGTGGGAGAACGCCGGCGCAGGCGGCCAGTGCGTTGTACTCCCCGACCGAGTGGCCACAGGTGATCGCGCCTTCGATGAAACCGCCGGACTCTTTCAGCTCGGCGATCTGGGCGACACCGAGTGTTGCCATCGCAACCTGGGTGAACTGCGTCAGGAACAGCACGCCGTCGGGATGCTGATAGGTGGTGCCACCGGCCGACAGCGTGGTCGGGTTGTCGCGGACCACGGCCAGGATCGAGAAGCCCAGGGCGTCGCGGGTGTGCTTGTCGGCGCGGTCCCAGATCTTGCGGGCGGCCTTGGAGCGGGCGCGGGCGTCGAGACCCATGCCCTTGCTCTGGATGCCCTGGCCCGGGAATGCGTAGACGGTCTTCGGCGGCGCCAGCAGGCCGGTGGCGTTCATGACCAGCAGGTCACCCACCTTGCAGCTGACCTCGATGATGTCGCGGCCGGCGTCCATGCCCACCCGGTCGACCCGGATCGTCACCTCGTCGCCGGGACGGACCATGCCCAGGAAGCGTGCGGTCCAGCCCTGCAGCGCACGCGGCACCGGGATCGGGTTCTTGGAATCGGTGGCCGTTGCCACGTGCTGCGCGGCCGCCGAGAGCCACATGCCGTGCACGATCGGGCTACCGAGTCCGGCCATCTTCGCGGCGGAGTCGTTGACGTGGATCGGGTTGTGGTCACCCGAGACCAGCGCGAACCCGTGCATCCGCGACGGGGTGGCGACCTTGGCCTCCCGCAGCTTCTTCCGGGTCGCGTCAGCGGCCTCGGCGCTCAGGGCGCCGCCGGCACGGTCCGGATCGGACAGCTCTCCGGCACCGGTACGACCACGAACGGCGAACCGTTCGGTCATCTCCGCGACGACGCGTGCTTCGTCGGCGATGGAGACGGCAACGGTGATCACGCGACCCAGATCGGTGTCGGTGACATCGGAAAGGGTTGCGGTGACGGTGAACTCGGCCTTAGTGCGGGGCAGCTCACCGACCGTGGAGGTCACGTGGTCGAGGTGGACCAGGTCGAGCAGTCCCTCCACGACGGGCACACCGTCCTCGGTGGTGGCCGCGCCGATCACGCTGAACACGGTCGGCCAGCAGAGTCCGACGAGGGTGTCGGGGTTGGCGAAGCCGCGCACACCCTGCGGCAGTGAGGCACTGAGATGTTGGGGCAGGGTGTAGGCGGTCACCGCGGCGTGGTCGGCGACGGCTTCCGGATCCCAGGTGGCGGTGGTGGTCGCGGTGCGGTCGGCAACCGCGGTCAGCGATCCGCCGGCGGCCACGGTGAGCAGCTGGCGCATCGCACCGGCGGCCGCGTCGACGGTCACCTTGGGGGCGCCGCCGTCGAGGATGGAGTTGTCGACGATCATCGGGATCGAGACGACGGCCTTGCCGATCGGCACGTTCAGCACGACGCCGTCGTCGGTGCTCTCGAGGACGGCACCGGTGGGCTCGTGCTCACCGCGCTCGGAGGTCGGGAACTCCCAGGCATCGCGATCACCCAGCAGGGCAATCGGGTTGGCGACCAGGCGTCCCGACCACTGCACATTCAGCGCCTCGATGACGGTGCCCAGGACTCCGTCGACGTCGACCAGTCCGGCGCGCAGCCGGGCACTGATCGGCTCGGGCTGATCACCGACACCGAGCAGGTCGGTCACGACCTGGGCCTCGAAACGGTCGAGCAGGTCGCCCACCGGCTCGTCGACGCGGGTGATACCGGCAACCGCGACGGGTCCCGGGATGATGCAGACCTCGTCGGCGCCGTAGCGCGGGTCGTGGGCCTGCCACAGCGAGTCACTGCGCCACCAGCGGCGCACGTCCTTGTCGATCACGGGCACGAAGTTGACCGGCTTGCCCGGGGTGCGGCACAGCTCGAGGAAGAACACCAGATCGGCCGGATGCAGCACATCGGTGCCTGCCGCCGGGTAGACCGCGACCAGCGCATCGATTGCGGCACCGGCGTTGTCGGTGGCCGAGGTGTGTCCGAAGAGTGTGGTGATCTGGCCGCGATCGGCGTCGTTGAGCCGAGCCTCGGCGCGCTGGAGCATCTCCACGAATCGCTGACGCCAGGTGATGTCGACCCAGCTCGCCTCGCCCGTGGCCTCGCCGACGGCCAGCTCGACGTAACGCTCGAGCCACTGCTGATAGGTCATCTGGGCGACGTCACCGAAGTACGGCTTCGCGGTGCCCGAGAGCGCCTCGATGATCTCGTCGCGCCGATCGGCGACGGCCTCGTCATCTCCGGCGACATCGTCGAGCAGGCGGCCACAGCGGGAGGCGGCATTGTCGATCTCGTGGATGTCGGCGCCCAATTGGCTGCGGCCCGATGCCATTCCGGCAGCGGCGTATCCGGCGCCGATCCATTCGTCACACCCGGGGGTGTTGACCAGCAGTTCCTTGACGGCCGGCGACGTGGTCGCCTCTTTCGCCGCCATGGCGGCGGTGCCCACGAGGATGCCGTCGAGCGGCATCAGCGGGTAGTCGTGTGCGGCCGACCAGACACCGGTCAGGTATTCGCTGGCACGCTCGGCGGTACCGATGCCACCACCGACACAGATCACGACGTTCTGGCGGGCGCGGAGCTCACCGTAGGTGGCCAGCAACAGCGCGTCGAGGTCTTCCCACGAGTGGTGCCCACCGGCGCGACCACCCTCGATCTGAACGATCACCGGGTAGTGCGGCACCTCTGCGGCGATCCGGATCACCGAGCGGATCTGGCCGATCGTTCCGGGCTTGAATGCGATGTACGGGATCTGCGCATCGGCCAGCTCGGACACCAGTGCGACGGCTTCGTCGAGCTCGGGGATGCCCGCGGACACGATGACGCCGTCGATCGGGGCGCCGTTGGCGCGTGCCTTCTGCACCAGGCGCTTGCCGCCGATCTGCAGCTTCCAGAGGTACGGATCGAGGAACAGGGTGTTGAACTGGGCCTGACGGCCGGGCTCGAGCAGTTCGGTCAGCTTTGCGATGTTCTCGGCGAAGATCGGCTCGGTGACCTGTCCGCCACCGGCCAGCTCGGCCCAGTGGCCGGCATTGGCGGCCGCCGCGACGATCGCGGGGTCGACGGTTGTCGGGGTCATGCCGGCCAGCAGCATCGGCGAGCGACCGGTCAGACGGGTGAACGCGGTCTCGACCACCTGACGGCCGTCGGGCAGCGACACGATGCGGGGACGGTAGCTGCTCCACGGGATCTGGACGTCCGGGATGCCGCCGGGTGCGAACAGGTTGCGCTGTCCCCCACGCTGACTGACGGAGATCAGGCCGATGCCCTGTCCACGGACGACGGGGACGCTCAGCCGGGTCGCGACATCGCCGGGACCGAGGTCGAGGATCCACTTCGCGCCGGCGTCGATCACATCGTCGAGGGCATCGACCCAGTTGACCTGATCGACCAGGACCGCGGCGGCCAGGCGACGTGCTGCGACCTCGTCGATGTCGCAGGCGGCGGCCCATTCGGCGACCAGATCGCAGGCGGACTCGAGCGAAGAATGATGGAACGCGATCGACACGGACAGCGGATCGAAGACCGGCGCGAAGGGGGAACCACCGGTGAGCTTCTTCTTGCGATCCTGTGCTTCTGCGGCGGCGACGGCCTCACACCGGGCGATGAACGCGGCCAGGTGACGCGGTGCGCCGGAGAGCACGACCGAACGCCGGCCGTTGATGATCGAGACAGCCGGCGCCGACACCCGGTCGGGCTCCTGCAGTCCCTGGGCGTATTCGTCGACCAAGAGCTGGATGCGGGCGGGATCGACCTGGGTGACCGAGAGCATCGGGCTGCCCGCGGCGTCCACGGACAGGCCACGGCGGCGGGCGATCAACGCGCCGGCGGCACCGATGAAGTGCGCCACCGCGAGCAGTGCGCCGTCGCCGAGTCCACCGTTGCCCGATGCCGACGTCACGGCCTCCGCGGCGAGTACGCCCTGGGAGTGACCGACCGCGGCGACCGGGGGCATCGCGTCGATGTCGAGTCCCTGCTTGCGGTTCGCGCTGATCGCGGCGAGCTGCGCCAGCAGGATGCCGGGTACGGACACGGGCGCGGCGGCGAGGGCCGAGCCGACCGGCAGGACTTCTTCGCTGTTGTACGCATGCACCCAGCGCAGCGGGTGGAATCCATCGGGACGCACGGCCGCGAGCTGATCGGACACCGGCTCGATGAGTCGCTCCGCGGCATCCACGATCTTCGCGACGCTGCGATCGAGATCAGCGTCGATCACCAGCTCGGCGAGCACGGGCAACCACGGGCCGCCCTGTCCGCCGAAGCTGACCGCATAGGGCTCACCTTCGCGCAGTCGGTCGATCAATGATCCATCCGGGCGCGAGGCCCGGGCCGAGTTCTCTTCTGCTCCGGCGCGAAACTGGTGAATGGTCACGGGGCTCCCTCATGTTGCATCTTGATTGTTTGCGGGCGTGACACCGCACATCGTCCTTGGTTGCGCACCTGCGAGCCGTTCCCGCCCGAGAGCGTTCACTACGCTGTCGATCACGTTGTCTTTCAACATGATTCATCTACAGAGCCAGGCCTCGACGCCCGGCGTCGTCAGATGCGCATGGAGACCATGTTGGCACACAAAAATGAGGTTTTCCTCATGTTTGCAAGTGACCCGCGGGTATACCCATCGGTAACCTCACCGGTAACCACGCGGGAGATGCACGGTGCACATCCAGCGGCCGAATAAAGCCAGCTCACACCGCCCGAACGACCACCCGGCCGGCCCGGTTCGAGCCCTGAAAGTTGTTACCGAACCGTGACAATTAATTTGGTCGCCGGCCGCGTCATCGCGCACTGCCACTAGGGTGAGCGCATGACGGAGTGCATATTCTGTGCCATCGCCGACGGTTCCTCGCCCGCCCACATCGTCTATGAGGATGCCGATGTGCTGGGATTCCTCGATATCCACCCGGTCCGGCCCGGCCACACCCTGCTGATCCCGAAGAAACACGCCGCCGACCTCGCCGAACTGAGCCCGGAATCGGGTGGCAAGCTCTTTGTCGCGGGCCAGGCGGTCGCCGCCGCACTGCGCGCTTCCTCGATCGCCGCCGACGGGGTCAACCTACTGGTCAACGACGGCCGGGCGGCATTTCAATCCGTGTTCCATTCGCATCTACACGTGGTCCCACGCCATCACGGCGACAAACTGACCCTGGCAAAGGGACTCTTGACCCGGCGTGACCCCGACCTGCCCGCAACCGCCGCGATCCTGCGCGCACAACTGGAGAACTCGGCCACCGATGACTGAACCCACCATCGACCCCGCGATCGCCGAACTCGTCTACAGCGCGGACCGGGTGACCGTCTGCTCGGGTGCCGGAATGTCCGCGGAGAGCAACGTGCCGACCTTCCGCGACAGCCAGAGCGGTCTGTGGGAACGCTTCGACCCTACCGAACTGGCCACACCCGATGCCTGGTCACGCGACTCCGCGATGGTCTGGGCCTGGTACCAGTGGCGCGCCAAACTGGTGCGCTCCACCACTCCCAATCCGGGACATGTGGCGCTGGCCGAGTGGGCCCGCCGCCGCGCCGTCTCGGTGATCACCCAGAACGTCGACGATCTCCACGAGCGCGCCGGCAGCGATGTCATCGCACATCTTCACGGCAGTCTGTTCGAACCCCGGTGCTCGAATTGCGATCTGCCCTACTCCGGTGTCGACGCCGATCCGGATATGGCAACCGACACACCACGTATCGAGCCTCCCTCGTGCCCGCAATGCCTCTCGGAGGTACGCCCCGGGGTGGTGTGGTTCGGCGAGGCACTGCCCACCGACGCCTGGGATCGCGCGGCCGCTGCCGCCGTCGGATGCGACCTGATGATCGTCGTGGGCACATCGGGACTGGTCTACCCGGCTGCCTCGCTGCCCGAGCGAGCACTCGCGGTCGGCATACCGGTCATCGAGATCAACCCGGAGCCAACACCTTTGAGTTCGTCGGTGACCCACTTCATGCAGACCACCGCAGGCCTGGGCCTCCCGGCACTGCTCCGGGAGGTCTCCCCCTAGTCGCCGCCGGTCAGTGCCACCGGCTGCCATGGGTCGTCGACCGGGCCGCCGGCCAGGTCCGCCCCCACCGAGTTGGGTTGCACACCACGTTTTTCGAGTTCATCCCACAGACCGTCCAGGGCGTGCTCCGGATTGAGCAGATACTCCGATTCCCGCACCCGCCAGAACCTCCAGCCGCACCGCCGGAGTTCGCGCTCGCGCTCCATGTCGGCGCGGGCCTGTTCGGGTGTACTGGTGAACTCGTCTCCGTCGCATTCCACTGCCAGCCTGGCGTCGCTGCCGGTGACGACCAGATCGACAACCCGATTGTTCACCACCACTTTCGGATTCACATAGAACCCGCGGTCGACCAGGTCGACGAAGATCTGCTGCTCGAACAGTGAATCGAACGGTTCGGTACGTGAGGTCGGGGTGACGCCGGTCGGCATCGGTTCCACCACTGCGCCCTCGGTCTTCTGCATGTATGTCAGCAGTGAATAGCGCAGGTCGTTGTCTTTGAGATCGTCGGGCTGCACGGAATGGACCAGCCACAGCTGCTCCATCGCGCGAGATGCCGCAACGTTGATACGTCGCTGGGACTCGCTGCGCCGCAAGACGTTCACATTGGTGTCCGGGCAGACCACCATCGACAAGAACACCACATGGCGTTCGTCGCCCTGGAAGTCCGGCGGCGTGCCGACCCGGAGGTTGCGGTCACGCCACACCTGCGGATCCACGGCCTCCCGTAACAGCTGGGTCAGCAGATCGACCTGCCGCTGCCCCTGCAGCACCACCACCCCGAAGGACATCCCGTCGTAGCGCGGATCCTGCAGGCACTCGGTCAGCACGCGGACCAGCGCGGCGGCCTCGTCGGCATTGACCAGCGACGAGTTCGAGCCGGTGCTCCGGGCGTTCTCGACGTAACGGGTGCGCAACGGCGGCAACCGGTCGGCACCGAACTGGCGCACCGGGATCAGCGGTGCGTCCGGGTAGAACTGCCGGCTGGAGAACTCGATGATCTCCGGCATCGACCGGAAATGTTCACGCAACCGCACCACATGACCGAACCTCGTCCGCAGCATCGAGAACAGGCTCGACCGTGGGGTGAGGCTGTCGCGCATGTATTGCGGGATGTCGGGCAGGTAGGTGTCGAGCTTGGCGAACACCTCTTCCATCCCCGAGCCACCGAAACCACCTGGCGCGCACTGCCGATCGTCGCCGACGACGATCACCCGCGGCGCCAGCCACAGCAGGAACAGGCTAGAGATGTCCGCCTGGCTGGCCTCGTCGACGATGACCACGTCGAAGGAGTTCTGGACGGGTGCAACCGAACTGAGAACCTGCGCGATCGGCATGATCCACGCCGGCACCGCGGTCTGCGCCTGTGCCATCGCCGAACGTGCTGCCAGCCGGAAGCGCTCGGCATGTTTGCCCGAGCCCTTACCGATGTTGGTGATGTGGTCACGATAGGACTGCAGAGCCTGCACCTGACTGACGGTCATGTGCTCCAGGCATTCCCGCCAGGCACATGCGGCGGCCAGCCGGGAGGTGAAGTGCGTGATGTCGGCCTCGACCTCGTCGAGGTCGGCCTCCAGACGCCTCTCGCGGTCGGGATCGCTGCGTTCCTGGGCCCACTGATAGGCACGTCGCCACGACCAGGCCGCGTCGAGGTCCTCGAGTCGGTCTTCCCACACCGGATCCTCGGCGGTTTCGACCAGGAGCTTGACCAGCGCCGGAGCCTTCGCTTTCAGCCTCAACTCCAGCAGATCGAGCGCGCCCTGGTTTTCGAGTTCGATGCGGGCGCTGTGCCAGGCCCGGCGGGCCTCCAGAACCGCATCGGCGTCCGCTGCCCGCACTGCGGCCAGAAGCGCGTCGCCTTCGGGTGACGGACCCTTCTCGACCTCGGCCGACAACGCACGGGCGATGTCGTCGAGTTCGCGGCGGGCCAGGACACCGTCGTTGGCCGCGGCGATTGCACCGGCCTGCCGAGCCACCTCTTCGACCTCGTCGATGCTCTTCGGCCGCGGGCCACCGGGGCTGATCGCATTGAGTTCACGGACCAACTGATCACGGCCGGTGAGCAATTCGGAGACCCAGGCCAGTTGTCCGTCGAGGCGGACCAACCGACCGAGCTGGACCGACCGCGTCCCGGAGGTGTCCATCGGCACACCCACCTCGGCAAGGATCGCCTGGACGCGGGAGACCGCGTCGATCACGCCGAGATGATCGGCGACCATGCGTAGCGACGCGGCATCTGTGGGTTCGCGACCGTCGACGGTGTAGGTGGCACCGAGTTCTTCGACTGCCTTCTGCTCCGGGGCCTTGCGGAAACGCCCCCGCCACTGGCCACCGGACTCGAGGTACTGCGCCGCCTTCTCGTAGACGACCGCGTCGCCGGGTGCGGCACCATGCCCCTCGACCGTATGGGTCCCGATCCGGGTGTCCCGTTCTGTGGCGTCGTCGATCACCGAAGACAACGCGGTGACCCGGGTCCACAGGTACGAGGCCTCACCCGAGAGCAACCGGTCGGCCATCTGCTGCAGATGTGGTGGGAACGTGCGGACTTCGCGCACGGCGGCGCCGAGCCGATCACACCTTGCCTTGACCCGCAGCAACCGCGCACTGTCGACATCGGCCAAGATCGCCAGCAGCGAACCGCTGCCGACCATCTGCTCGGTGGGTCTATTGCGAACCCGGTTACAGATCGACTCGAGTTCGACCGTCCCGGGCAGCACGAGGTCGAGGTCGGGCAGATGCTGGCCGATCCGACTCGCCCAGCGGTCGGTGCGACGGCCCAGCAGTTCGAGCAACCGGTCCAACTCTTCGCGCTCCAGCGGCGGCAACGGACTGTGAAGCGGTCCTGGTAGCCAGTCATGCTGCGCGGCAACCTCATTGCACTGCCGGACGATGCCCGCAGCGGTGCCGCTGTAGTCGGCTGCGACCCACTCGTGCTTCTCGGTCTCGGACTCGCGCAGCTGCCAGATGTCGCGCAGGATCTGCTCCCGCTTCGACCGGGCCTGGTCACGCTTGGACCGCAGATTCTTGATCTCGCTCGTCGCCACGCGGGACTGAAAACTCCCCTTGCGGTTGGCAATTGCCTCCACGCTGTCGATCAGCGACTGCGACCCGTCCTTGGTGACATCGGTGATCGACACCGCCAGTTGCTGTACTTCGACGGGCAGCTTCTCCCGCAGCACGTGCAGGGCCTGCGCCTTTTCGGAGACGACCAGCACCCGCTGCCCCTTGGCCAGCAGCGCAGTCATCAGGTTGGCGATCGTGTGGGTCTTACCGGTTCCGGGCGGACCCTCCACCACCACACCGCTGTCGAGACCGAGCTGGGCCAGGATGTCGCGCTGCTCGACGTTGGACGGCAACGGATACAGCGCGTCCTCGACGAGTTCTTCGGCCGACATCGCCCCACTGTCACGCAGACGCCGAATACGTTCGTCCGCCTCGACCGCCTCCACGAGCTGGGCCAGACCGATCGGGATCTCGTGCGACTCGTCGCGCAGAGCCACGATCATTTCTTCGTAATAGTCGAGCAACGGCGCCGAACCACGTCGACGGAGCACCAGAGCGGGCTCGAGATCGACCGTGACCGAGGCCGGGTCGTCGGCGACGGCCCGGCGCCACTTGGTGAAGAACTTCTCGATGGAGTCCGCCACCGGCGAGCGCGTGGTGGCGAGCTGGCCGGACAGTTCGGCCGACACGGTCAGATCGAACCCGTCGAAGCCGGTCAGCAGATGTCCGGCATGCAGTACCGGCTGGGTACCACCGGCGAGCTTGACGGTGATCGTGCCCGCGGCGTGGTCGTGGTCGGCAATGACCGGCTGGGTCACGAGGTGCTCGCGGACCGCAACCGGGTCGCCGTAGGTGAGCAGTCCCGAGGCGAGTACGAGTTCGAGTGACTCAGGGCGCTCGGCCAACTCGTCGATCGCCTGCGCGAGAAGGTCATACGCGGTGTTCTGTGCGGGATTCTCACGCGACAGCTCGGCGATGACCTGGCCGACGGCGGCATCCCGGTTGATCGGGATGTCATAGCCGTCACCGATCCAGACCACGCCGGCGTGGTCGCTCACGTCACGAATGACCGACGATTTTGCGCGGATCAGTTCATGCAGGAACTGCAACAACCGCAGAACCCTGCCACGCCGGTCGTCGCCGGACACCGAATCGGTCATCACGTCCTCGAGTTAAGCCTCAGGTTGACACTATTTATCACCCTGAACGCTACCCGCTGGAGCGTCTCGGTTCACAGCGCGTGTCTTTAACGGCCTGTCGTCATTTGGGCGCGATGGCCGCGCGCAACGCGCGGTACCCGCCGACCACGTAATGAACGTTCGTATACCCCAGGGACGCGATCTTCTCGGCGATCCGAGCTGATTGTGATTTCACCGATACGACATCGATCTCGGTGTCGAGACTGTCGATCACCGGGATCCGACGGCTCGAGCCCGGGTCGAAGGCATCCTCCAACTCACCGGGCTCTACCACCACGGCCCCGGGCAGACTGCCCTGATGCCGCACGACCTGTGGTCGCATGTCGACCACGATCGCCGTTCCGCGATCACGGTGCTCGACAGCCTCAGCTGCCGAAATCGGATCCGCCGTCACCACTGAAGTCATCACCGTTCCCTATTGCTCGAGATACATGCGCCACTGGTTAGATCGTGAGGCCAACCAGCATTGTTACGGGAAGATCTCATTTTGTCGAACACTTCCCCAACACGGACATGCTATCGAGCAATAGGAACCAGTTCTGCTAACTCCGCTAGGGACGACCCCGGCCGGCAACCTTCTGCGTACCCCGCCGATCGCGGCTGAACGACTTGTTGCCATAGCTCTTCGAACCGCCCTGCGAGCGGCCGCGGGGCGAACCCTCGTCCTTCTTGATTCCGATGGGCACACCGGCGATACGCGTACTCCGCAAACGCGACAACGTCTCGCGGTCGAGATTGCGGGGCAGCTCGACCAGCGAGTGGTCGGCGCGGATGCTGATGTGACCGAAATCGCCACGGGACAGACCGCCCTCGTTGGCGATCGCGCCCACGATGGCACCCGGGGTGACGTTGTTCTGCCGTCCGACAGCCAGCCGGTACGTCGCAAAGTCACCGTCGCCACCGGAACGCTCAGAGCGTTCCTTGCGGTCACGGTCCTTGCGCTCGCTCGCCGGCGGATCGGGTGAGAGCAGGAATCCACCGTCCCGCGTCTCCAGTGCCAGCGCGGCCGCGATGTCGGCCATCGTGACGTCGTTCTCGCTGGCGTAATTCTCGATCAGTTTGCGGAAGAGATCGAGGTTCTCCGATCCCAGATTCGCGGTGATCGACTCGCCGAATTTCGTCACCCGCTGTGCGTTGACGTCGTCGACGCTGGGCAGACCGATTTCTTCGAGCGGCTGACGCGTGGCCTTCTCGATCGCGCGGAGCAGGTGACGCTCCCGCGGCGACACGAAGAGCAGCGCGTTGCCCGAACGACCGGCGCGGCCGGTACGGCCGATCCGGTGCACGTAGGCCTCGGTGTCGTGCGGGATGTCGTAGTTGAGGACGTGCGAGATCCGCTCGACGTCGAGCCCGCGGGCGGCGACGTCGGTGGCGACCAGGATGTCGACCTGACCGTTCTTGAGCTGCGCGATCGTCCGCTCGCGCTGCGCCTGGGCGATGTCACCGTTGATCGCGGCCGCCGAGAAGCCACGCGAACGCAGCCGTTCGGCGAGATCCTCGGTGGCCTGCTTGGTACGGACGAACACGATCATCGCGTCGAACGTCTCGACCTCGAGTACACGGGTCAGTGCGTCGAGTTTGCGCTGATGAGAGACCTGCAGATAGCGCTGCGTGATGTTCGACGCAGTCGCGGTCTTGGCCTTCATCGTGATCTCGACCGGGTTCTTCAGGTACTTCTGCGACAAGCGCCCGATGGTCTTCGGCATGGTGGCGGAGAACAGTGCCACCTGCTTGGAGTCAGGGGTGTCACGCAGGATGCGCTCGACGTCCTCGGCGAAACCCATGTTGAGCATCTCGTCCGCCTCGTCGAGGACGAGGTAGTCGAGCTCGGAGATGTCGAGGGTGCCCTTGTCGAGGTGATCGATCACGCGACCGGGGGTGCCCACCACGATCTGGGCGCCGCGGCGCAGACCGGACAACTGCACGGTGTAGCTCTGGCCGCCGTAGATCGGCAGCACCTTCACTCCGGGCAGATGCACCGAGTAACGGCCGAAGGCCTCGGCGACCTGCAACGCGAGTTCACGCGTCGGTGCGAGGATCAGCGCCTTGGGCTTGCGTGCGCTCGGATCGATACCCGAGAGAATCGGCACCGCGAAGGCGGCCGTCTTACCCGTACCGGTCTGTGCAAGACCAACCACATCCCGGCCCTCGAGGAGCGGCGGAATTGTCGCTGCCTGGATCGGCGAGGGGGTTTCGTAACCCACGTCCGTGAGCGCCTGCAACACGCGGGGATCCATCCCGAGATCTGCGAAGGTCACGGTTTCTTCATTTTCGGCGGCAATATCACTCGTGGGGGCCGCACCAATACTGTCTGTCATCGCTATCCACTGTAGCCGTGATCAGCTTGAATCCGTTATTCGTGAGCCGCATGGTGAGGACGCGACGCGCTTACACGACCAGCCCCCTACTCGCGAGTAATAAGAAAAGGTAACCTGGCCCACAGTTAGAGTGTCCGAATTGGTCGGTCACCCATCGTCCGCCACTCGTTTCCACTGGAGGCCCACGTGCAAGAGATCACCGTCCCCTCGGACTTCGTTGTTCCCGAGAAGGCGTCCATCGTCGATTCGATGCTGAAGCACCGCGCCGAGTCGCCCACAAAAACTCTCTTCAAGCGCCGCGCAGCGGACGGTTCCTGGTACGACGTGACCACCAAGGAATTCGCCGATCTGGTCGACAAGGTCGCCAAGGGTTTCATCGCCTCGGGCGTCGGTCCGGGTGACCGGGTCTCCATCCTCTCGGCCACCCGCTACGAGTGGACCGTCATCGACTACGCCGTCTGGCGGGCCGGTGGCACCACCGTCGCGATCTACGAGACCTCGTCGCCCTCGCAGGTTCAATACATCGTCGAGAACTCCGGGACATCGGTGCTGATCCTCGAGACGGCGGAACAGAAATCGCAACACTCGCCGGTGCTCACCGACCTGGCCGAGCTGAAGGAAACCCTCGTCATCGAGGAAGGCGCGATCGATGAACTGGTCAAGCGCGGAGCTGCGATCGGCGACGACGAACTCGAACAACGCCACGCCAACACCCTGGCGGCCGACGTCGCGACCCTCGTCTACACCTCCGGAACCACCGGCAAGCCAAAAGGTGTGGCGCTCACACACGCCAACTTCATCCACGAATGCCACGCCGTCCGGGTCACCCTCGGGGATCTGATGTCCGAGGGCAGCTCCACGCTGCTGTTCCTTCCACTGGCGCACATCTTCGCGCGGGTCATCTCGGTGGCCTCGGTCGTGCACCTGGTGCAACTCGGCCACACGACGGTGTCCCCCACCCTCATGGACGAACTGGCCGCCTTCAAGCCCAGCTACCTGCTCTCGGTCCCCCGGGTCTTCGAAAAGGTCTACAACGGGGCCAAGCAAAAGGCCGAGGACGGCGGCAAGGGCAAGATCTTCGCCGCGGCAACCGATACCGCCATCGAGTACTCGAAGGCACTGGAGGCCGGCGGTCCCGGCCTGGTCCTCAAGGTCAAGCACAAGCTGTTCGACGTGTTGGTCTACTCGAAGCTGCGCGCGGCGCTGGGCGGCAGGTGCGACAGCGCAGTCTCGGGTGGCGCGGCCCTGGGCGCACGTCTGGGTCACTTCTTCCGCGGCATCGGCGTCCCGATCTACGAGGGCTACGGCCTCAGTGAGACCACCGCCGCCGTCACCGTCAACGCCGAAGGCGCCCAACGCATCGGAACCGTCGGACGTCCGGTCCATGGCCAGTCCGTCGCGATCGCCGACGACGGCGAGGTCCTGCTCAAGGGACCGGTGGTCTTCGGTGGTTACTGGAAGAACGAGCAGGCCACCAAAGAGGCCATCAAGGATGGCTGGTTCCACACCGGGGACATCGGATCACTCGATGACGGCTTCCTGTCGATCACGGGCCGCAAGAAGGAACTGATCGTCACCGCCGGCGGCAAGAACGTCTCGCCGGCCCAGATGGAAGATGCGGTCCGAGCCCATCCCCTGGTGAGCCAGGCACTCGTGGTCGGTGACAACAAGCCGTTCATCGCCGCCCTGATCACCCTTGATCCCGAGGCACTCCCGGGTTGGCTCGAACGCCACGACCTGCCGGCCGACACAGCGATCTCGGACCTGCTGGAGCACAAGGACATTCTGGCCGATGTCGATGAGGCCATCGCCGCGGCAAACGCGCTGGTGTCCAAGGCCGAGGCGATCAAGAAGTACCGGATCATCGAGACCGACTTCACCATCGAAACGGGCGAACTCACGCCGACCCTCAAGCTCAAGCGCAACGTGATCCACGATTCACACACCGCCGTGATCGAGGGTCTCTACACGAAGTAGGCGGGCAGAGTCGAACGGCACCCACCCAGAAAGGGAGACCATCCTCGGATGGTCTCCCTTTCCTGTGCTCAGGGGGTGCCGAGCGCATCGTTGACAGCAGCCGCCACGGACGTCAGCCGGTCGCGCGCCGGTTGCCAATCCTGTTCGTACAGTTGCCGACTGAGCAGGGCAACAACGAATCGTCCGTCCCCGTCCCCCTCGACGAGGCCCGCGCTGTGCAGGTATCCGGTTTGACCCCAGCAACACATCCAGCCCTGTTTCGCGACGGCCCGGCCCGGGGGCCACGCAGCGAGCAGACCGAAGTACTGGACAAAACCATCGGCTGCGACGGCCGGTGCCGCAGCGAGTGAATCGAGGATCAGGTCCCGGTCGGGCTCCGGCATGCCCAGTACGTGCCGGTAGAGGCGCGCGATGTCTGCCGCGGTGATCGTCATCTCGCCCCAGTCCGTCGAATCTGCCGGTGCGACCGTCCCGCTGAATCCGACCCGCGGGCCCACCCGGTCGACGGCACCCGGCCCGTCGAAGCGGGCCCACAGGTCGGTCATCGCAGAGTCGTCGCTGGGTCCGAGGACTCGGCGGATCAGATCGAGGTCGGCGCCACCGACCATCACACTCCCATCGCGCCGCCGGTCGATGATGTCCACCACCACAACCAGTTTCGAGAGCGAGGCCGAAAGCATGGGCGGGGCGCTGCGGCCACCGAGGGCCAATGCACCGGTGCTCGGGTCGAGGATCGCCGCCTCCAACTCGATCCCGCCTGCGGCGGCAGCGGCGTTCTCGGCAGCGGCGGCGGCCGCGTTCACCGAGTCCTCGCTCGACGACTGCGACGGCAGTCGGGTGTCAGCGGGTTCCACCGTCGCGCCGCCGACCCCACAGAACAACGCGCCGGCCGAGGCCGTCAGCACGACTTGAACAGTGATCAACCAGACCGCAACGGCAGCTCGTGCCGACCGCCGGCCGGAGGCCGTGAGGTTCGCAGACATGGTCTTTCCAGGATCCACCCGGATGCCTCGTGGTGCCACCGCGGCGACCGATGACCGTCGGCGATCACTTGCGTTCGGGCTCACCGACCGGGCGCAGTGCCCAACCCGGCACCCAATGGGTCACCTTCTCCTCGCGTCCCCGCGCCGGGATCGTGTAGGTCACCTTGCCGAACCATTCACCCCACTCCGTCATCCCCCATTCGGTGAGCACTCCCACCGTCTTGCGGCGGAATTGCAGCCCCTCGGGGTGATAGATGCCGGAGTGGTGCGGCTGATAGGCATAGAGCGTCACCAGATCGATCGACACAGCGACATGCCCGACCGGGATGAACGCCGCGCCCCGCGGTTGTCCACCGTCACCGCCTATATCTGCCACCTTCACGGTTCGATCATACGTTCGAATCCCTGGTACTCTCAACCACGGCAGGGCGGCGATGCCTGCAGACGTTGATGCGGATGCGGAGACGCCGCCCGCCATTTGCTGGGCGTGGCCGAACGGCACCTTCCCCTGACAGGGGCGGGAAGACAACATCATCGATCGGGTGGTGCGCGAGGGGGGACTTGAACCCCCACGTCCGTAGACACTGGAACCTAAATCCAGCGCGTCTGCCAATTCCGCCACTCGCGCGTGCACGAGACAGAGTACCGGCTGACCTGCGACTTGAATCACTTAGGTACCGTCAAGACATGGCATCGAACAAACGAAGGCACCGACCAGCACTCATAGCGCTGGTTGTGGTGGCGGCCGCCACCTGCCTGGGCCTGGCGTGGTGGCAGTGGCAGCAGTTCGAATCGACCGGTGGGACGGGCCAGAACCTGGGGTACGCCCTCCAATGGCCGGCGTTCGCGGCGTTCTGTGTCTACGCCTACCGCAAGTTCGTCGTCCTCGAGTCCGATCCCGAAGAGGTCGACAAGCTCAACAACACCCACGGCGTGACGGAGATCCCGGAAGGGATCCTCCCGCCCCGACCGAATGCAGCACCGACGCCGCTGGTCGCGGACGGCACCGACGACGGCGCCCAGATCGCCGAGTACAACCGTCTGCTGGCCGAACTCAACGACGCCGCCGCCCGTCGCGCCACCGCTTCCCCCGGCACCGACGATCACCCCGCTGACGAATACCCCGCAGACAAATACCAAGCCGACAACCCGCAACGGAGCAATCAGTGAGCCAGACCCCCGCCGAATCGACCACCACGGTGACCACGACGACGCCGCCGAACAAGGTCAAGGGCGCACTGCTGCGGTACCGGGTGATGGCATGGATCACCGGTCTGTGGCTGCTTCTGCTGGTCGCCGAGATGATCATGCTCTACGGCTTCGACGACCACACCCTCGACTTCGTGCCCTTCGTGCACGGCTGGGTCTACTTCATCTACCTGATCATGGCGATCGACCTGGGCATCAAGGTCCGCTGGCCGATCGGCAAGGCGATCTATACGCTGCTCGCCGGAACCATCCCGTTCCTGTCGTTCTGGGTGGAACACAAGCGCACCCAGGAGATCCGGGCCCAGTTCGGTATCTGATCCGAACCCGGGCCCGGTCCCGGGGGAACTAGTTCGAAGCCAGGGCCTGCAGTGCAGGCACCAGCTGGGCGAGGGCTCGGCCGCGATGACTCAGGGCGTCCTTCTCGGCCGGTGAGAGCTGCGCCGCACTGCGCCCGGTCTCCGCTTCCTCGTCCGGCACGAACACGGGGTCGTATCCGAAACCGTTGTCGCCGACCGGTTCTGCGATGATCCGCCCCCGCCACTGACCCCGGACCACCACTTCGGAGTCCGCGGTGACCAGCGCGCACGCCGATACGAATCCCGCGCCGCGACGATCCTCGGGGACGTCTCCGAGCTGATTGAGCAGCAACTCCAGGTTGGCGATGTCGTCGCCGTGACGGCCAGCCCAGCGCGCCGAGAGCACGCCGGGCATCCCGTTCAGGGCGTCGACCTCGAGACCGGAATCGTCTGCAACACTCGGCAACCCGGTGGCCGCGAACGCGTCGCGGGCCTTGGCCAGTGCGTTCTCCTCGAACGTGGCCCCGGTCTCGGGGGCCTCGTCGAACGGTGGCACCTCGTCGAGCCCGACGACCTGCAAGCCCTCGATGCCTGCCTGCTCGACGACACGACGCAGTTCGGCGAGCTTCTTCTTGTTGCGGCTGGCGACCAGGATTTGGTTCATCAGCTGCCGAAAGCCTTACGTTTTCCGGTGATCTCGGGCTCGGGAAGCCGGCCCGGATACGGCAGTGCCAACGCCTCGCGCTGCACCACGAACAGCTGCTCGATGCCGGCCATCGCCGAATCCAGCAACCGGTCGAGTGTGGACCGCGGGAACGTCGCGCCCTCGCCGGTGCCCTGGATCTCGACCAGCGTCCCGGTGTCCGTGGCGACCACGTTCATGTCGACCTCGGCACGCGAATCCTCTTCGTACGGCAGGTCGAGCCGCACGCGGCCGTCGACGACACCGACGCTGACCGCTGCGATGCCGCATGAGATCGGTTGCGGATCAGCCAGTTTCCCGGCCGCGTTCAGGTAGGTCACCGCATCGGACAGAGCCACGTAGGCGCCGGTGATCGCGGCGGTTCGGGTACCGCCATCGGCCTGCAGCACGTCGCAGTCGAGTGCGATGGTGTTCTCCCCCAGCGCGGCGAGGTCGATGCAGGCCCGCAGCGACCGGCCGATGAGACGGCTGATCTCCTGCGTCCGTCCGCCGACCTTGCCCTTGACCGATTCACGGTCGGAACGATCGTGGGTGGCCGCAGGCAACATCGCGTACTCGGCGGTCAGCCAGCCGAGTCCGGATCCGCGGCGCCAGCGCGGCACACCTTCGGTGACGCTGGCGGTGCACATCACCCGCGTATCCCCGAATTCCACAAGTACTGATCCGGCGGGGTGATTGGTGAAACCACGGGTGATGGTCACCTTCCGCAGTTCGTCATCGGTTCGGCCATCTGCACGTCTACTCACAGGGCCCACCCTATCGAGTCGCCCCGGCAGCAGTATGCGGGTGGGCGTCAGGCGATGTTGATCACGTCACCGCGGCGGACCACCCGAATCGGACCGTCGTAGGCGACTCTGGCCTCCGCGAGCACTTCTTCGGGCCATGTCCACGGCGGCAGATGGGTCAACAGCAGGCTCTTGACGCCGGCCTTGGCCGCCGCCTCCCCCGCCTCCCGACCGGACAGATGCAGATTCGGTGGCCGGTTCACCGGGTCGTGGGTCCACGACGCCTCACACAGGAACACGTCGGCTCCCTCGGCGAGTTCGATGAGTTCGTCGCACACCCCGGTGTCGCCGCTGTAGGTGAGCACCTGACCTTCCGGACCGGTCACCCGGAATCCGAACGTTGCCGGCGGGTGATTGACCAGACGGGAGAAGAACTTCATCCCACCGAGTTCGATCTCACCGCCATCGATCCAGGAGCTGACACCGAACGTGTCCGTGATGTCGTCGAGCTCGCCCGCATACTCCGACGACGCCGCCCCGATCCGGTCTGCGGTTCCGGGCGGTCCGATCAGCGTGCCGCGCCCCACCGCCGGCACCGGGCTGTAACGGCGCCAGACCAACAGGCCCGGGAGATCCAGACAGTGATCGGCGTGCAGGTGACTGAGCGCGATGGCGACATCATTCGGATCGGCGTGCTGCAGCAGTGATCCGAGGACGCCGGGACCGAAGTCCATCACCACCGGCTGGCAACCGGGCACCGTCAACAGGTACCCCGACGCGGGCGAGTCGGGACCCGACAAACTCCCCGAACAACCCAGCACGGTCAGACGCATGACGCCATGCTGCCACGCCCGCACGATCCGCGGTTGGCAGAATCGCGATCAGACGTGCTGGACCGCTCCGATCGCAGGTCCGAGGAACCTACTGGCGAGCTTCGCGAACAATTCCGGATCGCCGGTGGCCTGGAAAATGCGCTCTGCGGGGATGTCCGTCGGACCGCGAAGCAGGTCGCCCGCGGTCAGCACGCGGAGCACGTCCTTGGCCGTTTCCTCGGCACTGGACACCAGTGTCACGTCGTCGCCGACCGCGAGCTGGATGACCCCCGACAACATCGGGTAATGCGTGCAGCCCAGGACCACGGTGTCGACGCGGGCCGCGGCGAGGGGTTCGAGGTATCCCTCGGCCAAGCCCAGTACCTGTCGCCCGCTGGTGATCCCCCGCTCCACGAAGTCGACGAATCGCGGACAGGCCACCGACGTGATGACCGCGTTCCGGGCCGCGGCGAACGAGTCCTCATAGGCGCGGGAGGCGATGGTCGCCTCGGTGCCGATCACTCCGATGCGTCCGGAGCGGGTGGCCGCGACCGCTCGCCGGACTGCCGGCAGCACCACTTCGATCACCGGTATCGGGTATCGCTCCCGGGCATCGCGAAGGCAGGCCGCCGACGCGGTGTTGCAGGCGATCACCAATGCCTTCACGCCGCGTTCGACGAGCTCGTCGCCGATGGCGAGGGCATGGGACCGGATCTGCGGGATGGTCAGCGGACCGTACGGACCGTTGGCTGTGTCCCCGATGTAGATGATGTTCTCCGACGGCAACTGATCGATCACCGCGCGGGCAACTGTGAGCCCTCCTACGCCGGAATCGAAGATGCCGATCGGCGCGTTGACATCTGGACTCGCTGACGCGTCTGAATTCACAGTCTGGTGCTCCCGGGGTTGCCGAAGTTGGTGGTGCCGTACGGCGCCGGTGGCGTCGCCTCGTCAGCCTGTCTGCGATCTCGCCCGGACAGGTACCAGGCCGCCAGTACGCCACCGACGGCGCCAAAGAAATGACCTTGCCACGACACATTCGTATCGGCAGGCAGCACACCCCAGAGGATGCCGCCGTAGAACATGAAAACCACCACACCGATCAGGATCTGTGTGAGGTTCCGGTTGAACAGGCCGCGCACCAGGATGTAGGTGAGCCAGCCGAAGATGATGCCCGAGGCACCGACGGTCACCGAGTACTCGGGTGCGAACAACCACACCCCCACACCGGAAACCACCCACACGATCGCGGTGGTGATCAGGAACCGCCGGGCCATCAGCACCAGGAAACCGAGCACCATGCCCGGAATGGTGTTGGCCGCCAGGTGTTCCCAGTCGGCGTGCAGAAACGGTGAGGCGGCGACGCCGGTCAGTCCGTCGACGTCGCGCGGCTCGATGCCGGCGCTGTCGAGATCGCGGTCGCTGAGCACATCGATGAACTCGATGACATACAGCAATGCGGTCAGCACGACCATGATGACGACCGACCGCGCCCACAGCGGCCAGGACGCCGGTCCTTTCGAACGTGAACCCGAAGGCGTCTGTCTGTCGGCAGCGCCGGATGAACCGAGTGATCCGGTCATTGGTTCTCCGATCGAATGTGGCAAAAGGGTGTCGCGGTCAGGCCCAGAGCTGGCCTTCGAGCCCCTCACCTGCTTCATCGAGGCTACCTTCGTACGCGCCGGTCGACAGATACTTCCATCCGGCGTCGGCCACCACGAAGCCGATGTCGGCGCGGACACCGGCTTTGATCGCCTTGCGTCCGACGCCGAGCGCCGCGTGCAGGATGGCGCCGGTGGAGATCCCGGCGAAGATGCCCTCGGTCTCGATCAGCTCCCGGATACGACGGACCGCGTTGCGTCCTTCGACCGAGAACCGGCTGGTGAGAATCGAGTCGTCGTAGAGTTCGGGGACGAAGCCCTCGTCGATGTTGCGCAGGCCGTAGACCTCGTCGCCGTACCGCGGTTCGGCCGCGATGACCTCGACGCCGGGCTTGTTCTCCCGCAGGAACCGGCCCACGCCCATCAGGGTCCCGGTGGTTCCGAGGCCGGCGACGAAGTGGGTGATCTCCGGCAGGTCCGCGAGGAGTTCAGGACCGGTGCCCTCGTAGTGCGCCAGCGCGTTGGCGGGGTTGCCGTACTGGTAGAGCATCACCCAGTCGGGATGTTCGGCGGCCAGCTCCTTGGCCATCGCGACGGCCTTGTTCGATCCACCGGCGGCCGGTGACGAGATGATCTGCGCGCCGAACATCGTCAGCAGCTGACGGCGCTCGATCGAGGTGTTCTCGGGCATCACGCAGATCAGGTTGTAGCCCTTGAGCTTTGCGGCCATCGCCAGCGAGATGCCGGTGTTGCCACTGGTCGGTTCGAGGATCGTCGCGCCGGGTGAGAGCAGGCCATCGGCCTCGGCCTGCTCGATCATCCGCAGTGCGGGACGGTCTTTGACCGAACCGGTCGGATTGCGGTCCTCGAGTTTGGCCCACAGCCGCACGGCCGGACCGTCATCGCGCTCGTGCCAGCGCGGCGACAGTCGCGGCAGCCCGATCAGCGGGGTGTGGCCCACCGAGTCGATGAGCGATTCATAGCGTGTCATACCAACAGGTTTCGGGTCGGGAGGAGATCAGCCACCGGCGACGGCCGGCAGGATCGTCACCTCGTCGCCGTCGGCCACCGAGGTGTCGAGGCCGCCGGAGAAACGTACGTCTTCGTCGTTGACATAGACATTGACGAAACGATGCAGCTTGCCCGACGCGATGAGCCGGTCCTTGAGGCCGCTGTGGCTCGCATCGAGATTGTCGATCAACTCGCCGACGGTGGCGCCGGTGGACTCCACCCGCTTGTTGCCGTCGGTGTACGTGCGCAGGATCGTCGGAATGGAAACGTTGACTGCCATGGTGAACTCCTCTAGGTGATGTCGATCGGCTCTTCGGTGATCTCGCCGTCGGCGATCCGGTAGCTACGGATTTCTTCGGTCTCGGGGTCACGGGTCGAGATCAGTACGTAATGGGCATTCGGCTCGGAGGCGAACGAGACGTCGGTGCGGCTCGGATAGGCCTCGGTCGCCGTATGCGAGTGGTAGATCACCACGGGCTCTTCGTCGCTGCGGTCCATCTCCCGCCATACCTTGAGCTGCTCGACGGAATCGAAGCGATAAAAGGTGGGCGACCGCTCGGCGTTGACCATCGCGATGAATCGCTCGGGGCGGTCCGAGCCCTCGGGTCCGGCGATCACGCCGCAGGCCTCGTCGGGGTGATCCGCGCGGGCGTGGGCGACCATCTGATCAACCAGCGACCGGCTGATGGTGAGCACTTCGATAACCCCTGACGCCCTATGGGCAGTTGTCGTATCTGTGGTCCGGTGGTGACCGAAGATCATTCGGGCACGAACGCTGTTGGCAACGTCCCCCGATAGGTCGGTATTCCGGCGACGGGTGTGGCGGAAACCACTGCATCGACGATGGCGCGCTGCACCACGGTCGCAGCGGCCTCACCGATCGCAGCGACGAGAGCGACGAGTGGGTTCATCCCCGGCGGGACCTCGGGCGACTCATCGGGCCCCGGCGTCGGCGTCACCGATCCGGTGGCGACGGCGAAGAGCGTGTCCCCGTCGAGCGGCGAATGGGCCGGCCGGATCGCGCGGGCCAGTCCGTCGTGTGCGGTCATCGCCACCCGCCGAACCGACGCCGGATCCAATGCCGCGTCGGTGGCCACGACACCGATGGTGGTGTTGAGCGGACCCGACTTGGCGGTGAGCTCCGACAGGTTCGAGATCTCGTCCGGCTCCGGTTGCTTGAGCCCGTAGTGGTCGAGTTCGAACGGAAGTGCGCCCCATGGCAATCCGGTGGTCGGGTCGATGACGGCGCCCACCGGGTTGGCGACGATCAGCGCCGCGACGGTGATGCCCGTGGCCGGGCCGGTGGTGAAGGTGATGCTCGCGGTGCCCACACCGCCTTTGAGCGCACCGGCCCGGGCGCCGGTCCCGGCGCCCACCGATCCGGTCGCCACCGAGCTGCCCGCGTTCGCTGCCGCGAGGGCACCGAAGTCGCGATCGGGCCGGGCCGACCAATCGCCGACCGCGAGATCGAAGATCACCGCGCCGGGCACGATCGGCACCACCGAACCACGCTTGTCCATCGCCAGTCCGATGCCCTGCTTCTCGAGGTGGGTCATCACACCGTCGGCCGCCGCCAGTCCGTAGGCACTGCCACCGCTCAGCACGATGGCGTGCGCCTGCTGCACGGTGTTCGACGGGTCGAGCAGGTCGGTTTCCCTGGTACCGGGACCACCGCCCCGGACATCGACCGCCGCGACCGCACCCTCGGGCAGCAACACCACGGTGGTGCCGGTCGCCCAGCCTTCACCGGCCGCGTCCTCGGTTGCGACCGTGACGTGGTCATCGAGGCGTTGATGTCCGCCCACCCGGATGCCTGCGATATCGGCGATGGAATCCGTGGGTCCGGGGATCATGCAAACCTCACTTGGGAAGTCGGGCCGGGGCTCACTTGCCGATGAGGGCGACCACGAGCAGTTCCTGCACCACGGTCAGCCAGTGGTAGACGTCCAGGTGCGCCGCCATCGGATCGCCTTCGGGCAGTTGGTCGGGGGTGGATTCGCTGATGCCGATCATCGCGCCCAGTGCCAGGCGCACGTCGTTGATCGCGGAAAGCCACTGATCTGCTTCTCCGGCCGTCAACGAGACCTGGCCGCCGCCGTCCGGTAATGAGTCGAGGACCACCCGCGCGGCTTCCTGTTTGGCGGAGATGATGTGCGGTTCGTGCAGGCTGCGCAGTGCGCCGTTGATGTCCCCGGTCGCCGCGTCCATCGATGTGGTCTCGTCCTGGTCGGGACGATGAAAGTCCGGGAAGAGCCGGCCCAGCGTGGCATCGGTCGGTGGGGTGGAGTGCCCCGCCGCGATCCCCGTCATCGCGGAGAGCTCATCGGTCGGAGCGGTCGACTCCCGTTCGTCGAGCAGCTCGGTCATCGAGGTGACCAGCGAGGCGATCAGATCGGATTCGTGTTGATCGAGTTCGGTGGTGATCCGCAGACGATCGCCGGAACCACGCCGTTTCCAGTTGCGCACGCCGGGTCAGCTGTCTCGCTGCATGGTGGCCCACAGACCCGCCGAATGCAGCTTCTGCACGTCGAGCTCCACCTTGTCGCGATCGCCCGAGGACACCACGGCCCGCCCTTCGGTGTGTACCTGCATCATCAGCTCGGAAGCCTTGGTTTCGCTGTACCCGAAGACCTTCTGGAACACATAGGTCACATACCGCATCAAGTTCACCGGGTCGTCCCACACGATGGTCATCCATGGGCGATCCAGTGCCTCGTCGCGCTCGGCAACGGCGGTACTGGACGGGGTAGCCTCGTGCTGACCGTCGCCCGCCGCCAACGTGGTGTGAACACGCTGCGGTGCGGTCATCATCTGTCCGCGCATAAGCCCTAGGGTACCGATAGTGACCGCATCGAACACAGCGCTGCTGACCGACCACTACGAGCTGACCATGATCGCGGCCGCGCTCGCCAGTGGCAGCGCGCATCGCAACTGCACATTCGAGCTGTTCGCCCGGCGGCTACCCGATGGTCGCCGGTACGGCGTTGTCGCTGGTACCGGACGTCTGATCGAACAACTTGCCGAGTTCACCTTCGGCCCTGAAGAACTGGCACTGGTCGAACCGTTCCTCGACCCCGAGACGGTCGAGTGGCTCGGCGAATATCGGTTCTCCGGCGACATCGACGGATATCCGGAGGGTGAGCTGTACTTCCCGGGCTCCCCCGTCCTGACCGTGCGTGGCACCTTCGCCGAAGCGGTCGTTCTCGAAACCCTCGCGCTCTCGATCATCAATCACGACAGCGCCATCGCCTCGGCGGCGGCCCGGATGGTCACCGCGTCGGGTTCCCGTCCGATCATCGAGATGGGTTCGCGGCGCACACACGAACAGGCGGCGGTGGCCTCGGCCCGGGCCGGCTACTTAGCCGGGATGTCGGCGACGTCCAATCTCGAAGCCGCGCGTCGGCACGGAATCCCGAGCACCGGCACCAGCGCGCACTCCTTCACCCTCCTGCACACGACCGCCGACGGCCCGGACGAGAAGGCGGCGTTCGCCTCGCAGGTCGCCCGCCTCGGCGTCGGGACCACCCTGCTCGTGGACACCTACGACATCACCCAGGGTGTTGCCAACGCCATCGAGGTGGCGGGTACCGATCTCGGCGGCGTCCGGATCGACTCCGGCGATCTGGGCATGCTGGCCCGCCAGGTCCGTCAGCAGCTCGACGACCTCGGTGCCACGAAGACCAGGATCGTCGTGTCCGGCGATCTCGACGAATATGCGATCGCAGCACTGCGCGCCGAACCGGTGGACGCCTACGGCGTGGGCACCTCACTGGTGACCGGATCCGGGTCGCCCACCGCAGGCATGGTCTACAAGCTGGTCGAGGTCGACGGGATCCCGGTGGCAAAACGTGCCAACCGCAAGGAATCTCGCGGTGGGGCCAAAACCGCGCTGCGGACGGCCAAACCGTCGGGGACGATCCTCGAGGAGGTCGTGTACCCCACCGGGTCGGCGGTGCCCGAACTGACGTCGTCGTCGCGGCCGCTGCAGATCCCGTTGGTCAGAGATGGCAAACCGGTCGACGGGCTCCCCACCCTGGAGCAGTCGCGGCAGCACCTGGCCGAAGCCCTTGTCAGTCTGCCGTGGGAAGGTTTGGGTCTGTCCCACGGCGAGCCCGCGATCCCCACACGTTTCGTCGGCCCATAGGCAGATGTTGTCATCGTAAGGGATGGTTTTGTCTCATCGAGTAGGGAATCTGTTGTGAGCGAACATATTCGAACCGCACTGCTGATCGTCGACGTGCAGAACGACTTCTGCGAGGGCGGCTCACTGGCAGTGCGTGGCGGGGCCGACGTGGCGGCAGCGATCACCCGGTACACACGTCGCGACCACGGCTACCAGGCGATCGCCACCACCCGCGACCACCACATCGATCCGGGCGCTCACTTCTCCGACACCCCCGACTTCGTCGACAGCTGGCCCAGGCATTGCGTCGTGGGCACGCCGGGCATGGACTTCCATCCGCACTTCGACGCCTCCGTCGCGGATGCCACCTTTTCCAAGGGACATTTCAATGCCGCATACTCGGGCTTCGAAAGTGTCGACAGCACCGACACGCCGCTCGTCGACTGGTTGCGCGATCGTCAGATCAACGCCGTCGACGTAGTCGGTCTGACCACCGACCACTGCGTCCGGGCCACCGCGCTCGACGCCGCTGCCGCGGGATTCGAGACCCGGGTCCTGCTCGGCTACTGCGCCGGGGTCGCCGCCGAGACCACCTCGGCCGCGATTGCCCAGATGAGCAGCGCCGGCGTCACACTCGTGCCGCCGTCGGCAGGAGACCACATCTGATGACAGACCCGCAGTGAGTTCGATACCCGAGGTACCCGACCTCCTCGCCGAGGCCGTCTCGGCACTGGGCGGCGCCCGGCGCGACGGCCAGCTGAAGATGGCCTCGGCCGTGGCCCATTCCATCGACACCGGCGAACACCTCGCCGTACAGGCCGGTACCGGTACCGGTAAGTCGCTGGCCTATCTGGTCCCGTCGTTGCGTCATGCCGTCGACACCGGCAAGACGGTGGTCGTCTCGACGGCGACCATCGCCCTGCAGCGCCAGCTCGTCGACCGAGATCTGCCCCGGACCGCGACCGCGCTCACCAAGCCGCTCGGCAGGCCGCCGGAGTTCGCGATCCTCAAGGGTCGCGGTAATTACCTGTGCCTGAACAAGATCCACGCCGGGACGCTCGACGAACCGGCCGACGACGACCTGTTCAGCGGCGGCGGTCAACCCGATCCGTTCGCCGCCTCCCGGCTCGGACGTGAGGTCACCCGTCTGCGCGAGTGGACCTCCGATACCGAGACCGGCGACCGCGACGACCTAGCCACCGGTGTCTCCGACCGCGCCTGGCGGCAGGTCAGCGTGACCGCCCGCGAGTGCCTCGGGGCCACCAACTGCTCGTATGGTGCCGACTGCTTTGCCGAGAAGGCGAAAGTGAAGGCTGGTCAGGCCGATCTGGTGGTCACCAACCATGCCCTGCTCGCGATCGATGCGATGAGCCCGGCCGCGATCCTTCCCGAGCACGATGTCGTGGTGGTCGACGAGGCGCACGAGCTCGCCGACCGGATCACGTCGGTGGCCACCGCGGAGATGTCGGGCGGCACCATCGCCGGTGTGGCCAGACGCTGCGGAAAACTCATCGACGACGAACTCTCCGACGACATCGCGGGCAGCAGCGAACAGATCGAGGTGATGCTCGACGAACTCGCCCCCGGTCAGTGGACGGGGCTGCCCGACGGCGCTCCCCTGGCACTGTCGTCCCTGCGCGATCGGTTGTGGCGGGCGCACACCGCCATCGGTCCGCGCCGCAGCGGTGAACTGGACGCCGATGCCAGCGCGGCCCGATCGGCCGCGCTGACCGCCTTGGAGGAGATGCACGACACCGCGGTCCGGATCCTGGGGGCGTTCGACGACCCCGACCCGGCCCGGCGTCCGGACGTCGTGTGGGTCGCCGAGGAACTCGTCCGCGGCGATCGGAAGAAAGTACTGAGGGTGGCGCCCCTGTCGGTGGGCGGGCTGCTGCGTGCCTCACTGTTCGCCAACGCCACCGTGATCCTGACGTCGGCGACGCTGACCGTCGGTGGTTCGTTCGACAGCCTGGCCGCGGAATGGGGTCTGCCGCCGCATCGCCCGCGGTCGGACGACGACTCGGAACCGCAGACCCAGGCGACCAAGTCGGCGCAGAGCATCACCGCCATCGGTAAGCCGCCGCCATCCGACAAGAAGAAGATCACCTGGAACGGTGTCGATGTGGGTTCGCCGTTCGACCATCAGAAGGCCGCCATCCTCTATGTGGCCCGCCACCTGCCCGCCCCGGGCCGGGACGGGCTCTCGCCCCGCATCATCGATGAGATGGTCGAACTCATCACCGCGGCCGGCGGCCGTACGCTCGGTCTCTTCTCGTCGATGCGCGCAGCCAAGGCGGCTGCCGAGGCCGTGCGGGCCCGCATCGATCTACCCGTGCTGTGCCAGGGTGAAGGTGCCACCGGTGCGCTGGTCAAAGAGTTCGCGGCCGATGAGAGCACATGCCTGTTCGGCACCCTGTCGTTGTGGCAGGGCGTCGACGTCCCGGGCCCGTCGCTGAATCTGGTTCTCATCGATCGCATCCCGTTCCCGCGCCCCGACGATCCCCTGCTGTTGGCGCGCCAACAGGCGGTCGAGGCCCGCGGCGGCAACGGTTTCATGGCCATCGCCGCCGGCCATGCCGCACTGCTGTTGGCCCAGGGCACCGGCCGTTTGTTGCGGTCCACCTCGGACCGCGGCGTGGTGGCCGTCCTCGACTCACGTTTGGCAACGGCCCGATATGGCAACTACTTACTGGCGTCGTTGCCACCCTTCTGGCGAACCTCGGATGCGCAGTTGGTCCGCGGAGCGCTGAGCAGATTGCGCGGCGACACCAAGGCCTGAGCCGCTCGAGCGCGCGCCGAACCGGCCGCGGTCGCATACGGTGGAACCGACAGCGATGACAGAGCAGAACCCCTCGAGAACCTGGAAAGGTGGCGCAGAAGGTGATAGGGCGCATCGGGATCGATGACATAGCCCCCGTGGTCTCCTCAGGTCAGTTCTCCGCGAAAGCGGTTGTCGGAGAGACCGTCCCCGTAAGCGCAACGGTCTGGAGGGAAGGCCACGACGCCGTCGCCGCCACATTGCATGTCGATGGTCCGGCACGGAGCGCGAACCTCGACATCCGGATGTCGCCGGGCGCGGAGCCCGACACGTTCAACGCGCTGTTCACGCCGGATGCCGTCGGCTATTGGTCCTTCCGGATCGATGCCTGGAGCGACCCGTTCGCGACCTGGCGCGACGCCATGGACAAGAAACTCGCCGCCGGTCAGGGCGCTTCCGAACTCGCCAACGACATCGAGCGCGGTGCGCAGCTGCTCGAAAAGGCGATCCCACTCGTTCCGTCCGATGACCGCGAGTTGCTGACCGGCGCCATCGCCGTCCTGCGCGACCAGCGGGCGGTTCTCGCGGTGCGCGTCGCGCCGGCGCTCTCGGAGCAGGTCAGTACCCTGCTGATCGACTACCCGGTCCGCGAACTGGTCACCAAGAGCCGGACCCACCGCATCTGGGTCGACCGGGTCCGTGCGCTGTTCGGATCCTGGTACGAGATGTTCCCCCGGTCCACCGGAGGCTGGGACAACGAGGGCCATCCGGTTCACGGCACGTTCCTGACCGCCGCCGAAGATCTGCCCCGCATCGCAGACATGGGCTTCGACGTGGTCTATCTGCCACCGATCCATCCGATCGGCGAGGTGAACCGCAAGGGGCCCAACAACTCCGTCACCGCCGGACCCGACGATGTCGGCTCCCCGTGGGCAATCGGTTCGGCCGACGGTGGTCACGACGCCATCCACCCACGTCTGGGCACGCTCGACGACTTCCACTATTTCCGCCAGCGCACCGAGGAACTCGGCATGGAGGTCGCGATCGACCTCGCACTGCAATGCGCGCCCGACCATCCCTGGACCACCGAACATCCCGACTGGTTCACCATCGAACCCGACGGGACGATCCGGTACGCGGAGAATCCGCCGAAGAAGTACCAGGACATCTACCCGCTCAACTTCGATGACGACCGCAACGGGATCTTCCGCGGCGTACTGAAGGTCGTGCTGCACTGGGTCAAGCAGGGCGTCAAGATCTTTCGGGTCGACAACCCGCACACGAAGCCGCCGGATTTCTGGGAGTGGCTCATCATCGAGGTCAAGAAACGCGACCCCGACGTGCTGTTCCTCGCCGAGGCCTTCACCCGGCCCGCCCGGCTGTACGGTCTGGCCAAGCTGGGGTTCACGCAGTCCTACACGTATTTCACCTGGCGGACCGCCAAGTGGGAGCTCACCGAGTTCGGGAACGAGATCGCTGCCAAGGCAGACGTCTGCAGGCCCAACCTGTTCGTCAACACCCCGGACATCCTGCACGAGAGCCTGCAACACGGCGGCCCGGCGATGTTCGCGCTGCGCGCGGCCCTGGCAGCCACCCTGTCCCCCACGTGGGGTGTCTACAGCGGGTACGAGTTGTTCGAGCACCAGGCCGTCCGCGAGGGCAGCGAAGAGTATCTGGACTCGGAGAAATATCAGCTGCGGCCCCGTGACTACAAGGGGGCGGCCAGCCGTGGCGAATCGCTCGAGGGCTGGATTCGCTCACTCAACGAGATCCGCAGGCGCCACCCGGCGCTGCAGCAATTGCGGTACCTGAAGTTCCATCACATCGACAACGACGCACTCATCGCGTTCTCGAAATTCGACCCGCACACCGGCGACACCGTGGTCGTGGTCATCAACCTCGACCCGTTCGCCGCCCAGGAATCAACCGTGTGGCTGGACATGCCCTCACTCGGCTACAACTGGCACGACCGCTTCAGCGGTATCGATGAAGTGACCGGCGAAAGCTTCCACTGGGGCCAGGCCAACTATGTCCGGCTCGAACCATGGCGTTCCGTTGCCCACATCGTTGCACTCCCGCCCATGCCAGAGGCGGCGCGCAGCGCACTCGCGTTCAGGACTCCCTCATGACCACATCGTCCAACACCGCACCCGACGCCACCCTCGAGAAGTCAGAACTCGACAGGCTCCTGTCCGGTACACACCACAACCCGCACGGCGTTCTCGGCGCCCATCCATCGGGCGAGTACACGATCCTGCGCACCCTCAAGCCTGATGCGGTCTCGGTGAGCGCTGTGATCGGCGGCGTCGACTACCCACTCGCGTACCAGGATTCAGGCCTGTTCGTCGCCACCATCCCGATCGCCGAGCTGACCGACTACCGGTACCGCGTCACGTATCAGGACACGACCGGCACCCCCCGCGAGTTCGTCGTCGCCGACGGCTACCGATTCCTTCCCAGCCTCGGCGAGCTCGACATCCATCTGTTCACCGAGGGCAGGCACGAACGACTGTGGGAAATCCTCGGCCCGCAGTCGCGGCTGTACTCGACGCCGGACGGAGATGTCGACGGCACCAGCTTCGCGGTGTGGGCGCCCAATGCCCAGGGCGTGACCGTCATCGGCAGTTTCGACGGCTGGCGGGGGCATACGGCACCGATGCGCAGCCTCGGTTCGTCCGGGGTCTGGGAAGTGTTCGTGCCCCATATCGGTCCGGGCACCACGTACAAATACCGGATCACCGGCAACGACGGTGTCGTCCGGGAGAAGGCCGATCCGATGGCGCGGGCCGCCGAGGTCCCGCCGGCCACCGCCTCGATCATCCCCGAGACGTCGTTCGAGTGGACCGATGCCGAGTGGGTGGACCGCCGCGAGAAGCTGGACGCGCTGACCGAGCCGATGAGCGTGTACGAGGTACATCTCGGGTCGTGGCGCCAGGGTCTGGGGTATCGCGAACTCGCGGACGAGCTCGGTGCGTACGTCAGCGAACTCGGCTTCACCCATGTCGAGCTGCTGCCGGTGTCCGAGCACCCCTTTGGTGGATCGTGGGGTTACCAGGTCACCTCGTACTACGCTCCGACCTCGCGTTTCGGCACGCCCGACGACTTCCGCTTCTTCGTCGACCGGCTGCACGAGCTCGGGATCGGCGTCCTCGTCGATTGGGTACCGGCGCACTTCCCCAAAGACGCCTGGGCCCTTGCCCGTTTCGACGGCACGCCCCTCTACGAACACGGTGATCCGCAGCGCGGTGAGCAATTGGACTGGGGCACTTACGTTTTCGACTTCGGTCGACCCGAGGTCCGCAACTTCCTGGTTGCCAACGCGCTCTACTGGTTCGACGAGTTCCACATCGACGGACTGCGGGTCGACGCCGTCGCCTCGATGCTCTACCTCGATTACTCCCGTCCGGACGGCGGCTGGTCCCCCAACATCCACGGGGGTCGCGAGAACCTCGAGGCCGTGCAGTTCCTGCAGGAGATGAACGCGACCGTCCACAAACACCACCCCGGTGTCGTGACGATCGCCGAGGAATCGACATCATGGCCGGGCGTGACCCGAGACACCAACCTGGGCGGACTCGGCTTCACCATGAAGTGGAACATGGGCTGGATGCACGACACCCTCGGTTATCTCGGGCGTGATCAGATCCACCGCAGCTTCCATCACCACGAGATCACGTTCTCCCTGATGTACGCCTGGAGCGAGAACTTCGTCCTGCCCATCAGCCACGACGAGGTCGTGCACGGCAAGGGCACACTGTGGACGCGGATGCCGGGTGATTCACAGACCAAGGCCGCCGGAGTCCGCGCACTACTCGCCTACATGTGGGCCCATCCCGGCAAGCAGTTGCTCTTCATGGGCCAGGAGTTCGCCCAGACCCCGGAATGGTCCGAGAGCCGCAGTCTGTCGTGGGAGCAGCTCGAAGGCTGGGAGGGCGAGCTGCACGCGGGTGTCCAGTCGCTCGTCGCCGACCTGAACAGCACATACCGTCGGCGCCCGGCCCTTTACAGCCAGGACATCACACCCAGCGGCTATTCCTGGATCGACGCCAACGACACCGCGGGCAACATCATCAGTTTCCTGCGATGGGGGTCGGACGGTTCCGTGGTGGCCTGCATCTTCAATTTCTCCGGCACCACCCGCACCGACTACCGCGTGGGCCTTCCGGTCGCCGGGGCGTGGAACGAAATCCTCAACACAGATGCACCGGCGTACGGCGGAACCGGCGCCGGTAATCTCGGGCAGGTGACCGCACACAGTGAAGCCTGGCACGGCCGTCCCGCGTGTGCCCGGCTGACGTTGCCCGCCAACGGAGCCATCTGGATCGCGCCGGCCTAGCGGCGGCGAGGGCACTTCGGTGAACACACGACGAATATCGTGGATCAGCGGGCTGGTCGGTGTCTGCCTGGTGGTGTCGTCCGGTTGCGCCGGCCGCGAAGAGCAGGTCGTGGTCGACGGCGATCCGGTGTCGGTGTACTCCGACCCGTTCACCGTTGCCGGCCTCACGGTCAGCGACGGACCCACCGGTTTGCGCGAAGGCGCCGGCGATCCGGTTCTCGACATCGACAACGCGGATTCCGGTGAGATCGACACCCTGATGGCCGCGGCCCTGCTCGATCTCGAGAAGTACTGGAAAGAGGCGTTCGAGCCCGCGTTCGGCGATGAGTTCAAAACCGGTCTGGGCTTCGTGTCCTGGGATGCCGAGGCTCCCCGAAGCGCATCGGTGACCTTCTGCGGCGACTCGACCTATGGTCACGTCAATGCCGCCTTCTGCCCACCTCGGGACCAGATCGGCTGGGACCGTGGCGTTCTGATGCCGGCCCTGCTCGACGAGTTCGGGCCGATGGCCCCGGTGACGGTCATCGCCCACGAGTACGGCCATTACGTGCAGATGATCGCCGGCATCGACAAAGACGCCTCCCCGATCGTCAGTGAGCAGCAAGCAGACTGCCTCTCGGGCAACTTCATCCGATGGATCGCCGAGGACAAGGGCGAGTACCTGCAGATCAACACCGCCGACGGGCTCAATACCGCTGTCGCCGCGCTGATCTCGGCCCGGGACAGCGAACGTGGGCAATCCGATCACGGCACCGCGTTCGAGCGGGCCCGTGCATTCGAAACCGGATTCGGCAACGGGCCGGACAGGTGCGGGGCCATCGATGAGATCAGCATCGACGACATGCGCGATGCGATGCCGCCGCGCTTCGACAATGCCGGCAGCATCGACAACACCCGGTTCAGCGCCGGCGGGCTGGACTCGGTGATCTCATCGCTCGAAGAGTTCTTCGCCCTGCCGCCCGACGTCCGGCCTGCCGTCGACACCGAAACCCTGGACACCCGGTGTCCCGGCGTCGACACCGTGGCCACCACGCCACCGGTGGCGTTTTGCCCGGCGACCAATTCGCTGTCGATGGATTCGTCGGAGCTGGCGTCGATCGCCGACAACGGCACCAGCGGACCCCCTGGCCTGCCGAGCTACATCGCCGGCGATTTCAGCGCCTACTCGTTGGTGGCATCCCGCTACTCGATCGCGGCCCAGCAGGCCCGCGGTCAGGTGATCGACCAGCCGGTCTCCGCGGCCCGGGCGGCCTGCGCCACCGGGCAGTGGGCCCGGTCGACCGCAGACTCCGGCACCTTCACCCTGCGCGGCGGTGACCTCGACGAGCTGGTGTCCGGTCTTCTGGTCAGCGGCGCCGTGGCCAGTGACGTGGCCGGCCGATCACTTCCGAGCGGGTTCTCCCGGATCGCAGCGTTCTCGGCCGGCTACTTCGACACCGACAGTGGTTGCTCCCGCTACGACCCGTGAGACCCGATCAGTACAGCGCGGTCATCAGTACAGGGCGGTCATCAGTACAGGGCGGTCGCGAGCTTGCGCCGCGCCGCGACCACAAAGGGTTCGGCCGGGTCGAACAGTTCGAAGAGTTCGAGGAGCCGGGCCCGAGCGGCGGCGCGGTCGTCGCCGGCAGTCCTGGCAACGACTTTGACGATCCGGTCGAATGCGGCCTCGGGCTGCTGATTGAGCAGTTCCACGTCGGCGGCGGCCAGTTGCTTCTCGAGATCGTCGGGCGATGCGTCGGCGAGCTCTGCCGGATCGTGGGACTGGGCCCGCGCGACAAACGTCAGGTTGCGGACCAGGGAGGCGGCCTCGATGTTGTTCGGCTCGGCGGCAGCGATCTCTTTGTAGTCGGCCAGGGCCCCCTCGATGTCGCCATCGTTGAGTTTGTCCTCGGCCGCCGCCATCCGCGGGTCGACGGGTTCCTCGGCATCCGCACCGCCCGCAGCGGGCGCACCGGTGAGGCCGGCGCCGTGCTGACTCATGACGTCGTCGATCCAGCCCTGGATCTGTGCGGCGGGCTGTGCACCGGCGAACGCCGACACCGGCTGACCGCCGATGATCGCGACCACGGTCGGAACGGACTGCACGCCGAACAACTGCGCGATGCGCGGATTGGCGTCGACGTCGACCTTCGCGAGCACCCAGGCGCCACCGGACTCGGCGGCCATCCGCTCCAACGTCGGTGACAGTTGCTTACAAGGACCACACCAGGTTGCCCACAGGTCGACGACGACCAGCACCTGCGAGGACCGGGCGACGACCTCGGACTCGAAGGTTTCCTCGGTGACGTCGTAGACGGCGGGGAACCCGGCTCCCCCGGCCGGAGCCGACGGGGGTGCGGCTCCCGGCGGCGGTGCCGGCCGATTTGCTTGTGCGCGTTGCGCCTCGGCGCGCTCTTTGAGACCTGAAAGGTCCACGGCGCCTGACATCGCCGCTGCCGCACGGGCAGCCGCCTGCTGACTTTGTTGCGGTCTGGTCATTACTCCAGTTTGGCACGGTCATCGGAGCAGTGGTGCCGGGGTCCGGTTGTGCGGGGCCGGACCACCGGCGCGAAAACGATGGCGATCACCAACCCGGCGACCGCAAACCACAACGCACTCCCGAGAGAGAACCACTGACCGATCGGTCCGATGACGGCCGGGCCCGCCAGCATCCCGACATACCCGAAGCCGACAACCACCGAGATGATCTGGCCGCTCGACGCCGTCGTGACGTTTCCGGCCGCGGTGAACAGCTGCGGAACCCCGCCCGCGATGCCGAGCCCGAACACCGCCCACCCGACGATGCTCCACGGTGCACTGGGAGCGCAGATCGCCAACGCCATCCCGCCGACGGCGACGGCTGCCCCACCGCGCACGACGGCGACCGGGCCGAACCGGGCGCTCACCGCGTCGGCGGAGAATCGGAAGATCACCATCGTGGCACTGAATGCGCCGAACGCAACGGCGCCCAGAGCGTCGGAGGCGTCATACCTCTCGACGATGTAGAGCGCACTCCAGTCGTAGGCGACGCCCTCGGCCAGCATGAGCATGAACGCCACCAGGGCGAGCAGCGCGATCCGGCCCCAGGGCCGAGGTTCGTTCTCCCCGACGTCCTCGACGGCCACCCCGGTTGCGGCCCGCTCAGGGGTTGCCACCTCGTCGCCCGCCCGGCCGGTGAACAGATCACCGGACAGGACGGCAACGCTGATCAATCCCACTGCGCAGAACGTCCCCAGCACCGCCATGAGGGGCACGTCGAGCGCAAGACCGGCGGCCACGATTCCCGCGCCGACCAGCCCACCCACCGAGAAGTATCCGTGGAACGACGACATGATCGGCCGCTTGTACGTGCGTTCACACAGCACGGCCTGGGTGTTCATCGAGACGTCGAGCGCGCCGTTGAAGAAGCCGAACGTGACGAGAGCCGCGGCCAGCGACATCGTGCCGGTTGCCAGGCCAGGCAACAGGATCGCCAGCGACAGGCCGGTCGCGCTGATGACCGTGGGCCACTTGGATCCGATGCGGTCGGTCAACGGGCCCACCAGTTGCATCGCGACCAGGGCCGCCCCGCCGATCGCCAGCAGCAGGCCGCCGAGGGTGGCATGGCTGACGCCGGTTCGGTCCCCGATCACCGGGATGTGGGCCACCCACATGGCGGCCAACAGCCCGTTGAGTCCGAAGATGCACGAAACCGCCACCCGCACCCGAAGATTCGGGTGCGCGATGGCGGTTTCGGTTGGTGATGTCAGGCTGTTGCAACCTTCGACGGTGCTTCGGTTCCGTCGAGCAGGCCCTTGCGCTTCGCCCACACCTCGAAGACCACGGTGCCGAACGGCGGAATGCTCGCCAGCAGCGCGAGACCGGCGGTGAACAGGTTCCACTTCAGGCGCCACGCGGTGAACAGCGAGACCACGAGGTACACCATGAACACGATGCCGTGGGTCATGCCCGGGATCGCGATGGCTTCTTCATGGCCGAGCACCCACTTGAAGAACATCGCGATCAGCAGCGCCAGCCAGGTCACGGCCTCGGCAATCGCCACTACTCGGAAGATCTGGGCGGTGAGTTTTGCAGAAATCAATTTTCGGTCACTTTCACTTCTTGGGTACTGAGATTATGAGCGCATCACCCTGTCCACCGGCGCCGCAGAGGGCGGCCACACCGGTGCCACCTCCGCGACGGGCGAGCTCCAGGGCCAGATGCAGCGTGATACGCGCACCGGAGGCACCGATCGGGTGACCGATCGCGATGGCACCACCGTTGACGTTGACCTTGTCCTGCGAGACACCGAGTTCCTTGGTCGAGGCCAGGCCGACCGCCGAGAATGCTTCGTTGATCTCGTAGAGGTCGAATCCGGCGGGGTCGATCCCGGCCTTCGAGGCAGCCTTGCGGATGGCGTTGGCCGGCTGGTGCTGCAGGGTCGAGTCGGGTCCGGCGACAACACCGTGCGCGCCGATCTCGGCGATCCAGTCGAGTCCGAGCGCCTGCGCCTTCTCCTTGCTCATCACGATGACGGCGGCGGCGCCGTCGGAGATCTGCGAGGAGTTGCCGGCGGTGATGGTTCCGTCCTTGCGGAAGGCCGGGCGCAGACGACCGAGGGAATCAACGGTGGTGTCGGCGCGGATGCCCTCATCCTCGGCGAACAGGACCGGATCGCCCTTGCGCTGCGGGATCGGCACCGGCACGACCTCGTCGTCGTACACGCCGTTCTTCCACGCGATGGCGGCCCGCTGGTTCGACTGCGCCGCGTACTCGTCCTGCTGCTCGCGGGTGAACTTCTCGACGTCGTTCTGCTGCTCGGTGAGCGCACCCATCGGCTGATCGGTGAACGGATCGTGCAGGCCGTCATAGGCCATGTGATCGACCAGTTCGGTGTTGCCGTATTTGAAGCCGCTGCGGCTGCCCTGCAGGATGTGCGGCGCCTGGGTCATCGATTCCTGACCACCGGCGACCACACACTCGAACTCACCTGCGCGGATGAGCTGATCGGCCAGCGCGATCGCGTCGATGCCCGACAGGCACATCTTGTTGATCGAAAGAGCGGGGACATCCCAGCCGATACCGGCCTTGACCGCGGTCTGCTTGGCGGGCATCTGGCCTGCACCGGCACCGAGAACCTGTCCCATGATGACGTATTCGACCTCAGAGGCAGGGACGTTGCCCTTCTCCAGGGCCCCGCGGATGGCGATCGCGCCGAGATCCACCGCGCTGAAATCCTTGAGCGAACCCATCAATCGGCCGATCGGGGTACGTGCTCCGGACACTATTACCGACGTTGTCATCTGTTCTGACCTCTCTGAAAGCTGGCTGAATCGTCGCTCAACTAACCCCGAGGTTACCTTTATGCCATGAGCACATCTGAACAGAACCCCCAGTCAGTGGCCATGGCCACCATCGGAGAGCTAGTCACCGCGGTCGATCACGTCGGGATCGCAGTGCCCGATCTCGAGGCCGCCAAGGCCTGGTACCTCGACAACCTGGGCCTGGTGACCCTGCACCAGGAGACCAACGCCGCCCAGGGCGTGGTCGAGGCGATGGTGGGTCCGGCAGGTGCCGACAAGACGCACGCCCTGATCCAGCTGCTCTCGCCGATCGACGAGACGTCGACCATCGCCAAGTTCATCGACCGCAACGGTCCCGGACTGCAGCAGATGGCGGTCCGGGTCACCGACATCGAGGAGGTCACCCGCCGTCTGGTCGCCAACGGTCTGCGGGTGCTGTACACCGAGCCGCGCCGCGGCACCGCGAACTCGAGGATCAACTTCATCCATCCCAAGGACGCCGGTGGTGTCCTCCTCGAACTGGTGGAACCGGCCGCCACGCACTGACGATCGCGCTCGTGAGAGCCGACCGGATGGTGGGCACGGGTTGCAGCCTGGTAACTCCTGTGGCGCACACCGTGTTCACCGCCGGTACCGGTGACAACACAGCGTAAAATCTCACCCATGCCAATCAACGAGGCCACATCTGCCAGCGGCCTGCCGTTTGCCACGGTCATGCGTGGTTACGACCGGGATCAGGTCACCGAGTTCTTCCGTCGCTTCGACGCGGAGATGCGGGTCATCGCCGCCGACCGCGACGCCGCCACAGCCAATGCCCGGGAACTCGCCGAGAACCTCGAGATCGCCCGCGACAACATCGACGAGCTCCGCCGCGAGGTCAATCGGTTGTCCGTTCCGCCGACCACCGTCCAGGGGATGAGCGAGCGCGTCTCCAGCATGCTGCGCCTGGCCTCCGACGAAGCCTCGGAGATCCGGGCACAGTCCGAAGCCGAAGCTGCGGAAGTACTTTCGATCGCCCGCCAGGAGGTCGCGCAGCACCGCGAGGAGATCGCGCGCAAGGTCGAGGAAATCGAGAACCGCCGCGAGGCGATGGCCGCCGAACACGAGGCCACGATGATCGCGGCCCGCAACGAGGCGCAGCGCATCATCGCCGAGGCGAAGGCGCAGGCAGAAGAGCTCGACGCCCGGGCACAGGCCAACCGGGAACGGATTCAGCAGGACTTCGACATCACGATGGCCGCCCGCCGGACCGAAGCCGTCGAGGCAGCGGCCAAACTCGAGACCGACAGCAAGAACGAAGCTCGCGAACTGCTCGAGAACGCACACGCCGAAGCCGAGAGTCTGCGGCAGCGTGCAGCGTCCGCGGCAACCGAAAGAGTCACGCGCTCACAAGAAGTCACCGAGCAGGTGCGCGCGCTGCGGAGCCGGATGCTGTCCCAGCTCGCCGAGATCCGCAACCAGCTCGACGACGTCCCCCAGCTGCTCGCCGAGGTGGAGAACGAGCCCGAATTACTCGATCCGAACACCACCGGACTGCTGAACAAAGAGCTCTCCGACAACGCACGTCTCGATGAACCGTCGTCGTCCCCCGCCGGCGATGCCGTTGATCCCGAAACCGCCGACCACTCAACACTCGACGAGTCGACCGATCTCGAATCAGCGGACGAGACGGACACCCCGGACCGGGTCAGTACGTCGTACCGGTAAACCGGCGACGTTCAGCGTCGTGCACGGCGGGTGCCGCGCGTGCCGCGACGCCAGCACCCGGTGTGCCAATGGCGGCGATCATCAAGATAGGACGCGCCGCCAGTGAACCCGTCCATGCCGTAATCGTCCACCGGCCAGGCCACCACATGCGGAACACCTACCGCGATGGACTGATTGCAGCCCGGGCACCGGTAGATCTTCGTGGCGCGCTGGCCGGCAATCGGCCGGACGTAGTAGTCGTCGCCGCCGGGGCCGGACTCGATCCGTTCCATCACACCCGTCGATATCTCAGAACAGCCGGAACTCGGTGCTCTCGGTCCCCCGAAGCTTGTCGTAGTCGAGAATCACGCAGCGGATACCGCGATCGTTGGCGAGCGTCTTGGCCTGCGGCTTGATCTGCTGGGCCGCGAAGACACCCTGCACCGGCGCCAGCAGCGGATCCCGGTTCATCAGCTCCAGGTAGCGCGTCAGCTGCTCGACGCCATCGATCTCGCCGCGTCGTTTGATCTCCACCGCAACCGACGAGCCGTCTGCATCCCGGCACAGCAGGTCGACGGGACCGATCGCGGTCATGTACTCCCGGCGCACCAGCGAATAGCCGGGACCGAGTGTCTCGACGTGTTCGGCCAGCAACTCCTGCAGATGTGCCTCGACACCGTCCTTGACCAGGCCCGGATCGACGCCGAGTTCGTGGCTCGAATCATGCTCGATGTTCGTGATCGTGATCTGGAGTTCTTCGCCGGCCTTGTTCGTCACCACCCAGAGTTGCGGCCCATCAGGCGTTTCCGGAGTCGTCTCCACCAGCCAGCACGGCGGGCTCATCCAGTTCAGCGGCTTGTAGGCACGATCGTCGGCATGCACACTGACCGAACCATCGGATTTGATCAACAGCAGTCGGCGAGCTTTGGGCAGATGGGCGGTGAGCCGTCCGACGTAGTCGACCTGGCATTCGGCAATAACAAGACGCACGAGACCACCTTAGGCCCGTGGCCGCGATGCGCGTCGCCCCCGTGCCGTGCGCCGGCCATATTCTGATGTGGTGTCGATCAAGCGAGTGTCTTCAGCCGAGATATATGCCAATCCGTGGTTGTCCCTGCGAGAGGACAAGATCGTGCGCTCCGACGGCAGCGGTGGGATCTACAGCGTGGTCGACAAGCCGGAGGGAGTCATCGTCATCCCCCGCGAGGAGGGTCGGGTCTTCCTGGTCGAACAGTTCCGCTACGCGGTCGATGCGCGACGATGGGAGTTCCCGGCGGGCACGGCGCCGGACCGCCAGGTGATTCCGGCGCAGACACTTGCGGTCCGCGAGCTCGCCGAAGAAACCGGTCTGAGTGCCGGGTCGCTCACCCACATCGGCACGGTCGACGTGGCACCCGGTTTCAGCAGTCAGCGACAAGCGGTGTTCCTCGCAGAGGACCTCGAGGTCGGCGTGACGCAACGCGAGCACGAAGAACAAGACATGGATGCCCGGTGGTGGTCGGTTGCCGAACTCTGGGCCGCGGTGGCATCCGGCCAGATCTGCGACGCCCAGACCCTGGCGGCTCTGACGCTGCTCACCGCGCACGACGCCGCCCAGAACTGACCGGGCGTGCGCACTTGCCTGACTAAGGCTTCTCGATCGCGATCTTCAGCAAGAAGTCTTCGGCCTCGGCCAGCGCCTCGGCCATCGACTTGACGACGTAGTCGAGCTGCGGGGCTCGCTGGGCCTCATGAGCGTGCCGTCGCAGCACGACGCCGTCCGGATCGACCACCACCGCAGTGCGTTCCACGTTCTCGAGGTTCTTGCTGGCACCGAGGAACATCGTTCTCGATACGGCGTCGACCTGATCGACTCGACTCATGTCCAGGATCACCACGTCGAACTCCTGGGCCGCCGACCGAATACGTCGGAGCACGCTCTCGGTGCCGGAGAACGTGAGGTCGCCTTGCAGTTCGTAGATCCTGATGCGATCGCGCTTGCCCCTGAGGAAGTGCCTTTCGAACTCATTGCGGTCGGTGGCGACCTCGAACTCCTCGGCGTTCCGGAACGAGCGAACCGCGGACCTGCTCTCCCTCGCGACGTTGAACATGTGGAGCCCCAGGTCGGAAGAGAGCCGCTTGCAGGCGCTGACACCACGGATGCTGTTGCCGTGCACGTCGAGGAGCGGAGAGTAGACACCGATACCGAGTTGTCCGGGCAGCACGGCCATGATCCCGCCGCCGACCCCGCTCTTGGCCGGGAGACCCACCCTGGTCACCCAGTCGCCGGCCCCGTCGTACATTCCACACGTCGTCATCACGCTCAGTACCCGTTGGACAACACTCTGCGTCATCACCCGCCGGCCGGTCCGTGGGTTCACTCCCCCGTTCGCCAGGGTGCCCCCGATGGCCGCGAGATCGTTGGTCGTGACGATCAACGAGCACTGACGGAAGTAGAGGTCGATCGAGTCCTCCGGGGAGGCCTGCAGGGCACCGAAGCTCTGCAGCATGTACGCGATGGCACGGTTCCGCGCACCACTGCGCATCTCGGAGGCGTACACCTCGGTGTCAAGTGACAGCTGACGGCCGGCACAGGACGAGTAGAAATCGAGCAGTTCCGCGAACGCGGTGTCCACATCGGGCTCGATCTCGAGAAGCAGCGAGGCCGACAGAATCGCACCCGCGTTGATCATCGGGTTGCGCGGCCGACGCTGTGAATCGACACTTATCTCGTTGAACGCCTCACCCGACGGTTCGACGCCGATACGCGCATCGACCACGTCAAAACCCTTGTGCGTCAAAGCGAGTGCGTAGGTGAGCGGCTTCGACACGGATTGGAGGGTGAACCCGACACCCGAGTCGCCGATCGAATACACATATCCGTCGTGCAGCGCCAACGACAACCCGAAGCGGAACGGATCGACCTGGGCGAGTTCCGGTATGTAATCCGCGAGCGCGCCTTCATCGCCGACCGAGCAACTTTCATGGATGTGTTGCAGGTACGACTCGACCAGAGACGGACCGCCGATCAGTGATGCCATGACTCATCTAAGCAAACATCCCCACCGTGTGGGGATAGCAAAATACCCTGTATTCGAGTCCATTGCTGGAATCGGATACAGGGTATTCGCAAATTGTGTTCGGCGGTGTCCTACTCTCCCACACTGATTAGGGTGCAGTACCATCGGCGCTGGTAGGCTTAGCTTCCGGGTTCGGAATGGGACCGGGCGTTTCCCTACCGCTATAGCCGCCGTAACAATGTGAAACAACCATCGTCACAAATCAAATCAATGATTAGTGCTGATCATTTGTTTGTTTGTGTGTTGTTTCAGATATTGCACAGTGGATGCGWGACAWAMTTGTSTTCTTGTTTTGGTTGTAAGTCCTCGGCCGATTAGTACCAGTCACCTGCACCCGTTACCGGGCTTCCAGTTCTGGCCTATCTACCCCATGGTCTGTAGGGGGCCTTAACCCTGCTAAGAGGGTGAGAAACCTCATCTTGGAACAGGCTTCCCGCTTAGATGCTTTCAGCGGTTATCCCTTCCGAACGTAGCTAACCAGCGGTGCCCTTGGTAGGACAACTGGCACACCAGAGGTTCGTCCGTCCCGGTCCTCTCGTACTAGGGACAGGTTTCCTCAAGTTTCTTACGCGCGCGGCGGATAGAGACCGAACTGTCTCACGACGTTCTAAACCCAGCTCGCGTGCCGCTTTAATGGGCGAACAGCCCAACCCTTGGGACCTACTCCAGCCCCAGGATGCGACGAGCCGACATCGAGGTGCCAAACCATCCCGTCGATATGGACTCTTGGGGAAGATCAGCCTGTTATCCCCGGGGTACCTTTTATCCGTTGAGCGACACCGCTTCCACTTGCCGGTGCCGGATCACTAGTCCCGACTTTCGTCCCTGCTCGACATGTACGTCTCACAGTCAAGCTCCCTTGTGCACTTACACTCAACACCTGATTGCCAACCAGGCTGAGGGAACCTTTGGGCGCCTCCGTTACATTTTAGGAGGCAACCGCCCCAGTTAAACTACCCACCAGGCACTGTCCCTGAACCAGATCATGGTCCGAAGTTAGATGTCCAATACGATCAGAGTGGTATTTCAACAACGACTCCACACACACTGGCGTGCATGTATCACAGTCTCCCACCTATCCTACACAAACCGAACCGAACAACAATACCAAGCTATAGTGAAGGTCCCGGGGTCTTTTCGTCCTGCCGCGCGTAACGAGCATCTTTACTCGTAATGCAATTTCGCCGAGTCTGTGGTTGAGACAGCAGAGAAGTCGTTACGCCATTCGTGCAGGTCGGAACTTACCCGACAAGGAATTTCGCTACCTTAGGATGGTTATAGTTACCACCGCCGTTTACTGGGGCTTAAATTCTCAGCTTCACCACCGAAGTGATTAACCGGTCCTCTTAACCTTCCAGCACCGGGCAGGCGTCAGTCCGTATACATCGTCTTACGACTTCGCACGGACCTGTGTTTTTAGTAAACAGTCGCTTCTCTCTGGTCTCTGCGACCACACCCAGCTCAGGAGGAAAACTCCATCACCAGACATGGTCCCCCTTCTCCCGAAGTTACGGGGGCATTTTGCCGAGTTCCTTAACCACAGTTCTCTCGATCGCCTTAGTATTCTCTACCTGACCACCTGTGTTGGTTTGGGGTACGGGCCGTGTCGCCACTCGCTAGAGGCTTTTCTCGGCAGCATAGGATCATGGAATTCGCCTCATTCGGCTACGCATCACCTCTCAGGCTATATGTGTTCCGGATTTGCCTAGAACACGCCCTACAGGCTTACACCAGTACAACCACTGACTGGCCCCACTACCTTCCTGCGTCACCCCATCGCTTGACTACTACCAGCTAAGGTCCTGTGCAGCCGGTCCCAGACCACCCGAAGGTGGAAAAGAACTTTTTGGACAGTTAGTACAACTGATTCATCACGGGCGCGACTACACGGGTACGGGAATATCAACCCGTTGTCCATCGACTACGCCTGTCGGCCTCGCCTTAGGTCCCGACTCACCCTGGGCGGATTAGCCTGGCCCAGGAACCCTTGGTCATTCGGCGGCGAAGTTTCTCACTTCGCTTTCGCTACTCATGCCTGCATTCTCACTCCCACACCCTCCACACCTGGATCACTCCGATGCTTCCATGGATGCAGGACGCTCCCCTACCCACCCACACACCTAGCCAACTGTTCGCAAACAGAAGGCGGGCTATTGTGTGAGTGCCGCGGCTTCGGCGGTGTACTTGAGCCCCGCTACATTGTCGGCGCAGGATCACTTGACCAGTGAGCTATTACGCACTCTTTCAAGGGTGGCTGCTTCTAAGCCAACCTCCTGGTTGTCTTCGCGACCCCACATCCTTTTCCACTTAGTACACGCTTAGGGGCCTTAGCCGGCGATCTGGGCTGTTTCCCTCTCGACTACGAACCTTATCGCCCGCAGTCTCACTGCCGCACTCTGACTCACTGGCATTCGGAGTTTGGCTGACGTCAGTAACCTTGTAGGGCCCATCGGCCATCCAGTAGCTCTACCTCCAGTGAGGAACATGCGACGCTGCACCTAAATGCATTTCGGGGAGAACCAGCTATCACGGAGTTTGATTGGCCTTTCACCCCTACCCACAGCTCATCCCCTCCATTTTCAACTGAAGTGGGTTCGGTCCTCCACGACGTCTTACCGTCGCTTCAACCTGGCCATGGGTAGATCACTCCGCTTCGGGTCTAGACCCGGCGACTCATACGCCCTATTCGGACTCGCTTTCGCTACGGCTGCCCCTCACGGGTTAACCTCGCCACCGAGCACTAACTCGCAGGCTCATTCTTCAAAAGGCACGCCATCACCCACCATCGACTAAACGATGCATCGGCTTTGACGGATTGTAAGCGCACGGTTTCAGGTACTATTTCACTCCCCTCCCGGGGTACTTTTCACCTTTCCCTCACGGTACTAGTCCGCTATCGGTCACCAGGGAGTATTCAGGCTTATCGGGTGGTCCCGACAGATTCACAGCAGATTTCACGGGCCCGCTGCTACTTGGGTGTCTACTACAACAGTTGTCGCGTTTTCGTCTACGGGACTCTCACCCTCAACGGCAGGCCGTTCCAGACCACTTCGACTAACACAACAATTTTTTACTGTCGGCCGATCCGGCAGAATCGACAAAATAGATCCCACAACCCCACACAGACAACCCCTGCCGGGTATCACATCTGCATGGTTTAGCCTCATCCGCTTTCGCTCGCCACTACTCACGGAATCACATGTTGTTTTCTCTTCCTGTGGGTACTGAGATGTTTCACTTCCCCACGTTCCCTCCACACACCCTATATATTCAGATGCGGGTAACACGACATCACTCGTGCTGGGTTTCCCCATTCGGACACCCTCGGATCACAGCTCGGTTGACAGCTCCCCGAGGCTTATCGCAGCCTCCTACGTCCTTCATCGGCTCCTGGTGCCAAGGCATCCACCGTACGCTCTTAAACACTTACAAACATTTATCAAAACAAAAATAAAGATGCTCGCATCCACTGTGCAATTCTCAAACAACACACACCAACCAACCCCAACACCCCAACAACCACTCTTCAGCAATCGTTGATAACAGGCGGAACCTGGCCGATATCTTGTCTAACCCTAGAAAGAACACGTGTGTTCTCTCAGGACCCAATAGTGTATCGATGCTTTATGTGGTCACCCACACAAACGCCGGCGCCACTTCCTCACGAAAGCTGACCGGCATTGTTAGTGTTTCACCCATTTGAGCTCCCACCACTGAACATTCGCCAGTGAAGCGGGGCCACCACACTCACACCCCATGCAAAAGCACGGTGAGGTGCTGGTACAAAGCAGCACACGAGAGCGTGGTTTATGTTGCTCCTTAGAAAGGAGGTGATCCAGCCGCACCTTCCGGTACGGCTACCTTGTTACGACTTCGTCCCAATCGCCAATCCCACCTTCGACGGCTCCCTCCCACAAGGGGTTGGGCCACCGGCTTCGGGTGTTACCAACTTTCATGACGTGACGGGCGGTGTGTACAAGGCCCGGGAACGTATTCACCGCAGCGTTGCTGATCTGCGATTACTAGCGACTCCGACTTCACGGGGTCGAGTTGCAGACCCCGATCCGAACTGAGACCGGCTTTAAGGGATTCGCTCCACCTCACGGTATCGCAGCCCTCTGTACCGGCCATTGTAGCATGTGTGAAGCCCTGGACATAAGGGGCATGATGACTTGACGTCATCCCCACCTTCCTCCGAGTTGACCCCGGCAGTCTCTCACGAGTCCCCGCCATTACGCGCTGGCAACATAAGATAAGGGTTGCGCTCGTTGCGGGACTTAACCCAACATCTCACGACACGAGCTGACGACAGCCATGCACCACCTGTACACCAACCACAAGGGGGGCCATATCTCTATGGCTTTCTGGTGTATGTCAAACCCAGGTAAGGTTCTTCGCGTTGCATCGAATTAATCCACATGCTCCGCCGCTTGTGCGGGCCCCCGTCAATTCCTTTGAGTTTTAGCCTTGCGGCCGTACTCCCCAGGCGGGGTACTTAATGCGTTAGCTACGGCACGGATCCCGTGAAAAGGAACCCACACCTAGTACCCACCGTTTACGGCGTGGACTACCAGGGTATCTAATCCTGTTCGCTACCCACGCTTTCGTTCCTCAGCGTCAGTTACTACCCAGAGACCCGCCTTCGCCACCGGTGTTCCTCCTGATATCTGCGCATTTCACCGCTACACCAGGAATTCCAGTCTCCCCTGTAGTACTCAAGTCTGCCCGTATCGCCCGCACGCTTGGAGTTAAGCCCCAAGTTTTCACGAACGACGCGACAAACCGCCTACGAACTCTTTACGCCCAGTAATTCCGGACAACGCTCGCACCCTACGTATTACCGCGGCTGCTGGCACGTAGTTGGCCGGTGCTTCTTCTCCAGGTACCGTCACTTTCGCTTCGTCCCTGGTGAAAGAGGTTTACAACCCGAAGGCCGTCATCCCTCACGCGGCGTCGCTGCATCAGGCTTGCGCCCATTGTGCAATATTCCCCACTGCTGCCTCCCGTAGGAGTCTGGGCCGTGTCTCAGTCCCAGTGTGGCCGGTCGCCCTCTCAGGCCGGCTACCCGTCGTCGCCTTGGTAGGCCATTACCCCACCAACAAGCTGATAGGCCGCGGGCCCATCCCAAACCGCCGGAGCTTTCCACCACCAGACATGCATCTGGTGGTCATATTCGGTATTAGACCCAGTTTCCCAGGCTTATCCCAAAGTTTGGGGCAGATCACCCACGTGTTACTCACCCGTTCGCCACTAATCCACCAGCAAGCTGGCTTCATCGTTCGACTTGCATGTGTTAAGCACGCCGCCAGCGTTCGTCCTGAGCCAGGATCAAACTCTCCATGAAAACCTTCCAAAACCGCTCCGAAGAGCGAGTTTCAAAAAAATATGTCCTGAAGAGATTTCATAATCCCAACCAAACAAAAACTGACACCACCACAGGACTCAAAACCTGCGATGGGATCAAAAAATTATCTAACTAATGCCGGCACCACACATCCGCCAACCCGACCAAACCCCAGACTGGGATTTCGTCACCGTGACAGACATACAGCACCTAAATTGGCACTAACAATCCATCGACACACTATCGAGTTCTCAAAGAACACACCC